>JADMII010000054.1 GCA_015478665.1 Dehalococcoidia bacterium
GCACCGGCGGCGTCTTCGAGATGGGCCGCCAGCAGACGATCATCGACGAGCGCGGGCCGGGGCGCGTTGACCCGCTGATCATCCCGCGCTGGGGCCCGCATATGGCGGCGGGGCGCGTCGGCCGCCAGCTCGGACTGCGCGGCCCGAGCAGCTCGATCAACAGCGCCTGCGCATCCGGGACGGACGCGCTCGGGCACGCCTTCATGATGATCCGCAGCGGCGCCGCCGACGTCCTGCTCGCCGGCGGCACCGAGGCGATCATCAACCCCGTCGCCGTCGCGACGATGGCCCTCATGGGCGCGCTCTCCAAAAACTACAATGACACGCCGGAGAAGGCCTCGCGCCCCTTCGATGCGCGCCGCGACGGATTCGTCCTCGGCGAGGGCGCCGGTGTGCTCGTGCTCGAGTCGGAGCAGCACGCGAAGGCGCGCGGCGCGCAGATCCTGGCGGAATACGCCGGGCACGGCTGGTCGTTCGACTCCGTCGACGACGCCGCCCCGGACGTCGAAGGGCAATCGCTCTCGATGCTCCGGGCGCTGAAATCGGCCGGCATCACGGGGCGCGACGTGTCGTGGCTGAACGCCCACGGCACCGGCACGCCGTACAACGACAAGACAGAGACGGCCGCCATCAAGCTCGCGCTCGGCGAAGAGGCGGCGTACCGGGTGCCGGTGAGCAGCATCAAGTCGATGACCGGGCACTCGGCCGCCGGCGCCGGCGGCATCGAGGCGGTCGCCTCGGTGCTGGCGCTGCGCGACGGCATGATCCCGCCGACGGTGAACTACGAGTTCCCCGACCCGGAGTGCGACCTGGATTATGTCCCGAACGCCGCCCGCGCCGGCGATCTGCAGGTGGTGCTGAGCAACAGCTTCGGCATGGGCGGCCAAAACGCCACCCTCGTGCTCCGCCGCTGGGCGTAGCGGTAGGGTCGTTGCCGCAGATCGCGCCCCGTCGCTCCAGCCAGCGCCCGCGGATACGACTGGCACGTCTCGCACCGGGGGCGCCGCACCGGGCCGGCGCGTCGCGGGGACGCGGCAGTGCCTGCAGCAGGATCAACTCGGCTCGACCGCCGGGATGGACACGAGGGCGAGCCAGCATCGGCGGGCTGACCTACGGGCCGTACGGCCCGGCGCATCTCCGACGGTCGACTGCACAGGAGCTTGGGCCGATCAGGCGGCGGCTTCGTCGCACTCCGGCCGGGCGGCGGCGCGCAGGTCACGCGTGTAGCAAACATCGACGTGATGCCGGCGGAATCCGGCGTCGTCATACAACTGCAGCGCGCCCGCGTTCGTGGCGTCGACGTACACCGCGGCGGTACGGGCGCCGCGGCGGGCGATGTGCGCGAGCGCGTGGTCGAGCAGGAAGCGCCCGAAGCCGCGGCCACGGTGCCGGGGCGCGACGCCGATGACGTAGACCTCGCCGACGCAGCCGTCGTCGCCGCGATTCTCGACCTTCACCCAGCAGAAGGCCGCGGTCTCGGGATGGCCGCTCGCGGCCGGCAGATCGAGCAGCAGGAAATCGTCGGCGCAGAACCACGGCTGCGCGAGCCGCGCGCGCAGGTCGGCGAGCGTCCAGGCGCCGTTCTCCGGATGGCCGGCGAAGATGCGATTGTTGAGCGCGAGCCATGCCGCATCGTCGGCGCCAGGGCGATATGCGCGCAGGGCGGCGCCGGCCGGGGGCGCGAGCGCTGGCGATGGACCGGCGCTTCGATGCAGATGGTAGAGCCGGCGCGCCGGCCTGAAACCGAATTGGGCGGCGATGCGGGCGCTCGCGACGCCATCGTTATAAGCCCAGACGTCGATGCGGGCGGCGCCCTGCGATTCGGCGTGCCTCACCGCGTGCGAGAGCAGCGTGCGGCCGACGCCGCGCCGTCGCATATCCGGATGGACGACGAACTCGCACGAGACGCGGCGGTCGTCGCCGGCGCCGAACGTCAACGTGTGCGCGTAGCCGGCGAGGAGGTTGTCCTCGTACGCCAGCACGGCGACGCCGAGGTCCCGCCCATGCTGGAGCCGCAAAAACTTGTGCTCGCCGATCGGCTCGTGATCGTCCGCGCGCGTGGCTGCGCCGAGCAGCTCCGGGAGCTGCGCCAAGTGGGCGCGTTCGAGTTGCGAGACGATCTCGATGTGGTGCATGCGCTCCGACGAGTATCGGCAGGTAGAGATGTCCCGGATAGTGTGGGCATTGTAATTGCAAACAGTTGCAGCGAGCAAACCGCGAGCAAACCGCGAGCAAACCGCGAGCAAACCGCGAGCAAACC
>JADMII010000033.1 GCA_015478665.1 Dehalococcoidia bacterium
GCAACACCGTGGGTCGGCTCGCTCCCGTCCGGCGCGCAATCTCATGGTTCGATAAGCCGTCCGCTGCGAAGAGGACGATACGCGCGGGCGCAGGGCGATGCTTGCGGTGTGCTGGGTGCGCGCAACCATGCTTCGAGCGTGTTGCGTTGTGTCGTCGCGGGCGCAATTGGCGCAGCGGTAGCCCACATGCACGAAGCGTACGCGCTCCGCCGCTAATAGTCACTCTATTTCAGAGACGCTACGCTAGCGGCGGCCGATCGGCACGTAGTCCTTCTTGTGCCCATCGGTGTAGATCTGCCGCGGCCGGGCGATCTTCTGCTCCGGGTCGGTGATCATCTCTCGCCACTGCGCCACCCAGCCGGACGTGCGCGGGATGGCGAAGAGGACCGGGAACATCTCCATCGGGAAGCCCAGCGCCTGGTAGATGATGCCCGAGTAGAAGTCCACGTTCGGGTACAGCTTCCGCTCGATGAAGTAGTCGTCTTCGAGCGCAATCCGCTCGAGCTCGAGGGCGATGTCCAGCAGCGGGTTGCGGCCGGTGAGGTCGAACACCTCGTCCGCCGTGCGCTTGATGATCTTCGCGCGCGGGTCGTAGTTCTTGTATACGCGATGTCCGAAGCCCATCAGGCGGCCCTCGCCGCCCTTGAATTTCTTCACGAATTCCGGCACGCGCTCCTTGTGGCCGATCTCCATCAGCATGTGGAGCACCTCCTCGTTCGCGCCGCCGTGCAGCGGGCCGTAGAGCGCCGCCGCCGCGGCCGCCGTCGCGCTGTACGGATCCGAGCGCGAGCTGCCGACGGCGCGCATCGCGTTGGCGCTGCAGTTCTGCTCGTGGTCCGCGTGGAGGATGAAGAGCACCTGGATCGCCCGCTCCAGCACCGGGTCCGGCGTGTACTTCGACTCGGACATCTTCCACAGCATCGAGAGGAAGTTGCCGGCGAACGACAGGTCGTTGTCGGGATAGACGAACGGCATGCCGCGATTGTGCCGGTAGGCGAACGCCGCCAGCGTCGGCACCTTGGCGATGAGCCGCCAGGTCTGCAACTCGCGTGACTCTTCGTCGAGCACGTGCCGGGCGTCGGGGTAGAAGGTCGAGAGGGCGCCGATCGTGCCGACGAGCATGCCCATCGGGTGCGCGTCGTAGCGGAAGCCTTCGAGGAACTTCTTGATGTTCTCGTGTACGAAGGTGTGGTAGGTGATGTTGTGCGTCCAGGCGTCGAGCTCCGCCTGCGTCGGCAGGTGCCCGTAGAGGATGAGGAACGCGGTCTCGAGGTACGTGCTCTGCTCCGCCAGCTGCTCGATCGGATAGCCGCGATACTCGAGGATGCCGCGCTCGCCGTCGATGTAGGTGATCGCGCTGCGGCACGATGCAGTGTTCGTGAATGCGGGGTCGTACGCCATCAGCCCGAAGTCGTCGGCGTCCGTCTTGATCTGCCGCAGATCCATTGCCCGTACGGTGCCGTCCGTGATCGGCAGCTCGTACGTCTTACCGGTGCGATTATCGGTGACGGAGAGCGTATCGGGCATGGTGGAACCTCCTGGTCGCGTCGCGCGGCCGCGCGTCCAGCATCCGCCGAAAGGTGTTGGCATCGATGGCGGGCATAGAAGACGACGATACTGCGAGCATAGCAGATCGATGGTGTTGGGGCGCGACGCGCGCCGGTTGATCGCCCTGATCGTCGCCAGCTTATCGTCCCTGCGCTCGCAGCGGCGTCCCGGCGCCCGTCGCCCGCGTCGCGCCCGGGTGACAAGCGGGCCGGCGGGCGAACGATGGCCGCCGCGGATCTTGCTCAGGAGATGCCGCTGCCGAACGTCATCAACCGGGCGGCCTGGGTCGCGCCGCGACCGGCGCAACGACATCGGGAGGGCGAATCGTCAGCCTCGCCGCCGTCGCCGGCGTCGTCCACGGCCGCCCGCTCGACCGAGGCGCGCTCACTCGTACCGCAACGCCTCGGCGATCGGGATCGACGCCGCCTGGCGCGAAGGGATGATCGTCATCACCAGCGACGCAAGGAAGGCGAAGACGCCGATGCCGACGACCTCGATCCACGGCACGTAAAAGCCACTGATGCCGCTGGCCGAGAAGTCGGCGCTACTCAGCAGTTGGCTCGCGAGCAAGATCCCCAGGCCGATGCCGCTGAGCACGCCCAGCAGCGCGATGAACGACGACTCCATCACGAAGCTCAGCGCCACCGCGCCGCGCGTGTAGCCGATCGCCCGCAGCATGCCGATCTGCTGGCGTCGCTCCACGACCATGCGGAAGGCGATGACGCCGACGGCCGCGATGCCGACGAGCAGGCCCAGCCCCATGAAGCCTTGCACCAGGTAGGAGAAGCCCTGACTCAGCCGCTGGTTGTCATCGATGATCTGGCGCAGCGAATCCGCCTGCACGCCGGCGGTGAGCAGCGCCTTCTCGATGCCGCGCGCCTCCGTCTGCGCGTTCGCGCCCGACGCCAGCCGCACGTAGTCCACGGTGGTCTGTGGCCGCGTGAAGATCGCATCGAAGGTCTGTGGCGACAGGAAGAGGCCGTGATAGAGCTCGCTCGCCTTCACGGTGATGATGCCGACGACCGTCACGTCGCGCGTCTGGCCGGTCGCCGCGTTCCGTACGCTCAGCTGGAACGGCGCGAAGGTGGTGTCCTTCGACTTCACGCTGCTGATCGTGAAGGCGCTGCCGCCGAAGCCGCCGCCGCCGCTGTCGCTCAACGCCGCTGCGTCGATCACCGCCTGGTCCGGGCGCTGCGCCAGCGACTGCCAGACGTCGGCATCGGAGGCGAAGCCGGTCGCGCGCGCCTGTAGCACGAGCCCGTTGTTCTTGATGAACGAGTCGCTCATGCCGAACGTCGGATAGCTGGTGAAGCCGCCGTTGTCGCCGCTGGTCGACGTGCCGGGCTGATGCAGCTGCGCCGCCCGCTCGTTCGCCACCTTCACGCTGTCGACGCCCGCGATCGAACTCGTGTCGAAGCCCGTGGACTGCAGCTCGCCCGTGAGGTCGCTAATCGGGCTGCTCGGGTTCTGCTCGACGCGCACCTGGTAGCCGCCGAGCGCCTGGCTGCCGGAGAAGACGCGGTTGAAGTTCGCGTTCATCGTCGCCATCATCACCAGCGCGAACACCACCAGCGAGATCATCGAGATCGTCATGCCGGTGCGGAACTTGTTCGCCAGCGGATAGGCCACCGCCGTCTTGATCGACGGGATGAGGCGCGAGAAGAGGCCGCCGGAGAGCGTCAGCAGCCCCAGCAGCAGGTCGGCGTTGTAGATCAGCACGAAGGTCGCCGCCGTCACCATCGCGACGCCGCTGAGGAAGAACATCTCGATGTTGCCGTTGAGGCCGCGCGGCGGGATGTTGTTGCCCGCGCCCAACAGCCAGAAGACCACCAGCACGACACCCATCGTCGTGAACGCCGGCCGCGAGGGCACGCCGAACGAGCGCGCGAACAGCGTCACGCCGACCAGTCCCAGCGTCACGCCGAGCATGTACGGGAAGGCCTGGCCGCTGCCGACGCCGACGAAGGCGAGCAGCAGACCGCCGAGGACGAGTGGCAGCGCCGGCCGGAAGATCGCGTTCAGCCCCGTGCCCAGCGCGACGACCGCGACACCGCCGACGACGAACGCGCCCACCATCAGCAGCACGGCGCCGGCGCCCGTCGTCAGCGACGCCGTGCCGAGCGCGATCGAGCCGAAGGCGAGGGCGCCGGCGATGCCGCCGAGCGGCAGCGCCGCGGCGATCAGGCCGATGCTGCGCAGCCAGCCGCCGAGCGTCGTCGGCTTGACCAGCAGCCAGCGGATGTACGACAGGACGCCGCCGCCGATCGGCCGCTCATCCTCGTGCGTCGGGTCCGGCATGTCGCGGATGGCGCTGACGATGTTCAGCGAGCCGATGCGCCAGGCGGAGAACGTTACCGTCAGGAACGTCAGCACGACACCGAGCGCGTACGAGATGACGAGGCTGCGCGCCGACACGTAATAGACGATCGACAGGTTGAAGGCGCTGAAGAGCGCCGCCAGCACGCGCACCATGATCAGCGAGACGCCGATGCCGAGCGCGCAGCCGACGGCGGCCGCCATGATGTTGTAGGCCATACCCTCGGAGAGGAACATCTGCGTCAGGTGACTGCGCTTCGTGCCGATGGCGCGCGTCATGCCCATCTCCACCTTCCGCTCGGCCGCGAGCATCGTGAAGATGAGGAAGATCAGCAGCATGCCGGCGGCGATCGAGAAGAGTCCCAGCGCGACGAAGAACGTCGTCAGCACGCTGGCGGCCGTCGTCGCGTCGTCGACGAACTGCTGCTTCGTGTCGGTCGCGCGCCACTGCGTCGCCCCCGCATCATCGAGCTTCTGGTCGAGCGCCGTGACGACCGCGTGCGTGTTCCCGAGGCTGTCGCGGACGCCACCGTCATTCGAGACGGCGATGAAGTCGACCTCGCCGGGGCGGTTGAAGAGCGCCTGCGCGCGCGCCAGCGGCATCGCCAGCCCCTCCGGGTTGCCGAAGGCGGCGCCGGTGAGCGTCGTGTCCCTGACAATGTCCTTCACCACCAGCGGCGTCGATTTGCCGCCGACGAACAGCGTGACGCGGTCACCGGGGCGCGCCGCGAGCTTGGCGGCCAGCGAGCTGTTGACGTACACCTCGTCGGCGGCGAGGCCGGCGAGCGAGAGCTGCGTGCCGCCGGTGCTGATGATGTCCGGGAAGTTCTGCATCGACGACGGGTCCGCCGCGGCCACCGTCACGCTGCGCTCGCTCTGGCCGCTGTTCTGGTCGGCGATCGGCGCCGTGCCGCGCAGGACGGACACGGCGCCGTCGACGCCCGGGATCGACGTGAACGTCGGAATGAGCGCCGCCGCCGTCGCCTGCGGGATCGGCAGCGCCGAGACGCCCGGCTCCCCGAGCCCGCGGTCGCCGGTGCCCGTGCGCACCTGCACCGTCTCATCGATGCTGCGCAGCGTGCTGTACCCCTGGTTGGTGATGCTGAAGTTGACGGTGTCGCCGATGCCGAAGGCCGCCGAGATGATCAGCGTGCTCAGCATCAGGCCGATGACGATCAGCACCGTCTGCGCGCGGCGGCGCGGGATGTTGCGCACGCCGACGAGGAACATCACGCGGTTGCGCAGGACGACCCATGCCACGGTCGCCAGCGCGAGCCCGAGCAGGATCAGCAGCGCGACCATGATGTCGTTCATCGGGATGCCGAAGAGCTTGTTCATGCGGTCTTCCGCCCCGCCTCTTCACTGACGATCTGCCCGTCCTTCATGCGGACGATGCGATGGCAGCGCGCCGCCACGTCCGGCGCGTGCGTGACGATGACGAAGGTCTGGCCCTGGCGGTCGTTGAGGTCGTTGATCAGATCCATCACCTCGTCGGCGTTCTCCGTGTCGAGGTCGCCGGTCGGCTCATCGCCCCAGACGATCGCCGGCGCGTTCACCAGCGCCCGGGCGATCGTCACACGCTGGCGCTGGCCGCCAGAGAGCTGCGCCGGCCGGTGGCGCGCCCAGTCGCGCAGATGGACGAGGTCAAGCGCCTCTTCCGCCTTGCGCCGCGCCTCCTTCGGCTTCGTCCCGGAGACGAGCAGCGGCAGCTCGACGTTCTCGATGGCGCTGAGCACCGGCAGCAGGTTGTAGAACTGGAAAACGAAACCCATCTGGCGCGCCCGGAACTCCGTCCGCGCGTTGTCCGACAGCTTGTTGATGTCGTCGCCGTTGATCAGGATCAGCCCTTCGTCGATCGCATCGAGGCCGCTGATGCAGTTGAGCAGCGTCGTCTTGCCGCAGCCGGACGGCCCCATGATCGCCACCATCTCGCCGCGCGGGACGCTGAGCGAGACGCCGCGCAGCGCGTGCACGACGACCTTGTCGGCGCGGTAGCTCTTGACCACGCGCTGGGCGTCGATGATCAGGTCGCTCGCGTTGCGAAGCGGTGTCGGCCGCGCTGTTTCGTTGCTCGTGACTGTAGACACTGATCCTCCTGCTGCGCCTGCCTGCGGCGCCTGCTTCCCGCTTTTGTCTCGAAGTCGGCCATTCAGGCTAGCAGACCCGCGCCCGAGTCTTCCCCCAGCCTCAGCCTGCGAATTCGGCAATTCATGCCATTCTTACCGAACGTTAATCCACGCCTGACATCGCGTTCCTGCCTCTTCGAAGGACCGACGTTTGTCGGGTTTCGGACGCGCCGCTGGGCCGGGCGGCGCCGAACCCATGCCTGCGCCTCGGGAAGGACGGTTGGGCGAACGCGACCGGCGCCCGGCGCTGCGTCCGGCTCTCGTCGCCGGCGGCAGCGAGCTTGTCGTGCGACCGCGGCGTCCAGCACGGAGTCCGATCCGCCCGTGGGACCGTCCGTACGGACCGCTGCTGCGCATCCCGCTTTGTAGCAGACTTGGGCGGCTCCCCGGTAGGGTCGAAGCGGCAGGCGACGTGCTCGCCGGGCTGTCGGCGAGCGGCCGGTCAATACGACGCGGCGAGCGTCTCCTCCTCGGTCGGCAGGCTGCGCTTGATCACGTCGAGGTACTCCAGCGCCACGCCGGCGCCGATCGCGACGCAATCGATCGGGTTCTCCGCGACTTGGCAGGGGATGCCCGTCTCCTGCGTCAGCAGGATATCCAGGTGCCGCAGCAGCGCCGTGCCGCCCGTGAGGACGATGCCGCGGTCGATGACGTCCGACGCCAGCTCGGGCGGCGTCCGCTCCAGCACCGTCCGCACGACGGAGACGATCGTGGCCAGCGCGTCCTGGATCGCCGCCGTGACGTCGCTCGTCGAGACCGTGATCGTCTTCGGCAGGCCGCTGATCTGGTCGCGCCCGCGCACGTCCATCTTCAGCTCCTGCTCCAGCGGCACGGCGGCGCCGATGTTCACCTTCATCTCGGCCGCCGTCCGGTCGCCGATCATCAGGTTGTAGCGGCGCTTGACGTAGGCGACGATCGCGTCGTCGATGCGGTCACCGGCGACGCGCACGCTCTCACTGACGACGATCCCGTACATCGAGATCACGGCTGCTTCGGTCCGGCCGCCGCCGATGTCGACGACCATGTTGCCGCTCGGCGAGTTCACCGGGATGCGCGCGCCGATCGCCGCGGCGAGCGGCTCCGGCACCAGGTGCACCGGCCGCCGGCCGCCGGCCTGCTCGGCCGCGTCGCGCACGGCGCGCTGCTCGACGCTCGTCACGCCGGCCGGGATGCACACCATCACCTCCGGCTTGACGATGTTCAGCCGGCCGATCACCTTCTGGATGAAGAAGCGCAGCATCGCCTCGGTGATCAGGTAGTCGGCGATGACGCCGTCGCGCATCGGCCGGATGACGCTGATCGCGCCGGGCACGCGGCCCATCATCTGCTGCGCCTCGCGGCCGACGGCGACCACGGTGTTATCGCGGTTGGCGAGCGCGACGACCGAGGGCTCGTTGATGACGATGCCGCGGCCCTTGACATACACGAGGCAGTTGGCGGTGCCCAGGTCGACACCGATGCGCTTCGGCAGCATCTTCCCCTCCCCTGTGCGGCGTCGCGGAGACGCCGGCACTGCGGCCGCCCTCACCATGCAGCGAGTCTGGCCTGTGATGCGACTGGCGGGATGAAGTCCGGACTAGGCGCGTTCGATCGAGGCGCCGAGCGCGCGCAGTTTACCATGCAGGTCCTCGTGCGCACGGTCGATGTGGTAGACATCGCGGATCTCCGTCGTCCCTTCGGCGATGAGCGCCGCCAGCACGCAGGCGCTCCCCGCGCGCACGTCGAGCGCGGAGACCGGCGCCGCCCGCAGCGGCGTGCGGCCGGTGATGATCGCCGTCTGTCCCGTCGCGACGACGTTCGCCCCCATCTTCCGCAGCTCGCTGATGTACAGCAGCCGGTTGTCGAAGACCCGCTCGTGGATCGTGCTGGCGCCTTCCGCCTGTGTCAGGAAGGCCGCCAGCTGCGGCTGCAGGTCCGAGGCGAGACCGGGATACGGCAGCGCCTGCGCGCTCACCGGCCGGTACGCGTCCGCGCCGAGCACGTGCAGGCCGGCGTCCGTCGGCCGCGCGTCGGCGCCCGCCTCGTGCATCTTCCACAGCAGGGCATCGAGGTGCTCCGGCACGGCGTCCTCGAGCACGACGTCGCCGCCGGTGATCGCCGCCGCCAGCGCGAATGTGCCCGCCTCGAGCCGGTCGGCGATGATCGTGTGCTCGACGCTTCCGAGCTCGCTCGCTCCTTCGATGTGCACGACGTTCGAGCCGGCGCCGCTGATGCTCGCGCCCATGCCGTTGAGCATCTCCGCCAGGCTCGAGATCTCCGGCTCACTCGCGGCGTTGATGATCGTCGTCCTGCCTTCGGCCAGCGTCGCCGCCAGCATCACGTTCAACGTCCCCATCACGCTCGGGTAATCGAGCAGGACGCGGCCGCCGCGCAGCGTCCCGTCCTTGCGGACGTAGAAGGCGTCGCCGGCCTGCTCGACGGTGGCGCCGAGCATCCGGAAGCCGGCGAGGTGGACATCGAGCGGGCGGATGCCGATGGCGTCGCCGCCGGGCGGTGGGCACGAGGCGCGGCCGAGGCGGGCGAGCAGCGGCCCCATCACCAGGAAGCTTGCCCGCAGCTGCGCCGCCAGCCGCGCCGGCACGTCGGAGCGGGCGACGTTCGCCGCGTTGATCCGCAGCGTCCGCGGCGCCGGATGCTCGATTGCGGCGCCCAGGTATGCGAGGATCTCCTCCATCTGGCGCACGTCGCCGATGTCGGGCACGTTGTGCAGCGTGACGTCGCCGGCGGTCAGCAGCGCCGCCGCCATCGCGTAGTCGGCGCCGTTCTTCGAGCCGCTAATGCGGACGCGGCCGTGCAGGCGCGCGCCGCCGGTGATCCGGTAGGTGGCAGTCTCGCGCGACATCGGCCCCAGCATAACGGATAGCGCCGCCTCCGCCGCCTCGCCGCGCCCACGCTGCCTCGCGCTCGCTACCGCTTTCGGATGCTCCGGCGAGCCGTCACGAATCGTCGCTCAGCCCGGCCGGCTCGAACCGGAAATCGATCAGCGACAGGCCCTCGCCGGCGAGCGCCGCCCGCAGCCTCGTCGCCGCTTCGGCGCTCGACGCGTAGAAGACGAGCGCGCCGCCGCCGCCCGCCCCGCAGGCCTTGGCGGCGCCGGCGCCGCTGGCCACCGCCCGCTCGATGATCGCGTCGATGCGCCCGTCGGTGATGGCCGGGTGCAGGCGCTTCTGCTGGAGCCAATTCTCGTTCATCACCTGGCGGACGCCGCCGAAGTCGCTGGCGACGAGCGCATCGCGCATCGCGCGGCCGTACTGCCGCAGCGCGAGCAGCGCGCCGGTGACGTCGTCGTCGTGACGGGCGTACGCATCCCAGACATGGCGGTGGATGTGGCCGGAGAGCCTCGGCGTGCCGCTGTCGACGAGCACGAGCCGGTCGGCGAGCGCCTGCATCGTCGCCTCCGGTAACGCCAGCGGCTCGATGCGCACCGGCAGCGGCTCTTCGCCGGTACGGGCGCTCCCGGTACGACGCGCTTCGGCCGAAGGGAACGTCATGAAGTTGAGGCCGCCGTAGCAGGCGGCGTACTGATCCTGGCGGCCGCCGATGACACCCTCCGCGGATTCCGCCGCGAACGCCGCCTCGGCGATCTCGTCGAGGTCGGCGTCCGGCTCTCGCAGCGCGGCCGCGATGACGTGCTCGCACGCAGAAGCGCCGAGGCCGGCGGCGCCGACGTCGCGCGTGCAGCGCACGCCACCGGCAGCGTCGATGGCGCCACGGACGTAGCGGTCGATGGTCATGTTGACGACGGCGCCGCCCTCGCGGTCGGCGAACGCCGGCACGTCGGTCCAGCCGCCGGCGAGGTCGATGCGCAGCGGCGCGCGCGCGGATCGCGTCATGCGGAGATTGTCGCTGGTTGAAGGCGGATGCGGAATGACACGGGCGGCGCCGGCGAATGATCGCGGCGAACGAAGGCAGGCCGCTCACGGCGGATCACCGGTCGGGGCGCAGCGCACGTCGCGGCCGCCGCAGTGCCGGCTGGCCGGCCACCGTCACTGTACGACGAGGAAGCCCGTCATCTGCTGCGGGTGCACGTCGCAGCGGAAGAAGTACTGCCCTGGCGTCGTCGGGGCGGTGAAGGTGACCGTCTGGACGTCGTTCGGCCCCGACTTGATATCGGTCTTCGCGATCGTCTCGCCGCTCGCGCTGTTGCCGTTGAAGAGATGCCAGTTGTGCGGCAGCTCGCTGCTGTTCGTGTAGGTGAGCGTCACCTTCGCGCCGGGACTGACGGTCAGCGTGGACTTGTCGAAGCGCGTGTCGTCCGGCGTCGCGAGCTGCAACGACACGCTGCCGCCAGCCGCGCCCGACGTGCCGGTGCCTGATGGCGCCGCCGTCGTCGTGCCCGAAGCCGCGCTCGTCGGCGAGGCCGCAGCGGCGGCGGTCGGCGATGACGACGGCGCGGTCGCGGCGCCGCCGACGCCGGCGCCGGCGCCGGCCGTCGCCGTCTTGTCCGTGCTGCTCGTGCCGGCGCCGCAGGCCGCGAACACTGCCACGAGCGCCGCTGCGACGGCGGGGACAAGAATCTTGCGCATCGTGCGTGCCTCCAGACGTGTGCATGCCCCGGGCGACGCCGCGCGAGTCGCCCGTACCCTGCCCGCAGCGTACGCGGGAAGTGCGCCGGCGCACATAATCCTAGCGGGCGAACCGGCGCGCAGCGGCGTCGCCGGCGGCGCGCGAGCGGCGATGAGATTCGCCCGGCGGAGCCAGAGGCCGCCCGGCGGCAGCGGGCTTCGCGGAGCCGTTGCAAATGTAAAATCTGCGCTGTTATACTCAGCCACTTTCGGGCGGGGCTGCGGGCAGCGCAACATCGTGGTGGGGAGGGGCAAGGCATGGACATCGCGGCGTTCCCCAGATGTCAAAAGTGCAAGGACGGGGATCTGGTGCCGCTCTCTGACTTCGGCAGTCAGGGCGCGTCGATCCACTTCAAGGCGTGGGCCTGCACGAACCCGTCCTGCGGGTTCAACATCAAGATCCGCAACGGCGACCTCTACATCGACGAGCCGATCGCCAGCGGCGCCCTGCACAGCCCGCGGCTGCGCTAGCGCCCCCCGGCGGCGCACGATGCGACTGCGCGCTGGCCTCCGTCGGCCGCACGATGAGCGCCTGCCGCCGCCGGTCGCCCGTCTCCGGGTTCGCCTCGCGGCGCGCATCGTGGAGCACGTCTGTGCTGCCGCGATTGCCGGCGTGCCGGCGCTGCTGTTCGCCGTCGTGCACACGGTGCTCGTGGCCGCGCTCCTCACGTTCGGCGTCATCACGCTGTCGGACGAATCGCTGACCGACCGCCACGCGGCGTCGCACCGGCAAGCGCGGCGCCCGGATCCGCGTCGTGCGGCTTGCGACGGCGGGCGCGCCGGGGCTGCGCCGCGCCTTCCGCCGCTGCTGCTCCGCGCGTTCGCCTCGCTCGCTGCCGGTGGTCGAACGTGCTCGTCGCCTTCGACCTGCTGCCGACGCTCCGGCACGCGGCGACGGCGTCGGCCATGACCAGGTCGCCGGCACGGTCGTCGTGCATGACGCCGCGACTTCCCCCCGGCGCTTCCGCGAGCGGCGACGCGTCGATATCATGACGGCGCTACAACGCTAACGAACTTACTCTCGCGCAGGCCGCGACCGCATCGCCCTTCCCCAGCGGAGGTGTTACCCGTGCCCGATCTCTCCGAGGCCGAACTGGACGCTCGCGCCGCGTGCTCACGCCTGGCCGCCGCCGCGTCCGGCCCGCGCTCCTTTCCGCTCGCCGGCGACACGCCGCACTACGCCCGCGACCTCGTCGTCGACGTCCGCCACATCAGGCTCGAGATCCGTATCGATCCGGCGGTGAGAACCGTCGCCGGCACGGCGACGCACCGCGTCAGCGCGATCAACGACGGCGTGCGCGGCGTCGAGTTCGATGCCGTCGAGATGCAGGTGACGGGCGTCACCGTCGGCGGCAAGCCGGCGACATTCGACTACAGCGACCCGGTGCTCCACGTGCGCTTCGGCCGCGCCCTGCGCGCCGGCGCCGAGACGGAGATCGCCATCACCTACAGCGCGCGGCCGCGGCGGGGTCTCTACTTCATCGCCCCCGACAAGGACTACCCGGACAAGCCGCTGCAGGCATGGTCGCAGGGCCAGGACGAAGACTCGCGGCACTGGTACCCCTGCATCGACTTCCCGAACCACCAGCAGACAAGCGAGACGATCGTGACGGTGCCGGCGTCGATGATCAGCATCGGCAACGGCGAGCTGAAGAGCCTCGTCGAGGACCGCCGCGCCGGGACGAAGACGTACCACTGGTACCAGGCGGTGCCGCACGTCACCTACCTGCTGAGCCAGATCGTCGGCACCTTCGAGGAGGCGACGCACGACGTCGACGGCACCCCCGCCGAGTACTACGGACCCATCGGACGCAAGCAGGACCTCGAGCGGACGCTGGCGGCGACGCCGGAGATGCTGCGCTTTTTCGGGCGGAACATCGTGCCGTACCCGTACGCGAAGTACGCCCAGACGTTCGTCTCCGACTTCATCTTTGGCGGCATGGAGAACGTCAGCGCGACGACGCTGACAGATACGTCGCTGCTCGACACGCGGGCATCGCTCGATGCCGACTCCGACGGCCTGCTGGCGCACGAGCTGGCGCACCAGTGGTTCGGTGACCTGCTGACCTGCCGCGACTGGTCGCACGGCTGGCTGAACGAGGGCTTCGCGACGTACTTCGAGGCCCTCTTCACCGAGCACCACAAGGGCATCGACGAGTTCCGCTACGAACTCTACCAGAATGCCCAGATCTACCTGGGCGAAGACGCCGGCCGCTACCGCCGGCCGATCGTCGAGAAGGTCTACCACGAGCCGATCGACCTCTTCGACCGCCACCTGTACGAGAAGGGCTCACTCGTCCTCCACATGATCCGCAGCGTCCTCGGCGACGAACTCTGGTGGAAGGCCATCCGCCATTACGTCGAGAAGCACCGCAGCACGAACGTCACGACGCCCGACCTGCAGCGCGCCATCGAGGCGGCGACGGGCCGGAACATCGACTGGCTCTTCGACCAGTTCGTGTACCGCGGCGGCCACCCGACGCTGCGCCTCGCCTACGAGTGGGACGACGACGCCCGCCAAGCGAAGCTGACGGTCACGCAGACGCAGGACGAGAAGGAACTCTTCCGCCTGCCCGTGACGATCGACTTCACGACCGACGGCAAGACGCAGGCGTTCAAGATCACGGTGACGGAGAAGCAGCACACCTTCTTCTTCGCGTTCGCCTCGAAGCCGCAGCTGGTGCGCTTCGACCCCGGCCACAACTTCCTGAAGACCGTCGAGTTCAAGCGCTCGAAGGACATGCTGATCGAGCAGCTGCGCCACGACGACGACGTGATCGGCCGCATCGATGCGGCGCGTGAGCTGGCGAAGCTCGGCACGCCAGGGGCGATCGAGGCGCTGCAGCAGGCGGTGCTCGGCGATGCCTTCTGGGCGGTGCAGGCGGAGGCGGCGCGGGCGCTGGGCACGATGAAGACGTCCGCCGCGCGAGATGCGCTGCTCGTCTGCCTGCGGGTGAAGCACCCGAAGGCGCGGCGCGGCGTCGTCGCCGGCCTCGGCCAGTTCCGCGACGAGGAGGCCGCCGCCGCGCTGGAGCAGATCGTGCGCAAGGGCGATGCCTCGTACTACGTCGAGGCGCAGGCGGCGAACTCCCTCGGGCAGACGCGCTCGCCGCGCGCCTTCGACGTGCTGGCGAACGTGGCGATGAAGAAGGAGTCGCTGAACGACGTCATCCGCGCCAACGCGCTGCTCGGCATGGCGGAGCTGAAGGACGAGCGCGCGCTGCCGATCGCCATCGAGTGGACGCGGCGCGGCAAGTCGAACGCCGTGCGCGGCGTTGCGGCGTCCGTGCTGGGGCGTCTGGCGAAGCTCAGTGACCAGGCGAAGGAGCAGACGTACGACCGGCTCATCGAGCTCCTCCACGACGAGTGGCTGCGCGTGCGGCTCAACGCCGTCGCCGCGCTCGCCGAGATGCGCGACGCGCGGGCCGTCGGCGAGCTGACGCGGCTGACCGCGCGCGACCTCGACGGCCGCGTCGTCCGCGCGGCGCGCGAGGCGATCGGCCGCATCCGCGAGGGCGCGGACAAGGCCGACGACGTCAAGAAGCTGCGCGAGGACTTCGACCGGCTGATGGAGGAGAACCGCGCGCTGCGCGACCGCCTCGACAAGCTGGAAGCCGCCCCGCCGGCGGCTCGCCGCAACGGCGCGAAGCCCGCCGCGGCCAGGCGCAGCGGCACGCCGCCGGCGGGGCGCCGTACCGGCAGCAGGCCGCCGACGCCGCCTCGGACGAAGACCACTCCGCGCACCAGGCGGCCCACGCGAAGCTCGCGCTGACCTGCGCCCCGTCCCCTTCGGCGCGGCCAACGGCCGCATCTGCGACGGCCGCCGGCGGCGCCGCACTCCCGCGCAGACGCACGAATCGGTGTTTGCCCTCGTATCGCGGCTGGGTGCCAGCACCGACGATAGATGCGGCGACATGGGAGCACGGACGATCCCTCGACTGCCGCAGCACGGCGGCTTCCGCATCCGGTCTCGATTCCGGCCGCCGTCCGTCGTCCGTCGCCTGGGAGACCGTTGCGGACGCCTGCCGGCGCCATCGCCGCTCGTCCGCACGCTCGTCGTCCTCGCGGCCGCCGTGGCGTTCGTCGCGGCGCTCACGTACTACGGCGCCGACGAGTTCTCGCGCCGCGCCGCCGACGCTCGCGCCGCCACCGAGGCCACCTCGCTCGCCCGGCTGACCGGGCGGCTGGCGACCGCCGACGCGTATGACACCTACCTGGAGATGCTCCGCTACGCTGACGATCCTTCGGTCCGCGCCCGCGCCACCGCCGCGCCGGCGCGGACGGCGGCGATGCAGCAGCTGCTCTACCTCAATACGAACAATCTCACGTCCCTGACCGTCGCCGACCGCTCGGGCACCGTGCTGGCGGCGACTGCGGGCGGCGGCGGGCGCGTGCTCGACAGCATCGCCTACCAGCAGGCGCGCGGCTCGCTGGCGCCGGCGAACACGGATGTGCTGGTGCCCGGCGGCGGCGGGAGCGCCTACATCGAATTCGCGGTACCGCTGCGCGACGTCGACGGCACGACTTGGGGCGTGCTGCTGGGGCGCGCCGACCCGGCCGTGCTGTGGAAGTCGACGCTTGGCGCCGCCGTCGATGGCAGTCGCGGCATCGTCATCAACTCTGCCGGCCTGTACGCGGCCGGCGTGCCCGCAGGGCTGCTCGGGCAGCCGTGGCGCGGGCAGCCGCTCGATCGCGGCGGCGTGCGGGCGGACATCGCCGGCGTCGCATCGATCTGCGGCCTGAGCCGCGTCGGGCAGGGCTCGCCGATCGACCGCGGCTTCAGCGTCGCGTCGTGCCTGCCGTCTTCGCTGGTCCGGGCGGAGCACGGGCAGGCGATCGGCAAACAGGGCTCGGTCACACTCTCCGGCGCCGTGCTGGCGGTCGCGCTGGCCGGCGCGGCGCTCTACTTCGGCGAGCAGCGCCAGCGACCGCTGCTGCTGCTGCCGTCGCCGCGCGACGACACGGCGCGGGGCGCGCCGACGCCCGCGGAGGCGCTGTCGGGCGCCGCCGGGGCTTCGCATCCAGGCCTGCCGCAGCTGCTCGAAGGGTACGAGCGCCGCAACGAGCGGCTGTCCGAGCGCCTGCGCGAGGAGGTGCGCCCGCGCCTGCTGCTCGCGTCGTCGCGCGCCGACGACGCCTGGCGCCGGAACGGCCCTGCCGGCGACGCGAGCGTACACGACGCCGCGATGGCCGAGCTGGAGGAGGTGCGTGACCGCGAGCTGCGGGTGATCGAGCAGGAGTTGTATCCGGCGGTTGTCCGCCTGGGGCTGCCGAACGCGCTCAAGTCGCTGCGCCGCGACCTCGCCGGCACGATCGACCTGACGCTCGAGCTCGACCCGCTCGCCGATGCCGTCGACGGCGCCGGCGAGCGCTCGACGCTCGCTCTCGGCCGGCGGCTGGTGCTGTACCGGCTCGTGCTCGACAGCGCCCGTGCGCTGGCCGGCGGCGGCGCGACGGACGCGCGCGTCAGCCTGCGCCGCCTGGATGCTGGGGTCGCGCTGAGGCTCGAAACATCGACCGCCGGCCCGGCGACCGCGGCGGACGTGTTCGCGACGGCGGCGCTCGCCGTCGAGGCCTACGGCGGCTCGCTCGCCCTCGAGGCAACAGACGCCGGGACGCGCCTCACCGCCAACTTCGCCGACGAGGGCGCGTCATCGGCGGCGGCCGCCTGAGCCGGCTCGCGGCCCAGGCTCTCATCCCCGCGGCCGCTCTGGCTACACTGAATACGTGACCAACACCCGCTTCGCCGAGCAGCTCGCCCGGGTGCCGACCAGCCCGGGCGTCTACATCATGCGCGGCGCCAATGGCCAGGTGATCTACGTCGGCAAGGCCGCGAACCTGCGCAATCGCGTCCGCTCCTACTTCGGCTCTCCGTCGAGCATGGAGGCGAAGACGCGCGCGCTGTCGGAGTCGATCGCCGACTTCGAATATGTCGTCACGCACACCGAGCAGGAGGCGCTGCACCTCGAAGCGGAGCTCGTGAAGCGGCACCAGCCGCTGTTCAACATCCGGCTGAAGGACGACAAGCACTACCCCTACCTGAAGGTGGATCTCGCCGACCCGTGGCCGCGCGTCTACATCACGCGGCGGGTCGAGAAGGACGGCGCGCGCTACTTCGGCCCGTATGCGAACGCCGGTTCGGTCCGCCGTACGCTCGATATCGTCAACAAGCTCTTCCCCTGGCGCTCCTGTACGAAGGTGATCACCGGCAGCGACCCGCGGCCGTGCCTGGACTACTACATCCACCGCTGCATCGCGCCCTGCACCGGCTACTGCACGAAGGAGGAATACGACGAGGTGATCCGGCAGGTGATCCTCTTCCTCGAAGGGCGGACCGAGGAGGTGGTGCGCGGCCTCAAGCGGCAGATGCGCCAGGCGTCCGACCGCATGGACTACGAAGGCGCCGGCCGCATCCGCGACCAACTGCAGGCGATCGAGCGGGTGACGGAGCGGCAGACGGTCGCCAGCACGCGCCGCGCCGACGAGGACATCTTCGGGCTGGCGCGCGGCGAGGGCGGCGAGGCCGTCGTCCAGGTGCTGTTTGTGCGCGGGACGCGGATGATCGGCGCGGATAACTTCACCCTCGACGGGACGAAGGGCGAGTCGGACGCCGACGTGATGGCGAGCTTCATCCAGCAGTTCTACGAATCGGCGACCTACGTCCCGAAGCGGGTCTACGTCCCCGTCGAACTGCCCGAACGCGAGCTGACCGAGCAGTTCCTCACCGAGCGCCGGGGCAGCCGGGTCGAGGTCACGGCGCCATCGCGCGGCCCGAAGCGGCGTCTCGTCGAGATGGCGGCGACCAACGCCCGCGAGGCGATGGACATGGCGCACGTGAAGTGGCTCGCCGACCGCGGCAAGACGCGCGCCGCGCTCGAGATGTTGCGCGACGAGCTCGACCTGCCGGCGCTGCCGGAGCGCATCGAGTGCTACGACATCTCGAACATCCAGGGGACGAGTTCCGTGGGGTCGATGGTCGTCTTCATCGACGGTCATCCACGGCCGCAGGAGTACCGCCGCTTCCGCATCAGGACGGTCGAAGGCGCCAACGACTTCGCCTCGATGGCGGAGGTGCTGCGCCGGCGCTTCTCCCGCGCCCGCGAGCAGCTGCTGCGCGATACCGGCGCCAGCGCTCCGGAGGTGGCGCCGGACGGCGGCGCCGTGCCGGACGGGCGGCGCGCAGGGGGCGATGCCTCGTTCGCGGCGCTGCCGGGACTGGTGATCATCGATGGTGGCAAGGGGCAGCTCTCCGCCGTGACGGACGTCATGCGCGAGATGGGGGTGAAGCAGATCCCGACCATCGGCCTGGCGAAGCAGCACGAGGAGATCTACGTCCAGGACGTCTCCGAGCCGGTCGTGCTGCCGCGCGCCTCGGAGGCGCTCTACCTGGTGCAGCGGCTGCGCGACGAAGCGCACCGCTTCGCCATCACCTACCACCGCGGCGTGCGCGCGAAGGCGGGCATGCAGTCGGCGCTCGATACCATCCCCGGCGTCGGGCCGAAGCGCAAGAAGGCGTTGCTGCGCAAATTCGGCTCCGTGCGCGCCATCCGCGAGGCGACGGTGGACGAGATCGCGTCGACCGTCGGCTTCACCGCGACGCTGGCGGAGAAGGTGAAGGCGCAGATCTAGCAGGGTGTTGAAAAAAGTAGCTGAAACGGGATCGACTCGCGATCTGCGAG
>JADMII010000034.1 GCA_015478665.1 Dehalococcoidia bacterium
AGAGGACAAAATCACAGAACAGTTAGTGAGGACAGAATCTCGGAACACCAACACGACCGATCGTTCAGCATTTACATTCGCCGGCGCCCGACCTAGACTTTATGCCAACCGGCCGGCACGGCCGCAGCCGACGGGGGAACGCGCATGCCCAGGGACGTGGAAGTACAGCGCCGCCTCGCGATCTCGCGGGTGCCGATCAACAAGCAGGACCCGCAAGAGCGGCGCCGCAACTGGGAAGAGGTCTTCCTCGGCTTCGACGCCGAGGCGGCGAAGATCGAGGCATCGCGCTGCATCCAGTGCGTGACGGCGCCCTGCCAGCAGGCCTGCCCGGTCCACAACGACATCCCCGGCGCCTTCAAGCTGCTCGAGACGGGCGACATCTTCGGCGCCGCCGAGAAGTTCCGCGAGACGAGCAACCTGCCGGAGCTCTGCGGCCGCCTCTGCCCGCAGGAGCGCCTCTGCGAAGGGGAGTGCGTCGTCGCCTTCGCCATCCGCCCCGATATGCACCAGGAGCCGCCGGTATCGATCGGCAAGCTCGAGGCGTTCGCTACAGACTACCAGCGCAGCAACGGCGGCGTGCCGCTGCCCGTGCTGCCGGAGCGCAGCGGCTTCCGGGTGGCCGTCGTCGGCGCCGGGCCGGCCGGGCTGGCGGTCGCGGAGGAGCTGGCGAAGGAGGGCCACGACTGCACGATGTACGACGCCTGGCCGGAGCCGGGCGGCATCCTGCTGTATGGCATCCCGAACTTCAAGCTCAGCAAGCAGGTGCTGACGGACAAGCTGAAGTACCTCGAGAAGCTGGGGGTGACGTTCGTCGGCAACACCTGGATCGGCAAGGACATCACCGTCGACGAGCTGTTCGCCGCCGGCTTCCACGCCGTCTTCGTCGGCACCGGCGCCGGCATCGGCGGCTCGCTGGCGATCCCCGGCGAGGAGGAGAACGCCGGCATCTTCGCGGCGACGGAGTTCCTCGTCCGGGGCAACCTGCGCCCGGACCAGCTGCCGGAGTCGATGCGCGGCGGCCTCAAGATCGGCCGCAACGTCGTCGTCATCGGCGGCGGCGACACCTCCATGGACTGCGTGCGGACGGCCGTGCGGCTGGGCGCCGAGCACGTCACCTGCGTGTACCGGCGCACGGAGACCGAGATGCTGGGCCGCGGCGAGGAGCGCCAGCACGCGCGGGACGAGGGGGTGGAGTTCGAGTTCCTGACGATCCCCCTGCGCTTCCTCGGCGAAGACGGCCACGTGACCGGCGTCGAATGCCAGCGGATGGCGCTCGGCGAGCCCGACGCGTCGGGGCGCCGGCGGCCGATCCCGGTGCCGCATTCGGAGTTCGTGTTGCCGGCTGACAGCGTCGCCATCGCCATCGGCTACAACGCCGACCCGCAGATCAAGGACGCGGCGCCAGGCGTCTCGACGAACCGCTGGAACCTCGTCGAGGTGCACCCGGAGACGTACATGACCTCGCGCCCGGGGGTCTTCGCCGGCGGCGACAACGTCAACGGCGCCGACCTCGTCGTCACCGCGCTGGCGGACGGCCGGAGGGCGGCGCAGGCGATCCACCAGTACCTCGACGGCCTGCGCGAGTGGCGACCGGCGTAGGTGGCGGACGATGTGCGAAGGTCGCAATCGAAGCTGAAGATGTCAGCGCTGCGCGTGCCGACACCGTGGGAAGCCGAAGCAGCGGATTGGATCGCTTGGGCGCGCACGGCCGGGCACGATGTTTTCGCCTACTACGCGCCCTCGTTCTTCACAGACATCGTACCGTCGCCGCGCGGGCTCACGCTCGAGATCGGCTGCGGCGAGGGCCGCGTGCTGCGCGAATTGACGACCCGTCATCATCGCGCTGTCGGCATCGATGCAGCACCAACGCTCCTGCGCGCGGCGGTCGGGGCCGACGCGCGGCCTGCGCACGCCGTCGCTGACGCGGCTGCCCTGCCGTTCGCCGACGCAACGTTCGGGACGGTCGTCGCGTACAACTCCTTACAGACGATGGCGGTCTTCCCGGACATGGCGCGCGCCGTAGAGGAGGCCGCGCGGGTACTTGAGCCGTCGGGCCACCTCTGCGTTTGCGTCGCCCATCCGATGACCGACCTCGGGCGCATGCCGCCGCAGGCCGCGCGTGCCGAGGGTTCGGCCGAGTGGGCATACTTCGAGCGACAGCGAGCTGATGGGACTGTTGTGAAGGACGGACTGACGATGACGTTTCACGGCTGGACCTACACGCTCGAGGATTACGCGCGGGCGATCGAGAGCGCCGGCATGCGTATCGAGCGGTTGCTGGAGCCGCGACCGAGCGAGGAGCAGGTGGCAGCGCGCCCCGGCCTATCGAAATGGCGAGAGATGCCGTTGTTCCTGTTCGTGCGCGCCGTGAAGGCGGAGCCGGGCATCTGACGTGCGCGGCATCGATCAGGCATGAGCCTGAAAAGGATGTGGCCTTCGCCGTGCGGCGAAGGCCACTCCTGTCTGTGTTGCCAGGCCTGCTGCCCGGCACCCGCCCGGGGAGGCCCCGGACTGGCTCCGCCCCCGGCGGCTGCTAGGAAACAGCCTCCGAGGTGCTGCGGATTGTGCTCGGCTTGCAGGCCTCGCAACGAGGATAATCCATCCGCATCACCTCCTTTCCTGCACCGAGGATAGCAAGGCGCGCGCAGGCCCGTCAATCGACGCGGAGTGGGCGGTCGCGCCGCCCGATGGTCCAGGCATCGACGCGGTTCCGGGAAGGGTCCCACTCCAGGATCGAGCGATCCTCGTCCCTCAGGGCGAGCGTAATCGCCGGCGAATCAGCGTGCGGCTTCACCCGGGGTGCCTTCGGGTAGCCGCAGTTCCGCCGGCGGCGGCGCGTACGTCACGCCTCCTCCGCCGGACTCCCACACCCGCTCGCCCGCCACCCACGTCTCGACGGCGCGCAGGGCGTCGTCGAGCACGATGAAGTCGGCGACGCTGCCGACGGCGAGGCGACCGTACTCGGACGGCAGGTGGACCGCCGCTGCCGCGTTCGCCGAGGCCATGCGCAGCGCATCCTCGCTCGGCGCCCGGAGGTGCTCGACGACGTTGCGCACCATCTGGTCGAGCGTCGTGACGCCGCCGACGATCGTGCCGTCGTCGCGCATGGCGGCGCCGCGCGCGACGCGGATCCGCTGGCCCTCCCACACCGCCGCGCCGTCGGCGGTGCCGGCGAGCGGCATGCCGTCGCTGACGAGCACGACGCGGCCGGCGCCCTTCGCGCGCAGCAGCACGCGCGCCGCCGGGTAGGCGACGTGGGCGCCATCGCCGATGAGCTCTGCGCTGACGGCGTCCGACTCCAGGACCGCGCCCAGCACGCCCGGGTCGCGGTGGCTGAAGGGGCGCATGGCGTTGAAGCAGTGCGTGACGTGCGTGACGCCGAGGTCGATCGCGCGGCGCGCCTGTTCGTACGTCGCGTCGGTGTGGCCCATCGCCGCCGTCGCGTCCGATGCGACGACGGCCGCGATCAGCTCATCGGCGCCGGGCAGCTCCGGCGCGAGCGTGATCTGCCGGACGTGGCCGCCCGATGCCTCGAAGAGCTCCCGATACTCGTCGGCGCCTGGCGGCCGCAGCCAGCGCGCGTCGAAGGCGCCCTTGCGTACCGGGTTGATGTACGGCCCTTCGAGGTGGAACCCGAGCACGCGCGCGGCGCCCGGCTCGCAGCCGACGGCCGACGCGAGCGCGCGCAGGCGGCGCACGATCTCGGCGTGGTCACGGCCGGCCGTGCTGATGAGGAAGGATGTCACGCCGTGACCGACGGCCCAGCGCGCGTAGGCGCGCACCTCGGCCGGGTCGTCGGTCATCAGCGAGTGGCCGCCGCCGCCGTGCACGTGGATGTCGGTCAGCCCCGGCACCAGCAGGTGGCCACGCAGATCGATGCGCTCGGCGTCCGACGGCAGCGCCGCGCCGCCAGCGAGCAGCCCTTCGATGCGGCCGTCGCGGCAGAGCATGGCGCCCGCGGCGATGCCTTCGGGCAGCAGCAGGCGGCCGCCCACGAAGAGCCGGCGGCTCATGGCGCCGTACCGCAGGCAGGAGCGCCGGCGGGCGCCGCCCGTCGCGTACGCGTCCGGGGCATCACGTTGGGCCGGTCTGGACGTTCGCGCTGCGGGCGACGACGTAGTCGCTGAACGCATCGACCAGCTCCGGCAGCATGCGCCGCACGTGCTGGCCGAGCGTCACGCCGACGAAGAAGTCGCCGACCATGCCGTAACCGTCGACGCCGATCTCGACCTCGAGGGTGCAGCCGTCGGCGTCATCGATCAACTCGAAGGCCAGGTAGGCCGCCTGCACCTGGCCGGCCATCGGCGCGCTGGATTCCAGGTGGTCGCAGCGCAGATGGTGCGGCGGCCGCCAGTCGCCGATGCGCCAGCGCGTCCAGACTCCCGGCTGATCGCCGGAGGCCAGGAGCTCGCTGCCGCCCTGGGGGCGGCCGCCGGCGACCTCGACGCACGAGACGCGGGGGAACCAGCGGGCCCAGCTCACGAAGTCGCTGAGGACCGGCCAGATGACGGCCGCCGGAGCAGAATACGCCTGAGACGTGTAGTAGGCGGCCATCTGCGCCGCAGCATACCATCGGCGACGCGGCGAGGGGTCCTGCGCTCCCCCACACGATCCGCAGGACGCCCACGCTTCGGACGCGCGCAGGGCGCGCCGATCTGTTCAGGTAGGGACCGGGCCGAGCTTTGGGTTCGCCATCAGGCGAAACGCGTCACGCGGAGGAACGTGGCGGGTCTTGCAGGCCCAAAGCTCGGCCCGGCGGCGTCGCGCCCCCGGCGGCGGGATGCCGCGCGGAGGTGGGTTGCGGCGCCAGTTCGCTCGGATGCAGCACACACGCCTGGCGTGAGGCGAGGTCACAGGGGTCAGGGTCAGGGTCAGGGGTTGGGGCATGACCTCGGCCGGCTGCGTCCGCGAGAGCGCTGATCTGGGGGAGCGGCGGCAGGAAGGCGTGGGCGACGTGGAGCGTCGGGTGGCCGAAGTGTGCCGTGCCGCGAGCTGTCGTCGTCATGCTGCCCCTTGCTGTCGTCCCGTCGCCGCGGGCCGGGGGCATGAAGAAGCCCTCCATCCGCAGCGGATGAGGGCTGCAGACTCCGACCCATGGCCGTCGCACTTCGGTGGCCCGGCGGCCGTTCCCGCGCTGGCGGGGGCAGGCCCGTGGCTTTGCGTCGCCGCCTTTCGGCGGGTTTGCCTTTGTCGGAGCTGGTATTCAGTTGTCGCACCATATTCATCGGCGCCGGGAGCGGGATCTGTTGGGGAACTGGATGGATCTTCGCCCCGCCGATCAGCAGCGCGCGGCGCCGAAGGCCCGGGCGATCACCTGTGCCGCGAGCCGGCGCTGGTGCGACCCATCGGAACACCAACACTGCGGTCCCGTCGTCTTGACACGAAGATCGGCGGTACCTATGATCACGGCGGCTTGGCGGCGAATGGGTTCATCGGACTGTGGACGCGGGACGGAGCCCGATGGCCGCAACCGAATGGAGCGGGGGAAGCGCGATCGGCGCCGGGATGATCAGTCATTCCGCGCCGGGCCGGATCTTCGTCGCCCAGTTGGATTGCAGCTCGATGCGACCGCCCGCGGCGGTCGTTTTATATTCTGGCCGCGCCGCGGGTGCGGCGCCGCGAGGTGGATGCTTGGCGGACTGGAGAGAGCTCGAGGCGCGACTCCACGTCAGCTTCAAGCAGCCGCAACTCCTGCGCCAGGCGCTCGTCCACACCTCCTACCTCAACGAGAACCCGGGCATCGGCACCGGCTCGAACGAGCGGCTCGAATTCCTTGGCGACGCGGCGCTCGGCATCGTCGTCGCGCAGCAGTTGTACCTCGAGTACCCGGAGGTCGACGAGGGGATCCTGACGGAGCTGCGCGCCTACCTCGTGCGACGCGATACGCTCGCGCGGGCGGCCGCGCGCTTCGACCTCGGTGATTACCTGCAGCTGGGGCGCGGCGAAGACGCGGCCGGCGGCCGCAAGCGCCCGACGAACCTCGCGCGCGGCTACGAGGCGCTCGTCGGCGCGATCTTCCTCGACGGCGGCATCACCCGAGCGCGCGCCTTCATCAAGCGTAGCCTCGCCGAGGAGTTCGCCAAGCTGCGCAAGAGCGGCATGCCGTACGACCCGAAGTCGCGGCTGCAGGAGGTGATCCAGTCGCGCTGGCAGACGACGCCATCGTACAAGGTGCTGAAGACGGAGGGGCCGGACCACGCGCGGCGCTTCACGGTGCAGGTCGTGGTCGGCGGCAAGGCGCTGGGGACTGGCGAGGGCCGCAGCAAGCAGATGGCGGAGAAGGCCGCGGCGCAGCAGGCGCTGAACGACATCGGTGAGCAGGAGATCGCCTAGATGTATCTGAAGCGGCTCGATGTCCAGGGTTTCAAGAGCTTCGGCAACAAGACGACGCTCGAGTTCGGCACCGGCGTCACCTGTATCGTCGGCCCGAACGGCTGCGGCAAGACGAACGTCGCCGACTCGCTGCGCTGGGTGCTCGGCGAGCATGCAAGCCGCACGCTGCGCGCGCGCAAGACCGAAGACGTGATCTTCGCCGGCAGCGACAAGCGGGCGCCGATGGGCGTCGCCGAGGTGAGCATCGCCCTCGATAACTCGGGGCAGTGGCTGCCCATCGACTTCGGCGAGGTCGTCGTGACGCGGCGGGCGTACCGGAATGGCGAGAACGAGTACTTCATCAACAACGCGCGGGTGCGGTTGCGCGACGTCGTCGACCTCTTCCTGCGCGCCCAGGTGGGCCAGAACAGCTACGCCTTCATGGGCCAGGGCATGGTCGAGCAGGTGCTGAGCCTGCGCCCGGAGGACCGCCGCGCGCTCATCGAAGAGGCGGCCGACGTGCGGCTGCACCGCACCAGGCTGGAGGAGGCGCAGGGGAAGCTGAAGGGGACGCGTGAGAACCTCGAGCGGGTGTACCTGCTCGTGCGCGAGATCGAGCCGCGGATCACGCAGCTCGAGCGCCAGGCCGGGCGCGCGGTGAAGTACCAGGAACTGGCCCGCGAGCTCGCATCGACGCTGCACGTCTGGTACGCGCACCAGTGGCAGGAGGTGAACGAGCAGCTGCTCGCGGCGATGGCCGCCTTCGACCAGCGCACCGAAGAGTTCGAGCGCCTGCGCGCCGCCGTGCAGGCCGACGAGAGCGCGCTCGCGCAGCTGCGCGCGGCGATCGACGAGCGACGCCACGAGATCAGCGTCCGCGACGAGCGGCTGCGGATGCTGGAGGACTACGCGCGCGACCTCGAGCGGCGGGCGGCGCTCGACGCCGAACGCGGCACGCTGCTCGCCGAGCGCATCGACGAGCTGACCGGCGAGCTGGCGACGCTGCGCGACGACGAGGCGGCGCAGGCGGCGACGGTGCCGCAGCCGCTCGACACGGGCGACCGCGAGGCGGCGCTCGCCGAGGCGCGGCAAGCGCTTGCGACGACGCGCGCGAGCCTCGCCGAAGTCGAACAGGAGCTCCTGCGCGCGCAGCGGGCCGTCCTCACGCACGAACAGACGGCGGCCGGCGAGCGCCGCGCCGCGGACGCACACGCCCGCGCCATCGCCGAGCGCGAAGAGCGCAGCATGCGGCTGCGACGCGACGCCGAGGCGCAGTCGGCGGAGCGCGCGACGGTCATCGGCGAGCTGGCGGCCTCGGCGCGCAACTACCGCCGCGTGCTCGCCGACGGCGTCGCGCTCGTGCCGCGCATCGACGAGGTGCTGGCCGAGCGCGCGGCGCTGGCGGGCGCGATCGACCGCGGCCGGCGCGAACGAGCCACGGCCGAAGACGAGGTGCGGGAGCTGCGCGCGCAGGCCGATGCGCTGCAGATGCGGCTCGAGATGATGGAGACGCTCGACGCGCAGCCGCAGACGCCGGACGCCGGCATCCGGATGATCCTGGAGGCGGGCGGCGTGCTGAAGCGCGAAAGCGTGCCGGACGACATCGAGCTGCGCGGCGTGCTGGGGCTCGTCGGCCAGATCGTCAAGGTTCCGGGGGGCCTCGAGAAGGCGATCGAGGCGGCGCTCGCGGACAGCCTCTTCGCCATCGTGTTGCAGCGGCAGGCGGACGTGCGGCCGGTGCTCGACTTCCTGCTCACCGGCGAGGCGGGGCGGGCGACGCTCTACGCGCTGGACGAGATGCAGGAGGTGCGGCCGCTGCACCTGATCAAGGAGCGCGGCGTGCTCGGCGTCGCTTCGCAGCTCGTGCGCTGCGAAGGGAAGTACCGGCGGCTGATCGACACGCTGCTCGGGCGCACGGTCGTCGTCGAGGACCTGCCGCTGGCGCAGCGCATCATCAAGCGCGGCATGGCGTCGGCCGTGGCGACGCTCGACGGTGTGCTGCTCCGCCCCGTCGGGTCAATCGCTGCCGGGACGATGCCCGCCGTGCAGGCGTCGTTCGTGCGCGAGCGCGAGGTCGATGACATCCCGCGCCAGCTGGCGGAGTTGCGGTCGCGGCTCGACGAGCGCGACATGGCGCTCGCGGCGGTCGTGGCGGAGCTCGATGCATCGCAGGCGCGCCACGACGCGCTGGGCGCACGCGTCGAGGCGCTGCGCAGCCAGCGGGCCGCCTCGCTCACCGAGCTCGCCGCGGCGACGGGCGACCTGGCGTCGTTCCGATCCCGCATGCACACGCTCCGCGCGGCGGCGGCAGCGACAGTCGACGAGCTCGCGCGGCTCGGCGCGTCGCTCGCGTCCGCCTGGCAGGATCGCGGGCGGGCGGATGCGGCCGCCACCGACGCCGCAGGACGCGAGCAGGCGGAGCGGCAGGCCGTCATCGCGCTGGAGTCGCGGCGGGCGGCGCTGCGCGATGCCATGGGCGAGCAGGCGGCCGCCGTCGCCCAGCTCGAAGGGGAACTGCGCAACGAGCGGCAGGCCGGCGAAGGCGACCGCATCGCCCGCGAGCGCATCGTCCGCCAGCTCGCGGCGAAGCAGTCGCAGCAGGCGAAGATCATCGAAGAAGCGCAGACCATCGCGACCCGGCTGGGCGCCACGCGCCGCGAGCTGGCAGCGAAGGGCGAGGAGATCGGCGCGCTGCATTCGGAGCTCGAGCCGGCGCGCAGCGAGCACGCGCAGCTGGCGTCGCGCGAGCGGGCGCTGACCGCCGAGCTGGCCGATGCCAACGCCCGCATGCGCGCTGCCGAACGGACGCTGTTCGAGGCCGAGAACGACGTCCGCATCCGCCGTGACGAGCTCGATGCGCTGCGTGCGAGCCTCGAAGCGGAGGGCTTCGTAGCGACGACGGAGGGCGAGGTCGAACGCCTGCCGGAGCCGGAGCCTGCGTTCGAGATAGCCGGCGACGGCGAACACGCGGATCGCAGCGACGACCACGACGGGCCGGATGGCCTGCCCGGCTGGATGCGCGACGCCGACGGCGGCCTGCCGCCGATCCGCGGCGGCGCCACGATCAACCCGACGGAGGTCCGCGACCGCATCGCCGAGCTGCGGGCGCAGATCCGGGCGCTGGGCCCGGTCAACGAGCAGGCGGCGACGGACTACAGCGAGAGCCGCGAGCGGTACGACTTCCTGACCGGCCAACTGGACGACCTCAGGGAGGCGGAGGCACAGCTCCAGGACGCGATCGGCGAGCTCGAGGGGGTCATCCGCGAGCGCTTCCGCAGCACCTTCCGCGTTGTCAACCGGGAGTTCGAGCGCTACTTCAGCGCCTTCTTTCGCGGCGGCACGGCGCGGCTCGAGCTCGGCGAGACGGACGAGGACGGACTGCCCGGGATCGAGATCGTCGCGCAGCCGCCGGGCAAGAAGCTCGGCTCGCTGGCGCTGCTGTCGGGCGGCGAACGCTCGCTCACGGCCGTCGCGCTGCTGTTCGCACTGCTGCAGGCGAACCCGTCGCCAATCTGCGTCCTGGACGAGGTCGACGCGGCGCTCGACGAGGCGAACGTCGGGCGCTTCGTCGAGGAGCTCCGCGAGCTGTCGAAGCGGACGCAGTTCATCATCATCACGCACAACCGGCGGACGATCGAGACGGCCGACACGATCTACGGCGTCTCGATGGGGGCGGACAGCGTCACGCGCGTGCTGAGCCTGCGCCTCGCCGACGTGAAGGTGGCGGAAGACTGACCACCACGCACGCCCCGGCCGGCCCGGCGGCCGAATCCACCGAGCGGCTTGTGACGCGGCCGCGCGCGATGCTACGCTACGGCGACGACCGGGACGAGTAGCGCCTGACCTTCGGCGAAGAGAGGGCGCGCCTGTTGCGAGCGCCCGTCGGCGCACGGCGAACACCGCCCGCGAGCCGCGCCCCGAAGCCGCAGCGAGGTCGTCGATGACGACGCGGCGGGAGGCGGCGCCGCCGGACGGCGTTATCGGCGCGGATGAAGGGTCGCCGCGGGCGGCCGAATGCGGGTGGAACCACGGAGCGCGCCTCCGTCCCGGAGCGGGACGCGGGTGCGTTTTGTTTTGGACCGCGCGTGTCGCGGGCGGGCGCTGGAGGTCCAAGGTCGGGGCTCGGAAGCCGGAAGCCCAAGTCGGGGGTTGGAGGGCGGAGGTCGCGTCCGTCTGCAGCCTGTTTTGGAGTTGGCTTCGCCCCGCGCCTCCCTCTCCGCCGCAGTGAGAGGGCCGGAACGGGGTAACTTCGTTCCCGAACCGCTATGTTCGTCACTCGAGGGTGCGCTGCCGCGGCATGGCTCCCCTACGGATCAACATGGAAGAAGGTGAACCATGACGCTCGAATCGCTGAGCCGGGACGAACGGCTGTACCGCATGCGACACTCCGCGGCGCACGTGATGGCGGAGGCCGTGTTCGAGATGTTTCCGGAGGCCAAATTCGCCATCGGGCCGCCGATCGATACCGGCTTCTACTACGACTTCGAGCTGCCGCGGCCGCTGACGCCGGAGGACCTGCCGCAGATCGAAGCGCGCATGCGACGCCGCCTGGAGAGCGACGTGGCGTTCGAGCGCAGCGAGATGCCGAAGGACGAGGCGCTGCGCCAGTTCCACGACCAGCCGTTCAAGATCGAGCTCATCGAGGGCATCGCCGCCGCCAGCGTATCGCTCTACCGGCAGGGGGAGTTCCTCGACCTCTGCGAAGGACCGCACGTCGAGCGGACGGGGCAGGTGCCGCCGTTCAAGCTCCTGAACGTCGCCGGCGCGTACTGGCGCGGCGACGAGAAGCGGCCGATGCTGCAGCGCATCTACGGCGCGATGTTCGAGACGCAGGAGGAGCTCGATGACTACCTGCAGCGGCTCGACGAGGCGACGAAGCGCGACCATCGCAAGCTGGGCCGCGAGCTCGGGCTCTACATGACGAGCGACCTCGTCGGCTCCGGACTGCCGCTGCTGCTGCCGAAGGGGGCGACGGTGCGCCGACTGCTCGAGGAGTACATGCTCGAGCAGGAGCGGATCGCCGGCTATCAGCACGTCTACACGCCGGACCTCGGCAAGGTGGAGCTGTACAAGATCTCCGGCCACTGGGAGCACTATCGCGACAGCATGTACCCGCCGATGCAGCTCGAGCACGAAGAGCTTGTGCTGACGCCGATGAACTGCCCGCACCACATCCTCATCTACCAGAATGAGCTGCACAGCTACCGTGACCTGCCGGTCCGCATCGCCGAATTCGGCACGATGTACCGGTACGAGAAGTCCGGCGTCGTCGGCGGGCTCAGCCGCGTGCGGGCGATCAACCTGAACGATGCGCACATCTTCTGCACGCCGGACCAGATCAAGAGCGAATTCGGCGGCGTCATGCGGCTCATCGAGCGCGCCTACGCGACGCTCGGCATCACCGAGTACGCGTTCCGCCTCTCGCTCGGCGACGCGACGAACACGGAGAAGTACGTCCAGAGCGCAGCGATCTGGGAGCTGGGCGAGCGCGTGCTGCGCGAGGCGCTGCTGGAGCTCGGCGCGCCGTTCGTCGAGGCGCCGAACGAGGCGGCGTTCTACGGGCCGAAGGTCGACCTGCAGATCCGCGACGTGCTCGGCCGTGAGGAGACGATGTCGACGATCCAGGTGGACTTCCACCTGCCGGAGCAGTTCGGGCTGACGTACATCGGCGAGGATGGCGGCCAGCACCGGCCGGTGATCCTGCATCGCGGCGTCATTGGCGCCACCGAGCGCATGATGGCCTATCTCATAGAACTGTACGCCGGCGCCTTCCCGGCCTGGCTCGCGCCCGTGCAGGCGATGGTGATCCCGATCGCCGACCGCCACGCCGCGTACGCGCATCGGGTGCGCGACGAGCTGCGGAACCAGGGGTTCCGTGCCGACGTCGACAGGCGCAACGAGCGGATGAACGCGAAGATCCGCGACGCGCAGCTGCAGAAGGTGCCCTACATGCTCGTCGTCGGCGACCGCGAGGCGGAGGCTGAGGCGGTGGCGGTGCGGACACGGGCGGGCGAGGACCTGAAGGCGATGCCGCTCTTCCAGTTCATCGACCGCCTGCGCGATGAAGTGGCGACGGCGATGGACCCGGAGGCCACGGTCCGCGAAGCTGTCGGCTAGCGGCGGCCCGGGCCGGCGAGGCCGACCGCAGGCGGCCGCCGACGCGAGAGCCCGTCGCGCAACGTTGACCGTTGGTGCGGGCAGCGTAGGATGACGGCAGCGCGCGCCGGACGCCGGGTTTCCGGCGCGCGAGAGCAACGGAAGGCGGCGGCATGCGGTTTGGCATCGCGATGTTCCCCACGGATTACGCGATCCCGGTAACGGAGCTGGCGCGCGCGGCAGAAGACCTCGGCTTCGAGTCGCTGTTCTTCCCGGAGCATACGCACATCCCGACGAGCCGTCGTACGCCGTGGCCCGGCGGCGCGCCGCTGCCCGAGGAGTACTCGCATACGCTCGATCCATTCGTCGCGATGGCCGCAGTGGCGGCGGTGACGACGACGTTGCGCGTCGCGACGGGCATCTGCCTCGTCGTGGAGCGCGACCCGATCGTGCTCGCGAAGGAAGTCGCCAGCGTCGACCACCTGTCCGGCGGCCGCGTGCTGTTCGGCATCGGCGGCGGCTGGAACCGCGAGGAGATGGAGGATCACGGGACGAAGCCCTCCCTGCGATGGAAGATCCTGCGCGAGCGCGTGCTGGCGATGAAGCGCATCTGGACCGAGGACGAGGCGGAGTATCACGGCGAGTTCGTCGACTTCAACCCGATGTGGTCGTGGCCGAAGCCGGTACAGCGGCCGCACCCACCGGTGCTCGTCGGCGGTGACGGGCCACGCACCCTCGAGCGGGTGATTGAGTACGGCGACGAGTGGATGCCGATCGGCGGGCGCGGCGGCCTGGACCTGCAGAGCCGCGTCGAGGAGCTGCAGCGCCTGGCGGGCGAGGCCGGTCGGGGGCCGATCCCGGTCGGCATGTTCGGCGCCCGCGCCAACGCGGAGGCGATCGAGAAGTACCGGCAAGCGGGGGTGAGCCGCTGCGTCTTCAGCCTGCCGCCGGTGGCCAGCGAGGAGGCGCTGTCGCGGCTGCGGCACTACGCGGAGCTGATCCGACGATAGCTCGGAGGCGCGAGCGCTCGTCGACGCGCGGGCGAAGCGTGGCGCGGGATTCCGGCGCAGGCAGGCTGCGCGTATGCTTCCATATGGCCGCGCGGAGCGGAGCGCTTGACAGCTGGCGAAAGGACGCGCGCATGGCTGACTTCCATTTCGAACGAGAGTCTCGCACGCCATTCTCCGAGGCGTGGACGGTCGAGGACGGCGGCGACCCCGTGGGGCGCGTCGACCTGCACTTCACCGCCTCCGGCACCGTCTACGCCACGCTCTGCGTGCAGTCGGATTTCGACGACGATGACTTGCAGGATCTGATCGCGGAGGTCGACGAGGGTCTCGTGCTGACCACGGATCCGTACCGCGACGACTTCATCGTCACGGTCTGGCGCGGCGAAAACGCCGGTGTCTACTCCGAGGAGGACGACGTAGACGACGACGACGATGAGGACGACGGATCGACGAACGGCCGCACGCCGCTCGTCCTGAAGCCGAACTCCTGATGCCCGGCGCGGTCATTCTCACCGCCAGCGAAGGAGTCTTCCCACGCGCCACGCGGCTCCGGTCTCTCGCGGCCGCTTCGATCAGCGCGCGTCCGGCGCGGCGTCGACGGCGCCGGCACCGGCGGCCGCTGCCTTCTCGTCGAGCTGGGCGACCCAGCCCCGGTACGTGAGCAGCTTCTGATCGAGGCCGGCCTTCATCTCCTGCAGCGACGACAGCTTCTGCTCGATCACCGCGACCTGGCGCTCCGTGACCTCGATCGCCCGCATGATCTTGGCGCGCCGCTCGGAAATTTCGGCGTCCTTGCGGTACTCCGCGCGGAGCTGCGTCTTGACCTCTTCGGCCTCGACCATCTCCTTGATATCGGCGAGCGTGAAGCCGAGCAGCGCCTGCAGGCGGCGGATCTGCTCGACGCGCTGGACGTCGTCCTCGGAGTAGAGCCGGAATCCGCCTTCGAGCCGCGACGGTGGCTTCAGCAGGCCCTTCTCTTCATAGAACCGCAGCGTCCGCTGCGTGACGCCCGTGCGCTCGGCGACCTCGCCGATCTGGAGGTAGGCTTCGGACCGTTCGGGCGGCTGCGCGACACTGCTGCGCTTGTTCGTCATCAGTATGATCGTATGGCAGTCTAACGCGTACGTCAAGGTTAGATGTCGGCGGTGTTGGTGTTCCGAGATTCTGTCCTCACTAACTGTTCTGTGATTTTGTCCTCT
>JADMII010000035.1 GCA_015478665.1 Dehalococcoidia bacterium
CGTGACGGAGAGGTGTCCGAGTGGTTGATGGTGCCGCTCTCGAAAAGCGGTAGGTGATGAGCCTCGTGGGTTCGAATCCCACCCTCTCCGCCATTCGACTTTCCGCCCGCGCCGGCACGACGTGTTCGCACCCGAGCGCTGGCCAGCGCGATGCCGCGCGTCGTTGGCCGTGGCCGAACGAGGGCGCGCCCGGCGGCCGCCTTGGCGAGTTGCGCCGAACGCGGAGAGGTGCTGGAGTGGCCGATCAGGCACGCCTGGAAAGCGTGTGTGCGGGCAACCGTACCGTGGGTTCGAATCCCACCCTCTCCGCCACCACCACACGCCCGGGCAGCATCCTCGCCCCGTCGACGTACTACTGAAGTCCCCCTGCGCAGGAGCCGGCAGCTGCCACCGGGCCGTTACGCCTCGCTCGCCGCCTGCTCCCCGGTGCGCAGGTCCAACACCTCCAGCTCGAGCGTGCCCGCCCAGCCGTCGCGGCCGATGCTGTACACGAGATCGACGATGTCGCCCTCTTCCACCGCGCACGAACCGAGGTCGAAGCCGATGCCGGGCCAGCTGATGGCGCCGTCGCGCAGCTTCAGGCGCAGGTGCTGGCCGCCGGCGCCGATGGAGCGCGCTTCCGCGACGCGCACGCCGCGGGCGAGGAAGGTCGGGCGCGGGTTGCCGATGCCGAACGGACCGAGGCGCGCCAGCCAGCGGATCTCGTCGCCGCGCAGCGCGCCCAGCGGCAAGTGACAGTCGATCTCCAGCGCCGCCACGAGATCCGCGGCCGAGAGCGCGCGCTCCGCCTCGACGACGAGCCGCTCACGCAGCGCCTCCACCTTGTCCGTCTCGATGCTGAAGCCGGCGGCCTGGCGATGGCCGCCGAAGCGCGCGCGTTCGCCGGCGAACAGGTCCGAGCAGGCGCGCAACGCGTCCGTGATATGGAAGCCGTCGATGCTCCGGCAGCTGGCGCGGCAGATCTCGTCGCCGCGCTCGTAGACGACCGCCGGCCGCGCGTGGAGGTCGACCAGCTTCGAGGCGATCAGCCCGACGACGCCCGACGAGAACTGGGGATGGCCGACCATCACCAGCGCCGGCGGCTCGCCGTCGCCGATCAGCTGCTGCGCGAGCGCGACGGCATCGGCCGTGCGCTGCTGACGCGTGCGGTTGAGCGCATCGAGCTGCTGCGCCAGCTCGCGGCCGCGCTCCTCGTCGCGCGTCATGAGCAGTTCGAGCGCCAGATTCGCGTGCGCGATGCGTCCGGCGGCGTTGAGCCGCGGCCCCAGCGCGTAGCCGATGTCTTCGGCGCCGACGCGGGCCGCCTCGACCCTGGCCGCCTGCATCAGCGCCAGCACGCCGGGACGCCGCGTGCGCGCCAGCACCGGCAGCCCCGCCCGCACGAGGCGACGGTTCTCATCGGCGAGCGGCGCCATGTCGCAGACGGTGCCGAGCGCCGCGAGATCGAGGTACGCCGACGCGTCGAACGGCCGCCCCGCCGCGCCGTGCAGCGCCGCGACGACATGGAACGCCAGCCCGGCCGTCGCCAACTCCAGCAGGCCGCCCGGACGCGCATCGACGCGCTTCGGGTTGACCAGCGCCGTCGCCTCGGGCAGCCGCGGCGGCACCGTGTGATGGTCGAGGATGATCACGTCCATGCCCAGCGCGCGCGCCCGCGCCACCTCGTCGATGCTGCTGGTGCCGCAGTCCGCCGTGACGAGCACGCTCGCGCCGTCGGCGTGCAGCCGCTCCACGGCGGTGACGTTCAGGCCGTAGCCCTCGCTGAATCGGTCCGGGACGTAGGGGAGCGGCGCCGCACCGAGCGATGACAGCGCCTCCGTCAGTTGCGCGACCGACGTGACGCCGTCGACATCGAAGTCGCCGAAGACGGCGACCGTCTCGTGCGCCTGCGTCGCCCGCAGCAGCCGTTCGATGGCGACATCGATGTCCGGAAGCGCGCCCGCATCCGGCGGGCCCGCGGGCTCGTCGAGGAATGTGCGCGCGGCGTCGGCATCGCGGACGCCGCGCAGGGCGAGGAGCCGCCCGACGATCTCCGGCCAGTCGCCGCGCGCGAAGGCCGGCGGACGCTCGCGTCCGCGCCAGCGGCGCCGCCGCGCGACGGGCGTACCGACGATCTCCGGCGCGAGCTCGCTGGTCATCGAGCGCGAGTGTAGCACGCCGGTAGCCGGTGGCACGTGCCGGGTCGCGGGTTGCCTGTCGCACGTCGTGAGCGGCCCACGCCTCTGACATCGCCCCATCGCCGGCGAAGCGCCGCGGACGGCCGCTCGCATGGACGACCGGCCCGGCCCTCCAACATCCACGTCAGGCTGCCCATCCATCCACGTCAGGCTGCCCATCGCCGGCAGCACGGGCGAAGCGCCGCGGACGGGTGCTGGCTGGTCGCACGTCGCCGGGGCGACCGGCCCGGTGCGTCCAACAGCCAACATCGCCACCGTGCGGGCGCGCCCGAACGATAGCCTCCGCCGCTCAGTGCGCGCCGACAGGCAGCCGCTCCTCCGGCGCTTCAGACGCGGTGCCGGACACTGCCCGCGCCGGCGCCATCGTCGCGGCAGCGGCCTTGTCGTCGATGAGCAGCGACGCGACGACGCCGAGCGCCGCGACGATCGCCGCGGCGAGGAACGCCTCCTGGAACGCCGACGTCGCCCCGGCGACCGCGAGCGGGTTGCCGAGCTGCGCGTTGTGCGCGGTCAGCCGCGTCGTCAGCACCGTGCCGAGCAGCGCGACGCCGAAGCTGGCGGCCACCTGCCGGCCGGAGTTGAACACGGCGCTGGCGCGTCCGGTGTCTTCGTTGCGGATCGTCGCGAAGGTCGCCGTCTGCAGCGGGATCAGGCTGAAGGCGAACGACCAGCCGCGCGCCAGCATGATCGCCCGGATCGTCCACTGATCCGTGGCGACGCCGACCCAGAAGAACGCCAGCGTCGTCACCGTCGTGCCCGCCATGCCCAGCATCATCATCCGCCGCGGCCCGACGCGCCGGTAGAGCCTGCCCGCCGGCTGCACCATCATCACGACGCCGATCGCCTGCGGGAACGTCGTCAGGCCGGACTGCAGCGGGCTGAGGCCCTGCTCGAACTGCAGGAAGAGCGGCAGCAGGAAGAGCGCGCCCTGCAGCCCGCCCTGGGCGACGAGCTGCACGGTGTTCGCGGCCGTGAAGAGCCGGTCGCGGAAGAGCCGCAGGTCGATCATCGGCTCCTTCGTGCGCAGCTCGACGACGGCGAACGCCGCGATGATCGCCAGACCCGCGAGCCCGAAGACGACGACGCGCGCGTCGCTGAACGTGCGCGAGCCGGCCTCCGACAGTGCGTACACCAGCGACGCCAGCCCGGCCGCCGAGAGCAGGAAGCCCGGCACGTCGAGGCGCCCCGCCCGCTCCTGGACGTCCTCCTTGAGGAAGATCCACGCGACCAGCAGCCCGGCGAGGCCGATGGGGATGTTGACGAAGAAGATCCAGCGCCACGTCTGGTATTCGACGAGGTAGCCGCCGAGCACCGGCCCCGTCGCCGGCGCGACGACCGCCGGGATGGCGAGCAGCGCCGATGCCGCCGCGCGCTCCGCCGGCGGGAAGGCGCGGAAGAGCATCGCCGTGCCCACTGGCGTCAGCATGCCGCCGCCGATGCCCTGCAGCACGCGGAAGCCGATCAGCGCCTCCATGTTCCAGGCGAGGCCGGAGAGCAGCGAGCCGGCGACGAACACGCTCAGCGCGAACATGAAGACGCGCTTCGTGCCGAAGCGGTCGCCCGCCCAGCCGCTGACGGGGATGAATACGGCCAGGCTCAGCAGGTAGCCGGTCACCACCCACTCGATCGTCGTCGTGCTCGACCCGAAGTCGCGGGCGAGCGTCGGCAGCGCGACGTTCGTGATCGTCATGTCGAGCAGATCCATGAACAGCCCGAAGACGAAGACGATGCCGACGATGTACTTGTATTCGATGCGCTTCATCTCAGGCTCCTTCGCCGGCGTCTGTTGGTATGGCGATGCCGCGGGCGATCACACGCGCCGTCTCTTCGGTCATGCGGCGCACGTCGGCGCGGTCCAGGCTGAACACCGCCTGGCAGAAGAAGCCCGCGGCGAGGTTGATGCCGGTGATCGCGTACGCCACCGACTCGCAGTCGACGTCCGGGCGCAGGCGTCCGGCGTCCTGGTGTTGGCGCAGCTTCCTCGCGATGAGCTCGACCCGCTTGCTGTTGAGGTGGTGGCCGATGACGTGGCCGATCTCCGGGTCGACCGCCGAGCGGGAGACCGAGACGCGCATGAAGTCGCGCTTCTCCCACATCGCGTCGAGCGCCCAGAGCAGCATCTGTCGCACGTCGTGCTCCAGCGAGTCGGTCTCGGGCATCTCGGCGAGCATGCGGCTGGCGAAGTCCTCGGAGTCGTGCGCGAGGATGGCGAGGAGGAGGCCGCGCTTCCCCTGGAAGTAGCGGTGGATCAGGCCCTCCGAGCAGTTCGCGCGCTCGGCCACCTCGCGGGTGGTCGCGGCATCGTAGCCGTGCTCGGCGAAGACGGCGCGGGCCGCCTCCATCAGGGCGCGCTGGCGCCCCTCCTTGCCGTGCTTGCCGCGCTCGACGGCGCACGGGCCATCGGCGGGCGGCAGATGGTCGGAAACGTTGGCTGCGGACATCGGCTGCTCCATGGAAAGTGCGTGTGCAAGCACTTTACCTCGCCGCCGCCGGAGGTCAAGTGCGCACGCACGCAATTCTCGCCAGCATGTGTCAGTAGTGTGCTCGAAGGAGGCATCGTCGGGGTGCCGGTGCGATGGCGTCGCCCGGCGCCTTCCAGCCCGCTGCCGGCTCCCGGGAGGGCGCCTCGATCCCATCGTCCCTGCCACCTGCCCGGCCGAAGGCGTATCATCGGAGCACCAGCGACAGGAGGGCTGAATGCCTACCATGACGATCAACGGCGTCGAGATCTACTTCGAGCGGCACGGCGACTCCGGCGAGCCACTCGTCCTCGTGCATGGGTACACGGGCGACGTCACCGACTGGCGCCATCAGCTGCCGGCGTTCTCCTCGACGCACCGCATGCTGATCTTCGACCTGCGCGGCCACGGGCGCTCGCAGGCGCCGGCCGATCGCGCGTCCTACAGCGTCGGACGGATGGCCGACGACACGGAGGCGCTCGTCGCCGACGTCGGCTTCGACCGCTACCATCTGCTCGGGCACTCGATGGGCGGCGCCATCGTCCAGGAGATCGCCCTGCGCAGCCCCGCGCGCCTGATCTCGCTCACGCTCGAGGACACGAGCTACCGCTTCGGGCTCGGCCGCAACGAGCAGATCGCCCGCTGGACGGCGATGCGGCATCGGCTCGCCGAAGAGCAGGGGATGCCGGCGGTCGCGGCGCTGCCGCCCGTCGCCCCGCCGCCGCCGCATCTCACGCCGGAGCGCCAGGCGGAGACGAACGCCCGCCTCGCGCGCATGTCGCCCGACGCCTTCATCGGCGCCTGGAAGTACGCGCTCGAGGACTGGCCGGGCACGGAGGACCGTGCGAGCCGCATCGCGGCGCCGACGCTCGTCATCTGCGGCGACCTCGACGCCGGCCTCGTCGGCGCGTCGAAGAAGCTGGCGGCGCTGATCCCGGGCGCCGAGCTGGCGATGATCGCCGAGGCGGGCCATTCGCCGCAGTTCGAGTGCCCGGACGCGTTCAACGCGGCGCTCCGCCGGCACCTCGACCGCAACGCCGGCGCTACGCCGAAGTGACGGGCACGGCGGCGGCGCCGTGACGGGCGCGGCGCCCGTCGCTTGAACATTCCCCCCGGCGCACTAGACTGTCAGCAGACCCAATCGTCAATGGAATGCACGCAACGAAGGAGTCGATCATGTTCCGGACCACCCTCCCGTCTCTCGCCGCCGGCGCTCTCCGCGCGCTCGACCGGCTGGCGCCGCCGCAGACCGCGCACGCCCACTGCGACATCCCGTGCGGCATCTACGACCCGCACTACGCGCAGATCGCCGCGCTGACGGTCGTCCGCATGGACCAGCTGATCGAAGCGCTGGGCGAGCTGCCTTCGGGCGCAGGCAAGGCGGACGCGGACAAGTGGCACAACTCGATGACGCGCTACGTGCTGGTCAAGGAAGAGCACGGTGAGCTCTGCAAGCGCGAGGTTCGCGTGATCTGGGGCGACTACTTCAAGCCAGAGCACGCGGAGAAGTATCCGGAGCTGCACACGCTGGTCTGGAACATCCTCAAGCTCGGCGGCAAGAACCGCCAGGAAGTGAATGCGCAGGCAGCGCAGGACCTGCTGGCGCAGGTGCAGCGCTTCGCCGAGATCTTCTGGGAGACGAAGGGCGTCGCGACGAAGCGCCAACCCTCGAACCAGGCTGTCGGCGGCGAGTTGGTGGCGCCGGCGTAAACGGCGACCGCCCTCACGCACGGACGCCGTGAGGTCGCGCGTGGCGTTGCTGCGATGGCTCGCGACCGCGCGGCGCCGCCTCCAGGCCGCACTTCCGGTCGCCCGCTACGCCGTCGAGGGCGCCAGCATGGAGCCGTCGTATCGCGCTGGCGAGCGCCTCCTGGTCGACCGCCGGGCGTACCGGCGGCGACCGCCCGCGGTCGGCGATGTGGTCGTCCTGCGCGACCCGGCCCAGCCGCGCCGCCATCTCGTGAAGCGGATCGCCCAGGCGCCGGAAGGAGTCGACGCGGGGTCGTCGCGCGTCTGGGTGCTCGGCGACAACGCGGCGGCGAGCCGCGATTCGCGCGCGTTCGGCGCCGTGCCCCGCACGGCGATCATCGGCCGCGTCTGGTTTCGATACTGATCCCGGCGGGCTGGTGAGGCGACTGGTCACCAGTCAGCTGGTCGGCGTCGGTTCATATGGCGTTGGTCTCGCTCGGCCTGGCGCCGCCATGGGGGATCGCGCGCATCGTCGCCGGAGAGGCTCTCTTCTTGCGCAAGACGACGACTGTACAACCGACTCGATGCCACACGCAGCCACGCCCGCCTGCGGTTTTTCGAGAGGATCCTGCGAGATCGCGGTGGTGATATGAAGTTCGGGTTCGTGCTGCCATTCGGCGATGCCCGCACCGCCGCGCTGCTGGCGACCGAGGCCGAGGCGTCCGGCTGGGACGGCTTCTTCGTCTGGGAGCCCGTGTGGGGCGTCGACGCCTGGGTGTCGCTCACCGCCGCCGCTCTGCGCACTGAACGCATCCGCCTCGGCACGATGCTGACGCCCCTCTCGCGCATGCGGCCGTGGAAGCTGGCGAGCGAAGCCGCCACGCTGGACAACCTCTCGGGCGGCCGCGTGACGATCGCCGTCGGCCTCGGCGCCACGGACACCGGCTTCACGCAGTTCGGCGAGGTCACCGACCGCAGGACGCGCGCGGAGCTGCTCGATGAGGGGCTGGCGATCGTCACCGGTCTCTGGCGCGGCCAGCCGTTCGCCTTCGACGGCAGGCACTACCACGTGCAGCCGTGCGACTTCCAGCCGCCGCCACCGCCGGTGCAGCAGCCGCGGATCCCGATCTGGGTCGTCGGCGCCTGGCCCGCGGAGCGGTCGATGCGCCGCGCTCTCCGCTACGACGGCCTGATCCCGAGCGTCCGTGGCGCCGACGGGGCGATGCGGCAGGCGACACCCGACGAGCTGCGGTCGATGCAGCCCACGATCGCCGAGCGTCGCGGCGATACGCCGTACGACATCGTTGTCGAAGGGACGACGCCGCCCGGTGACGACACGGCGGCTGCGGCGGCCGTCCGGGCCTGGGCGGACGCGGGCGCCACCTGGTTCAACGAGGCGATGTGGGCGACGCCGCCGACGCCGGACGGCCTGGCCGGGCTGCGCGCGCGCATCGCCTCCGGCCCGCCACGGGTGGGGCGGTGACGTGTGTGCCATGGGACGTGCGGATTCAGTCCGTGCTTCCCTGTCGCTCCCCGCGTGCGGTCGCGCCTGCGGCCAGCTGCCCCAGCCGCGCCGCGCGCGACGCCGTGCCCGGCTCGAACTCCAGCGCCAGCACCGTCGCGTAGGCATCGATCACGTGCTCCGGCACGGCGACCGTGACTTCGCCCAGCGGGTCCGACTGCAGCGATTCAACGATGCCCGTGCGCGTGCGGAACTCGAGCGCCTCGCCGGTCGAAAGCGCGCGCACCGACCGTAGCTTGCGGACGCGGACGCCACGCACCGTGACGCTGTCATACGGCCGCAGCAGCAGGTGGACGTACACCGTGTCGTCGCGTCGCGTCGAAGCGCCGTAGCACTGCCACGCCTCCAGCCCCGGCCAGGTGCCGATGATGCTTTCGCCATTGCGCGCCATCCAGCGCTCGATCGCCGCCATCCGCTCGACGATCTCCGGCGGCAAGGCGCCATCGCCCATCGGCCCGACGTTCAGCAGCAGGTTGCCGCCGCGCCCCGCCACCTCACAGAGCGTCTGGACGAGCGCGCGCGGCGACTTCCACGCGGTGTCCGCGGGGTTGTACGCCCAGCTCTCGTTCATCGTCATGCAGGTCTCCCAGCGGCGCGCCGGCGGTTGCGCCGGCACGGACTGCTCCGGCGTCAGGAAATCGCCGCCGCCCGGCAGCCGGTCATTGATCAGGATGCCGGGCTGCAGCTCGCGGATCATCGAGGCGAGCGCCGCCGCGCCCCACTGCTGCGCGGTGCGCTCCCAGCCACCGTCGAACCAGATCAGGTCGATCGGGCCGTAGCCGGTGAGCAGCTCGCGCACCTGCGCGAACATGAACTCGCGGAAGCGGTCCCATTGCTCCGGCGCGGGCTGGCGCCACTTCCCGAAGACGTATGGCTTGTCCGCCTCCGTGAACGCGGGGTAGTCCGGATGATGCCAGTCGATCAGCGAGTAGTAGATGCCGGCGTGCAGGCCCTCGCCGCGCACCGCTTCGACGAACTCCCGCACGACGTCACGCCCGAACCTTCCGCGCGCGATCGAGAAGTCCGACTGGCGCGTGTCGTACATCGCGTAGCCGTCATGGTGCTTCGCCGTGATCACGGCGTACTGCATGCCGAGCCGCTTCGCCGCCCGCGCCAGCGCCGGCGCATCCCAGGCCTCGGGGTCGAACGTCGCCGCCGAGGCGTGGTACTGCGGAACCGGCACATCGCACGGCGGCAGCGCGAAGTTGCCGCCGACGAGCGGCCACGACAACTCGATGCCCTGCTGACTCGAGTGCCCCCAGTGCACGAACAGCCCGAAGCGAGCTGTGTCGAACCACGTCGCCTCGGTCATGCGCCCTCCCGCTCGCACGATACGTCTGGCGTCGCCGCCGAGCCAGCGTGTGTGGGCGCACGCCCGAAACGGCGCGCCGTCGTGTCCGCCGGCTCAGCGGAGGCCGGGCCGCCGATGCCTCGATCGCGGCCCGCCGGCCGTTTGCGCGCGCAGACCGTCCGCGCCCGTCATCTGCCGGGCGCCGCGGCCTTCGCCGCGCCCCGCGAGCTTCCCCTCCGCTTCGGGACCTCGCCTCCGCGCGAAGATGGCCGTCGCCGCTCCGGCGCCGGAAGCAGGCATTGGCACCCCTCCCCGGCGGCGCTGCTGCCCTCGGCCAGCGCATCGTCCAGCCGCGCCTTCGCATCGACGAGCTGGCGCCGTACCTCGCGCAGCCGCCGCACCTCGCCGTCGATCCTCAGCAGATCCCGCTCGACGAGGGCGCGGACGTGGCTGCACGGCGCGCGTCCCCCATCTGCGACGTCGAGGATGCTGCGAATGTCGTTCAGGCTGAGGCCAAGATCCCGCGCGCTTCGGATGAACCGGAGCCGCTCGAGCGCCGTCGCGCCATAGATGCGGTAGCCGGACGCGGTCCGACGCACCGGGCGCACGAGCCCCAACTGATCGTAGTATCGCAGCGCCTGTTCGCCGAAGCCTGAAGCGCGCGCGAGTTGGCCGATGCGCATCTCCGGCATGCCGCTACCGTCCCTCCTCGCGCGCGCTCCATCACCTCGCGGCGGCTACTGCCCGCCGCTACCCGCGCCGAGGCCGTTGCAGCCGCACGGGCAGGCAGGACAGCCGCAGCATTCGGCGCTGCGCGTGACGCTCGAACCGCGCTGATCGATGGCTCGAATCACCAGCGCCGGATCAGCGGCGGTGGCTGGTGTGCGTAGATTCGTCATGTGCGTCCCTCCTTGTTGTTCCGTTGACCGCCGGTATCGCCTGCAAGCTGCTTGCACGTGAAGTCTAAACCCTGCAGCCAACGGGAAGGTCAAGACTCAGGCAGCGGCTGCAACGAGATGCGCGATCACCACGCACGCGAGCGCAGGAGACCGCCGGTTGACGTCGTGGCGCATGCCGTTCACTGACGGCCGCGCGCGAGGCGGCGAGGTGCGCGACGCAGCCATCGTCGTTGCGCCCGACGGCTGGCGAGCGCGCTCGGCCCGCGGGAGGAACTGGAGCGCCCGGAGCGCCCGGCGCGCCGCCCTAATGGCCGGCCGCCGGCGGCTCGCCCGGCGGCGGCGGCGTCAGGCCCAGGCGCCGGCGAATCAGGTACGCCGCGGTCCCGACCACCAGCACGAGGCCGGCGGCGATGCCGAGCACGACCACCTGCACGCCGACCCGCGACCCTTCGTGCGGCGGCACGGCGACCGGCGTCGGGCTCGCCTGCTGCAGCAGCGCATGCGCCAGCGGCAGCATCGCCGCCGACGCGTGTCCGGCGGCCGCCGCCGCGAGGCTGATCGCCGCGGCTGCGGCAAGGACGATGGCGGTCGACAGGACGCGCATGCTTCACTCCCGTTCTCGTGCCCAAGGCGGCGGCGCCATCCTAACACAGCCCGTCGCCGCCCGCGAAGCGTGCTGACCGGCGGCGGCCCGACAGCAGCGGTCAGCCCTCAGGCGGCTCCGGAGGCGGCTCCGGAGGCGGCCGCCGCGCTGCGTGTACGGAGACGACGGTCAGGGTGTGGGGGAAGTGCACGACCTTCACGTAATCCCCCTCGTCGATGTGGATCCACTGCTCCGGCGGCAGTCGGAAGACCGTGCCGGAGACGGTCAGATAGTAGCTGTCGCGGAAGATGATCATGTCGGCACGGCGGAATTTGCGCCGTACGACGCCGTCAGACTCCGCCAGCGGCGCCGCGAAGTCGCGGACGTGCTGGACGACCTGGTACGCCAGCAGCGCGCCGATCACCACGACGAACGTCAGCGTCACGTACGCCGCGCCGCTCACCGCCGACGTGATGATGTACGCGGCCGCCACGACGTCGACGACGAGCAGCAGGATGTAGATCAGCGCCGTGCGCCGCAGCGATCCGCGGGCGCGGCCGTCCCGGTCGTCCACTGCGACTCACCGCGCCGGATTCTTGGGCGGCAGGAGCAGGGTCTGGCCCGGCTGCAGGACCGGGTCCGGACCTTGCAGGTTGTTCAGATTGATGATTGCCCGTTCGAATGCCGTGATGTCATCGCCCGGCGGCAGCAGCGCCTGGGCGATGCCCGCGACCGAATCGCCCGCCTGCACGACGTACGTCCCGAAGGCCGGCGTCGCGGCGACGCCGGGCGTCTCGCCCGCCGCCGGCGTGCCGCTCGCCGGCGTCCCTGCGGTCGTCGTCGCCTGGGGTGTTGCGGCCGCCACCGAGGGCTGCGGCGTGCCGCCCGATGCCGTCGCCGTCGGGCTCAGCCGACCGGCGATCACCGGCGAGGCGCCGCCCGTCTCACCCGGCGGCCGCATGATCAGGACGACTGCGAGCGCCGTGCCGACGAGCATCACCAGCAGCGAGCCGCGGTAGAGGTTGAACGAAGGAAGCGCGCTCGCCGGTTCCAGGCAGACCGCGCAGTACTGCGTGTTGCCGTGCTCCTCGCAGTACGGGCGCGCGCAGCGCTTGCACGCATTCACGGCGGTTTCGTGACAGGAGTAGCAATTCACAGGCGGCGATCCTCGCGTCCTTGCCGGGGCAACGCGAAGATACTACCAGACGGCGCCCGCGCGGAGATCGCCCGGACGCCGGCAACGGGGCCGAGGGCATTGCGTCACGCCAGGTCGGCCGTCGCCCCTGCCTCCACGAGCTTCGCCTTCACGGCCTCCGCTTCGGCCTTCGCGATGCCCTCCTTGACGTTCACCGGCGCGCTCTCGACGAGGTCCTTCGCCTCCTTGAGCCCGAGCGTCGTCACCTCGCGCACCGCCTTGATGACGTTGATCTTGTTGGCGCCGGCGTCCTTCAGCACGACGTTGAACTCCGTCTTCTCCTCTTCCGCCGCAGGCGCCGCCGCGCCGCCGCCGTTGCCGGACGCCGGCGCCATCATCATCGCCGGCGCCGCCGCCGTGATGCCGAACTCGTCTTCGATCTTCTTGTTCAGATCGCGCAGCTCGATGATCGTCATGCCCTTGATGATCTCGAACGCCTCTTCTACCTTCGCCATGATCCGTCCTCCTCGAACATCTGCGCCGGCTGGCGGCGCGCTACCGATGATGTGGACGCAGTCTGCGCCCCGACTGTCGACCTGAAGCGCCGCTCCGCGCTTCGACTGGCGCTACGCCGCCGCCTCCTCGAGCTGCGTCGCGCGGGCGTCGACGAGGCGCGCGAACCCCTGGATGCTGTCGCTGAGCAGGGTCGCCAACTGCTGCACCGGCGAGACGAAGGCGCCCGCCAGCTGCCCGATGAGCTGCTCGCGCGATGGCAGCGCCGCCAGCTCCGTGACGACGCTGCCGGCGTGGATCGCCCCATCGAGATAGGCCTTGCGCGGCGCGAAGGAGTTCCGCGCCGTCCGCACGTAGTCCGCGACGGCCTTCGACGGCGCAATGATATCGCCGTAGCCGAAGATGACGAGCGTCGGGCCTTCGGCGACCTCGGCCGCCGGCGCCACGCCTGCCTGCTGCGCCGCCAGCCCGAACAGCCGATTCTTCACCACCCGCGCCTCGACGTTCGCGGCGGAGAGCGCGCGCCGCAGCGCCGTCATCTCCTTCACGCTCAGCCCGCGGTACTCAGCGCCGATGATGATCGACGAGCGCTCGACGAGACCCTTCAACTCGGCGACGGTCGCCTGCTTCTTGGCTGTTGGCATAGGTTACTCCCGGATCAGTGGTCGCACCCGTCCGGCCCGCCGCCCGGACGCTTCGGTCTGCCGCATCACGGCGGAATCCGGGGCCAAACGAAAGGCCCCTGCCGTCGACAGGGGCGCACACGCTGGCGGCGCCGGTGGGGCGGCCGCAGTCAGTGTATGGCGCCTCGGCAGGCTGGATTACGCGGCCCGTAGGCTCGCGCCTGCTGTCTCAAGCGCTCGGAGTGTATCGGGCGAGTGACCGCGCACACAAGCCGCCCCCTGCGTTGAAGATCACCCACGCGTGTGAACACCACCACGCGTGTGAACATCGCTTCGCCGCGTCCTTCCGCTCCACCGCAGATCGTCGCTGGGCCCGGCTCGCCGGCTCGCCGCGTGCGCTGCCGGAGGCGACGGGGTAGACCGCCGCCGCGGCGGCGGCGGCGAGGAGCCGCGCTGATCCGCGGGGTGCGAGCAGGCGCCCGGTTCCTCATCCACTCCCTGCGCGAACGAAAACGCTCGCTCCGCCGCCTGTTGCAGCGAGCAGCCGCCGTCCTCTCTCCCCACCCGCTGCGATCCCAGGCCTCGCCGCCCGCTTCAACCGGTTCCGCGCCGCCTCGCTCGCGCCGACTGTGGCGCGCCGTCCGGCACGGAGAATCGCTGCCGCTCGTCATCGGGACACGCCTCGGCGCGAGGGAAAGAGAAAAAGAGGAGGCGCTCGGCGCCTCCTCTTTTCTCACATGGTCCCGCTTGCCGCTGCCCTACTCGTGGTGGTGCCTCGGGCACGTCGGCGTCTCCAACACCTGCTTCAGGTCGTCGAAGTCGATGCGGCCGTCGCGGTCCACATCGTACTCCGCCCGGTACCGGCGGTCGCCTTCGTGCGACCCGAACCGCAGCAGGATCCCGACGAGGAGCTGAATCTTCTGCCCGAAGGTGAGGCACTGTGTCGTCGGTGTGCCGGTCGCCGTCGGTGCGGCCGTGTTCGTCGCCGTCGGTGCGGCCGTGTTCGTCGCCG
>JADMII010000055.1 GCA_015478665.1 Dehalococcoidia bacterium
TGGCGACCCCGAAGGGATTCGAACCCTCGATCTCCACCGTGACAGGGTGGCATGTTAGACCGCTACACCACGGGGCCGCGCGCCTGCGTCGTCCACCCACGGCCGTCGAGTGCGGCGGCGGGCGGGTAGCGGTTCATTCTAGGATGACCGTCGAAGGCCGTCAATTCGGCGGCCCGAATCTGTCCTGGAGACAATTCCGTCCCGCACTTCCCATCGCGACCGCAGTGGGGAGGCAAAGACGGAAGGGGAACTGCGTCGGCAACCGCCCGCGTGATCACCCGAGGCGCGGCTCTCGACCGAGACGGCGATCTCACGCTGGCCCTCATCGCCGCCCGCCGTGCTGTTGAAGCGACGTCGCCCACGCCCTTCGCGGGCGGTCCGCCCGCCGTCTACCGGCGCAACGCGTCGAGCAGCACCGTCGCCTCGCCCGGCACAATCGTCGCACAGAACGGGTTCTACCATCGCGCTCACTCGAGGGCGGCGCGCAGCATCGACGCCGGCGCCGGTGGGAGCGACGGCGCCGGGAAACGGTGCAGACGCCTTCGCCGTTTGACACCGCGTCCGAGGCTGGCCTACGCTTAGTACGAGGTGCACGCGCATTGACCACGACAGCCACGGACGCCCCGGCGAACGGCCGCGCGCGCAAGCTCCGGCGCGGCCCGCTGACGCGCAAGCAGATCCTCGATGCCTCCCTCCGGCTCTTCTCCGAGAAGGGCTTCACCCGCGCCAGCGTTCGCGACATCGCACAGGCCGCCGGCATCACCGACGCGGCGATCTACTACCACTTTGAATCGAAGCGCGAGCTGTTCGAGGCGTTGATCGAGGAGCGCGGCTTCACCTCGGCGCTCAAGGACCTCGAGGGCGCCCAGACCGAGCATCTCACGATCGAGCCGCTCGAGGCGATCTCCAGCATCGCCATCGGCGCCCTCGCACTGATGTACGCGAACCGCGACCTGATGAAGGTGCTGCTCGTCGAGGCGATGGCCGAAGACCCCGTCGCCATGGAGGAGTACGGCACGCTCGTCCGCCGCTGGACGAAGGCCGAGGCGCGCATCCTCAAGCACTACATCCAGCTCGACATGATCCAGACCGAAGACGCCGATGAGCTGGCGAAGCAGCTCGTGATCGCCGTCGTCGGCGCCTTCTCCGATTTCATCATGTCGCCCGCGGAAGCGCCGTCGGATCACGTCCCCGACGACCTCCGCCGGCACATCGAGATCGCCATGCGGCATATCGTCCACGGCATCGCGGGGCAGGCGTGAGATGACGCCGCCGCTCGCCCGGGACGCCGCCGCCGACGACCGCGGCATCGAGCGCGTCCGCTTCGCCCACCAGAGCGAGGAAGAGTTCGCCGGCATGCTCGACTTCTACAACGTACGCTGGCAGTACGAGCCGCGCACGTTCGCGCTCCGTCGCGACGCCGACGGCCGCATCCTCGAGGCCTTCGCGCCGGACTTCTACCTCAGCGACCTCGACCTTTTCGTCGAGCTGACGACGCTCAAGCAGGGGCTCGTGACGGACAAGCATCGCAAGCTGCGCATGCTGAGCGAGCTCTACCCCGACGTGCAGGTGAAGCTCCTCCACAAGCGCGACTACCTGAGCCTGCTCGCCAAGTACGGCATCGGCGCCGCGCACGAGCAGGAGGCGCTCGGCGTGCGCGACGTGCTGTTCACCGCGACCGAGATCGAGCGCCGGGTGAACGAGCTGGGGCTCGAGCTCACGCGCGACTACGCCGACCGCGAGCCGCTGCTCGTCGGCGTGCTCAAGGGCGTCACCTGCTTCATGGCGGACCTCATGCGCCACATCTCGCGGCCGCTGAGCATCGATTTCATGACCATCTCGTCGTACGAAGGCGACCGCAGCGGCGCCGTCCGCATCGTGC
>JADMII010000036.1 GCA_015478665.1 Dehalococcoidia bacterium
CAGCGGACAAAGTCTCGGAACACTTAGCGGTCAAAGTCTCAGAACTTCAACATCGTCACAAGCTCCGTGTAGGAAGGATTCGCCGCATCTCACGGTCGCGGGCGACCGCCACCGCCCCGGCGCGCGGCCGCACCTGGTCGATCGGTTGGCGTCCCGCAGGCGCTCACGCCCGGCCCGGTGCGACCACGGGGCGGGGGCGAGCCCATCCGGCCCTCCGCTGCACCGTGGTGGGGAGGCGGCCGGCGAGGGTGATCCGGGCGCTCGCTAGGCCGCGCGCGCCATCGACGCCATGCGTCGGCAGGATTCTGCGCACGAGCGGCATGCCTCGGCGCACGACCGCATCTCCGGGTCGTCGCTGAAGCGCTCGCAGTCTTGGGCGCAGCGCTCGCACACGGCGGCGCAGGCGGCGCAGGTGTGCGGATGGAGGTCGGAGCGCCGGAGCATGAAGTTCGCGCTCGTCTGGCAGATCTCCGCGCAGTCGATGAGCAGGCGGACGTGCAGGGCCTCGGCGTGCTTGCCGCCCATCGCCAGGCAGTGCGCTGCCGTCTCGACGCAGATGTCGTGGCAGCTCGAACACTCTTCGATGCAATCGCGCATCGCGTCGTCGGCCGGTCGTGTGGTGGTCATGGTGCCTCCGCTGGTCGTGCTTTTGCCAGCGTAGCGCGGGGGATGCGCGGGCGCGTATCACCCGGGGCGGCCGAATTGGCCCGGGCGCTGGCGGGCGAGAGCCGGCGGCGCACGCGAGCCGTCGGGCGCTGAAAGGCGGGATGACCGCGCTCGTCCGATCAGGCGTCGGCTTACTTCGGTGCCTTGAACTCGTTCACGTGGTCGCCGAGGTCGATGTAGAGGTCGGCGACGCTCTTCAGCTCGTTGGCCGCCGTCTCGTTGAAGGCGACCACCTCGACGCGCACGCCGCGGCTGGCGACGAGCTCGACGACACGGCGGAAGTCGCCGTCGCCGGACATCAGCACCACCACGTCGAGCCGGTCGGACATCGTCAGGATGTCGACGGCGAGCTCGATGTCGAAGTTGGCCTTCATCGAGCCGTCGGCGAAGCGCTTAAGCGGCTTGGTGACGAGGCGGTAGGGGTGGCCGAGGAAGTGGTGGGCGAAGCGCTGGCTCTCGAGCTTGGCGCCGGGGTCGTCGCTGATCGGCGCGTAGGCCGTCGCGCGGACGAGCTCGCGGCCGCGCGTGAAGTAGTGCAGCACCTTGCCGAAGTCGAGGGTGATGCCGCGGCGCTCGGCAGCGTAGATGACGTTCGGCACGTCGACGAAGATGCCGACGCGCTCGTGCGCGGCGCCGCCGTCGGGCTGGCCGTCGGCGCGATGCTGGAGCTCGGCGACGCTTGCCTGGAGTCCCTTGAGCGTCGCCGTGACCTCGCGCGTGAAGCCTTCGAGCGCGACCGCCTGGCGCGCCAGCGCGTCCTCGATGGTCAGCGACTCGCTGCGTGGCGCCGGGCGTCGCCGCGCCGGCGCCTCGGGCTCGGGCGCAGCGACCTCGGCCTTCGCCGGCTCGGGCGTCGCGCCGTTCTTCTTGCGTCCGCGCCCGCCGCGCGTGCCGCGGCGGCGCTTCGTCGGATGGGCGGCCGGCTCGAACTCCTCGCCGGTGGCGGCGGACGACGCGGGCGGCGCCGGGCTATCGACGGGCGTCGCGGCCGCTTCCGCGGCCCAATCGCGGCGCGGCGGCCGCGTGGTGGTGCGACGGCGGCTGGTCGTCTTGCGCTCCGGCGCGGCGTCGGCCGGAGTCGCGGCCGGCGGCCCGGGCGGCGGCAGCGCTTCCAGCTTTACCGTGCGCGATGCGGCCGTGCGCGCGGGCTTGGTGTCGTCGTTGACGGCGCGCGCCGCGGTCGTACGCCCGGCGGCCGCGTCCTTGCGTGGTTTCCCGAAGAATCGAACCAAATCAGGCTCCCGTCGCGTACTCTAGCACACTGCAGCGCGCGGCCACCTGGCGCGCCACATCGATGAATGCCGCTGCCTGCGGGCTCTCCGGCGCCGAGACGACGATCGGCTCGCCTTCGTCGCCGCCGCGGCGGGTCGCCGGGTCGAGCGGAAGCTCGCCGAGGAACTCGAGGCCGAGGTCGTCGGCGGCCAGGCGGGCGCCGCCGTGGCCGAAGATCTCGGTGCGCTCGCCGCAGTGCGGGCAGGAGAAGTAGCTCATGTTCTCGATGACGCCGAAGATCGGCACGTTGAGCTTGTCAAACATCGAGACGGCCTTGGCGGCATCTTCGAGCGCCACATCCTGGGGGGTGCTGACGACGACGACGCCGGAGATCGGCGCCTCCTGCGCCATGCTCATCGAGGCGTCGCTCGTGCCGGGCGGCAGGTCGATGAGGAGGTAGTCGAGCTCGCCCCAGTGGATGTCGTGCAGCAGCTGCCGGACGGCGGTGCCGATCATCGGTCCGCGCCAGACGACGGGGGTGCCGCGCGGCAGGACGAAGCCGATGGAGCACACCTTGACGCCGTGCCGCTCTTCGACGCCGAGGCCGCGCTCGCCTTCGACCTGTGCGCCCTGGGCGATGCCCATCATCGTCGGCACGTTGGGCCCGGTGATGTCGGCATCGAGCAGGCCGACGCGCGCGCCGAGCCTGGCGAGCGAGACGGCGAGGTTGACGGCGACCGTCGACTTGCCGACGCCACCCTTGTTGCTGGCGACGGCGATGATGTTGCGCACACCCTCGATGGCGTGCTGGCCGCCGCCGCGATGCTGGAGGACGTTGGCTTCCATCGTCACGTGGGCTTCGCGCACGCCGGGGAGCGCCAGGAGCGCCGCGCGCGCGTCCGCCTGCATCTGCTCGCGCACCGGGCAGGCGGGCGTCGTCAGGACGATGCGGACGCTGACGGCATCGCCGCGGATCTCCGGCTCCTGCACGAAGCCGAGCGAGACGATGTCGCGGTGGAGATCCGGGTCTTCGATCGTGCGCAGCGCGTTCAGTACATCCTGCTCGCTGATGCTCATAGGGCTGTCCTTGCTGATCGGGCATCGCCGCCGCCCGAGTCGATGAGATGAGGGATCATGTACCGGCAGCAGGCGGCGCAGTCGTCAGTCGGCGGCACGGACTGGACGCCGGCCCCGAGCAGGGCGCCGAGGAAGGGCTCGTGCCAGCGGCAGGGACCGTTGCCGTCCACGTTGCCACGATACACGCAGCTGAAGTCCCGGAGTTCCCAGCCGCCGGTCAGGTCGTGCCACTCGGCGAAGCCGCCGTGCGCCCGCAGGATGGCGACGACGCGGCCGGCGCGCTCCGGGCCGGTGAGGCCGAGGACGTCGCCGCGATGGCGTGCGGCGAGCATGATGGCGGCGACGTGGAAGAGGCGTCCGCGGCGCTCACCCGGCGTCGCGCCGTCGACATCGGCCGGTTCGAGGGAGCCGGCCGCCTCGACGAGGAGCGAGACCAGACGGTCGTGGCCCTGGGCGACGTTCCGGTGGCCGTCCTCCGTCAGCGAGTAGCGATAGTGCGGCCTTCCGGTCGCTCGCCGCACCTCGGCGGCGCCGACCAGTGCATCGCGCTCGAGGGCGGTGAGGTGCTGGCGGACGGTCATGGAGGCGAGGCCGAGGGCGGAGGCGATCTCGTCGACGGTCGCGCCGTCGGAGCGTTTGAGCAGCGCGAGGATCTCGGTCTTGGTGGTGTGCATCTGCCGTCCTCAGTATAGCGGGGCGATGCGGAGAGCGCATGCCTGGTACGGTTTTACCATATCTTTACGTAGAAACGGCGTAATCCTTGACACGGGACAAAATCCCGTGCGAAAATGCTGCACCGCACGCCCCCGGCCAACGTAGTACCAGTAACCCGAGGGCAGGAGGAGAGAGGCAGATGCCAGTCGAAGCCACAACGCCAGAAGCCGGGTCGCCTGTCGGGGCCGTATGCGCCCATCACTGGGTGATCGCCAGCCCGAACGGCGAGACCAGCCGCGGCCGCTGCAAGCGCTGCGGGACGGAGAAGGAGTTCCCGAACTCGGCCGAGGACGGCCTCTGGGAGCGCGATGTGCCACAGTCGCGCTGGACCGGGCGCAGCGAGCTGCCGCGCGGCGACAGCGGCGGCTACTAAGAGCCCGACCATCCAACAATCGCATAGCCCGCCCGTGAAGGCTGCATCCCTGCAGCCTTCATCGCGTCCCGCGATCACGCGCGTTGTTCCGGAGAGGAAGCGTGCGCCGCGGCCCTGGCCGGCGATGCCGCTCGCCGGTAACGTGCGTCGCCGGCGAGCGCTCGACCTTCGTCGCGCGGCTGTGGTCGACGTCGCGCGCGATCGCGCAGGCGCGCCGTCGTCGGCCCAGCCGGCGCGCGTCGTTGTGCGCAACAGCGGTGCGACGGGCGAGCCGATCGAAACGCGACGACGACGAGCGCGGCGAAGCATCGGCGATCGATCGCGCGAAGATCGGTGATTTCTGCGTGAAGCCATTTACGCAGGGCGCTGCTTCGCGGATAATGCGCGTGGGCAGGGCAAGGGATGCCTGAGGGACCGGGGGAGCGTGAGCAGTCGCACAGTTGGCGCTGCGATCACTCATGATCGTGAACGTCACGGTCACCGCCCGACCACTGCCGCGCCGGCTGTGGATCCGGCGCACGCCTATCTCCCCGGACTCGATGGTTTGCGCGCGCTCGCCGTGGCCGCCGTGGTGATCTTCCACGCCGACGCGCGCTGGCTGCCCGGCGGCTTCCTCGGCGTCGACCTCTTCTTCGTCATCAGCGGCTTCATCATCACCCGCGCGCTGCTCGGCGAATGGGATCGCACCGGGCGGATCCGCATCGGGCCGTTCTGGTTGCGCCGGGCGCGGCGGCTGCTGCCGGCGGTCTTCCTGCTCATCGCCGCGACGCTGCTCTATACGGCGGCGTTCGCGCGGAGCGACGTGGCGCGCCTGCGCGAGGACACTCTGGCGGCGCTCCTCTACGCGACGAACTGGTATCAGATCGCCGGCGGCCAGTCGTACTTCGCCTCGCTGGCGCCGCCGTCGCTGCTGCAGCACCTCTGGTCGCTCGCCGTCGAGGAGCAGTTCTACGTCGTCTGGCCGTTGGTGTTGACGGGCGTGATCTTCGTCACGCCGCGCCGTCTGCTGGCGCCCGTGATCGCCCTCGGCGCCGGGGCCTCGATGATCGAGATGGCATGGCTCTACCAGCACGGCGCCAGCATTTCGCGGCTCTACTACGGTACGGACACGCGCGCGGCCGGACTCCTGCTGGGGGCGGCGATCGCCTGTTGGCCCGCGGTCTGGCAGGCGGGACGACGGGGAGCGAAGAGCAATGCGGCGCTGCAGCTTTCAGGCTGGCTCTCGCTGGCCGTCATCGTCGCGTTCTGGTCCTCTATCGATGATAGCGGCGCGTTCCTGTACAATGGCGGCTTCGCGCTGGTCAGCGTCGCCGCGGCCTCGCTGATCGTCGCGGCTGTGTACCCCGCCGGCCTGTTGTCGCGGATGCTCGAGCGCGCCCCCCTGCGCTGGCTCGGCAGGCGGTCGTATGGCATCTATCTCTGGCACTGGCCGATCTTCGTGCTGATCCAGCCACAGCTGTCGATCCCTGCGGGCCGGCTGATCATGGTCGCGGCGCAGATCACGACGGCGGTTGCCGTCGCTGCGCTGTCGTACCGCTTCGTCGAAGAGCCGATCCGGCGCGGGGCGCTGGCGCCGGTCGCCGCCGCGTTGCGCGCGCAGCTCGCACGCCGGCGGCTCACGACGGTGGGCGCGCTCGGCGCGGCGAGCGCCGTCACGGTCGCGGCCGCGGTCTGGATCGTCCGCGTCCCGGCTCCCCAGTTGCCGTCCTACTTCGGACTGACGCGCGTGCAGATCACGACCGTCGCGCTCAGCCCGACCGCGGTCGCCCCGCCGCTGGTCCGCGCGCAGCCGAGCGTCGGTGCGCCGACGAGCATCGCCGCCTCGCCCGTCGCGACGCCGACGGTCGCGGCGCCCGCGCGCACGCCGCTGCCGCCGCTGCCGTCGCCGGCGCCGGCGAGCGCATCGCAATCGGAGTCAAGCGCGGCGAGCGCATCGCTGGTGTACGGGCCGACGGCGCCGGCGCCAGCGCGCCCGTTGCCCGCCGCCGCCTCGACGCGGGTGACGGCGATCGGCGACTCCGTGATGTTGGGGGCGGCGCAGGCGCTCGCTGCGGTGACGCCGGGCATCTACGTTGATGCGGCGGTCGGCCGCCAGGTATACGCGGCGATCGCGCTGATGCGGCAGCTCGAGGCGAGCCAGCGCCTCGGCGGCATCGTGCTCATCGACATGGGCAACAACGGGACATTCAGCGACGCGCAGTTCGAAGAGATCATGTCGGTGGCGGGGCCAACGCGCCGGGTCGTCTTCGTCAACCTCAAGGAGCCGCGGTCGTGGGAGGCGACGAACAACGCCGTCATCGCCCGCGGCGTCGCGCGCTTCCCGAACGCGGTGCTCGTCGACTGGTACGGCGCGAGCATCGACCGCCCGGAGCTCTTCTACAGCGACTCGATTCACCTCCGTCCCGAAGGCGCGGTGGCGTACGCCGCGCTGATCGCGCCGTACATCAGCGGCTAGGCGAATGTCGGTACGGGCGATGGTCCAGGCGAGGGACATCTCCCCGGCGACGACCCTCACCCCTGTCGCATCTCCCACGAGGGAGAATGGGGCGACGGCTGATGGTCGCGGGCTGGTCGCGGGAAGACCTCAACCCGGGCGTCGCTCGACGCCGTGGAGGTGGGGTGAGATGGTCGGCCGAGTGACGGATCGCCCGTTCGCCTATCGCGGCGTGGTGGCGCGGCCGACGAAGCGGCGCATGCGGTCCATCGCTTCCTCGAGCAGGTCGTAGCGCTGGGCGTAGCAGATGCGGACGTGTCCGGCGCCGGCCTCGCCGAAGGCGGAGCCGGGGATGACCGCGACGCGCTCTTCCATCAGCAGCCGTTCCGCGAACGTCTCATCGTTCATGCCGCTGGCGCCGATGTGTGGGAAGGCGTAGAAGGCGCCCTTCGGCTCGGCGCATTCCAGCCCCATGTCGTTGAGCGCGCCAACGACGAGTCGGCGCCGACGGTCGTATTCGGCGACCATGCCGCGCACGTCCTCCTCGCCGGCGACCATCGCGTCGAGCGCGGCGAACTGGGCCGGCGTCGGCGCCGACATCATCACGTACTGGTGGACCTTCATCATCGCTTCCGTCAACTCGCTGCGCGCGCAGGTGTAGGCCAGGCGCCAGCCGGTCATCGCGTAGGCCTTCGAGAAGCCGCCGAGGAGGATCGTGCGCTCCTTCATCTCCGGCAGCGACGGGACGCAGACGTGCTCCGTGCCGTAGACGAGGCGGTCGTAGATCTCGTCGGAGATGACGAACAGGTTGTGGCGGCGGGCGATGCCGGCGACGGCGAGCATCACGTCGCGGCTCATCAGCGCCCCGGTGGGATTGGCGGGATAGCCGAAGAGGATCGCCTTACTGCGCGGCGTGATGCGGCGCTCGAGGTCTTCGGGGCGCAGCGCGAAGCCGTCCTCGGCGCGCGTCGGCACCTGGACGTAGCGGCCGCCGGCAAGCAGCACGCAGGGAAGATAGGCAACGTAGCCAGGGTCGGGGCTGAGCACCTCGTCGCCCGGGTCGAGGATGGCCTCGAGGGCGATGTTGAGCGCCTCGCTGACGCCGGCCGTGACGATGATCTCGGTGCCGGCGTCGTAGCGCACGCCGTAGAGCCGGTCGAGGTGCCGCGAGATCGCGTGCCGCAGCTCGACCAGGCCGTAGTTCGAGGTGTAGTACGTCTCGCCGTCCGCGATGCTGCGGATCGCCGCCTGGCGGATGTGGTTCGGCGTGACGAAGTCCGGCTGGCCGACGCCGAGTGAGATGACGCCTTCCATGCTGGCCAGCAGGTCGAAGAAGCGGCGGATGCCGGACGAGGGGATGCTCTGGACGTGCTTGGAGATGTTGCCGCGCTGCGTCGTCTCGTCGCTCATGCCCCGCCTGCCGCCGGCCCGGCCGCCATGATGATGCCTGACCAGAGGTCGAACTCCGGGACATAGTACACGAGGAGATGCGAGCCATCGGTCAGCAGGAGCCGGAAGCCGAGGCGCTCTTCCTCCCGCCACTGTGACTCCACGGCGGCGACGTCGATGCGCAGCCCCTCGCGCTCCACCCACGCCGGGCGCTCCGGATGCGACGCGCCGCCGTAGCAGCCGACGCGCAGCGCGAACGCGCGCAGGCCGGCCCCTTCCTCGTCGTCCATCGATCTCCCGGGGGGCGCCGCCGCACGCATCGGGCGAAGCGCGCGCCGTCTCCGCGTCGCCAGTATAGGCGCGGCGCCTCGGCATCGCCGGCGGTGCTGGCGGGCGACCGCGGCCATCTTCGCAGATCCGCATGCGCGGGCGGCAGCGGCGGACGGCCGATCTGCTACGCTGCTGCGGCGGGATGCACGGAAAGGGACCATGGTAGAGGCGCCCGACAGGGCAGAGGTCGCCCTCGGGAATCCGAGCTTCGTCTGGCGGTTCGGACAGGACCGAAGGCTCGATCTCATCCGCCAGTACGCGCCGCTGGAGGGTCGCCGCATCCTCGACATCGGCTGCGGGCTCGGCGTCTACGTCCGCAAGTTTCGCGAGCTCAGCGACCGCGTCGCCGGCATCGACATCGACCCGAAGCGCCTGCGGGAGGGCGCGAAGACGACGCCGGGGCTGATGCTCGGGGTCGGCGAGCGCCTGCCATTCCGCGACGGCGCGTTCGACGTCGTTGTGCTCAACGAAGTGATCGAGCATGTGCAGGACGACGCGGCGACGCTGTGCGAGGCGCTGCGGGTCATCGCGCCGGGCGGGCGGATCGTCATCTACGCGCCGAACCGGCTGTTCCCGTTCGAGACGCACGGCATCTATCTCGGCGACCGGTTCGTCTTCGGGAACATCCCGTTCATCAACTGGCTGCCGGACCGGCTGCGCAATCGGCTGGTGCCGCACGCCCGCGCCTACACGAAGCGCGGCATCCGGCGCACGTACGGCGGGCTACCGGTGACGGTGCGCGTCGAGACGTACGTCTATCCGGGGTTCGATAACATCGTCGCGCGGCGGCGCCGGCTCGGGGCGGTGCTGCGGGCAGCGCTCTACCGCGCAGAGCATACGCCGCTGCGGAGCTTCGGGCTCTCGCACTTCGTCGTGCTCGAAAAGCCGAAGACGGCAGGGGAGGCGGCGGCCCGTTAGGACGGCCACCCGGGGAGGATTCGTTGGCAAGGAACGCAGGCAGCCGTCGCGTGATCCGCGAGCGTCTCAAGCTGGGACAGCCGCGCCGGAGTGGCGGCAACTCGCGCCTCTGGATGCAGCTGTTCGGCATCCTCGTCGGCGCGGGATTCATCGCCATGGCGGCGACGGGCATCGCCGGATTCGCGGTGTACCGCTCGTATGCGTCCGGCGTCCAGCCGCCGGACCAGGTGATCGCGCAGCAGCCCTCCGGCGGCGCGCGGATCTATGACCGGCAGGGCAACCTGCTGTACGAGTACGTCGACGACCGCTCCGGCCTGCGCTCGCCGGTCAAGCTGCAGGACATTTCGCCGTACATGATCGCGGCGACGATCTCGACGGAGGACTACAGCTTCTGGAACAACCCCGGGGTGAACGTCAAGGGGCTGGCGCGTGCCGGGCTCGAAGCGCTGCGGCTGCGGACGGCCGACGCCGCCAACACGACCGGCGGCAGCTCGATCACGCAGCAGCTGGTGAAGAACATCTACATCGCGCCGGAGGACCGGGCGAAGCGCTCCTACAGCCGCAAGCTGAAGGAGACGGTGTACGCGCTCGAGCTGACGAACCAGTACACGAAGAACCAGATCCTCGAGTGGTACCTGAACCAGATCCCCTACGGCGGCCTCTACAACGGCGTCGAGGCGGCGAGCGAGGGGTACTTCGGCAAGCACGCGAAGGACCTGACGCTGCCGGAAGCGGCGACGCTCGCCGGCATCGTCGCCAGCCCGGCGAAGTATGACCCGGTGACGAACCCGGATGCCGCGCTCGCCAGGCGCAACGAGGTGTTGCGTCTCATGCACACGCGCGAGCAGACGACGGTGAAGGGGGCGGACGGCAAGGAGCAGCCGGCGACGCGCATCCAGGTGAACCAGGACGGGAGCGACGTCAAGCTGACCGACACGGCGTTCTATCTGGCCACGCTGACGCCGCTGAACATCAGCCCGCAGCGCTTTCCGGTGCAAGCGCCGCACTGGGTGTTCGATGTGATCGAGCCGGAGCTGATCCAGCGCTTCGGCAAGGAGGCACTGTACAGCGGCGGCCTGCGCGTGACGACGACGCTCGACCTCGGCCTGCAGCAGAAGGGACAGGCGGCGCTGGAGAACTGGATCAGCCAGTTCGAGAAGAGCACGAACAGCCGTAATGGCGCCATGGTCTCGATCGACCCGAAGACGTCCGAGGTGCTCGTCTATATCGGCTCGCGGGATTACTTCCGCGATGACATCCAGGGGCGAAACGACAATGCCAGCGCGCTCAACTCGCCCGGGTCGACGCTGAAGCCCTTCACGTACACGGCGGCGTTCGAAAACCTCGGCTGGGGGCCGGCCACGGAGATCCTCGACACGCCCATCACCTACCCCGACGGCAGCGAGAACTTCACCCCGCGCAACCCGTCGGGCAACTTCCAGGGACCGGTGCCTGTGCGGATCGCGCTGGGCAACTCGCTGAACGTGCCGGCGTTCAAGACGGCGCTCTACGTGGGCGTGCCCAACGTCGTCAACGAATACAAGAAGTTCGGCATGACGACGCTCGACGGCAACACGTACGGCCCGTCGGTGACGCTCGGCGGCGTCGATATCAAGCTGTACGACGTGACGTACGCCTACACGGTGCTGGCGTCCGGCGGCGTCATGCGGGGCCTGCCGACGACGAAGCGCCTGGATGCCGGCAACCGGACGCTTGACCCGGTGACGATCCTGCAGATCACGCGCCAGGATGGCAGCGTCCTCTATCCGACGACCGCTGACCATCGCGTGAAGGTGCAGGAGCAGCGCGTCATCGCGCCGCAGTACGCATACATGATCAACAGCATCCTCTCCGACGGGAACAACTTCTGCCTGACCTACGGCTGCGGTGCGCTGAGCATCGGCCGGCCGTGGGGCGTCAAGACGGGGACCAGCGAGCCATACACGAACAGCAGGGCGATCGGCGAGACGTGGACGTACGGCTACACGCCCGACCTGGTCACCGGCGTCTGGGCGGGGAACTCGGACAACTCGCCGATCACGAACATCCTCTCGACGTCGATCTCGTATCGCGCCGTGCGCGACTTCATGGAGCAGGCGCTGGTCGACACGCCGAAGAGCCAGTTCCCGAAGCCGGACGGACTGGTGACGGTGGACGTCTGCGAGCCTTCGGGCCTGAAGCCGACGCCGGCGTGCGGACGGGTGATCAAGAACCTGCTGCCGGCAGACAAGGCGCCGAAAGCCGACGACACCTGGTGGTCCTCCGTGAAGGTGGACATCCGCGACGGCCTGCTGGCGACCGAGCTGACGCCGTCGCAGTTCGTGCAGCAGCGCAAGGGCCTGATCATTCCCGACGGGCTGTCGGACTTCGCGCGATCGCAGGCGCTGGAGTGGCAGCGGATCCTGGGCGTGGGCGCGGCGCCGACGCAGAAGAGCACGGGCGAGGCGCCGGTCCGCATCGACGCGCCGAAGGACGGGACCACGATCAGCGGCGTCGTCCCGGTGACGGGCGAGGCCGATTCGACGGACTTCGTCGCCTACCGCGTCGAGTTCGGCCAGGGCAATCCACCCAGCGCCTGGACGTTGCTGATTCGATCGACGAGCAAGCAATCTGGCGGCGGCCTCGCGGTCTGGAACACGGCGGGTCTGGCCGACGGCCAGTACACGCTGCGGGTGGTGGTCGAAGACGCGAAGCTCGGCGAGCTGTCGTCGTTCGTCGTCGTGAACATCGCGAAGGGAGACGGGAGCGGCGCCGTGCGCCGCAGCCCGACGCCGACGACGGTGCCGGACATCATCGGCACGGCCGTCGCCGACGACCGCAACCGCGGCCGCGGCCGCTGAGGCCGGGCGGGCGCGGTTGCAGGTCGGAGGCCGCACGTCGAGGGGACGGACGCGGCGAAGCCGCACCGGGGGGCGTCGTCGGCGGCGACGGTCGGCGAGCGGCGGTAGGCGCCGGTGTGCGAGCTGATTCGGCGAGTGTGGCGTCGTTGCCGGCGGCTGGACATGCCGTATACTGTCACGGCTGTTGCGGACAGCCGCGCCGAGGTGGTGGAATAGGCAGACACGCGGTCTTGAGGGGGCCGTGCCGCAAGGCGTAGGAGTTCAAATCTCCTCCTCGGCACCAACGAGCGTCCATCCTGCGTCCGCCTGGTCCGCCGGGCGGATGCTTGTTGTCAGGGCGCTGGAGCAGCCGGGCGAGGGGTTCGGGCAGGCGACGGCCACGGGCTCGGGCTGATGCCGCCGTCCGCGTTCGATGGCAGGCTGGTTCGGCAATCCGGGCGACGTAGCCAAGTGGCAAGGCAGGGGTCTGCAAAACCCCCATCACCGGTTCGAATCCGGTCGTCGCCTCCAA
>JADMII010000008.1 GCA_015478665.1 Dehalococcoidia bacterium
TGCAGCGGACAAAGTCTCGGAACACTTAGCGGTCAAAGTCTCAGAACTTCAACACGCCGCCCGGCGTGGATGTAGATGGGCAGTGATTGTGTCCGTCGATGAAGGAGTGCCAGATTCACCGCCCACGTGAGATGACGGATTCACTGACCAACGACACGCCGCCCGCGAGGACCATGCGCGCCCGCCGCCCGGCCTTCAACCGGCTTGGCCCCGATGCCGGCGGCCGCTTCGTCGCGCCCATCAGGCGGACAAGCGTGGGGCGCCCGCGCGCAGCAGCGAATTGCTCAGCCGGGCGCGTGCAGCGGGCGTAGGAAGTACGTCGTGCAGACTTCGTCGAGCGCGTCCGGCGTCAGCTCCGGCCGCCGCTCCTCGTATCGCGCGCCGTCGACGATCGCCTCGATCAGGTCGCGCGGATGGCAGCCGCGCAGCTCCCGCCCGTGCCGCTCGTACCACTCGCGCATGAGGTGCGTCAGCGCGTCTTCACTGTAGGCGACGTCCTGCCGCTCGCACTCCCGGCGGAAGATCGCCCGATACTCGCTCGCGTCGGGATTCGGCACCTCGACCTTGTAGCGGATGCGCCGCAGGAACGCCTCATCGGCCAGCCGCTCGGGCGGCAGGTTCGTCGAGAAGAGGATCAGCACGTCGAACGGGATCTCGATCGTCTGCCCGGTGTGCAGCGTCAGGTGGTCGACGCCGCCCTCGAGGGCGACGATCCAGCGGTTCAGCAGCTGCACCGCCGGCATCTGCTGGCGACCGAAGTCGTCGATGATCAGGATGCCACCGTTCGCCTTCAGCTGTAGCGGCGCCTCGTACACCTTCGTGTTGTCGTCGTACATCAGCTCCAGGCTGTGACGCGTCAGCTCACCGCCCGTCCAGACCACCGGCCGCCGCACGCGCACCCAGCGCCGATCCGCCCGCGAGCGCAGGAAGCCGGACGCCTCGCCTTCACCCTCCCCGCTGTCCTCTTCCGGCGCCAGCACGTGCTTCGATGGGTCGAAGACGTGGACGATCTGCCCGACCATCTCGATCGCATACGGGATCAGGATCGTGCCCTCGACCACGTCTCCCATCGCCCGCACGATCGTCGTCTTGCCGTTGCCCGAAGCGCCGTACACCAGCATCGACGTGCGCGACGCCGCCGCGCGGCCGATGCGGAGCCGCGTCTGCTCGCCCAGCACGAGCCTGTCGAGCGCCCGCTCGACCGCCGGCCGCCGCACCTCCGCGTCGTCGATGCTCTGCGCCTCGACCTGCGCGATGTAGTCCGCGAGCCGCACCGGCGCCGGCCCGACGTAGCCGCTACGCCCGAACGCCGCGTCCGCGCGGTCCAGCCCCTTCTGCGTCAGCGCGTACATGTAACCCGACGGCCCGGCGCCCGCCGCGCCCAGCACACTCGCCAGCGCGTCGAGCGTCAGCGCCTGCATCACCTCCTGCAGCACGGCGCCCGAGAGCTTCAGCTCGTCGGCCAGCTCCGTGCGCGTCATCCGCCCGCGGTAGAACAGCGTTTTCAGCACAAGATCGAGCAGCACCCCGCGGTCGATGCCGAGATCGGCGACGCTGACCGGTTCGGCGAGCGCCGGGCTGGTGTTCGTGTCGAGGAGCGTCGTCATACGCGGCCTCCTGCGGCTCTATCAGATTCGAACGCGGGGGCGGCGGCAGTCGTTGCAGCTGCGCGACCGCGTGCGCCGCAGCGTCGGAACGACGCCCGGCGTGCGGCGGGCGCGGGCACGGTCAACGACGCGTCGGTGTGTCGAGCGCGACCTTGACGACGTACAGCGTCAGAACCACCCACCAGATGAGGAAGTAGTAAGCCGGCCCCAGCCAGATGGCGACAGCGAGGTACGCGAGCAAGAACGCCAGGAGAGCGTCCCAGTTGTTGCGCGCCTGCGTCAGCCAGTTCTTCATATGCCGATGGTAATCCACCCGTGTTCGCCACCCCAACCGCGTCCGACGGTCTCCGCGACTATCGGCGGGCGCGCGCATACTCCGCATAAGGAAACCACGCACCGCCGCCACTCGCCCCTGACAAGCGTCCATGGTCTCCACGGGCAGATCCGGCCGCCCGAGACGTTATGTCGATTTCACCGCGCGCGCCCGCGCCTCGCGGCGGCGCCGCCGGCATGCCCGCGCCGACGCCGCAGATCACGCCGGGCGCTCCGCTGCTTCGTCGGGAAGCGGCGCCATGCGCCCGCCGGCCGGCGCCAGCAGCCGGAAGCTCAGCGTCTGCGACCCGGTGTCGATCTCGTCACGGTCATCGAGCATGACGACCGGCAGCAGCGGCTGCTCGCCGTTTACCCGCACCGGCGCCTCCCCCAGGATGCGCAACGCGAAGCCGTCGCCGTTCGGCCAGACGCGCGCCACCTCATCGGCGCGGCCGCCGGCGGCCGGCGCGCTCGTCGCGAGCGTCACCGCCTGCTCCCCGAGCGGCACGCAGGCGCCCGCCTGCGCGCCTGCCACGATCACGAGCTCGGCGCGCGGCCGTGCCGGCGCAGCTTCTGCCTCACCTTCGCCGCCGACGCGCGTCCTCGCTCTCCGCGGCGCATCGAAGCCGCCGAGCGACAGCAGCCTGTCGCGCGCCGCGTCGCTGGCCCGCGCCGCATCCGGCACCGACGCCCCACGTAGCCGCATGAACAGGCCACGCCGCGGCCGGGCCGCTTCTCCTGGCGCCGCCGGCTGCGCGGCACCCGCTGCCGCAGCCGCAGGCGCCGCCGGCCCGCGCTCGCCCGCCGCTGCCTTGGGCCCCGCCGCCACGATCGGTGCGGCCTCACGCCCGCTTGGACGCTCGACCGGCGCAACGGCGTCGTCGCCAGTCGCCACCGTCGCCGCAGGCGCGAGCCTCGACGGCGCTGCCGCCGCCTGCCCCGCCGGCGATGCGGCCGCTTCCGCCTCGCCGACGGCGCCATCAACGCCGCGCGCGATCGCGTCCGCCGGCGCGACCCTCGCTGCTGCCCACTGCGCCGGGCGAATGATCGTGTCGCGCGCCGCCGGTTGAGCGACGTTCGCCGGCAGATCGCCGCCTGCGCTGGCGCTCCGCTCGTCGGCGGCGGCGGCGGCTCTCGTCTCCATCGCGGTGCTCGATGCGCCGGCGGCCGGCGGCGTCTCCGGCGACGCGCCCGCCTGCGCTGCGGCCGGCGCGCGACCGCGCGTGGCGAGCTTCTGGTCGTACTGTGCGCGCAGTTCCCGATCCGATAGCGTCCGGTGCGCTTCATCGAGCAGGCCGCGCAAGAACGCATCCTCGGCGCTCTGCGACCCTGGCGACCGCGTCAACGCCCGGTAGGCGAGCTCGATCACCTGCGCGTCGGCGTCGCAGTCGACGCGCAACAGGTGGTACAGGTCGCGATGATCCGACTGCAGCTTCATCTCGGCGAGGAACGGCACGGCGACGAGCGGCCGCCGCACCGAGACGTGCGGCGGCTTGATCGCGTCGAGGCCATTCTCCGCGTCGTACGCAGCGCGCCTGCCGGCATCGCTCAGCAGGCGATAGGCATCGTTCAGTTCGGCGATGCGCGCGGAGGCGTCAGGCGACGACGCCAGCGCCGCCTTCGCCCGCTCGATCAGCGCCCAGTAGACGTCGCTCACGAACTGACGCGACGCGCTCGGGTGGAGCTGTAACGTCCTGTACGGATCCGACGGCCGCAATCCCTGCGTCTGGAGCATCTTCTCGTTCACCCTCTGCTCATCGTGTGAGCACCTGATAGGCGTTGATCACGATCGGCCCGAGGATCACCACGAACAGCGACGGCATCACGAAGAACACCAGCGGGAACACCATCTTCGGCGCCGCCTGCCGCGCCACCTGCTCTGCCCGCTGCCGGCGCCGCGTCCGCAGCTGCCGCGACTGCGTCCGCAGCACCTGCCCGACGCTCGTCCCCAGCGTCTCCGCCTGGATGATCGAGTTCACGAAGACGTTCACGTCCGGCAGGTCGATGCGCTCCGCCATCCCGCTCAGCGCCTCGCGCCGCGTCTGCCCCAGTGCCTTCTCGCGCAGCATGCGCGCGACCTCTTCGCCGACCGGGCCCCGCTGGCGCTCGGCGACGCGCTGGAACGCGAAGTCCAGGCTCAGCCCCGCCTCGACGCACGTCGTCAGCAGGTCCATGCTGTCCGGCAGCGCCCTCCAAAACGTCGTCTGTCGGTTCTTCGCGCGCCGCCGCAGCAGCATCATCGGCGCCAGCAGACCGAGCAGCGCCACCGCCGGCACGAGCAGCAGCGTCCTGCCCGATGGCGCCCCGCCTGACTTCGCCCACAACAGCAGGAAGATCGCCGCCGGCAGCCCCGTGCTCAGCACGAGCACGATGCTCATGAACGTCCCCAAACTCATGCTGCTGTCCGAGATCAGCAACCACTTGCGCGACCGCGCGACCAGCGAGGTCGGCATGATCTGCAGCACCCGCCTCGTGAAGCCGTGCACCGCCGGGAACATCACCCGCTGCGTGAACGGGTCATCCTGCTCCGCCAACGCCCGCCGTTCGTTCGTCAGTGTCTGGATCCGGTCCTCCATCTGGCTGCGGCTGCGCGCGTACCAGGCGATGAACATCACCAGGGCGCCGAACACGAGGACTGCCGATGTGAATGCCATGCTGTTCCCTTAGATATCGACGTCCAGGATCTTCCGGATCGTGATGTACCCCAGCACCTGACCCGCCGCCGCGCCCGTGATCAACACAAGGCCGATGTTCGTCGTGAACAGCAGCTTCGTCTGGCCCCAGTTGAACAGCGCGAACACGCCCAGGATCGCCGTCGGCCAGATCGTCAGGATCGTGCCCGAGAAGCGCTGCTGCGACGTCATCGTCTTCACTTCGCCCGTCAGCCGCTCCCGCTCCCGCATCGTCTCCCCGACGATCTCGAGGATCTCCGCCAGGTTGCCGCCGCTCTGCCGCTGGATCATGATCGCCGTCACGACAAGATTCATGTCCTCCGAGTCGGCGCGCTCCAGCATCGCGTACAGCGCTTCCTCGACCGATGCGCCGACGTTCAGGTCGACGATCACCCGCGTGAACTCCTCGGCGATCGGCGCCTCCATCTGCTCGGCGACCATGCTCAGCCCGTGCTGGAAGGCGAACCCCGCCTTGAGCCCGTTCGATATCAGCACCACCGCTTCCGGCAGCTGCTTCGCGATGCGCTCCACGCGCCGCTTCCGCAGGAACGCCAGCCAGTACGCCGGCAGCATGAACGCCATGTACCCGCACAGCAGCCCCACCAGGAAGGCGATCGGACTCCGTCCGAGCACCGCGATCAGCAGGAACGCCAGCACCGCGAACATCAGCCGGCCAAGCAGGTACTCGCCCACCCGCAGCTTCAGCCCGGCCTGCGAGATCTCCCGCTCCCAGCGCGCCGACCGCGGGCTGTCTTCGAGCAGGCGCCGCAGCAGTGGGATGCTCGACGGCGACCGCCGCATCACCTCCGTCGACCGCAGGGCCGTCTGCGTCACCGGCCGGTCCGCCAGCTCGCGGATACGCGCCGCCACCGGCTCCATCGCACTGCGCCGCACCGCCAGCAGCCCCAGCATGGCGATGGCGCCGCCCGAAGCGACCGCGGCCAGCAGCTCGACGATCATATGCGCCTCCCGCTGAAGGCCGGCGACCGCAGCCCCATATCGAGCACGACGCCGTTGCGCGCGAACTCGTCGATGAACGTCGGCACGATGCCCGTCGGCTCCAGATGCCCCACCACGCGCCCATCCGCGTCCATGCGCTCCTGCTGGAAGACGAAGAGATCCTGCGTCGTCACCGTGTCACCCTCGCGGCCCGTGATCTCCGTGATGTGCGTCACCCGCCGCTTCCCGTCCGGGAACCGCGCGATCTGCACGATGATGTGCAGCGCCGCCGCGATCTGCTCGCGGATCGCCCGCACCGGCAGGTCGAAGCCCGCCATCAGCACCATGTTCTCGATGCGGATCAGCGCGTCGCGCGGCGAATTCGCGTGGACCGTCGTCAGCGAACCCTCGTGGCCCGTGTTCATCGCCGTCAGCATGTCGAACGCCTCCGCACCGCGCACCTCGCCGACGATGATCCGGTCCGGCCGCATGCGCAGCGCGTTCCGCACGAGGTCCCGCTGCGTCACCTCGTTCCGCCCTTCGATGTTCGCCGGCCGCGCCTCCATCGCGATGACGTGCGACTGCTGCAGCATCATCTCGATCGGGTCCTCGATGCTGATCACCCGCTCCGCGTTCGAAATGTAGTTCGAGAGCGCGTTCAGCAGCGTCGTCTTGCCGGTGCCCGTGCCGCCGCTGATCATCACGTTCAGACGGCCCGATACGCACGCTTCCAGGAACGTCGCGATCGGCTCCGTCAGCGTGCCGTTGCCGACGAGGTCCGGCATCTTGTACTTCTCGCGACGGAACTTCCGGATCGTCACCGTCGGGCTGCGCGGGACCAGCGGCGGGATGACGATGTTCACGCGCGAGCCGTCCGGCAGGCGTGCGTCCACGTACGGCGACGACTCATCGACCCGCCGCCCCAGCGGCGCGATGATCCGCTCGATGATCCGCATGATGTGGCCGTTGTCCCGGAACCGCAGCGGCGACAGGAAGATGATGCCGTCGCGCTCGAAGAAGATCTCTTCCGGCGCGTTCACCATCACTTCCGATACGCTGTCGTCGTCGATCAGCGGCTGCACCGGCCCGAAGCCCACCGCCTCGTCGATCACCCGGCGGATCACGTGCTCGCGGTCGTCGCCCAGAAGCGATGGGAACTGCTGCGTCACCAGCTGCCGCGCTGCCAGCTTCACCGCTTCCCGCGCCCGCTCGGCGTCCAGCTTCTCGACGGCGCTCAGATCCATCTCCTGCAGCATCCTCTGATGGACCGCGTGCACCGCATCGAACCACTCACCGTCGCCGGCCGAGACGTCGAAGTGCGTGCGTGTCGTCGTTTCCCAGCGTGTGTCCGTCGCCATCGCTCTGTCCCTCACCCCCGCGAAGCCTCTCCCACAACCGGCGAGGGGAGACGTGGTCCCCCTACCTCTCAGCCGCCGCTCCAACAGCCGTCGCTGTTTGCGCTTCGCCGTTTGCCATCGTCCCCATCGCCATCGCGGCGCCTCAGCCCGCTCCAACAGCCCGTGCTGTTTGCGCTCGGCGCAGGGGACGTCACGGCGCTTCCGTCGCCGCAGCCGGCGCCCCGGTCGGCCGCCACTTGAACCCCCCCAGCACCTTCCGCCCGCTATCGACGTGCCCGCCTGCGACCACCGTCGCCAGGTCGATCAGGCTCTTCGCCGCCGATGACTGCGGCGCCGTGATCACGATCGGCTGTCCCAGGTGCGTTCCCTGCCGCACCCGCTTGTCGTACGGGATGCTCCAGAAGAGCTCCCGTCGCAGCGCGTCCTGCAGGATCGAAGGCCGGATCACGTCGTCCGGCGAGATCGCGTTCATGACGATCCGGATCCGCTCCTGGGAGTAGTTCAGGTGGCCCAGCGCCCGGAACGCGTGGATGCTGTCGTTCACGCTCGCGAACTCCGACGTGGTCACCCACAGGATCATCGTCGCCATGTCCACCGCCAGTTCCGCCAGCTCGTTCAGCATCCCCGACGTGTCCAGCACCACCTTGTCGTACGCCGTCGCCAACAGCTCGATCACCCGCCGCACCTGCTCCGGCGCCAGCGACCGCCACTCCAGCACGCTGCACCCCGCCAGCACGTCCAGCTCCGACAGCGCGTGCCGCGCCACGTACCGGCTGATGTCATCCCGATCGATCTGGTCCGCGTCCCGCGCCATGTCGGCGATCGTCCGCTCCGGCTTCACATCCAGCATGCCGGCGATGTCGCCGAAGCCGTTGTCGAGGTCGACGATGCACACCGACGAGCTCTCGAGCCGCGCCAGCGCCACCGCCAGGTTCGAGCTGATCGTGCTCTTGCCGACACCGCCCTTCGCGCCGAACACCGTGATGATCGTCCCCGCCGTCGGCGCCGCCGGCAGCTGCCCCAGCTGCCGCAGCTTCTTCTTCTCCTCCGCCTCCAGCGCCGCCAGCACCGATGCCTTCAGCGGCCCCGCCCGCAGCGGCTTCGTCAGGAAGTCGCGCGCTCCCGCCATCATCGCCTTGCGGATCGTCTCGATGTCCTTCGAGTCCGAGTAGACGATGATCGGCGTGTCCGGCAGCAGGCTCTGCAGCGACTCCGCCGTCTGCAGCGGCCGTTCCAGCGGCTCGCCGACGCCGATCAGCACCACCTCCGGCCGCAGCTCCGACGCCGCGCTCACCGCCTCCATGCCGTAGCCGCACTCGCCGGCCAGCGTCAGCCCGGACGCCTTCACCGCCTGCTTCGTCTCGAACCGCGCCTGCACGTCGCCGTCGACGATCAGCGCTGCCGGTGTCTTCGCCACGTTCCCTCCCAGGGATCCTCTGCGCTGTGCCCGTCGCTACTGGATGTTCGCCGGCAGCGTCACGATGTTCTTCGGGTCGAGCGGCGTCGCCGTGTCCCCCGGCGCCCGCAGCGAGAGGTAGATCTTGTAGCCGTCCGCCGCCACCGCCAACTGCTGCGCCTGCTGCGGGTCGACCGACAGCACCGCCACCTTCGCGTCCGTCTGCGTGTCCTGCGGGTTCGGGTTCGTCGACAGCGAGCCGTCCGACGTCGCCGACGTGATCGGCTTGCCGTTCGCGTCCAGGCGCGCCGTCGGCTTCAGCGTTACGTTCTCCACCGCCAGCACCTCGATGTTCTGCAGCAGCGTGATACTCGCCGGGAAGTCCTTCTCCTGCGTCCCGCTCGTCGTCGTCTGCGGCAGCGACTGCTTGCCCACGGCGATCACGTCGACCCGGTCGCCCGCCACCAGCAGCTGGTTGGCGCTGGTCGTCGAGCTGATCGCCACGGCGAACGCCCGCTTGCCCGCCGGGATGATGTACGACGGCGACGTCTTCGCATCGGCGCCGCCCACCAGCTTCGCCGACGACAGCTGCTCGCCCTTCGCGATCGGGTACACCGTCGTCAGCCCGATGGTCGTCTTGCGGTCCGTCAGCACGCCGGCGATCGCGTTCGAGCTGGCGACGGTCGTCGTCGTCAGCAGGTCATCGGTGATCTTCGTGCCGGCCTTGATGTCCACCGCCGCCGTCACCACCGTCATGTCGCCCGCCGCCGCCTTCGATGTCGAGCCGGCGCCCGAGCTGCGGCTCAGCGCGACGAAGATCAGCACGGCCGCCAGCGCCGCCAGCGCGATCGCCCCGTACAGGATCAGCCGATTCGTGCGTTCCGGGGTCCGTGAGAGTGTGCGTGCCATGTCTTGCAGACTCCTATCTCACCAGGAAAATGGAAAGGGATCCACCCTTCTGCGGCGGCTGTGGCACACCGCCTCCATCCTGAAATACCGCCTTCACGAATATCCCTTCGATCCCGGAATTCGAGCTGTCGGCGCATTGATCATCGATCGGGCCGGTGGCATTGCCGTCCTTGTCAAGCTTCACGCAGCCGAATACGTAGAAGGTCGCGAATCCCGCGATTGTTACCGATTGCTTGCACGGGCATGGCTCGCCGATGATCAGGTGGAAGATTCGCGGACTGATCTTGCCGTTGCTGCACGTATTCGGGATGAGCGTCTGCGCGTCGCCGTTTGGGCCACTCGTCGCCCAATTCTGCCCCGGCGCGCCGCCTCCTGCCACCGAGAACGCCTCGGTGAAATCGTCGATGCCCGCGCGGGAGAGCGGCGTCGTGAACGGCGGGATGCTCCCCTTCGGATCACGGAACGCCGAGTCGCAGAACCCTTCGCCCGCCGTGGTCACCGAGCCAAACGTACAGCCGCCGGCGAAGCGACAATTGAGCCCGCCTGTGTTCTGCGCCGTATTATTTCCCTGGGCAATGTTCACGGGATCTCCAATGGAACAGAACGCCTGGCTCCCGGTAGCGATCTGCTCTTCAAGAGTGTTCTTATTCTGTTTTGTGCACCCACTCGAACCATCTGCCAGACTGAGGTTTCCACGGCTTCCGTTCTGCTGCGGCTGGCTGGCAGTCTTGAATACGCATGTGACGCCAATCGCCGGTTGGCCGTTGGTCTGAAAGCACGGATCCGACGGCGACCCCGGTGCGGTGTAATACGGGTCGGCGCCCTGATAGCTGGAGGGCTGCCCTACGCAGGCTACAGCGATCGCCTGCGCGTCGATGCCCGCTACTCCGAACACCCGGGAAAACAGAGCCGGCGCCGGCCGGTCGATTTTCACCTGGATGGACGGCACGCCGGCCACGGGCGCCCCGCCATTGATGTACTTGCCTGTGCAGGAAGAACTGGCCGTAAAACTCGTGTTCGGGTTGCTCGTGACCGCCAGATTGGCGATAGCCCACTGCCGTGCCTGAGCTGCTGCGCCTGCCGTATCTGACGTGTCTGCCAGGTAGCGGAGCGCCCCCGCGCGCGCGGCCGCGTCGGCGTCCTTTTGCGACACGCGCCGCTTGCCGAGCCACAGGCCCTGGTCGATCGCGAATGCGCCCATGCCAAGGATCACGGTAAAGATCGCGATCCAGAGCACCAACACCTGTCCGCGTTCGCCGATCGCAGTGTGGGCGCGCCGTCGATCTGTGGTTCTCAGCACGAGGTACCCTGCCCTACAACGGCCGGGCTGCCGATCGATTGCTCGAGCCGCTGAACTGCGCACACCTTGATGTCCCAGTTCCCTCCACCCGCCCAATTTGGCAGCGGCGTCAGGAACTGGTCGCGGTACCGGATGTTGACCCGCACAGATGATCCGCTCTGCCCCGGCGTTTCACCATTTGGCCCCGGCACCCATTCGACGCAGATGTCCCTGGTTGACGTACTCGAGCAGCTCGTCACCCCTGACCAACTGAGCTGCGACTGCTGCTCGGCTCTCGAAACGATGTCCGCCCTGGGGGCCCCGACCGCCGCGAGCCGCGCAGCCTCTTTCGCCGCGTTGTTCATGTCGTTGTACCGGCCGAACAGGAGCCCACCGTCGATGACGGCGAAGAGCAGCACGGCGAAGATCGGGAAGATCACCGCAAATTCGACCAGACCCTGCCCACGCTCACGCCGGCGCCAACTCATGGTACTCCGGCGGGGGCGGTTCTCGGCCGCCCCCGCCTTTCCTGATTCTACTTGCAGTTCGTCGTGTCGAACGTGACGCATGCCCCGATCTTGTCCGCCATCTGGTGGAACACACCGGTGCTGCCTCCCAGCGGCGCCGCAAGGAACGCGACGAGCGCGAGGATGCCGATGCCGCCGATCAAGACCGCGTACTCGACCAGATCCTGGCCGCGCTCGTCCGCGAGCCGGCTCGTGACCACACTGCGAAGCGCGGATGCCCACGCCGCCGCACCGAGCAACATGTTGTTGACCACTGGACGTACCCTCCTATCTGAGTTGGACTGACGAAACCCCACCCCGGGTGGGGTCAATCCCGACCTCTGCAGACGGTGTGCGAGCCCGCTCGCTCGCTTCTTCATGCGTCCCCGGCTCACCCCCTGTTCTGGAGCGGGGCGGGAACGCGACGGCGTCATCGGCAGCCGGCCACCCACTTCGGGCCTGCACCGATGGCTTCGTCCTGCACCTGTGCGGTAGGCTGCATACGCACAGGCGCGCGCGCCGCTCCTGTCCCGGTCCGGTGCCTGCTGCTCCGCCACGAGACGTGCAGGCGCCGGGCCTTCTTCTCTCACCACAGTCGTCCGGGAAACCGCCGCGTCGGGAGGCGACGCCACAGGCACAGCGGGGCGCAGTCCACAGGACTCTGCCGGGTCGCTGCATCACTGCGGCGCGCACCGGGCGCCGCGGAATCCCCATGTCACGAGTAATGCGGGGCTCGTCCCCCAGAGCCCGGCGCCACCCCTTCGGCCGGCCTCACGCCCTGTATCCGGCGTCGAACGCCGGGAGGGCAACTGCGACGATAGCACCGACGTTATGGCGTGTCAACGCGTTCTGTTGACATTGCGATGTTCCGTTGACATTCCATCGCCATGCGAGCGTCGTATCGAGCTGTGTTCCCGCCTCCTCGTCGCACACAGAAACCAACGTCCCTCGTGGCCCGTCGTTGCAGCCGGCTGTCAAACAGCCTGCGCCTCCCTCTGCACGGCTCCCGGCTCCGGCGCTCCGTCCCGGGCGGCGCCGATCCGCCAGCGACGCACCCGGGGTAGCGCCGACAGCCGCACCATCACGTACGCCAGCGCCAACCCGCCGATCGCGTCCACGAGGTAGTGTTCGCCGGTATAGACCGACATGAAGATCGTCAGCAGCGTGTACGCCGCGAAGACGTACGCCAGCCGGCGCATCCGCTTCGACCAGAGCCACATCGCCTGCACCGCCGGCACCGCGACGTGCAGGCTCGGGAACGCGGCGAACGGGTTCGGGTCAGGCGTCGTCCGGCCGAGCGGGGAATGCTCGATGACGCGGGTGACCGGCAGTGCCATCCACGGCGGCGCGGCCGGAACCAGGACGAAAAAGAGGACGGCCACGAAGAGAATGCCGGAGCGCGCCACCGCGTAGCTCACGATGTCGTCCCAACGCCAGAGGATCACATACAACGTGAGCGCGCCTGGCACGTAGAACCATGACGTGTGCATCTCGACCATCAGAAGCGCGAACCAACCGTGCGTCCCGTACGGGAACGCAGCCTGCAGACGCTCGGTCGGAGTTATGCCCGACCCGAGCAGACGGTCGATGTCAGTGAGAACGGCGGTCTGCTTTGGAAAGCCTGCGGCAAGAGCAGCATCACGGAATGCGAAGGCGATCGCATCCACGACGAGGAAGAGGACAGCGGCGACGAATTCGCGCCGCCGTGTGTGCCGGCGTCGCTGGAGCCATCGGCGCGTCGCCGGAAACGTCAACGTCCGTGGGATCTGCATCGCCAGCATCCTACAACCGGAGAACGCCGCCAGCGCGCGCCGCGTGTCAACCACCGCCCCATCTCCACCGTCGTCCCACCTCCCACCCTCCGATCGCGACCTGCGCGGTCCGTCCTCCGGGTCCCGGCAGAACATGGTGCATCTGTACGTTCCGCCGCCGGCGCCCTCCGCACTACCATCGGAATGATCCCGCGTCGGGAGTTGACAGAACGTTTGTACGCTCCGCCCACGCCGCCCGCTATACTGCAGCCGCGAAGCTGCCTGTTCCATGCCAACCGGACGGCTCGCCGGCAGAGCCAGGAGAGGCCCCGCAGGCCCTGGAGAGCGCGACCCATGGTCCTCAGCAGACTCCGCATCCCCACCGCCAGCGGTGACCCCGACGGCGAAGACGCATCGACCGCCGACGACGGCTCGCCGCTCACCTTCCCGGCGCTCCTCGAGCAGGCGCGCCGCGCATGGGGCGACAAGACCGCCTTCCAGCAGAAGCTGCACCGCGACTGGGTACGCTACTCCCACCACGACGTCTACGCCGAGTCCTACGACCTCGCCGCCGGCCTCGTCGCCCTCGGCGTCAAGCACGGCGACCGCGTCGCGCTCGTCCTCGAGAACAGCATCGAATGGGTCTGCGCCTACTACGCGATCGTCCTCGCCGGCGGCGTCGCCGTGCCCCTCTACTACGAGCTCAAGCCCTGCGAGATCGAGGCCATGGTCGCGCACACCGATGCGCGGATCGTCATCGCCTCGGCGAAGGTGCTGCCGAAGCTCGAACCGCTCGCCGCCCGCCTGTCGACGGTCGTCGTCGTCGGGCCCGCCGCGGCCGGCGCATCCGCGGACGGCGTGCCCCCCGACCTGCGACGCACGCCGCAGCCCGCCTACCTCACTCTGGACCAGCTGGCTCGGCACGCCGACGAATCGGCCTGGCGCGAGCTGCGCGGGCGAGCGATCGCGCCCGATGACCTCGCCTCGATCGTCTTCACCTCCGGCACCACCGGCGGCATGAAGGGCGTCATGCTCAGCCACCGCAACTTCCTCGCCAACTGCCGCTCGATCCGCCGCTCGATCCCCTTCGGCGAGCGCGACCGCCTGATCGTCGTGCTGCCGATGCACCACGCCTTCCCCTTCACCATTACCGCCGTCGTCGCGCCGGCCGTCGGCGGCGAGGTGACGTTCGAGAACGACCTGCGCCGCATCCGCGACCGCATGGCCGAGGTCCAGCCGACGCTCTTCACCGGCGTCCCCGCCCTCTTCGAGCTGATGTACCGGAACGTCGTCCAGAAGATCGAAGCCGAGGGCCGCCTCGAGACGTTCGAGCGCGGCTTGCGCATCTGCGAGGCGACGAAGCAGCGCACGGGGATCAACATCGGCCGCATCGTCTTCCGCGAGCTGCACAAGCGCCTCGGCGGCCGCCTGCGCTTCATGATCAGCGGCGGCGCCGCACTCAACCCGCAGACGACGCGCGACTTCGCCCGCATCGGCATCCCCATCCTCCAGGGCTGGGGCCTCACCGAGTCCGCGCCGGTGCTCAGCGTCCAGCGCTGGAACCCCCGCAAGTTCTATATGTCGAACTACTACGAGGAACACGTCGGCACCGTCGGTCCGCCGCTCGATGGCATCGAGATCGGCACCATCGACGTGCCCGAGAAAGAGCTCTACGTCCACCTGCACGGCGAGGGCGAACTCGTCGCCCGCGGCGAGAACATCTCGCCCGGCTACTGGCAGTCCGAAGACGCGACGCGCGCCCAAAAGGTCGGCGACTGGCTGCGCACCGGCGACGTCGGCCATGTCGACGACGAGGGCAACATCTGGATCACCGGCCGCAGCAAGTACGTCATCGTGCTCGATTCCGGCGAGAAGGTGCACCCGGACGAGGTCGAGGGGAAGATCGCCGGCAACGAGCTGATCGAAGACGTCGTGGTGATCGCCCGGAAACTGCGCGGCAAGGTGCAGGTGTGGGCCGTCGTCTTCCCCAACCGCGATGCCGTCCTCGCCCGCACGGCCGGGCGCCAGCCGAGCGAACCCGAGATGCGCGGCCTGATCAGGGCGGCGATCGAGGCGAGCGAGGACGACCTCGCCGGCTACAAGCGCATCAGCGACTTCCTGCTGACCGATGCGCCGCTCCCGAAGACCGCCCTGCGCAAGGTCGCGCGCGGCCAGATCGCCGAGAGCTACACCTTCGACCCCCGTCGCTGGACGGAATCGTGGCGCGCGCTCCAGGCCGCCGAAGCCGCGGCGGCCGCCGCCGGCAGCGACGAGATGCCGGCGTCCGCGTAGGCACGCGCCGCCGCCGCGGCTCCCCGCGTCGTCCTCGCCCGCACAGGAAGAAGGGCCGGCGTCCCGCCGGCCCTTCCTGCAATCTCGATCTGCGGTCGCCCTAGCGGGTGATGAAGAGCGGCGCCAGCACCAGCGTGATCGTCGCCAGCAGCTTGATCAGCACGTGCAGCGATGGCCCGGCCGTGTCCTTGAACGGGTCACCCACCGTGTCGCCGACGACCGCCGCCTTGTGCGCCTCGCTGCCCTTCCCGAGCACCTTCAGCTCGCCGCCGGCGCCGTTGCCGCCAACGAGCGTCGCCGTCGCCGCGCCGCCGCCGGACGTCGGGCCTGCTGCGATCGCTTCCGGCACCGGCAATTCCTTCAGGCCGCCGGACTCGATGAACTTCTTGGCGTTGTCCCAGGCGCCGCCGCCGTTGTTCAGCACCGTCGCCATCAGGATGCCGCCGATCGTGCCGATGATGAGCACGCCCGTCACCGCCAGCCACCCCGATGCATTCGCGATCGTGCACTGGCCGGCGACCGTCGCGACGCACGACGAGGAGTTCAGGCTGAAGCCCGCCGGCAGCGGGACCACCACGCTCTCGCTCCGCGCAAACCGGAAGATCAGGCCAACCGCCACCGGCAGCCCGACCGCCAGGACGCCCGGGAGGATCATCTCGCGCAGCGCCGCCCGCGCCGTGATATCGACAGCTGCGGCATAGTCCGGACGTGACGTGCCGGCCATGATCCCCGGGTCCGCCCGGAACTGCCGCCGCACCTCTTCGATGATCTTGCCGCCGGCGTTGCCGACCGCCCGAATCGCCAGCGAGCTGAACAGGAACACCAGCATCACGCCCAGCAGGCCGCCGACGAAGACGTCGACCTTCGACAGGTCGATCGGCAGCTGGCTCGTCGGGGGAAGCCGCAGCGTCTCCTTGATCTTGTCGAGGAAGGCCGAGAACAGCAGGAACGCCGCCAGCCCGGCGGAGGCCACAGCGTAGCCCTTCGTCAGCGCCTTCGTCGTGTTGCCGACGGCGTCGAGCTTGTCGGTGATCGCGCGCGCGTGCTCCGGCGCGCCCGACATCTCCGTGATGCCGCCCGCGTTGTCCGTGATCGGCCCGAACGTGTCCATGCTCAGGATGTACGCCGCCGACATCAGCATCGCCATCGTCGCCACCGCCGTGCCGTAGATGCCGGAGGTGAAGCCCGGGATCGCCGGACCGAGGTCCGCCTGGGAGCCCAGCGAGAACGACACGACCAGCGCGACGCCGATGGCGATCGCCGTCAGCGCCGTCGTCTCGAAGCCGACGGCCGTGCCGATGATGATGTTCGTCGCCGGCCCCGTCCGCGACGCGTTGGCGATCTCCTGCACCGGCCGCCACGAGCCCGACGTGTAGTACTGCGTGATGTACACGAAGGCGATGCCCGTCAGCAGTCCCACCAGCCCGCAGCCGAAGAACCAGTACCAGACGTCGCCCAGCATCACGTACGTGGTGATAAAGAGCCCGACGACGCACAACGCCGTCACGACGTAAAACCCGTAGTTCAACGGCGTCATCGGGTCCTGCTTGCTCTCCGGGTCCGCGTCGGCGAAGAACGGCACCGACGTCAGCCCGACGATCGTCGCGATGATGCCGAACGACCGGAGCACCAGCGGGAACATGATCCACTCGATCTTTCCCGTCACCTGGAAGATGGCGATGCCGAGGATCATCGCGCCGATGTTCTCCGCCGACATCGACTCGAACAGGTCCGCGCCACGGCCGGCGCAGTCGCCGACGTTGTCACCCACAAGGTCCGCGACGACGGCCGCGTTCCGGGGGTCGTCCTCCGGGATGCCGGCCTCCACCTTGCCGACGAGGTCGGCGCCGACGTCCGCCGCCTTCGTGTAGATGCCGCCGCCCAGCTGCGCGAAGAGCGCGACGAAGCTGGCGCCGAACGCGAACCCGACGATCAGGAACGGCGCGATCTGCGGCGGGTTGCCAAGCACGCGGCTGTAGACGAGGAAGATGCCCGACACGCCCAGCAGGTTCAGTGCGACCACCAGGAAGCCCGAGACCGCGCCGCCCCGCAGCGAGACCGTGATCGCGTCCTTCAGGCTCTTCTGCGCCGCCGCCGCCGTCCGCAGGTTCGAGCGGACAGCGATGAACATGCCGATGTAGCCGGCGAGCCCCGAGCAGGCGGCGCCCACGAGGAAGGCGATGCTGGTCAGCAAGCCCTCCTGCCAGCGCGAGACGACGATCTCCCCGAAGTTGATCGTCGTGCCGTCGAACGAGAGCGTCCGCACGCCCTCGGACACGCCGGCGACGATGAACCCGAGCACGACCGCCGTGATCACCGCCATCGCCGCGATGGTCTTGTACTGGCGCGAGAGAAAGGCCATCGCGCCCTCGAAGATCATCCCCGCAATCTCTTGCATCGCCGGAGTGCCGGTGTCGCGCGAGAGCACGTCGCGCGCCAGCCACAGGGCGAACAGCGCGGCCGCGATCCCCGTGACCGGTACCAACCAAACGAGTTCCATCGCTCTCCTCCCGCTCGCCGGAGGCCGGCGACCGTCGATCGTGGCGGACACACAAAAGGAGGCGCACCGCACCTCCGTATAAGCGCCGAGAGTCTATCGCGGGAGTTTCCCACGATCAAGCGCATGCAGGCGCATTTCAGATTCAGCGGGCGCGTCCTGAAGCGCTGCCACGCGGCCGCCGTTCAGCGGTTCTATCCGCCGCCGCGCGGCCACCGCGCCGCGCGTGCCTATACTGGATCGTGAGCAGCGCATCCGTCGATCCCGTCCGCATCTCGCGCGCCCTGCGCTGCCGCCTGCCCGACAGCATCGCTGACACCGTTGATGCGCTCGTCGACGCCGCCGCGGCCGCCAAGACCGCACTCTACGTCACCGGCGGCAGCGTCCGCGATGTCATCCTCGACCGGCTGCTCATCGACCTCGACCTCGTCGTCGAAGGCGACGCCGAGGCGCTGCTGCGCGCGGCGCTGCCGCGTACGCGCGTCACCGCCCATGCGCGCTTCGGCACCGCCACCGCCGTCGTCGCCGGCGTGCGCATCGACCTGGCGACCGCCCGCTCGGAGACCTACGCGCGGCCGGGCGCGCTGCCCGCGACGAGGCCCACCACCGTCGCCGCCGACCTCCTGCGGCGCGACTTCGCCTGCAACGCCGTCGCCGTCCGCCTCGGCAGCCGGCCGGCGTTGCTCGACCCCGCCGGCGGCCTCGCCGACATCGCCGCCATGCACATCCGCGTCCTCCACGAGCGCTCGTTCACCGACGACCCGACGCGCATCTTCCGCGCCTTCCGCTACGCCGCGCGGCTCGACTTCACCGTCGAGCCGCTGACGGCCTCGCTGCTCACGTCGAGCCTGCCCTGCATCGCGGAAGTGGGCGGCGAGCGGCTGCGCCGAGAGCTCGAGTTGATGCTCTCCGACGCGCCGCCCGGCGCCGCCCTCGAGGCCGCGCATACCGCCGGCGCCCTGCAGGTGCTGCACCCCGCCCTCCACTGGAGCCGGGCGAAGAGCGAGTCCTATGCCGCGGCGTCGCTGCTCTCTCCCAAGGAGCGGCCGGCGTACGGCTTCGCGCTGATGGCCTCCGGCGCCAGCGAGCAGCAGGCCCAGGCCATCGCCCGCCGCCTGCGCCTCAAGCGCGATGAGGCGGCCGCCGTGACCGCCGTCGCCTCCCTCCGCTCCGCCAGCGAGTTGCTGCGCCGCCTGGACGTCAAGCCGTCCGGCGCCGTCGTGCTGCTCGACCGCTACCCCGCCCCCGCCATCGCCGCCTATGCGCGCACCACCGGCAACACGATTGCTCGCGACATCATGTTTCGTTACCTTGGAGAGTGGCGCACGACGCGCCCCATGCTCAGCGGCCGCGACCTCATCGAGATGGGCGTCCCCGCCGGACCCCAGGTGCAGCGCGGCCTGCAGTTGGTTCGCGCCGCCCGCCTCGACGGCTGGGCCCGCGACCGCGACGACGAGCGCGCGCTCGTGCTGCGCTTCGCCAGGAGCATCCGGGATTCCAGCACGATGCATGCCGACGTGGAGTTTGACCCTGGTGGCGAGTGAAGGCGCGTCGGTTCCTGACACCTGCCTCGTCTGCGGCGAGGCGGCACCAGACGGCGCCTCCGCCCGGTGCAACTGGTGCGACGGACGCTTCCACCTCAACCAGCGCAACGACGTCGCGGGCAAGGACTGTGGTCAGGTGTGGATCGATGAGCAGTACATGGCCCTGCGCTTCGCCTGCAACGCCTGCCTCTCGCGCGACGGCATGCCGGCCGCGGCGCCATCGGGCGCCGACGGCCTCCGCGAGGTGCGCCCGCACCGGGCGAGCCACCGCCCTGCCTCCCGGCGTCACTACAGGCGCCGGGCCTGAACCGATGGCCCGGCGCGGCGGGCAACGCCGGCGCGAGGAGAGAGGTTGATGGCGAGCAAGACCGTCCTCCGTCCGAAGCGGACGACCCGCAGCCGACGGCGCGCTGTCCGCCACCGCGGGACGGCCGCGGAGGCCGCAAGCGCCCGGCCGAACCTGCCGCACTGGAAGTGGCGCACGTTCCCGGTATTCGCCGCCTTCGTCGCGGGCCTGCTGCTCGACAGCATGGTCAACCCGCCGGCTTCCGGGCTCGGGACGGCGCTTCGGGTGATCGGCCTGCTGGGCGCCGGCTACGTCCTGGCGCACATGATCGTGGTGAACGTGATCGTCGCCGGGCGCATCCGGGCCCGCGACAAGGCCCTCGCCGCCGGCGAGGACCCAGACGTCGAGTGGGTCGACGAGGTCGTCCACCCCGACGAGCGATAGCGGCCGGCCTGCGACCGCCCCGCGTCACAACGGCGCCCACGTTCACCCAACGGTCGGCGGCGATGAGCCTTGCGGCTACCGCCCGACCTCTCGCCACCCAACCAGCGTCCCAGCCACGTCCAGCAGCGAGATCTGGTACCCCCGACAGGACTCGAACCTGTGCTTCCAGCTCCGGAGGCTGGCGCTCTATCCACTGAGCTACGGGGGCGCGCCCTGAGTATACGGCGCGGCCGGCCCCGCCCAAAGTCCGCCCAGCCCGCTGCAACCGGCTTCGCGCCACATGGCAGCCGCGATCTGCGCGCGGCGTGGGGGCGCCGGCCGCTGCAACCGGCTTCGCGCCACACGGCAGCGGCGGTCGCGCCGCTTTCGGGCGTCCGGAGCGTGATGCTATGATGACTGCATCGCCCCGACCGTTGCGGAGAGAGAATCGCACATGCCACGAAAGAGACTCGTCGTACAGCGCAAGCGCCGGCAGAAGTCATACGGCGCCGGCGACTCGGCTGCGCCGCTCGACCTCAAGCCCAAGGGCGCCTTCCGCTTCTTTCACAACTACAAGCTCTTCGCCATCATCGGCGCCATCATCATGGTCGGCAGCTTCGGCTTCGGCGCCTTCCTCAACAACAACGGCTCGCGGGACAACAGCATCCGCGGCACGGGCGTCGTCCGGACGACGCCCGAAGCCGGCGCGACGAGCACGACCGGCGCCTCGTCGAACGTCAAGCAGTACACCGCCGCGCCGCCGATGACGATCGATCCCAGCAAGACGTACACCGCCATCATCAAGACCGACAAGGGCGATCTCACGGTGCAACTGCTCGCCAGGGACGCGCCCGAGGCGGTGAACAACTTCGTCTTCCTTGCGAAGGACCGCTACTACGACGGCAACACGTTCTTCCGCGTCATCGCCGACGCGCAGGGAAAGGTGCAGTTCGTCCAGGCAGGCGACCCGACCGGCAACGGCACCGGCGGCCCCGGCTACACGCTCCCCTTCTCCGCGCCGTCGAACCTGTTCGACTCCACCGCGGGCGTGCTCGCCATGGCGCGGCCCGATAGCGCCAACCAGCCCAATAACGGCAGCCAGTTCTTCATCACCACGGCGAAGCTGCCGACGTTCGACGGCAAGTGGACCGCCTTCGGGAAGGTCACCCAGGGCCTCGACATCCTGACGAAGCTCCAGCCGCGCAACCCGGTCACACAGCAGAACCCGCCGCCCGGCGCCCGCATCACGGGCATCCAGATCCTCACGTCGTAACACACCGCCGCGGGCTTGGAAGTAGAGGGTCTGCCGACGTGCGCATCGACCCTGACGTCTCAGGCCCGCCACCCGCACCCTCCACTGCCCGGAGCGGCGGCGCACCTCCATCGCCTGGACAGCAGAAGGCCGCCGATTGCTCGGCGGCCTTCTGCCGTTGGAGGAGGAGGCTGTTCCTGGAAAGCGTCTTAGTTGCGGCCGGCCCTCCGCTTCGCGACGTACTCGTCGCAACTGCCCGCCGCGTGGCTGATCCGCGCCACCTCGAAGTCCGTCGCACACCTGTTGCAGAGGCGGATGCCGTCGTACTCCACGGAGCCGATGCGCCCCCGCGACTCGCCGCAGCCCTGGCAGGCAATCTGCAGCGCCGCATCCATGCCGCGCTCCTGATCCTCTTCGGCCAGGAGCTTCATCGCCTCGGTGATCGCTTCGAATTGTCCCTTCGTGACCCCCTTGTAGACGTGCCTCCGGCTGTAGTCGATCGCCAAGTCGACCTCCGCGAACATCGGTACCAGCGAGATCAAAATCGGCCGAAGGCGCACACCTTCGACCGGTCTCACCCTCCTCGTTATGCCTGCGGGGTTAGCTGTCGGGTTCGGCTCGAAGGAGTTCGCCTACGCACAGGTCGTGCGATTCACCCCGGGTCCGTTCGGTTCCCCCGCCTCGCCCTGACGGACGAGCTCGGCTCTATTCAGTTGTGTCTTCAGGCTACGCCGTCGCGCCCAGGAAGTCAATCGACAAACCGCGTATTGACGGCACGATCCCGACAAATTCCGGCCCGCGCGTCAGCGCTCGCGAGCGCTGGCGTCAGCCTCGAAGCGTACTTCCATCAGCGTCTCCTGATCGACCGTTATGTCGACGCAACAGACCTCAGCGTCCCCCGTCAGCGCCAGCTCCCTGCCGTCCGCCCGCACGTCCCGCGGCCGCCGCCCCGCGCACGCCACGTACACACGACGGCGCGCCCGCCCCGCCGGGAGCAACCGCAACCGCAGCACTCCGGCCGTCTCATCGTACGCCGAAGACGCGACATCGAGCGTCCCCATGCCGATATGCGCCGTCGTCGCCACCAGCGACGGCACGTCGCCCGGCGGCGACAGCGCCACCACGCGGCAGCCGTGCGGAGCGACGAGCGCGAACGACAGCCGTCCTTCCACGACGCCGAGCGAGCGCTCCTCCCAGAGTTCGACCGTCTGCCAGCGACCCTCGGGCAACGCCACATCGAGGTCAGCCGCCTCGTCGCTCATGTTGAAGAGCCCTACGATCCGCTGCGGCGCCGCGGCTCCTTCCGGCGTCAGCTCGAGGTGCCCCGGCAGGTCCGTCGACATCAAGTCGCAAACCGTCGCCGCGCGCGGCAGCACCGGCAGCAGCATCGAGATCATCTCGAGCCGCTCCTCCGGGACGCGCTCGAGGTCGTCGCTCGAGAGCATCATGCCGCCCGTCAGGCCGATCACACTCGCCAGCGTGCGCGTCTCGTCGAGCGACAGCTTCGTCCGGTCGCTGCGGACGAGCAGGCAGTCCGGGTCGTTCGCCCAGAGCCGGCCGTGCATCCACGACCGGTTCAGCGTGTTGCGGATCGATGTCTCGGCGCTCAGCGCGTCGTCCGGCCGCCGCTCCCGAGGCCGCGGCGCGCTGCGCTCCTCGTGCGTCAGCAGGCGCCAGAACGGCGCCACGTCGAGGCCGATGCGGTTGCCGTCGAACACCCCCACCGACGGCGCCATCAGCGAGCCGCAGCCGAGGATGAAGCGCCCGTCGCCGGCGCCCCGCCGCACGGCGTCGAGGGCCGCGCGGTAGGCGCCGACGCGCGTCGCCCGCACATCGTGGCGCCGGCCGGCGACCGCCGCGGCGAACAGGAAATCAATCTTGACATAGTCGTACCCCCAGCCCTCGCAGATCTGCCGGAAGAGCTGCGTCAGCCACGCCCGCGCCTCCGGGTGCGAGCCGTCCAGCGCGAAGTTGCGCCGCTGCCAGTTCTTCATCGCCAGCGCCGGCTCGCCAAGCTCGTCGCGCACCAGCCAATCGGCATGCTCCGCGAACAGCCGCGAGGTCTCGGCGACCAGGAACGGCGCCAGCCAGATGCCCGGCGTGTAGCCCGCGCTCCGGATCTCCGACGCCAGCCACTGCATGCCGTGCGGGAACTTCTCGTTCACCTGCAGCCAGTCGCCGACGTCGGCCTGGTAGCCGTCATCGATCTGCACCGTTTCCACCGGCAGCTCGCGCCGGTGCCGCTCGAGGAAGCGCAGGTTGCGGACGACGTCCTCCTCCGTGACGTCCTGGTAGAAGTAGTACCAGGAGCACCAGCCGGCCGGCGCCCGCTGCGGCACGCGCGCCCCCATCAGCCGCCCCAGCACGTCGCCGTAGCGCCCAAGCTGCTCGTGCGGCGTCCCGACGAGGTCGATGGCGACCCGCTCGGACCAGAGCGTCTCGCCGGGCGCCAGAGCGATGCCGTCGGCGAGGCACCGCGCCGCCATCGACCGCGCCGGCGCATCGACGGCGATCTGCGTCAGCAGCGTACGCGCCGTCGCCGCGCCGGCGAGCATCGAGCGCCCGGACGCCGGGTCATACAGGACGCCCACATCGTCTGACGCGAAGCGCCCGGCGCCCTCCGCCGGCGGCTCCGGCGCCAGCACCGGTGGCGCGCTGCGCAGGTCGACGGCGCCGCCGCCGAGCGACATCGTCGGCGACCACGACTGCCAGCCGTGCCGGTAGATGCGCCAATCCGGCGGTGTCGCGCCGAGCTGGAGCCGCCCGCGCCCGTCCGCCGTCTCGAACACGTGCAGTGCGTCGAGCCGCAGCCCCGCAGCGGCATCGCGGGTAACGCCGAGCCGCATCAGGCAGGACGGATGCTCGTCGTACAGCACCAGCTCGCGGCGCAGCGTCACGCCGCGCCGCGGCAGGCGGGCGATCAGCGTCAGCAGACGCCCCCGGCCGAGCGCGTCCTCGTACGGCCGCGCGTCGTAGTCGCAGCGCCCGAAGGCGATCGGCGCCTCGCCGCGCGGCTGCACCGACGCCAGCGCGCGCTCCGTCGGCCGGAACGCGCCGTCGAGCGCCAGCGGCGACAGCGACCCGTCGTCGAGCCGCGTCTCGACGCGCAGCCAGCGGTTCTGCAGCCATGGCCCGTTCCGCCCGAGCCCCGACGACACCGGCTCCGCCATCAGTTGCCGCCCGGCCGCACGGCGCGCACCCGGTGCCGCGTCCGCACCGTCCCCTGGCCCGTCGGCACGATGCTGATCGTGCCGTCGATCTCGAGCACCGCCATCTGCACCTGCTGCAGGTTCTCGAACCCATGCTCGCGGATCGCCTGCACCACCAACTCCTCCGACAGCCCCGCCGCAACGACGTGCCGCTCGATCAGGCGGCCGTCATTCACCAGCAGGATCGGCTGCCCCTGAATGATCCGGCGAAAGCGCGGGATGCGGTCCACCGCGCGCGACAGCACCTGATCCGTCGTCAGCAGCGCCGCCGCCGCCACGAGCCCCCCGAAGATCGTCGAGTCCGTGCCCACCATCGCGTTCTGCACGGCGTTCGCGATGAGGAGGATCAGCACGAGGTCGAACGGCGTCATCTGCCCGAGCTGCCGGCGGCCCATCACCCGGATCAGGAGGACGATCACGACGTAGACGATGACGCTGCGGGCGACGATCTCCGCGAACGGCGCGTGCAGCCCGAAGACCGCGGCGATCACGATGGCCTACCGCCAGTCGCCGAACTTGATCATCGTCGTCTGCGCTTGCTTCGCCAGCCGCTCGATGACCCGGTCGTCGACCGGACGCTCGTAGTCACGACCGGCCTGCGTCTGCCGGAACCCGAGCTCCCGGTACATGCGGATCGCCCCGCCGTTCGTCTGTTCTGTCGTCAGGCCGACCTCCTCCGCACCCGCCGCGAACAGCCGCTTCAGCGCGCGCGCCACCAGCCCGCTGCCGATGCCCTCGCGCCGCCGCGACTCCGAAACGGCTAGGTCGTGGATGTAACCGTACTCCCGGTCCGGCAAGCCGTACGAGCAGTAGCCCGCTACCTCGCCCTTGCTCGTCGCGACGAGCACCCGCCGATCGCCGTCGAGCAGCTCGGCCCGCAGCGCCTCCTCCGGCTTCGGCATGTCGGGGAACGCCGCCCGGTCGATGCGCGCGATCGCCCGCACGTCCGCCGGCGTCGCCTCGCGGAAGCGGACGCCCGCCTGCGCGGCGACCTTCGGCGCGCCCTCGCGAGCGATATCGAACTGCAGCCACTCACGCTTCGGCCGGAACAGCAGGCGCTTCAGCACCGGCTCGACGCGCGGCCGCGACGGGCTGTGCGAGAGTCGGAAGCGCACCGTGTCGGCGCCGCGCGCCCGCCGCAGCTTCGGCAGCAGCGCCTCCAGCATCGACGGAAACAACTCCGTGAAGGCGCGGTCGCTCTCGTACGAATACGCCAGCTTCGCCGCTCCGCCCCGCTGCGCCAGCAGGATGTTCGTCCCGCGCCGCACGATCAGCTCCGGGTGCTCCTGCCGGGCGCGGTCGAGATCACGGCGGAAGTACAGCGCGTGCAACGCCTGCGCCGCCATCTCGTCGTAGAGCGAGCGGACAGCCGGCTGATCGAGGCGACGCAATGAACGCAGCGGCATCAGTCCGGCCACGTCCCGGTGAACACGTCTTCGACCGGTCCCGTCAGGATCACGTCTCCCTCTCCGTCCCACTCCAGCTGCAGCACGCCGCCCGGCACCCGCAGCTCCAGCGCATCTCCCACCATGCCCAGCAGCCGGCCGGCGACGATCGTCGCCGAGGCGCCGGAGCCGCACGAGAGCGTCTCGCCGACGCCGCGCTCCCACACCCGCATCTCCGCCGTCCCCGCGCCGGTCAGCCGCACGACCTCGAAGTTCGTCCGGTTGGGGAAGAGCGTGTGATGCTCGACCAGCGGGCCCAGCGTCTGCAGCGGAAACGCCGCCACCGGCGCATCCTGGAAATGCACGGCGTGCGGGTTGCCCATCGATACCGGCGTGACGGCCAGCGTGCGGCCATCGACCGCCAGAGGCACGTCGCGGAGCGGCGCCGCCGCCTCGACGGCGATCGGGATGTCCCGCGGCTCCAGGCGCGGCGCGCCCATCCGCTCGCGCACGTCCGTCACGCGCCCGCCCGACGTCGTCACCCGCACGCGCATCACCCCGGCGCCCGTCTCCACGTCGAGCTCGTCGTTGCACGGCGCCACCAGCCCGCCATCGACCGCGAACTTCACCAGACAGCGCATGCCGTTGCCCGACATCTCCGCCTCCGAGCCGTCGGCGTTGAAGATCCGCATCCCCACATCCGCGCGCTCCGACGCCACGGCGAGGATCAGTCCGTCGCCGCCGACGCCGAAGTGCCGGTCGCAGACCGCGCGCGCCGCCGCCGCCCAGTCGCGGTCCAGCCTTCGTCCGTCCACGACGACGAAATCGTTGCCCGTTCCATGCAGCTTCGTGAACTCCATGCGGAATGAGGATAGCGCATCACGCCGCCTCCGACGCAGCCGCCCGCACGGCGGGATCGATCGCGCGTCGATCTCAGCCCGGTCGGCGGACGCCGCCGGCAAGCGCGTACAGCCGCTGACGCAGCCAGACGATGCTGTGGCTGTTCCACAGCGTGACGATGTAGCCGAGCCGCAGCAGCGTCAACGCCACCGTCGCCAGCACCGCCGCGAACACCGCCGCCTCCACCCACGTGTTACCGATGTAGTGGATGACGATCGCCCCGGCCGAGAACAGCACCGCCAGCGCGTAGGCGATCGCCACCAGCCCGCGCGGTCCCGCGCCCGCCTGCTCCAGCCGGCTGTGGATGTGGTCGCCGTCACCGATCATCGGATGCCGACGCTCCAGCGAGCGGCGCACCGTCGCCAGCGCCAAGTCCATGATCGGGAAGCCGAGCGCGACGACGGGGACGGCGATGAACACCTCGTTCGTCGGGCCCGTGGCGGCCCGGATCGAGAGGGTCCCGATGATGAAGCCGACCACGTACGCCCCCGAATCACCGATGTACATCGAAGCCGGCGGCAGGTTGAACGGCAGGAAGCCGAGGCCCGCTCCCGCCAGCGCGACGAGCAGCAGCGCCACCGTCGGGTGCGCCGAGTGCGCGCCGATCTGCGCCATCGTCGCCGCGGCGAGCACCGCCACCCCCAGCGACACGCCGTCGCGGCCGTCGATGAAGTTGAAGGCGTTCGTGCAGGCGTAGATCCACAGCACCGTGACCACCACCCCGAAGCTGCCGAAGTGCAGGCTCGGCCCCCAAGGGAGCCCCACGTCATCGATCTTGTACCCCGCCAGGTACACCGCGACGCCCGCCGCCAGGAAGACCAGCGTCCGCGAGTACGGACTCGTCAGCCGGATGTCATCGACGAAGCCGACGAGGAAGACGAGCGCCGCCGCCGCGAGAAAGCCCAAAAAGCTCCCCGACTTCGGCGTGAAGAGCTCGCTCGCGTGCGGCGATAGCGCCGACGCGATGAACGGCGTCAGCGCGAACGTCGAGAGGAAGATCACGCCGCCCCAGCGCGGCCGCTCGCTGATGCCCCGCACGTGGAACAGCGCGTGGTAGCGCTCCGAGCGCGACACCACCTGCAGGACCAGCGTCAGCACGACCGCCAGTGCGAGCGAGAGGGCGAGCGTCAGCAGATAGATGTCGAGCATGGCGGGTGGCCTCGGAATTCGTCCCTACTCTAGCACCACGATCCGCGCCGTGCCTACCAGCATCTTCCTCGCATCGTTATGTCGCGCCCGCCTGCCTCGCCCGTGGAACCGGAGGGAGTACTGCCCTCCGCATCTCCACGTCGCCGTCGCCATTCCGCCGCGGCGACGTTCGCGTCCAGTACACTCCCCGCGTCTGGAGGGACGCGCGTGCCGCAGCACTTCTTCATCGCCGGCGTCGATATCGGCGCCACGAACGTCCGCGTCGCCATCGCCAACAGCGACGGCGGGATCGAGGCGCGTCGCCTGATGCCCTTCCCCGGCGGCCCGCCGGAGCAGCTGCTCGAGCGCATCGGCCGCACGCTCGACGACCTCGCGCGCGGCGTCTGGGTGGGCGCGCGCGCCGCCGCCATCGGCGTCGTCGTGCCCGGCGCCGTCGACCCCGCCGCCGGCGCCGTCTCCACCGCCGCCAACCTGCCCGGCTGGGGCGACGTGCCGGTCGAAGCACTGCTCGGCCGGCCGCGCGGCGTGCCGGTCGCGACGGAAAACGACGCCAACGCCGCCGCCATCGGCGAGCGCTGGCTGGGCGCAGCGAAGGGCATCGACGACTTCGTCTTCATCGCTATGGGCACCGGCATCGGCGCCGGCGTCGTCGTTGACGGCCGCCTGCACCGCGGCGGCCACTTCCTCGCCGGCGAGGTCGCCTTCTTCCCGATGTCGCCCGCCCAGCTCGAACAGCCCGGCTGGGGCCATTGCTTCGAAGCGGACGTCGGCGGCCGGGCGATGGCGGCCAAGGCCGTCGAGCTGCTCGGCGACCACGCGACCGTCGGCGAGCTGTTCGATGCCGCCTATCGCGGTCGCGAGACGGCCGCCGCTTGGCTGCACAGCGTCCAGCGCGAGCTCGCCATGGCGGTCGTATCGATCGCCGCGCTCCTCGACCCGCAGATGGTCGTCTTCGGCGGCGGCGTCGTGCGCGCCCAGGGCGAGCGCCTGCTCGGCCCGGTGCGCGACGCGGCGCTACGCTGCCTGCCTGCCCGGCCGCGCATCGTCGCATCGCAGCTCGGCGACGACGCCCAGCTGATCGGCGCCATCCGCATCGCGCTCGACCGCATCGAAGGACGGCCCCAATGAGCGACCGCACGCCAGACGATGATCCGGTCGCCGCCGTGGCGGCGACGCCCCCTCCCGGCGACGAGCGGCCCGCCCCGGATGCCTACTTCATGCGCATCGCCCTCGCCGTGCGCGCGCGTGCGAGCTGCACCGGGCGGCGCGTCGGCGCCATCATCGTCCGCGAGAGCCGCATCCTCAGCACCGGCTACAACGGCACGCCGGCGAAGATGCGCAACTGCGCCGACGGCGGCTGCCGCCGCTGCGCCCACCCGGAGGCGTACGCTCCCGGCGAGGGATACGACGTCTGCATCTGCGTGCACGCCGAGCAAAACGCGCTGCTCGCCGCCGCCCGCTTCGGCGTCGCCGTCGCCGGCTGCACCATCTACACGACGCTGCAGCCCTGCTTCGGCTGCCTCAAGGAGCTGCTGCAGGCCGACGTGCGCGAGGTGTGCTACCTCCAGCCGTGGCAGTCGCGCTTCGCCGACGTCTATGCGTCGCTCATCGACCGCCTCGGACGGGCGAACTTCCGCTGCGTCGTCGCCGAGGACGCGGACGCGCGCTGGGCGCTCGGCCGGGCGGGCACGGCGGGAGGAGAGCGCGCGCTCGGGCACGAGGTTCTGTAGTCCTTCGCGACGACCCCGCACAGGCCGCGGACACGCTCGAACCTCCCACGCAGTGCGGCGCTGCCTCGTGGTCAGGATGTCGCGACCGCGACACACGATGGCGAGGAGGCCGCCCCGCGCCAAGGGCGCGCGCCGCCGCCGCGATCATCAACCGGCCCGCCGCACGCTGCGCGAAGGCTACGGCGGTCGCATCGTCACCACGCTTCGTATCGGGCGACGAGCAGCGTAGAACGCCGCCCGGGCTCCAGGCTCCCTCTCCGCGCCGCGGAGACGTTCCGGGCGAGAGGCCGTTCGACCGACTCCCCAGCGCCCGCTGCGGTGGCATCGCGCCGTTGGCGCAGCGCCGGCGGATACCGGAAGATGTCCGAATGAAGCTCGGCTGCAGCTCGTGGTCCTACCACGCCGCCTTCCGCGCCGGCCGCATCGACCTCCGCGAGTGGCTCCGCCGCTGCGCCGAAGAGATGGAGTTCGACGGCGTCGAGCTCGCCGACGTTCACTTCCCGACGACCGACCCCGCCTACCTGCGCGAGCTCAAGAAGCTCTGCATCGACCTCCAGTTGACGATCGCCGGCGTCGCCGTCACCAACGACTTCGCCTCGCCCGAGACCCGCGCCGGGGAGTGCGCCAAGGTGCGGCAATGGTGCGACGTCGCCGCCCTGCTCGGCGCGCCGGTCGTGCGCGTCTTCGCCGGCTGGGCGCAGGCCGCCCCCATGCCGGCGGCGGCGCCCGACCCCGGCCGCATCGTCGGCCTCTTCCGGCGCGTCTTCGGTCCGCCGCAGCGCGACGTACGCCGCACGTGGTCGGACCTCGCGTGGGCGCTCCGCGAGAGCGCGACGCATGGCGCCGAGCGAGGCGTCGCGCTCGCCCTGCAGAACAGTCAGCGCGCCGGCGTCGTGCGCACGGCGCAGGAGCTCGACCAGTGCCTGCGCGACGTCGGCTCGCCCTGGCTGCGCGTCTGCCTCGACCCGGCCGACCTGCCCCACCGCGCCGGCATCGACGCCGTGCTCCGGAAGACGGTGCAGACGCATGCACGCGTCCATGACGTCCAGGACGACGGCAGCGACGCCGCGGTCCACTGGCCCGAAGTCCTCCGCCTGCTGCGCCTTGCCGGCTACCGCGGCTTCGTGCTGCTCGACTACGACGGCGACGAGGACCCCGAGACCGCGGTGCCGCGCAGCGCCCGCTACCTGCGCGCCATCCTGCAGACGCTCGCCCGCCGCGAGCTCCTCACCGCGCCCGACGCGACGATCAGCACGAACGGCTTCAGCTCGGCCAATGGCGCCAGGGATCCGGCGGTGGAAGCGACGCCGGCGCCGTGATCCGCGCCGTCATCTTCGACCTCGGCCACACACTCTGGGACATCGGCCCGGGCGACGGCCGCGCCCTCGCCGCCGCCTACGCGGCCCTGCAGCGCACGCTCGCCGCCCGCCTCGGCCGCGACGACCTGCCGGAGGCGGCCGCCATCCAGGAAGCCGTGCGCCTGGCCTTGCAGGCGTCGCGAGAAGACTACTTCCTCGACGCATCCGGCCAGCTCGACCAGCCGCCCTCGTACGCCTGGGTCGACCGCGGCTGCCGCTCGCTCGGGCTCGCGCTCGACGCAGCCCTGCTGCGCGAGCTGACGCCGCCGCTCTTCGCCACCGAGATCGACCATCTTCTCTGCGGCGACGGCACCGTCGAGGCCCTGCGCGCGCTCGACGCCCGCGGCCTTCGCCTCGGCTGCATCACCAACACCCTCGCCGATAGCGCCGCCATCCGCGCCATGCTGCGCCGGTTCGACATCGAGGCGCTGATGCGCAGCGTCGTCGTCTCCGCCGACGAGGGCTGGCGCAAGCCGCATCGGTCGCTGTTCGAGAAGGCTCTGCGCGAGCTCGACGTCGCGGCCGCGGACGCCATCTTCGTCGGCGACAGCCCGCTGCAGGACGTGGGCGGCGCGAAGGCCTGCGGTATGCACGCTGTGCTCACGCAGCAGTACGTCGCCCGTCCGCACGAGGGCCACAGGCCGCCGCCCGACGCGATCATCGCCCACCTGCGCGAGCTGCCCGCCATCATCGACCGCCTCGACGCCGCCGCGCCACCAGCCGCCACTCTCCAGCGCAATGGGGCGGGGCCGGGGGAGGGATAACCCCTCTCCCTGTGGGAGAGGGCGCGGCGGTACGGGCCGCGGCTGGGGGCCACGTATTACCCGCGCAGGCGCTCGCCCGACGCGCGCGCGAGCGGATTGATGGTTCGCACCGTGTTCGCCCGCGCCTGCTCCTCGCGTTCGCGCTTCGCCTGTCGGATATCCGACATCGCGCCGTCCAGCAGGTCCTTCGCCGAGGCGCCGTCCTCCGGAAAGCAGACGATCGCCACAGACGCCTTCAGGGGCTCCGGCGCGCCGTCCTGCCCGAACACCGATACCTGCGAGAGACTGGCGAGCAGCCGCGTCGTCACCGAGACCGCCGCCGCCCGGTTCGTCTCCGGTAGCAGCACCGCGTACTCGTCGTCGCCCAGTCGCGCCACGATCTCCGGCGGCGACACCGCCTCGGCGAGGCTCACCGCCGCGCTTCGCAACAGGCGGTCGCCCATCGACTGCCCGTACTGCGCGTTGAACTGAGCGAAGTCATCGAGGTCGAGCACGACCAGCGAGAGCGCCCGCGCGTAGCGGCCGCAGCGCACGAGCTCGTTCTCGATCGCCTCGGAGATATAGCGCCGGTTGTACACCCACGTCACCGGGTCGATGTCGTTGAAGCGCGCTGTATCCTCCTGCGTCGCGATGTCCCGCAGCGACAGCGTGAAGTGACCGACCAGCAGCTCGACGATCTCCGCATCGATCTCCGTCTTCGTGAACCCAAACACGACGATCCCGTAGGCCTCGCCCTCGACGAGCATCGGCACGAAGGCGAACTTCTTGCAGCCGAGCTTCTCCTCCGCCGCCATCGCCACGTCCTCTGCGATCAGGCCATCCCAGAACTCCACCATCGATGACCGCGTCTGCACCTCGCCCCGCTCGATCACCTGACGACGGAAATGGTTCATCGGCAGGTCGAGCTCGCAGACCGTGAGGTCCTCCTGGTACGCGTCCATCGCCCGCTCCAGGTGCGGCTCGACGAGCCCTTCCAGCGGCGACGCGCTCAGCACGTCGCGCTTCTTGTCCAGCACCATCGGATAGACGAACGTCGCCTCGGTTACGGCCGGCGCCTTCTCGACGAACGCACCCACCATCTCGTTAATGCTGCCGGCGCTGTGCAGGAACAGCGTCAGGATGACGAGGTCGAACAGGCGGCCCTCGCGCCCCTCCGGCCGCGCCGCGTCGAGGTCGTCGAACAGGCGCTCGTCGTCGGCCGCGGCTTCTTCCGCCTTCCGACTCTTCAGCCAGCGCATCAGTCCTCCGCCAACTTCACGACCAGAGTCCGCTCGTTGTGCGTCTCGACCGTCGCTCTCCGCGACATCGCTCGCCCGACGGCGCGTTCCAGCAGCGACGGGTCGAGGTCGTTTACCGTCTCCAGCGACACGATGGCGACGCCGTTGTTGTAGCTGAGCAGCGACATGTCGCGGACGCCGTCCATCCCCAGCAGCGCCCGATGCAGCGGCACCAGGTCGACGCCGCGGCGCTTGTCTTCCACCGTGATCCGATAGCTGCGCGGCAGCAGGTCGAAGCCGCGGCGCGTCTCGACTGCGGCGGCCGGCGGCGGCATCGCCGTCTCGTCGCTCATCGGCGGCGCCGCGCCCGCGCGTTCGTCGTCCGGCGCCGCGTCGCGGAAGATCACCGGCCGCGGCGGCGCCCCGAACGCCATCTGCGGCAGCGGCGTCGGCGCATCCTCCCAGTCGTCATCCTCTGCAGCCGGCGCCACTGGCGGGGACGACGACATCGCCGCCGGCGCCGCGGCCGCCGTGCGTTCGAGGCGCGCCAGGATCTGCCGAAGGAGCACCGTCGCCGCGTCGAGCCCGCGCTCGATCCGCGCCAGCGCGTCCAGCCAGCCCTCCGCCGCAGGCTCTGCGACGGCCAGCGCGGCTGCCGCGCCGCCATGCTCGCGTGGCGCGAAGACGAGCGGCGCCCGCGCGACGTCGCGTTCGTCAGCCGCGACGCCCGCGCCGTCGCGGAACTGTCCTGGCGGTGCCGGCGCCTCCTGCTCGCGTGCGAGGCGCGCCGCTTCCACCCGCCGGATCGTCGCCTCGATTGCGCTCTCCTCGGGTGCCCTCGCCGCCACGGCATCGTCCGGCGCGGTCCCGCCGGCCTCGCCTGCCGCAGTTCCGGCGGAACGCTCGACCGCGTCCTCCTCGCCTGCCACAGCTACGGCGGAACGCTCGATTGGCAAGCGAGCGCTGGCGGCCGCCGGCGCCTCGCTGTCCGCCGTCGCCGCGTCCCGGGCCGCCTGCGCCTCCGCGACCCGCCGGATCGTCGCCTCGATCATGCTCTCGTCGACGGTGCTGTCGTCCATGCGCGTCCCTCGGTCCCTCGCGTTGTCGCGCGGGTCGTACCTGCTGCTTCGCTGCGAGAGCATCCCCCGTCACGGCGCGTCGCCATGCCTCACCTATAGTCTTCGGCAGTAGATGACGTGCGCTCCACCGTCCACCAGCCCTCTTCCACCGCCGCCGACCGCGTATAGATGCGTATGCGATCATCGGCTAAGGCCCGGGCCGGGGGCCGCGGGAGAACGCTCCCCTCCACCGCAGTGGGCGGGGGCCGGGGGAGCGTTACCCCGTCGTCCCTCCCCCGCCCCGTGGCGGACGGGCCGGGGGTGTGAGGGCCTACCCCCGCCTCCGTTACAATGGGCGGCGATGCGCATCCTGCTCGTCAACGGGCCCAACCTCAACACGCTCGGCGCCCGCGAGCCCGAGATCTACGGCACCACCACGCTCGCCCAGATCGAGGCGGCCGTGCGCGCCCGGGCGGCAGAGTTCCAGGCCGACGTGCGGGCCCTCCAGTCGAACAGCGAAGGCGCCATCGTCGACTGGCTGCAACAGGAGCAGGCGGATGGCGACGGGCTCGTCATCAACGCCGGCGCCCTCGCGCACTACGGCATCGCCTTGCGCGATGCCGTAGCCGCCTGCGGCCTGCCGGCCGTCGAGGTGCACATCTCGAACGTCTGGCGACGGGAGGAGTTCCGGCACGCGTCGCTGCTCTCCCCCGTCGTCAGCGGCGCCATCGTCGGCCTCGGCGCGCACGGCTACGTGCTCGCCGTCGAAGCGCTCGCCCGCATCATCCAGGGCGCCGAGTGACACCGCCGCCCCACCGGCCGGCGTTGCGGCGGCGCCACAGCAGCGGCCCCGGCATGGCGGCCGGGGCAGCCCAGACCGTCGCCCGGGCGGCGGACCGGACAGGGGGCATCATGGACCAGCGACTCGCACGCCTGCGCCACGCGCTCGCCGCGCACGAGCTCGACGCCGCGCTCATCTCGAACGGCAACAACCGCCGCTACCTGAGCGGGTTCACCGGCTCCGCCGGCTACCTGCTGATCAGCCACGACGACGCCGTCATCGCCACGGACTTCCGTTACTACGAGCAGAGCGGCCAGCAGGCGCCCGGCTTCCGCCTCCACAAGACCGTCGGCGGGTTCGATGCGTGGCTGCTGCCGCTCTTCGCCGGCCTTGGCGGCAAGAAGGTCGCCTTCGAAGCGAACGACATTACCGTCGCCACGCATCAGGCGCTGAAGAAGGCGCTCGCGACGCTGCCCGAGGGCGAACGCCCGAACCTCGTGCCCACGCCCAACCTCGTCGAGTCGCTCCGCCTGTTCAAGGAGCCGGCGGAGATCGCCGCTCTGCAGGCGGCGACGGACCTCGGCGACGCCGCCTTCACCAGCGTGGCCGAGCGCGTCGAGCCGGGATGGACCGAACGCCAAGTCGCGTGGGAGATCGAGAAGTACATCCGCGAGCATGGCGGCGACGGGCTCTCGTTCGACACCATCGTCGCCGGCGGTCCGTGGGGCGCCATGCCCCACGCCTACCCGCGCGACCGCGAGCTCGTATCCGGCGAGGGCGTCGTTATCGACATGGGGTGCGACGTCGGCGGCTACATGTCCGACCTCACCCGCACGATCTTCCTCGGCAAGCCCGACGATCAGTTCAGGAAGGTCTACGACATCGTCCTCACCGCGCAGCTCAGCGCCGAGGAGATGGTCCAGCCCGGCATGACCGGCGAAGAGTGCCACATGATCGCCCACAACGTCATCGAGGCCGCGGGCTACGGCGAGACCTTCGGGCACGGCCTCGGCCACGGCATCGGCCTCGAGGTGCACGAAGCGCCGCGCGTCGCCCGCACATCCACCGACGAGCTGAAGGACGGCATGGTGTTCACCGTCGAGCCCGGGATCTACATCACCGGCTGGGGCGGCGTCCGCATCGAGGACATGGTCGTCCTCGAAGGCGGCAAGGCGCGCGTCATGAGCCAGGCGCCGAAACTGCGGTTCGTCGGGTAGAATCGAAGGCGAACGGCGGCGCGCCGTCCTCGCTGCGAAGGGCGACGCTGGCCGCCGGCGCGAGAGCCGCTGCCTCGTAGATCACACACAAGTGGGGACACGAACTGCTCGGGCGCGCGGCGGCGACTCGGTGACGCGCGCCCTCACCGAACATCGTGCGCACGAACGACGACCTGCAGGAGGACCGACCGGAATGATTTCCACCGGAGACATGAAGCGCGGCGCCACCATCGAGCTCGATGGCCGCGTCTACCAGGTGATGGAGTTCGCGCACATCAAAATGGGCCGCGGCTCGGCGCAGATGCGCATGAAGCTGCGCGACGTCCGCCGCGGCGACATCATCGAGCGCACCTTCCAGGCTGGCGAGAAGTGGCCCCGCGTCCGCGTCGAGCGCGTCGCCATGCAGTACAGCTACGCCGATGGCGACATCTTCTACTTCATGAACACGGAGACCTTCGACCAGGTGCCGCTCACACGCGACCAGGTCGGCGAGGCGATGAACTTCCTCGCCGAGAACGGCGCCTGCGACGTCCTCTTCCTCGGCGACGAGCCGATCGGCATCGAGCTGCCCGCTTCCGTCGTGCTCAAGGTCGCACGGAGCGACCCCGGCATGAAGGGGGACACCGCGACCGGGGCCACCAAGCCGGCGACGATGGAGACCGGCCTCGTCGTCAACGTGCCGCTGTTCGTGAACGAGGGCGACCGGCTCCAGATCAACACCAGCACCGGCGAGTACCAGGCGCGGGCGTAGCCGAAGGTGCAGCAGGTCTACGCGGTCCACGAGTTGACGACCTACCTGCGCGAGCTCGTCGAAAGCGACGCGCGGCTCGGCGACCTCTGGGTCGCCGGCGAGTGCTCGAACGTCAGCCGACCCGCGTCCGGCCACGTCTACTTCACCCTCAAGGACGCGCGCGGCCAACTCCGCGCCGTGTTCTTCCAGGCCCGCTTCCCGCGCGCCCGCAGCACCACCTCGCGCGAGATCGAGAACGGGCGCGCCGTCGTCGTCCACGGCCGCACCGGCTTCTACGAACCGCGCGGCGACCTCCAGATCCTCGTCGACTTCGTCCAGCCCGAGGGCGCCGGACTGCTGCAGATGGAGTTCGAGCGGCTGAAGGCCCGCCTCGACGCCGAGGGCCTCTTCGACGAGACGCGCAAGCGGCCGCTGCCCCGTTTTCCCCGCCGCATCGGCGTCGTCACCTCCGCCAGCGGCGCCGTCTTCCACGATATCTGCCAGGTGCTCGGGCGGCGCTGGCCGCTGGCCGAAGTCGTGCTCGCGCCCACGCCCGTCCAGGGCCCCGACGCGGTCGCCGGCATCGCCGGCGCGCTGCAGCAGCTGAATCGTCGCCGCGGCGTCGACGTCGTCATCGTCGCCCGCGGCGGCGGCTCGCTCGAAGAGCTGGCCGCGTTCAACAGCGAGCACGTCGCGCGCGCCATCTTCGCCAGCGAGCCGCCCGTCGTCTCGGCCGTCGGGCACGAGACCGACGTCACCATCGCCGACTACGTCGCCGACCGACGCGCGCCGACGCCGTCGGCCGCGGCGGAGATCGTCGCCCCGGACCGCCTCGATGTCACCGTGCGGCTCGGCATCGCCGCCGGCACGATGGAATCGCTGCTTCGCCGCCGGCTTGCGCACGGGCGCGACGACCTGCGGCGCCAGGTGCGTCGCATCGAAGGCCGCGCGCCGGCGGTCGACCGCGAGCGCCAGCGCGTCGACGAGCTGACGCGGCAGGCGCTACGCGCCATCGAGGGCCGCACGCGGCAGGCGGCGCAGGGCGTCGGCGGCTGCGTCTGGCGGCTGCGCGCGCTGGACCCGTTCGCCACGCTCGCGCGCGGCTACGCCATCGTCCAGCGCGGTACCGCCGTGCTGTCGAGCGTCAACGAAGCCGCGCCGGGCGAGGCCATCCGCGTGCGCCTCAAGGACGGCGCCTTCGCCGCCCACGTCGACGGCGGCCCCGGGAGCGTACAGCGACGCCGGCTGAAGCGCCGCGTGCCCGAAGCGCAGGCGCCGCTGTTTATGATGCCGGAGGAGCGTGCCTAGGCGGACGCGCGGCAGCCGGTGACGCCAGGGCATCGCCGGCAGGCGGGGCCACGGTCATCTTCCGCGGATCGGAACCGCGAGCGAGACGAAGCGGGACAGCCCGGCAACTGGCCGCGGGGCAGGCGGGGAGCAGCATGGCCGACAAGCACGACGACCAGACCTTCGAGCAGCTGTACGCCCACCTCGAAGAGCGCGTCGCCAGGCTCGAACAGGGTGGCCTCTCGCTCGATGACGCGATCGCCGTGTACGAGGAAGGCATGACGCTGGCGCGCCAGTGCCAGGAGCAGCTCGACACCGCGGAGCTGAAGATCACGAGGCTCAAGGAATCGTTCACGGCCCCTCCCGGCGACGACGCAGCGCAGCACGAGCCGCCCGACGAGGTCGAGTATGTGGAAGAGGCGCCGCTCGACGACGACGACGCCTTCCCATGAAGAGCCGCCGATCCCGCGTCGCAGCCGGCGCGCGCAGCGGCTGAGGACGCTCGTCTGCACATCAGTGGGTTGCGCGCGGCGCTGGTACAATCGATCGTCGGCGCACAGCGATGGCGGTGCGGGATCGGGGGCTGCGTGCTGCGTATCGGCTGGTTCGCGACGGGACGCGGCGAGGGATCGCAGAAGCTGCTGCGCGCTGCCGTCGATGCGATCCGCGACCGCACGCTCGATGCGCAGATCAGCGTCGTCTTCTCCAACCGCGATCCAGGGCAGTTCCCCATCACCGACGTCTTCTTCGACCAGGTGCGCGCGTATGGCATTCCGCTCGTCACACTGTCCGACCGCACGTTTCGGCGCGAGCACGGCGGCGAGGTCGCCCGGGCGGGCGAGCCGCTACCCGCGTGGCGCGAAGCATACGACCGCTCGGTGGCGGAACTGATCGCGCCGTATCCGTTCGACCTCGGGGTGCTCGCCGGATACATGCTGATCACGACCGCGCCGCTCTACGAGGCGCATCCGCTGCTCAACCTCCATCCAAGCGGTCCCGGGCAACCGGCCGGCACCTGGCAGGACGTGACATGGCAGCTCATCGAGCAGCGTGCGGACCACGGCGGCGTCCGCATTCACCTCGTGACGGGCGCACTCGATGCCGGTGCCATCGTCACCTACTGCACCTACCCGCTCCGCGGCAGCGGCATCGATGTCCTCTGGGGCGACGCCCGCCAGCGCTCGACGGCCGAGCTGCGCGAACGCGAAGGCGAAGACAATGCGCTCTTCCAGGAGATCCGGCGCCGAGGCAGCGCCCGAGAGCTCCCGCTGATCGTCGAGACGCTGCGGGGGTTCGCCGACGGCAGGCTACGGCTCGATGACGGCCACGTGATGGCTGGCGACACCCGCATCGTCGGTGGCTACGACCTGACGCCGGAAATCGAGCGGTCGCTGGCGGATGCTGCCGTCACCTGAGAAGTCAATTGACGCGTTATGGGGACCGCGGTACGATAGCCCGGCCATGAGCAGCCCGTTTTGCGCCGAATGCTCTTTCGTGCTCGACGGCGGCGACAATTTCTGCCGGCGCTGCGGCACTGCCACCAGCGCGCGCCTGCCGGCCGTGCGCGGTCAGCTGTCGGCGACGATCTGGCAGCCGCGCGTCCCCCGGCTGGTGAAGGGCGCCGCCGTCATGGCGGCGGGGACCTTCGGGCAGTACGTGATGCGACGGGTGATCACGAACGCGCTCACCGGCGGCCGGCGGCGGCCATCGCCCAGCGCTGCCCGGCGCGACGCGAACGACGGCATGCTCGACGAAGCGCAGATTATCACCGAGACGGTGATGATGCGCCGCGTGCGGATCAGGCGCCAGGCCTGACCGCGACGCCTCAGGCCGCGGCGTAATGCGGCCCCGGGCGCGCCCCCCGGGTGGGGTTCAGCAGGACGTCCGCCCCGTGAAGCGTTATCTGCTCGCCGTGCTCGCGTCGGGCGCGCTGGCCGCTCTGTCGCTGTTCATGCAGGGCGACCGGGCAGCGGCCTACGACTACGTGACCAACGGTGGCTTCGAGGATGGCACAACCGGCTGGCGGTCCGCCGGCGGCACGATGCAGGTCGTCGACGCGACGACCGTCGTCCCGGCGGAGGGCGCGCGCGCAGGCTACTTCACGCTCGCGTCCAGCCGCGGCATCCTGCGCCAAGCGTCCGTGATGGCGCCGCCGGGTGACTACGCGCTCGCGCTGTCGGTCCGCAGCAGCAGCGCGAGCGTTCGCGTCACGGCGAGTATCGCGACGAGCGACGCGAGCGGCGCGGCGACCAGCGCGTACGAGATAGCGCCTGACAGCTGGACACCGATCGCGCTTTCGATCACGCTCAGCCAGGGAACCTGGATCGGCGTCGCCATCGAGTTCGTGGGCGCTCCTGGCGACGGGGTGTACGTCGATGCGGTGCACCTCGACGGCGTCGACCCGAGCACCGTTCCCACCTCGACATCGACGCCTGCGCCCAGCGCGTCGCCGGCGCCGACCGGCACGCGCACGGCCACGCCGACCCGCACAGCCACGCAGACACGCACGCCAACGGCCACCCGCACCGCCACTCCGGCCGGCACCGGCACGCCGTCGCCCATGCTCGCGCCGCTTCTCGGCAGCCTGCAGAACGGTGGCTTCGAGCAGCTGGCGCCGGACGGCGCGATCGTCGCGTGGAATCAGGTCGGCGGCTCCCTCGCCCCGGCAACCGCGCCCGTACACGGCGGCTGGCGCGCGGCACGGCTCGAAAGCACGACCGCTTCGACCAAGTGGATGTACCAGGCAGTCGCGGTCACACCGGGGACGTCGTACGCATTCACCGCCTGGGTGCTGGACAACGATCCGGCTGTGGCAGCGGCGTTCCTGCGCATCTCGTGGTACGCGAGCGACGACGGCAGCGGCGGCGCACTCGCCAGCGCCGATAGCACCGGGCGCCTGACGAGCGCCGATACCGCATACCGACAGCTGACCTCCGGCACCATCGCCGCGCCGTCGACGGCCCGCAGCGCGCGGCTGCGCGTGCTGCTGGCGCCGGCGTCCGACGCGGCGGCGGCGATCTACGTCGACGACGCATCATTCGTGGAACTCAGCCCATCCGATGCAACGGGCGCCGTCAACGTCGCCGCCGGCGATATTCCGGCCGCGCAGGCCGGCGCTGCGGCCTCGCTGCCTGGGCGACGTCCCGCGGGCGGCTCCACGCCCGGTCCGGCGAAGCCGGCGTCGGCGCCGCTGTCTGGCGCCCGCGTCGTCATCAACGAGGTGCTCTACGACGCAGCCACGAGCGGCCCCGACGCGGCGAACGAGTGGATCGAGCTCTACAACGCGGGCGACGTCGCGCAGGACGTGAGCGGCTGGACGCTGGCGGACAACGCGGCTGCGGAGCGCATACCCGACCTCGTCGTGCCGCCTCGCGGCTACGCGGTCCTCGCTGCATCGGAGAGCTTCCTGAAAACGTATCCCGCGTACCGCGGCGCGCTGGCGACGGCGGGCGGGCGCATCGGCAATTCACTCGGGAACAACGGCGACCGCCTGACGCTTCGGGACGGCTCCGGCCGAACCCTCGACGCGATCTCGTGGGGCGCCGATACGTCGGTGATGAAGCCATCTATCGCCGATGTGCCGGCGGGGCACTCGATCGAGCGCCGCACGCCCGGCGTCGATACCGACGAGGCCGGCGACTTCACAGACAACCGGCGTCCGTCGCCGGGCGGGCCATACGTGGTCGAAGCGGCCACGTCGCAGCAGCAAGGCGCGCCCGCCGCGGCACCGGTGAAGGTGCTCTCCCAGGGCGGCGCCGGCGTGTCGAGCTGGCTGCCGTGGCTGGCTCTGGGCAGCGCCATCACGCTCGCCGCCGGCGCCCTCACGTTCCGCTTCGGACCGGCGCTTCGGAGCCGGCTGTCCGGTCCGCCGTGACCGAAAGGCTGCAGAAGATCCTTGCGCGCGCCGGCCACGGCTCGCGGCGTGGCGTCGAAGCGCTGATCAGCGACGGGCGCGTGCGCGTCAACGGCCAGCCGGCGACGCTCGGCATGCAGGCCGATGTGGCAGTTGACGTCATCGAGCTGGATGGCGTGCCGGTGCACGCGGACGCGCCCGCGGTCTACCTGGCGATGAACAAGCCGAGCGGCTTCGTGACGACAGCGCGCGACCCGCAGCATCGGCACACGGTGATGCAGTTGCTGCCGGACGACCTGCCGCCGCACGTCTTCCCGATCGGCCGGCTCGACCGCGACACTGAGGGGCTGCTGCTCTTCACGAACGACGGCGAGTTCGCGCATCGGATGGCCCACCCGCGGTTCGAAGTCGAGAAGGAGTACGCGGCACTCGTCGTCGGAGCGCCCGGCCGCGCGGCGTTCGCGGCGCTCGCTGCCGGTGTGGAGCTCGACGGGAAGCGGACGGCGCCGGCGCACGTCGAACCAGCGGCGCCTCCAGCCGGACACGAGTCTCGCGAGGGGCACGTCTGGCTGCGGCTGGCGATCCACGAGGGGCGGAAGCGCCAGGTGCGGCGCATGTGCGCAGCGGTCGGGCTTCCCGTGCGGACACTGGTTCGCACGCGCGTCGATGGCATCGAGCTGGCGCGTCTGCGGCGCGGGACGACGCGCGCGCTTTCTACCGACGAGGTTCGGCGGCTTCGACGACTCGTCGGATTGGCCGAGCAGCGATGACGCGCGCGCACGGCGCCGCAGAGGCGGGTAGGATCAGATCGGAAGAGGAGGCGGGGATCGGCACGGAATCGCCTGGCAGCGTGCGCGCCTCGACGATCGCCATCGACGGACCGGCGGCGTCCGGCAAGAGTGCCGTCGGCGCGCTCGTCGCGGCGCGGCTCGGCTATCGCTTCCTCGATACCGGCGCGATGTATCGGGCGGTGACGTGGGCGGCGCTCGACCGCGATATCGACGTCCGCGATGCCGGCGCGGTGGCAGCGCTCACGACGTCGCTCCGCATCGACGTGCGGCTGGGCGAAGGGGCCGCGATCGAGCCGACGGGCGTCGTCATCGACGGCGTCGACGTGACGGCGTGCCTGCGCGACCCCGACGTGGAGGCGAACGTCTCGCTCGTCTCGCGCGTGGCGGAGGTGCGGCGCACGCTCGTCGCCATCCAGCGCGCTCTGGCGGCGAGCGGGCGCATCGCGATGGCGGGCAGGGACATCGGCAGCGTTGTGCTCACTGATGCCGACCTGAAGGTATACCTCGACGCGTCGCGAGAGGTGCGGGCGCGGAGGCGCGCCGACCAACTGCGGGCGGCGGGCGAACAGGCGGACGTGCCGGCGATCCTCGCCGACCTCGAGCGCCGGGATGGCATCGACAGCAGCCGCGCCGTATCGCCGTTGACGGCCGCGCGCGGGGCTGTGATGATCGATACGGACGATCTCACCATCGACCAGGTGGTCGAGCGCATTCTGGAGGCAGCGGCATGATCTGGCGCATCGCGCCCATCTCGTACTGGGGCGTCGTGTGGTTCATCCGCTTCTGCCTCTTCCTCTACGTCAAAGGCCCGACGGTGCAGGGCCGCGCGAACATCCCGCGCGCCGGCGGCGCCATCCTGGTGTCGAACCACCTGAACAACGCCGATCCCTGCGTCATCCCGGGCGTCAGCCCGAGGCGCATCACCATCATGGCGAAGAAGGAGATGTTTCGCTGGCCGATCATCAGCCTGGTGTTCCGCTTTATCGGCGCCTTCCCGGTCGACCGGCATGCGGCGGACTTGGCGGCGCTGCGCACGGCGACCAGCGTCGTGAACGACGGTCAACTGCTGCTGATGTTCCCGGAGGGGACACGCAGCAAGGATCGCCAGCTGCACCGCGGCTTCCCCGGGACGTCGCTCGTCGCGTACCGCACCGGGGCGCCGATCGTCCCGATCGCCATCACGGGCACCGAGCACGTGCCGTGGCCGTGGGTGTTCGTGCGGCCGTTCATCGGCCCGAAGGTCACCGTGACGATCGGCAAGGCCTTCTACCCGCCAGCGGCGGATCGCATCACGTCGAAGGCGGCGCAGTCGGCGACGGACGAGATCATGCTGCACATCGCCGAGCTGCTGCCGCCGTCCTACCAGGGCGAGTATCGCGAGGCCGTAGCAGCGCGACGCCACGACCCTCCGGCCGCCGAGCGCGCGTAGGCGCTCGACGATCCGCGCGAAACCGCCGCACCTACTGGATAGCGAGCAACTCGACGTCGAAGATCAGCGTTGCGTTCGGCGGGATCTGCGGCGGGTAGCCCCGCGCGTCGTAGGCCAGGTTGCCGGGGACGATCAGCCGGCGCTTGCCGCCGACCTTCATCGTCGAGAGCCCCTCGGTCCAGCCCGGGATGACACCGTTGAGCGGGAACGTGGCCGGCTGGCCGCGGTCGACCGAGCTGTCGAACTTGGTGCCGTCCGTCAACCAGCCGGTGTAGTTCACCGTCACCTGCTGCGTCGGCGAGGGCGAGGCGCCGGTGCCGACCTTCTCGTCGATGTAGCGGAGGCCGCTGGCCGTCGTCTGGATCTGCCCCTGCAGCGGCGGGATGCCCGGGGCGTTGCCGTCGCTGACCGCCGGCGCCGAGCCGGTGGCGCCCGGCGTCGCTGCGGACGGCGGCGCGGTCGTCGGCACGACAGCCGTGCCGGCGCGAGCGGCGCCGACGTTGCCGGCGGGCCCGGTGGCGTTCGCGTTCGAGTTGGTGCTGTTGCTGCTTCCGCCGCCGCAGGCTGCCATCAGTGCGGCGGCGGCGAGCAAGCCGAATCCCATGTACTTCATAGCCCTCTCCTCGCTGGGTGCCGGAGTATTGTGCTGGCTGCGGCGTGCCGGCGCAACAAGCGCGAAGTCGCGCGCGGGTACTGATCGGACGGGCGCCGACGCGGACGTCCCGGCATGCCGGTCGCCGCGAGGGCCCGCTGCGACGCGATCGGCGAGCAGCGACGGCAACGCGGACGCGCTCGTACGCGACGCTCGTTTCGCCCATAATGAACGCCTCACGATGGAGCGCCGCCGGGACCTCGCACATGCACGCGAACGCCTCGCTCGATGACATCACTGCATTCCTCGATGACCTGCTCGAGGCGCCCCGGTACGCAGCCTCGGAGCCGGACGCCAACGGGCTGCTGTACCGCGCCGGCCCGGGCGTGACGAAGATCGCCGTCGCGGTGAACACGTCGATCACGGCGATCGTCGGGGCGGCGAAGGCCGGCGCTCAGCTGCTGGTCGTGCATCACCCGCCGTGGGCGGAGGTCGACCGCAGCCTCCGCAACGAGAAGCTCCGGGCGCTGGAGGGCGCCGGCGTCTCGCTGTACGCCGCGCACGCCTCGCTCGACTGTGCGCCGAAGGTCGGCAACGGCTGGGCGCTGGCGGCGCTGCTCGGCGTGCGCATCGATGCGACGTTCGGTGAGTTCCACGGCGGCCAAGCGGGCGTCGCCGGCAGCTGCGATGGCACGTACGCGGAGCTGATCGCGCGCGCGTCGAAGGAGCTGCGGGTGCAGGTGGAGGCGTACCAGCACGCGGCGGCGTTCGGGCGGGTGGCGATCGTCACGGGCGCGGGCGGCAACACCGGCGATGTGGAGGAAGCGCATGCGCTCGGCTGCGACACCTACATTACCGGCGAAGGCAGCATCTTCACGCGCCTCTTCGCGAAGGAGACGGCGATGAACCTGGTCTTCGGCACGCATCAGGCGACGGAGGCGCCGGGGATCAAGGCACTCGGTCAACGCCTGAGCGACGAGGCGCAGATCCCGTGGGAGTTCATCGACGAGTCGTCGGACGTGTTTTGAGCGCCGCCCGCCATCAGGCGCCGGCGCGAACCATGTGCACGCAGTCATCGAAGCGCAGGCCATCGACGCGGCCGGTAGCGTCACGCGTGAGCACGACGCGCGGGCGCTCGCCGTTCGTCTGCGGCAGCTCGTACAGCTCGCCGCCACCGCGCAGCGGCTGCAGGCGCAGGCCGGCCTTCCAGGCGCCGCGGCGCGAGCGCAGCACGAGCGCATCGCCTTCCCGATAGAGCTCGATGCGGCCGACGCGCGTCACGGGCCGGAAGTTCGTCAGCCGGCCGGGGGGACACTCGAAGATGCCCGGAGCGGTTTCGAGCACGGACGGGTCGACGGGCGGCGGCGCTTCATCGGCAGGCGCAGCCACGTCGAAGATGGCGCGTGCGACAGCGTTGAAGACGGGCGCCGGCTCGTCGAGCATGATGTTCATGTGCTGGACCACGGCGACGTTGTCTTCCGGCACAACCATCACGTTGCTGTTCCAGCCGCCGAAGTAGGCGCCGCCGTGCCCGAAGGTCTGCCGGCCGAAGCGCGGCGCGCGCACGAACGCCAGCCCCCAGCTGACGAGGCGGTCGTCCGGGCACCACTGCGGCGCCACCATCGCATCGAAGGTCGCCGGCTGCACGATGCCGGCGCCGCGGCGGAGGAGCGCCGAGGCGTAGCGCGCCATATCCGGGATGTTCGACTGGACGCCGCCGGCAGCGTTCATGCCCTCATGGAACTCGAGGGTGAACTTGCCGCGGATGTTCAGCCCATCGATGGTCGGCTCATCGGGCACGGGAATGCCGGCGCGCTCGAGCTGTGCGCGCGTGTCGTCGCTCGGCGCGCGGTGGTAGCCCGTCGCGAGGCTCTCGCTCGGCTGGCCGAGGATGTCCGTCGCGGCCATGCCGAGCGGGCCGAAGATGCGGCGCTCGAGCACTTCCTGGAGCGACGCATCCTCGGCGCGCACGAGGATCTCGCCGAGCAGGGCGAAGCCGTGGTTCGCGTACGCCCACTTCGTGCCGGCGGGGGCATCGACGACGACGCCATCGGGATACATCGAGGCGAACGGGCCCGGCGGCATGCGGACGTCCGGGTCCGGGTTGACGTAGTTGCGCAGCGACTCCAGCGTCGGTGCCTCGCCGATGCCGGACGTATGCGTGAGCAGGTGGCGGACGCGCATCTCCTCGGCTGGCCCGCGAAAGGCGATCTCCGGCAGGTGACTGCGGACAAGGTCGTCGAGACGCAGTCGTCCTTCGTCGACGAGCGCCATCACGGAGAGCCCGACCATCGTCTTCGTGATCGAGGCGATGCGCTGGCGATGCAGCGGCGTCATCGGCGCGCGCGCCTCGATGTCGGCGAAGCCCGCGCAGCCGCTGTAGACCACCTCATCGCCGATGACGACGGCGACATTGATGCCGGGAACCCGCTGCTCAGCGACCGCGCGTTCAAGCGCATCCGCCGTGCGTCGCTCTGCGCGCGCGTCCCAGATGAAGGCCATCGCGGCACCTCCCGGAACCTGCAGTAATCGCACAGAGTAGACTACATGCCGTCCGCCGTCAGTGCGACAACGTGTCGACGGACGTACGATCGGGGGGCCATGCCGGACGTCATCAGCCTGCCGCAGCAACAAGTGCCCGTCGTCGCCTCGTGCGACGTCCTGGTGGTCGGCGGCGGCGCTGCCGGCATCTCGGCGGCGATCGCCGCCGCGCGGCAGGGCGCCGACGTCGTGCTGGTCGAGCGCTACGGCTATCTCGGCGGGCTCGCGTCGGGCGGCCTCATCGTACTGCTGCTGACGCTCGACGACGGCGACGGGCGCCAGGTGGTGGCCGGGCAGTGCCAGGAACTCGTCGAGCGGCTCGCGGCGCGCGGCGCCTGCTTCTATCCGCCGGCCGGCGAGTGGGGCGCGCGCGATGAAGGGCTGATCGCGGGGTATCGACGCTGGGGGCTGGTCTGGGGGTCAGGGCCCCATCGCGTGCGCTACTCCGTCGCGTACGACCCGGAGGAGCTCAAGTACGTCGCGACTACCTGGGTCGGCGAGGCCGGTGTGCGGCTGATGCTGCATCGCTGGGCGAGCGACGTCGTGTTCGAGCTCGAGCGCCCGCACGGGCGGCCGGCGGGCCGTCTTTCGCACGTCGTCTTCACGTCGAAGGCCGGCCGGCAGGCGGTGCGGGCGGCGCAGGTGATCGACGCCAGCGGCGACGGCGACATCTTCGCGCTCGCCGGCGAAGCCTACGACAGCGAACGGGTGCATCCGTGGCTCTGGTTCCGGATGGCGGGCGTGCGCGCGCCGGATGAGCGAGCGTCAGAAGCGTCGAGCCACGGCGATCGAGATGCGTTCGCCTTCCGCACGCTGAATCCGGGCCAGGCGCTGCTGCCCTGGGGCGCCGCGGAGCGCATCGCCCGCCGCATCGACGCGACGGACCCGGACGACCTGACGTTCGCCGAGGTCGAGTGCCGGCGAATGGTGATGGACGAGGTCGACCGCCTGCGCGCGCAGGCGCCGGGATTCGAGCAGGCGTACCTGACCGACGTCGCCCTGACGCTGGGCATCACGGAGTCGCGGCGGCTGCGCGGCGCGCACGTGCTGGCCCGCGAGGAGGTGGACCACGTGTTCCCGGACGCCATCGCCAGCACCGGCCACTGGACGAAGTACGGCGCGGTGTACCACATCCCGTACCGCAGCCTGCTGCCGCTGCGCGCATCGAACCTGCTGGCCGCCGGCCGTTGCATCAGCGTCGACCATCGCGTGCACCACGCGACGAAGGAGATCCCGGCCTGCTTCGCGACGGGAGAGGCCGCGGGGATCGCCGCCGCGCAGGCGCTGCGGTCGGGGCGCGCGGTGCAGGACATCGACGTGCCGGCGCTGCAGTCGGCGTTGCGCCGGGCCGGCGCCTGGCTGCCGGATCTGACATGCGGCGAATAGAGCGAGAGCCGCGGCGGGGAAGGCGGCGGGCGGGCGTCGATGTAGCCGGCGACTGGAGCGTGGGCGTCCTCGGCCGCATGCATCGTGGAACGGCGACGCGCCGGCCGATCGGGCGGTGCAGCGCATTGCGCGGGTGCGCGTTCGGGAGGTGGTGAGATGAACGAGCTGGCGCCGCCGCGTGGAGGCTGAGGCGGGCGGTCGGAGGCAGATCGTGATCCATACGGACGGCGCCTGTCTCGGCAATCCCGGGCCGGGCGGCTACGGCGTCGTGCTGCAGTACGGCGCGCATCGGCGTGAGCTGTCCGGCGGATTCCGTCGCACGACGAACAACCGCATGGAGCTGATGGCGGTGATCGAGGGGCTGCGTGCGCTGAAGGAGCCCTGTGACGTGACGCTGTACAGCGACTCGCAGTACGTGGTGCGGGCGATGACGGAGGGCTGGGCGCGGCGCTGGCGCGCGAACGGCTGGCGCCGCGACCGGACGACCAAGGCCTCGAACCCCGACCTCTGGGAGGAGCTGCTGCGGCTGACCGAGGTGCACAACGTCGAGTTTCGCTGGGTGCGCGGGCATGCCGGCAACCGCGAGAACGAGCGCTGCGACGAGCTGGCCGTGGCGGCTGCGGAGGGCCGCGAGCTGGCCGTCGACGCCGGCTACGAGGCGACCGCAGGCCCGCTTCGGTAGTCCATCCATCCCGGCGGACGCCCCAAACGCCCCGCGTCCGGCGACCTTCACCGGTCGCAGTCGCCAGTCACCCGGCAACCGATCCCCAGTCACCAGTCACCCGTCACCCAGTCGCCGCTCACCCACTCCCCAGCTCTCCGATCAGTAACGGCGGTGTTGCCTCGACCGCCGCCGACACTGCGACCCGCTCGCAATTGCCGGCGGAGTCGCATCGAAGGGTTCAGGCCGCGAGCCGGCGTTGGTACCGTCGAAGAGGCGGCGCTCGCGCTGGCCGCCGGAGGAGGCGGCGTTCATGTGGTGGTGGCTCTGGATCATCTGGCTCTTCATCCTGTTCTGGCTCGTGCTGCTGCCGTTCGGCTGGGGCTACCGACGCTGGGGCCGGCCCGTGTATCGATACCATCGCGGCCACTACCACCGGGTCGACGACATCGACCCCGCGTATCAGGATGAGCCCTACGACGCGACGGACACCGGCTGGGCGTGGTGGAGCGCGATCATCTGGCTGGTCTTGATCGCGCTGATCGTCTGGCTGATCGTCGCGATCTGGATCTGATCTCGCCGCGGCGGGCAGCCTGCACCCCCGGCGAGCCGTGAGCAATACAGCGTCGGGCGGCGGATGCCCGTGATGTTGGATGTTCGAGGCCTGCAGGCAGGCGGCGCGTGAAGGCTGACCTCAGTTGGGCTGCAGCCAGATGCGACCGACGGTGAATTCGGCCGTGCCACCGGCCTTCGAATCCAGGTAGAGCTTGCTCGCCGTGGCGATCTGCACGCGCACGCGCAGCGGATTCGAGACGAAGGGCTGCACGCTGCTGTCCGGCAGCGCGCGGTCGCACGGCAGTTCGGCGTAGAAGACAGCAGTCGTCGTGGTGATCGTCATCAGCCCGGCGCTGCAGGCGATCGACGTGAGCTTCGGCGTGGCCGCGTCGGTGCTGGCGGGGTCGCCGTACTGCGCGGCGGCGCGCAGCTGTTGTGCCTGCGCCGGCACGCCGGCGGGGCGCGGTCGCGGGTCGGGCGTCGTGGTGGCAGCGACAACGGTCGCCGTCCCCAGGCTGTCCGTTCGGGGAACGGGCTTCGGCGATGAGCCGGAGCAGGCGACGAAGAGGACCGCGGCGCCGGCGGCGCAGAGTGCGAGCGTCGGGGCGCGGCGGCGCGGCGCAGGGAAGCGGTGCGAACCGATCATGTCCTCCAGCCCCGTCTCCTCGCGGCGCATGGTAGCGCATCGGGCGCAGCGCTTCCGGCCGAGGCCGCGCGCATCATCCGGTCGTCCGGTGGCGCTCCGCCTGCTCGTCGCCGCGGCCGCGGAAGATCAGCCGGAGCGCCGTGCCCGCGAAGCCGAAATTGCGACGGATGACGTTCTCCATGTAGCGGCGATAGCCGAAGTGGGCGCGTGACGGGTCGTTCATGAAGAAGACGAACGTCGGCGGCTTGACCTCCGCCTGCGTCACGTACAGCAGCTTCAGGCGGCCGGCCTTCGCGGGCGCCGGTGGCGGCTTCTCGGCGACGGCGCGGCGAATCGCCTGATTGAGCGCGCCCGTATCGATGCGCCGCTGCCGCTCGTCTCCGACGCGCACCGCCTCCTCGAGCAGCGGCGTAATGCCCGTGGCCTCGGCGGCGGAGGTGAAGCGAATCGAGGCCCAGGGCGCGAACTTGAGCTTCCAGCGAAGGCGTCGCTCGAAGTCCTCCTGCGTCCACTCGCCGTCGCGGACGAGGTCCCACTTGTTCGCGACGATGATGACTCCGGTGAAGGCGTCCAGCGCGTAGCCGACGACGTGCGCGTCCTGCGCCGTAAAGCCCTCGGCGAGGTCGAAGACGCAGAGCGCGATGCCGGCGCGCTCCAGCGCACGTCGGGCGCGCAGCGTCGAGTGCTTCTCGACGCCCGCCTCGATGCTACCGCGGCGGCGCAGGCCGGCCGTGTCCAAAAGCACGAGGTCGCGGCCTTCGAAGGCGAAGGGCGTATCGATGACGTCGCGCGTCGTGCCGGGGACGTCGCTGACGATCACGCGCTGCTCGCCGAGAACGGCGTTGAGCAGCGCTGACTTGCCGACGTTCGGCCGCCCGACGATCGCCAGCCGCAGCCCGTCGGGCGCCTCAGGCGCCTCCGCGGCTGATGGCAGCGTGTCGACGATCGAGTCCAGCACGTCGGCGACACCGAGTCCGTGGTTCGCGCTGACGGCGATGGGCTCGCCGAGGCCGAGACGGTAGAACTGCACGGCCGCGTCCTGCCGTTCGCGGTTCTCCGCCTTGTTCGCGAGCAGCAGCAGCGGCTTGTTCGTGCGGCGGAGCAGATCCGCGACCTCGTCATCGGCGGCGGTGGCGCCGTCCTTCGCATCGACGACGAAGAGGATCATGTCGGCTTCGCGCAGCGCGTACTCCACCTGCGCGCGGACGAGCGGCGTGTAGGTGCCGGGCACGTCCGGCTCGAGGCCGCCGGTATCGACGAGCCGGAACTCGCGGTCGCGCCATGCCGCCTCGCCGTAGATGCGGTCGCGCGTCGTGCCGGGCAGATCCTCAACGAGCGCCGGGCGACCGCCGACGATGCGGTTGAAGAGCGCCGACTTGCCGACGTTCGGGCGCCCGACGATGGCGACGACGGGCGGCCGGCCGCCCGTCATTGCCGCCGGGCCAGGGCGATGCCCAGCTGGCCGGGGTCGGTGCGCACCACCTTCGTGCCCGGCGGCGCCTGGATGGTGATCGGCAGGCTGTGCAGCCCGGGGCCAAGGTCTTTGGCATCGACCGTGACGACGATCGACTCCGGCGCGATCGCCTGCAGCGTGGGCACGTCGCCGCTGAGCGTGACGACGACGGCCTGCTGCGCGAGTATCGCCGCGAGGCCATCGCCGACGTTCCGGACCTGCGGCACGACGTTGTAGGACTGCTCGCCCTTCGCCGGGCTGATCGCGACGCGCACATTGACCTTGACGGCGCCCTGCAGCTGCACGCCGTCCGGCAGTTTCAGCGCCACCTGCCGCACGACGTCCGCGCGCTGATCGGCGACGGAAATCTGTTCCGTCGCGATGCCCCGGACGGCGTCAATCGACTGCAGCTTGTCGGCGGCTCCCGTCAACGTGACGAGCGGCGGGTCGATGCTGATCGCGGTCACGTTGTAGCCGGCCGCCGGCGCGCCGACGATGTCCGGCGTGACGACGAAGGCGCTGGTGAACGCCTTCTGGTCGATCGTCACCTTGACGCGCGCCTTGTCCGGGTTGAGGGTGACACGGCTGATCTCGCCGCCGCGCGCGTCACGCGGCTTGAGGGCGACCGTGTCGTCGAAGTCCACGCGGAGGCCGGTGAGGTTGACCTCGGCGACGGCGGAGTCGACGAGGGCGACGAGGCTCTGGGGCCCGGTGACCGTCACCGTCTGCGGGTCCAGCGACTGGGCGCCGGCGCCGAAGCCGAGTTGCGGCGAGCCGACGAGCGACGTCTTGACGGGCACCTCCTTCGTGCGCACGTCCTCGATCGTGACGTCGACGCGCGCCGGGGAGACGTCGGTGACGTTGACGCTGCCCTTCGAAGAGGTGACGTCGACGGCGACGTTCGTCGTCCCCCGGTCCAGGCCGCCGAGATTCACCGTCGCCTCGAAGTTATTCGGCTGCAGTTGGCTGATCTGGTTTTTCGGGGCGGAGATCTGGATTCGCACGGTCGTCGCCGAGGCATTGGCGACGGCGAAGTTGTTCGGCACGTTGACGAACTGCACCGGAATGGCGCTGTTGAACGTCTCGACCTGCTGCGGGTTCTCGCGCTCCGTGACGTACAGCCACAGCGTCAGCGCGAGTGCCACCGACAGCACGGCGAGGCTGAGGTTGCCGGCGACGGCGAGCGCGCCGCCGCGAAGCAGATAGGCGATGGCGCGCGGCAACCGGCGTAGCGTGCTCATCGGACGTCCGCCTCCTCCGCCTCGGGCTCCGACATGGCGCGCGGCGCCGGCCGCGCCGTCGGTGCCGGCGGTGGCGTCCTGCCGTTCGTCTGCAGGTGCAGCAGCGTCTCGAGCAGCGAACGCAGACGCGCGTCATCGAGGCGCATGTACATGCGGCCATCCGCGGCGAGCGAGATGCGGCCGGTCTCCTCGGACACGACGAGCGAGACGGCGTCCGTGCGCTCCGTGATGCCGAGGCCGGCGCGGTGCCGCGTGCCGAGCTCGCCGGGCGGCGAGTTCTCGGACAGCGGCAGCGTGCAGCCGGCGGCGATGACGCGGTTGCCGCGCAGGACGATCGCCCCGTCGTGCAGCGGCGAGTTGGGGTAGAAGATGCCCTCGATCAGCTCGGGCGAGGCGATGGCATCGACGGCGATGCCGGTTTCGACGTAGTCCTGCAGGCCGGTGTCGCGTTCGAGCACGATGAGCGCGCCGAACTTGCGGCGCGCCATGTCGTTCGCGGCGGCGCTGATCGCTTCCAGCGTCTCCTGCGAGCCGGCGTTGCCGCCGAACGCCAGCGCACCCGTGCGGCCGACGCGCTCCAGCGCGCGGCGAATCTCCGGCTGGAAGATGATCGGCAGGGCGATCAGCAGGCCGGTGAAGGAGTTGCGGATGAGGTAGTTGAGGACGCGCAGGTCGAAGACGCGGCCGAGCGCGAAGGCGGCGAGCAGCAGGATGAAAACGCCGCGCATGACGGACATCGCCGTCGTGCCTCGCAGCAGCATCAGCAGCCAGAAGAAGAGCAGCGAGATGATCGCGACATCCAGCCCGGACGTCGGGCCGAATTGCTGGAAGTTGTTGCGCAGGCTATCGAAGAGACTGGTCACGGGCGGTTACAGTGCGGTCTCGCTCGCGACGAGCGCCAGGATCGCCTTCTGGGCATGCAGCCGGTTCTCCGCCTGGTCGAAGACGACCGACTGTCCGCCCTCGATCACGTCTTCGGTGACTTCGTCGCCCCGATGCGCCGGCAGGTCGTGCATGAAGATGGCCGTCGGCTTCGCCCGCGCCATCAGCTCCGCGCTCACCGTGTAGCCGGCGAAGGCCTCCTTCCGCTCCGCGTACGAATCCTCCTGTCCCATGCTCGTCCAGACGTCGGTGTAGACGACGTCGGCGCCCGCGACCGCTTCCGCCGGCGAGGCGCAGACGTCGATGCGGCCGCCGTTCTCGCTCGCCAGCCGGTCGACGAGCCGCAGGGTGCCCTCGGGCAGGCTGTAGCCCGCGGGCGAGGCGAGCGCCAGGCTGACGCCGGCGAGCGCCGCCGCCTCGGCGAGCGACGCGGCGACGTTGAAGCCGTCGCCGACGTAGGCGAGGCGGACGCCGCGCAGCGTGCCACAGTGCTCGAGCACGGTCAGCAGGTCGGCAAGCGCCTGGCAGGGGTGCTCTTCGTCGGAGAGGGCGTTGATCACGGGTACGCCGGCGTGCCGGGCGAGCTCGAGGAGCGTCTGGTGCTCGTAGGTGCGGGCGGCGATGACATCGACGTACCGCGCGAGCACGCGGGCGACATCGGCGACGGGCTCGCGCTGGCCGAGGCCGACCTCCGCCTGGCTGAGGTAGACGGCGTGGCCGCCGAGCTCCTGCATGGCGACGTCGAAGCTGACGCGGGTGCGCAGGGATGGCTTCTCGAACACCATCGCCAGGGTCTTGCCGGCGAGCAGGCTGGCGCCGCCGCCATCCCGCTTCAGGCTCAACGCCGTCTGCAGGATGCGCTCCAACTCGTCCGGGCTGAGGTCGGCGATGGAGAGCAGGTCGCGGCCGAACACGTCAATCCTCCGAAGGTGCGCGGGCAGTATATCGCGAAGCTGGTCATCGTCCGTGCGTGAAGCCTCATCGGGCTGGCCGTGCAGCGCCATCGAGAGCCGTCTGGCGCCCTTGCGGTTGTGGTATACTCGCGGCACGGAGCAGATGCGCCGAAATGGTGCCGCCCCCGCCCCGCCGCGACGTGCTGCGGCCGGGCCGCGCCCGGCGCGTGCACAGATGGCTGATCCCACCCCACGGCGCGAGCGGAGCCTCGCGCTGATCTTCCCCGGCCAAGGTTCGCAACACAGCGGCATGGGCCGCGCCGTCGCCGAGCGCTCGCCCGGCGCCCGCGAGGTCTTCGCGCAGGCCGGCGAGATCCTCAAGCTCGACGTCGCGCGCCTCGTCATGGAGGGCTCCGAGAAGGACCTCGCCCGCACAACGACGACGCAGCCGGCGATCCTCGCTGTCAGCTGGGCGTACTACACCTATCTCCGCGAGTTGGCGGCGGAGCGCGGACGCCGGGTGCGGCCGTCGCTCGTCTCGGGTCACAGTTTCGGGCAGTTCTCGGCGTCGGCAGCGGCAGACGCACTGAGCTTCGCCGACGCCCTGAAGCTCGTGAAGGAGCGCGGCCGGATCATGGCGAAGTGGTCGAAGCGCCGGCCCGGCGGCATGGCGTCCGTGATCGGCGTCACCGACGACGACGTGCGCGACGTCTGCACGCAGGTGTCGCCCGACGGCGACGTCGGCGTCGCGGCGATCAACGCGCCGGGGCAGACCGTGATCTCCGGCACGCTGGCGGCGCTCGCCCGCGCCGTCGAGTCGGTGCGGGAGCGCGGCGCCCGCGTCGTGCAGCTGCCGATCTCCGTCCCCGGACACTTCCCGAAGATGTCCGAGGCGCGCGAGGAGATGCGCAAGTTCATCGACGGCATCGAATTCCGGGACCCGAAGCAGCCCGTCGTCTCGAGCCTCACGGGCCGCCTGCTGACGACGGCCGAAGACGTGCGCCAGGAGCTGACGGACCAGATGACGGGCGCCATCAACTGGATGCGCGCCTTCCTCGAAATGCGCAAGGCGGGCGTCTCCAGTTTCCTCGAGCTGGGGCCGGGACACGTGCTCGCCAACATCTGCAAGCGGGTCGACCGAGACGCCGAGATGATCGACATCTTCGACGAGTCACAGTGGCGCGAGCTGATCCTGAGCGGCCCGGCGGTCGACGCCGCCGCGCCTGAAACGACGCCGCCGGTCGTCACGTCTTCGTCGTGAGCGGAACGCGAGCGCAACGCCCCGAGCATCTCCCGAACCGGCGCGTCGTCGTCACCGGCCTCGGCGCCGTCTGCCCGCTGGGGAACAGCGCGCGCGACGCCTGGGCGGCGATGACCGAGGGACGCTCGGGCATCGGCCCGCTGACGCAGTTCGACACGAGCGGCTTCGAGGTGCGCATCGGCGGCGAGGTGCGCGACTTCCACCCCGAAGAGGCGATCCCGACGAAAGAGCTGCGCCGCATGGACCGCCACGCGCAGTTCGCCGTCGTCGCAGCGCTTGAGGCCGTCGCCGACGCCGGGCTGATCATCGACGACGCCAATCGCGACGACGTCGGCGTCATCTTCGGCTCCGCGGGCGGCGGGTACGAATGGTTCCTCGACCAGAGCGCGACATACCTGAAGGCCGGGTACCGGCGTGTCAGCCCCTTCATGATCAGCAACATGCTCCCGGACGCCGCGTCCGGCCACATCGCCATCACGCTCGGCGCCTGCGGTCCGAACATGGGCGTCGTCAGCGCCTGCTCGACCGGCACCGGCGCGATCGGCGAGGCGTGGGAGACCGTGCGCCGCGGCGACGCGGAGGCGATCATCACCGGCGGCGCGGACAACGCGCTGCTGCCGTCGCTGCTCGCCGGCTTCCACGCGCTGCGGGCGCTGGCGAACGACGAGGAGCACCCGGAGCGGGCGAACAAGCCCTTCGACGCGCGCCGCGACGGCTTCGTCGTCGGCCAGGGCGCCGGCGCGCTCGTGCTCGAGAGCCTCGAACACGCGCAGGCGCGCGGCGCGGAGATCCGGGCGGAGGTGATCGGCTACGCGACGAGCAACGACGCCTACGACATGGTGGCGGCGCACGAGAGCGGCCGCGCCTCCGCGCAGGCGATGCTGCGGGCGATGCGGAAGGCGGGCATCGCGCCCGAAGAGGTGGGCTACATCAACGCCCACGGCACGGGCACGCCGCTCAATGACCGCGTCGAGACGGCGGCGATCAAGACGGCCTTCGGCGAGCACGCGTATCATCTGGCGGTGAGCTCGACGAAGTCGATGCACGGCCACCTGATGGGGGGCGCCGGCGCGCTGGAGGCGATCGCGGCGGTGCAGGCGGTGAGAACCGGCGTCCTGCCGCCGACGATCAACTACGAGGTGCCCGACCCCGAATGCGACCTCGACTACGTCCCGAACGTCGCGCGCCACATCGATTTGCGGGTGGCGCTCTCGAATTCCGTGGGCCTCGGCGGCCACAACGCATGCCTGCTGGTGCGCCGATGGGAGGGCGCGGCGGGCTGAGGGCGCATCGTGTGGATGCCGGCCGATGCCGCGCCGAGCGATCTCCGGGAGTCGATGTCGGGCGCGTCGTGCGCCTGCGCGATCCCGTCGATGGGCCGACGGCGAACGTCACCTACAACAACGGCGTCGTCGTGATCTCGCTGTCATGCGCGGAGCGGGCGATGCCGGCGAAGCTCTCGCTGGACGTCGTCTCGGCGATCCAGGGCGAGCGTGCGGGGAGCTTCGGGCACCCCGTGCGGTCTGCAGGCGACGGCCTGACCTGACGCCGATCGTCGCGGCGCGGCAGGGAGATGCCGCGGCTCGGGCGCCGGTCAGTCGACGCCCGTGTCGCCGCGGCGAACGCCGCTGCCGGGCTTCGGCGTATCGTGGTAATCCGCCTCCGTCGCCTGCTTGCGGTCCTGGTCCACGGACTCCATATAGCGCTGGCTGGCCTCGTCCCAGATCTTCGTCGATGGTTCGGTCGCGAGGCCCTTGTGCGCCGGCGGCTGCTTCTTCGCCGGCAACTCCTCGCGGTCGGCCGGCGCCGGCGGACGCGCCTTCTCGCCGTCCTGCGGCACAACGTGGGCGCGCGGGCCGATGTCCTCGTAGGTGTCCTGTTCGTCGTCGTGGATGCGTTCCATAGCGGTCTCTCCTCGCGATCTACCGTAGCCGGCGACGCGTAACGCGAACGTAACGCCGGATCGCCCCCGCTTGCGTCTTCGTCGTGATACACAAGAGGTCGGGACGCCTCCGCAGCCGTGGACGTGCTCACGAGAGTCCGTATGGCGGTTGCGTCCCCCGTAGCACACCACCCAGCCGCCGCAGGCGCAGCATGAAGGAAGGTCGCATGAGCGCTCAGTATCGGGCCGAGTACATCTGGATCGACGGGACGAAGCCGACCGCCAAGCTGCGGTCGAAGACGAAGATCGTGGCGGCGGGGCAGCAGCCGCCGATCTGGGGGTTCGACGGGTCGAGCACGAACCAGGCGCCGGGCAAGAACTCGGACTGCGTGCTGAAGCCGGTCTTCGTTTGCCCGGATCCGCTGCGCGGCGGCGAGAACAAGCTGGTGTTGTGCGAAGTCCTGCTGACGGACATGACGCCGCACGCCACGAACACCCGTGCGGCGTGCGCCGAGACAGCGACGAAGTACAAGAGGCACGACACCTGGTTCGGCATCGAACAGGAGTACACGTTCTTCGACGGGACGAAGCCGCTGGGCTGGCCCGACAACGGCTTCCCGGCGCCGCAGGGTGGCTACTACTGCGGCGTCGGCGCCGACGAGGTGTTCGGGCGCGAGATCGTCGAGGCGCACACGACCGCCTGCATGACGGCCGGCCTGAGCATCGCCGGCACGAACGGGGAGGTGATGCCTGGGCAGTGGGAGTTCCAGATCGGCCCGCTCGGTCCGGTCGAGGCTTCGGATCACCTCTGGGTCGCCCGCTGGCTGCTCTACCGCATCGCCGAGGACTTCGGCGTCAGCGCGACGCTCTACCCGAAGCCGGTGCGCGGCGACTGGAACGGCGCCGGCGCCCACACGAACTTCTCGACGAAGGAGATGCGCGCGGCGTACGAGCCGTGCGTGCAGGCGGCCGAGGCGCTGAGCAAGAAGCACAAGCTGCACATCCAGAACTATGGCCATGCCATCGAGGAGCGCCTCACCGGCCTGCACGAGACGGCGTCGATGGACACCTTCAATTACGGCGTCAGCGACCGCGGCGCCTCGGTGCGCATCCCCTGGCAGGTTGCCGTCGAGCGCAAGGGCTACATCGAAGACCGGCGGCCGAACGCCAACATGGACCCGTACATCGTGACGCGGCTGATCACCGACACCGTCTGCAGCGCCTTCGACGCGGCGGCAGGCAGCGGCCGCAACGGCAACGGCGCGGCGAAGGTGCCGGCGCGCTCCGCGGTGGTCGCCAGGGCATCGAAGAACGGCGCCGCGAAGAAGACCGCAGCGGCGCGACGGTAAGGTCGCCTGCGCAACGGTCGGTGTCGCACGAGGCGCGCTCGAGTTCGGGCGCGCCTCGTCGTCGTGTGCCGAAGTGAGGAACGAAGGCACTCCGTACCGACGACGTGCTTGTCCCCACGCTGGCGCTCCGCTACTATGCTTGGTGGGCGGCACTCCCCGAAGGTGTCGCCTTTGTGTTTGAGCGGGTCCCCCGCCGCCTGCTGGAGAACATGCCGAAGTACATCTTTGTGACCGGCGGCGTCGTCAGCTCCGTCGGCAAGGGCATCACCACGGCGGCGCTCGGCCGTATCCTCAAGTCCCGCGATATCTCCGTCTCCGTCCAGAAGCTCGACCCCTACCTCAACGTCGACCCCGGCACGATGTCCCCCTACCAGCACGGCGAGGTCTTCGTCACCAGCGACGGCGCCGAGACCGACCTCGACCTCGGTCACTACGAGCGCTTCATCGACGAGGAGCTGACGAAGGCGAGCTCGGTGACGACCGGCCAGATCTACCAGGCCGTCATCGCCAAGGAGCGCAGGGGCGAGTTCCTCGGCGGCACCATCCAGGCGATCCCGCACGTCACGAACGAGATCAAGGCGCGCGTCCGCGGCATCGCCCGCGAGACGGAGGCGCAGGTGCTGATCGTCGAGGTCGGCGGCACGGTCGGCGACATCGAGGGCCAGCCGTTCCTCGAGGCGATCCGCCAGATCCGGCGCGAGGAGCGTTCGGAGGACACGCTCTCGATCCATGTCACGTTCCTGCCGCACGTCGGGTCGACGAACGAGCTGAAGACGAAGCCGACGCAACACAGCGTCCGTGAGCTGCGCAGCGCCGGCATCCAGCCGGACATCATTCTCTGCCGCGCCGACCACGAGGTGACGGCGGAGATCCGCCGCAAGATCTCGCTCTTCTGCGACGTGCAAGAGCGGGCGGTGATCTCGCTGCCGACGATGGATAGCATCTACCAGGTGCCGATCGTCCTCCAGGACGAGAGCATGGGCGACGTCGTCATCGAGCTGCTCGGGCTCGACGCGGCGCCGCGCGACCTCGCCGGCTGGCGGCGCATGGTCGACCGGCTGGAGAACCCGATCGGCGAGCTCACGGTGGCGGTCGTCGGCAAGTACGTCGAGCTGCACGACGCCTATCTTTCGATCAAGGAAGCGCTGATCCACGCCGGCATCGCACACCAGGTGCGCGTGCACATCCGCTGGCTGCACTCCGAGCGGCTCGAGCAGGAGCCCGCTGCGGCGCTGCTCGATGGCGCCGACGGCATCCTGGTCTGCCCGGGCTTCGGCGGCCGCGGCATCGAGGGGAAGCTCGAAGCGGCGCGATACGCGCGCGAGAACAAGATCCCATACCTGGGCGTCTGCCTCGGCCTGCAGATGATGGTGATCGAGTTCGCCCGCAACGTGCTCGGCCTGACCGGCGCCAACTCGACCGAGGTCGACCGGCAGACGCCGCACCCGGTGATCAGCCTCCTGAGCGAGCAGCAGGAGATCGAGGACTTGGGCGGGACGATGCGGCTCGGCGGCTACCGCTGCCGCCTGACGCCCGGCACGCGCGCGGCGGCGGCCTACGGCGAGGACGAGGTGACGGAGCGCCACCGCCACCGCTACGAGTTCAACAACGCCTATCGCGCGCAGCTCGAAGCGGCCGGCTTCATTTGCAGCGGCACGTCGCCCGATGGCTCGCTGGTCGAGATCGGCGAACTGGCCGACCATCCCTTCATGCTCGGCTCGCAGTTCCACCCGGAGTTCAAGTCGCGCCCGGACCGTCCGCAGCCGCTCTTCCGCGACTTCATCGGCGCAGCGAAGCTGCACCGGTCTGGCGTCGACGCCGGCATGCTCGGCGAGCGCGAGCCGGTGCCCGCCGGCGGCATGCAGCCGCGCTCATGAACGGCTTCCGGTTCTCGCCCCTCTCGCCGGGCTGGCGAGCTCACGTCGCGTGACCGTCACCGAAATCATCCGCTGGCTGCACTTCCTCTCGCTCTTCTACATGACGTTCGGGCTGGGAGCGCTGATGATCCCGCTCTGGCGTGGCTGGCGGGAGACCGAGATCGAGCGACAGCTGACGGCGTTTGAGGACGCGACGACGGCGCACAAGGCGGCGTTGCTGCCGGGCACGATCCTCGTCGGCGCTACCGGCGTCGCGCTGGCCGGGAACATCGGCTGGAACTTCTTCACGACCGGCTGGCTGATCGCGCTCGAAGTCATCTACCTCGTCGTGCTCTTCATCTGCATCCCGGTGCTGGGCCACTCGCTAAACCGGGTGCAGGTCGAGGCGCTGAAGTCGCGGAAGCGCCGCCAGCCGACGTCGGAGCTGCAGGAGCTGCTCAACGACAACGTGCCGATCGTCTTCAGCCTGCTGATCTTGTTCCTGATCCCGGTGATGCTGTACTTCGCCGAATTCCGGCCATTCTGATTCTGGGTGGCCCATCACTCGTTGCCGGCGACTGGTCAGGTTAGCGCTCTCACGCGGCCGACCGGCTGGGGCCCGACGATGTGGAAGGAGCCACGCGATGCAACAGTTCGAGGGTAAAACGGCCGTCGTCACGGGCGCGGCGAGCGGCATCGGGCGGGCGCTGGCCGAGCGCTTCGCGGCGGCGAGGATGCGCGTGGTGCTCGCGGACATCGAGGAGGCGCCGCTGCGCGAGACCGAAGAGGCGCTGCTCGAGCGCGGCGCGGAGGCCATCGCCGTGCGCACCGACGTCCGCGCGCGGGACTCGGTCGAGGAGCTGCAGCGTCGCGCCACCGAGGCGTTCGGCAGGGTGCACGTGCTCTGCAACAACGCCGGCGTCGGCACCGGCGGGCTCTCGTGGGAGCAGTCCGACGACGACTGGCAGTGGGTGCTGGGTGTCAACCTCTGGGGCGTCATCCACGGCGTGCGGACGTTCCTGCCGGCGATGCTCGCGCACGGGGAAGAGGCGCACATCGTCAACACGGCGTCGGTCGCCGGGCTCATCGCGGGGCCGTTCCAGGGATCCTACAACGTGAGCAAGTTCGGCGTCGTCGCCCTGTCGGAGACGCTGTACTACGAGCTGCAGATGGCGCAGGCGAAGGTCGGCATCTCCGTGCTCTGCCCCGGCTTCGTCAACACGCGGATCGTCGACTCCGGCCGCAACCGCCCGGCGGAATTCGGCGCACCCGGCGTCCAGGGCAACCCGGATGACCCGGCGGCGATAGCGATGCGCCAGATGATCGCCGCCGGCATGACGCCGGCCGACGTGGCCGAGCGCGTGTTCGAGGCGGTCGCGGCCGGCCGGCTCTACGTGCTGCCCCACGACGACTTCGATGCCGCGATCCGCGCGCGCGTCGAGAGCGTGCTCGAACGCCGCAACCCGGGCGGGCTGACCTGAGCCGGTGACTGGATGCTGGTGACCGGGGCCGGGGCCGATCGGCGCCGCCCGGTCAATGGCGGTCAGCGAAGCGGCGCGACCGGCGCCGGCGGAAGCGACCGCGCCGGGCGAGAGCGTCGCCGGCAGGGCGATGCGGCTGCGCCGGCTCGTCGCAATCGGAGCCTGTCCCCGTGCCAGGAGGGCTGCCGCACGATGACGGCTCGCCTCGGTGCGCGAGGCGCTTGACCAGCGTGCCGCCGTTGCCATACCAGCGGGGCGCGAGCGGCGGGCTTCTCATGTCCATCGCCGCCGATCAACCGATCACGGGCTCGTCGCCGGCGGCCCAGCCGCCCGGCTGACAGCGGACGCGCCGTCGCTCGTCGACAGGTGGCGCCGGCGCTTGCGGGCGACGAACGCCACGCTCTTCGGCCAGACGAAGGCGCCGGCGGCGCCGGCGGCGTCGACGGCGGCGATGAGGCGCGAGCGGCCGAACGCGCGTCGCAGCCGGCGGCGCCACGACGGCGTCGCGCGCAGCCGCGCGACGGCGACGGCGATCGCCCGCTCGTAGTCCGTACGCGGCCTGGCCGGGGGGCGCAGGCGGTCGGTGAGGCAGTAGCGGAGCCAGAACAGCGAGTCGAAGAAATGTAGGTAGCGCATCGACTCGACACGCAGGCCAGCGCGGGCGAGCCGCGAGAACAGCGTGCGCGGCGTGTAGATGCGGAGATGGCCGCCGGGTGCTTCGCGATACCCGGTGGACAGCGCGAAGTAGAGGCGCTCGGTGAAGTGCGAAGGCACCGCGCCGAGCAGGAGCGCGCCGGGAAGCATCACGCGCGCGATCTCGCGCATCGCGGCCTGGTCGTCGGGCAGGTGCTCGAGCGTCTCGGTGCAGATGACTGCGCCGATGACGCCGGCGCGAATCGGCAGATGCGCCGCATCGGCGACGATGAAGTCGACGGCCAGACATCCCGCACGCCGACGCGCGCGAAGCAACTCCGCCGCATCGAAGTCGATGCCGATCGCCCGGCAGCCGCGTCGGGCGGCGGCGGCGGCGTGCCGGCCGTCGCCGCAGCCGACGTCGAGCACGGAGGCGCCGGCGGTGGGGAGGAGGCGTACGTCGACGCTCAGCTTGGCGCTTGTGATCTCAGGCATGGCCGGCAGGGTACGCGCACCGCAGGTCGAGGGGACGGGACGGAAGACGGCGCTCCCACTCCTCGCTGCGGCGGTCGGGAGGGGAGCGCGACGGACGCGAGGTGATATCGACGACATGCAGCTTCCAGCATCGAGCTTCCAGCTTTCTCGCGACTGCTCCCGACGGACGTCGCCGGGCACACACCCACGCCTACGTCATCCGCATGCCGTCGAGGTGGGCGAGGTCGTTGAGGCGCCAGAGCGCGCGGCGCTCGCCGGCGGCGCGGACCGAGGTGATCGACGCGTTGAAGCAGTAAAACGGAAAGTCGCTGCGCAGGCCCAGGATCTCGGCGACGTACGACTGGATGACGCCGCCGTGACAGGTGATCGCCACCTTGCGGCCGGGATTCTCGGCGATAATCCGGTTGATGGCGCGGCTGATCCGGTCGCGAAAGTGGCGGCTGCTCTCGGAGCCGGGCAGGTTGTCCCACGTCGGATCCTCTTCGAAGCGGCGCTTGATGTCCTGGTGGGTGACGCCCGGCGGCAGGACGGCCGTCTCGATGTCGACGCCGGCGCTGCGCGCGGGCTCGTTGATCTCCTGCAGGTCGTCGAGCACGGTGATCGTGTGCCCGGTGAGCCGCGCGATGGCGCGGCCGGTGTTGTATGAGCGTTGCAGCGGGCTGCTGTAGATCGCGTCGACGCCGTACTCGGCCATGCGGGCGCCGAGTCGCTGCGCCTGCTCCTCGCCGACGGCGGTCAGCGGCGGGTCGAAGTCCGCCTGCCGCCCCTCCTGGCGTGCGACGTTGCCGCCGGACTGGCCGTGGCGGATGAGGTAGAGCCGCGCGGCGTCCGGGCGGTTGAGGACGAGGACGTCCTGGAAGTAGTACGCCATCGGGTCGATGGGCGCCGGTCGCGTGTTGGGGTCGTCGTCGGCGTCGCGCATGGGGGCATCGGCCATGGCCGCAAGGTAATGGGGTGAAGTGCCTGGGACAAGCGACGCACGGGATGAGACGATGAAGGGCCGGCCTGCGCTTTCGTATTCGGCACGAGCGTCGCGGCGTGCGGGCGCACATCGCAGGCCGGATGTACACTGGATGCACACTTCATCAGATATCGCAACAGGAGGGACGCGCGCGTGGCGAAGGACGTGGTGATCATCGAGGCGGTGCGCACCGCCATGGGACGCCGGAACGGCATGTTGTCGGGGACCCATCCCGTGGCGCTCGGCGGCAAGGTTCTGCGCGCGGTCGTCGACCGCGCGGGCATCGACCCGGCGCTGGTCGGCGATGTCGTCTTCGGCAACGTCTCGCAAGTCGGCGAGCAGGCGGCGAACATCGGCCGCAACGTCGTGCTGGAGGCGGGCTTCCCGTACCAGGTTCCGGGCACGACGGTCGACCGCCAGTGTGGCTCCGGGCAGCAGGCGATCCACTTCGCGGCGAACCTGATCGCCGCCGGCGTCGTCGACGTCGCGATCGGCGGCGGCGTCGAGGTGATGTCGCGCGTGCCGATGGGTTCGAACTTCAAGGTCGCCGGCTTCCCGTTCACCGAGCACATGCGGGAGCTGTACGACCTGACATCCCAGGGCGTCGCCGCGGACAACATCGCGCGCCAGTGGAAGATCACGCGCGAGGACACGGATCGCTTCGCGCTCGAGAGTCAGAACCGCGCGAAGGCAGCGCGCGACGCCGGCAAGTTCGAGAAGGAGATCCTGCCGGTCGAGGTCGAGCACGAGGGCGTCAAGGGCGTCTTCAAGACGGACGAGGGCATCCGCGACAGCACGCTGGAGAAACTGGCGACGCTGCAGCCGTCATTCGGCGAGGACGGCATCCACCACGCCGGGAACTCGAGCCAGATCACGGACGGCGCGGCGGCGGTGCTGCTGATGTCGTCGGAGAAGGCGCAGGAGCTGGGGCTGCGGCCGCGCGCGCGCATCGTCGCGCAGGCGGTCGTCGGCTCGGACCCGCACCTGATGCTGACCGGGCCGATCACGGCGACGCCGGCGGTGCTGAAGAAGGCGGGGCTCAAGCTCGACGACATCGACCGGGTGGAGATCAACGAGGCGTTCGCTTCGGTCGTCCTGGCCTGGCAGAAGGAGACCGGCGCCGACATGTCGAAGGTCAACGTCAACGGCGGCGCCATCGCGCTGGGCCACCCGCTCGGCTGCACCGGCGCGCGGCTGATGACGACGCTGCTGAACGAGCTCGAGCGCACGGGCGGCCGCTACGGGCACGAAGTGATGTGCTGCGGCGGCGGCATTGGCACGGCGACGATCATCGAGCGTCTGTAAAACGCCGGCGGCTGGACATCGGGAAGCGCACCGGCGCCCCGGGAACGGACGTTCCCGGGGCGTTCGTCGTTCGCATCCGGGCATGAGGAACCGCGGGCGTAACACCCCCGTATGCGGAATGGATACGGGAATGGGAGGGCGTGCCCATCGATGCCGGTCGCGATCGAGAACGAAGATCGGAACGAAGCACCGCATCATGTGCGAGGAGTGCAAGCTCGCGGCAACAGGCCGTGGTAACGCGCCGCGCCAGGAGCTGATCGCCGAAGGACATGCTCCAGCGCAGGTCATTCCGCGCGCCGCGGCTCCTGCCGCTGATAGCGGCGCCGGTATGACCGGCCGACGCACGGCTCAGGCGTTCCGGATGAGCAGGCCGCCGTCGACGACGAGTGCGGCGCCGTTGATGAAGCTCGCCGCCGGCAGCGCCAGGCTGAGCGTCGCGTGCGCGACCTCCTCCGGCTCGCCGTAGCGCTTCAGCGCGACGCGGCGCCGTGCGAACTTCTCCTTCGCTTCGTCGGGGATGCCGGCCGTCATGTTCGTGCGGATGGGGCCGGGGCAGACGCAGTTCACATTGATGCCGCTCGGCCCCAGTTCCACCGCCATCGACCGCGTCAGGCCGATGACGCCGTGCTTCGATGCCGTGTACGGGCTGCCGCCGGCCGTCGCGCCCCAGCCTTCGGTCGAGGCGATGTTCACGACGCGACCGTCGCGGTTGCGGGCCAGGTCCTCGCGGCAGGCGCGGATCATGCGCGCCTGCGCCGTCAGGTTCACCGTCAGCGTCATCTCCCACGCCTTCTCCCACATCGCGTGGTCGATCGGCGCGCCGACGGCGATGCCGGCGTTGTTGATGAGGATGTCGACCGGCCCGAGCTCGTCGTGGATGCGCGCGACGAGCGCCGGGATGGTCTCGCCATCGGCGAGATCGACGGCGTACGCGCGGGCCGTGCCGCCGGCCTCCCGCACGGCGGCGGCGACCGCCTCGACGCCGTCGGCGTTGCGGTCGACGAGCGCGAGCCGTGCCCCTTCGTCGGCGAAGACGTAGGCCGTCGCGCGTCCCATGCCGGAGCCGGCGCCCGTGATGATCGTCACGCGCCCTTCGACGGAGCGGCTGAGCGTGCTGAGCCTTACCATGCCGCCCGGATGATAGCGGCGCCCTTCGGCTCGACCAAACACGCCGCCATACGGCCGCAGCGCCGCCCGGGCCGCTCGTGCGACGAGGCCGCCTGACCGGCGGCGCGTCGCTCCGCCGCAGCGTCGCTTGGTCGAACGTCCTCGGTTCCGTACGATCACCTGAGGAAGAGCAAGAAGGAGTGGCCCATGCCGACGAACCTGACCGAAGGAGATGCCGCGCCTGCGTTCGAACTGGACAATGACCGCGGCGAGCGCGTGCGGCTCGACGACCTGCGCGGGCAGTGGGTCGTGCTCTACTGGTACCCGAAGGACGATACGCCCGGCTGCACGACGGAGGCATGCGAGATCCGCGACAACTGGCAGATGCTCTCCGGAGAGGCGGCGTTGTTCGGGATCTCGCCGGACTCCGTGAAGTCGCATGTCAGGTTCCGCGACAAGTTCAACCTGCCGTTCCCATTGCTCGCCGACTCCGAGCACGCCGTATCGGAGCGCTACGGCGTCTGGGGCCCGAAGACGTTCGCCGGGCACGAGTACATGGGCGTCGACCGGGCGACGTTCATCATCGACCCGGAAGGGAAGCTGGCGAAGATCTTTCCGAAGGTGTCGCCAGCCGGCCACGCGCTCGAGATCGCGTCGGCGCTCAAGGAACTCAAGTCCGCGCGCTAACAGACGCGTCGCTCGCGGAGGAAGGAGGAGGACCGATGCCGCAAGGCAAGTGTGCGTTCTGCGGTACGTTCGTCACAGGCGGCGGCACGGCGATGGGCAAACACTCCGTCGCCTGCACCGCCTGCACCCCGCTCGCCCTCAAATGGCTCGAACAGCACGCCGTGCCGGTGGAAGCGGCGACGGAGCCGGCAGGCGGCACGCGGGCAAACTGACAATCTCGGGCCGGCGTGGCGCGAATCGGCGCTGGCGGCGCAGCTCAGCTGGCGTGCTTGAGCTCGTCGCGACGCGTCTTGTGCTGCTCGCGTGAACTCGCGCGAACCGTCCAGAGAACCCAGAACCAGACCCACGCGCAGAGCATGAACGCCGACAGCGTCACGCGCATCGGATCCATGATCGGTTTGATCACGACGTCGTCCGGCGTGACGTCGATGATCGCTACCGGGGTCGACGAACCGGCGCCGCCGCCGCCTCCCCCTTCGCCCTCGCCGCTATCGCCGTGCTGTCCGAAGCCATCGCCGTGGGAGTCGCCGCCGCTGCCACGGCCGAACCCCATGCCGTAGCCGAACGACACGCGCGCCACCGGGATCAGGGTGTGGCCGTCGCGCTCGACTGCGTTGCCAAAGCAGGCGCCGGCGCCCACACGCTCGGGCAACTCGCTGATGCTCTGCGCCAACTCTTCGGCCGCACTGGTGGTGTTCATCACGACTCCTCGCTTCGCTGCCCGCTTCGGCCTGCCCGGCGGCGCCGCCGCATCAGCCGGCGTACCGCGAAGGCGGCGACCGGTACCGCCGCCGTCAGCAGCAGGCCGCCGGTGCGCGGCTCATCGATCGCCAACCGGCGCAGGCTGTCCGGCGTGCCCACGAGCACCGCCACCGGTCGCCGCGTCTCGACGACGATTCCGCTGCGGCGCAGGCGCAGGTCGATGCCGCGCACCTGCACGATGCCCTCGGCGCGACGGCCGCCGGGCATCTGGACCGGCACGTGCCGATGTTCGTTCGTCAGCTTCATCAGGCCGCCTCGATCCATGTGGCCGCGTGGCCGCTGGATGCTGCTCCCTCATCATCCGCCGTGGCGGGCCGCCTGACAAGACCCAACCGGCTGAGGGATGTTGCGGATCCGCCGGGCGAGGTGACGATCACAACGTTGGCCCGGGGCGCCGGTGGAGAGAACGACAGGTTGTGAGATGGGCGATGATGCCACCAGAGCCGTGGGCGGCCCTGGGGCGAACGACTCAGGCGACGGGACGCGCCCGCGCGTCGTCATCGTCGGCGCCGGTTTCGGCGGACTGCGCGCGGCGCGCGTCCTGCGCACGGCGCCCGTCGATGTCGTGCTCATCGACCGGCACAACTACCACACATTCGCGCCGCTCCTGTACGAGGTCGCGACCGCAGGCCTCGAGCCCGACGACATCGCGCAGCCCGTGCGGGCGATCCTCCGCGCGCCGCACATCACCTTCCGCATGGCCACGGTCGAGCGCATCGACCTCGATCGGCGCTACGTCGAGACGGACGCCGGCGACATCGCGTACGACTACCTGATCATCGCCGCCGGCAGCACGACGAGCTTCTTCGGCGTGCGTTCGGCGGAGGAGCGCGCGCTGGGGCTCAAGGATCTGCATGAGGCGGCGGCGGTGCGCAACCATCTCCTGCGCGCGCTCGAGCAGGCGACGAACACCGCTGGGGAAGCCGAACGGCGGCGACTGATGACCGTCGTGGTCGTCGGCGGCGGCCCGACCGGCGTCGAGCTGGCCGGCGCGCTCGCCGAACTGAAGCGCCACGTGCTGCCGCGCGACTACCCGGAGCTCGACCTGCGGCAGGCGCGTGTCGTGCTCGTCGAGGCCACGGATCACCTGCTCGGGGTGATGCCCCGCCGGCTCCAGCGGAAGGCGCACGAACAGCTCGACGAGATGGGCGTCGAGGTGCGCCTCTCGACTGCGGTGTCGGAGTTGAGCGCGAGCGGCGTGGTGCTCGACGGCGGCGAGCGCATCGCGGCCGCCACGGTCGTCTGGGTGGCCGGGGTGCGCGGCGAGCGCGTCGCGGAGTCGCTCGGCGTCGACCTCGGTCCGGGTGGCCGGATCTCCGTCCGGCCGACGCTGCAGCTCGCGGGTATCCCGCGCGCCTACGCGGTCGGTGACATTGCCTACCTCGCAGACGCGCGTGGCACGCCCTACCCGATGCTCGCGCAGGCGGCGATGCAGCAGGGCGAGCTCGCCGCGCAGAACATCGCGCGCGACGTGCGCGGCGATCCGCCACGGCGCTTCCGCTACCACGACCGCGGCACGATGGCGACGATCGGCCGGCAGCGCGCCGTCGCGCACGTCTTCGGGCTGCAGTTCAGCGGCTTCCTCGCCTGGCTCCTCTGGCTCGGCGTCCATCTCGTGGCTCTGGTCGGCTTCCGGAACCGGGCGCTCGTCCTTGTGAACTGGGCCTGGAACTACTTCCGCTACGACCGCGCGAACCGCCTCGTCACCGACGCCCCCACGGAGCGCCGTGCGGCGTCGGCGATGCGCACTCGTGAGCCGAGTGGCGAGGGGGAGCATAGCCGGGCGAGCCACGAGGACGGCGACGGTTGAGCGACGAAGAGGCGGGGATGCCAGCGCTTCGGCGCACCGTCGCCGGCATACGCCGCCCGGAGTCAATTGTTCGATCTATCACAAGCCGCCGGACGATATCGCGGCCTTGCCCGCCTTCGCGGTCCGGCCCTATACTCCCTGCAAGCGCGGATTCGCAAGCGCGGATTCCGCCGATCTCGCCCGAGGAGTACGCCGTGGCCTACACGATTGTAGATACCTGCATCGGCTGCACCGCCTGCACCAAGCGCTGCCCGACGGACGCGATCACCGGCAGCCGCAACGTCGTCCACGTCATCGACCCCAACCTGTGCATCGACTGCGGCGCCTGCGGCGTCGTCTGCCCGCCGGAGGCGATCCTCGACACGGTCGGCGACGTCTGCCGCACCTTCCCACGCAAGGAGTGGCCGAAGGCGATCGTCGTCGAGGACAACTGCATCGGCAGCGGCTGCGAGCTCTGCATCCAGGTCTGCCCGTTCGAGGCGCTCAGCCTCGGCGAGCCGGAGCGCACGTCGGGCGACTTCTTCGGCGTCGCCGTGCTGAACGAGAAGAAGTGCACCGGCTGCCGTCTCTGCGAGGACTCCTGTGGCTGGGGCGCGATCTACATCGACCCGCCGCGCGAGATGCTGAAGAAGCGCGCCTATCCGGGCGAGGAGGCCGAGGCCGAGCAGAAGAAACAGCTCGCCGAGGTCGCCGGCGTCTGAGCCGCACTCCGCCGGCGCGGGCGCCTCACATGCGCTGGACGCGGCCGGCGCGTATACTCCCGCCCATGACCAGATGGATCTTCGGCCTCGTCGCGTTTGTCGCCGCCGGATTCGTGGTCACCGCCTGCGGCAGCAGCGGCGCCACCACCACGTCGCGCACTGTGCCCGCGCGCACCGCTTCGACAGCCGACAAGCCGCTGGTGGCGAAGGCCCACACCGGCGATCTGGCGCGGGACCAGGTGATCGATACGGCGCTCGCCCCGAACAGCATCGAGATGGCACGGCTGACCGGCTACCAGAAGATCGCCTGTGCGAAGCAGGCCGATGCGGACCACCCGGCGTGCCGTGCGGACGAACCCGCCGGGACGAAGGTGGAGGTGCTGCCGAAGCTCGGCTGCGACGCTCCGGGGTTCGTGCGGCCCGAGGACCTGCCGCCGGTGTACGCCGCCGCCCTCGGGAACAAGAATCCAACGTTGAGCGCGGTCTATGAGCCAGCGGCGGGCGTCGATGCGTTCGGCGCCCAGGCGATCGCCGTGCTCGGCACCGGCAAGTACGACAGCGGCGCCAGCCGGGCCGTCGCGCTGCACCTCAAGGACGGGCGGATCACCGGCATCGAAGACGACTGCGGCGACGCGCTGAAGCTCCTCGCGAGCAGCCGCGTAGCATCATGGATCCTGCGCCCGGGCGCCTCCGCCGCCGAAACGCCGACGGCCGCCGCGTCGCCGACGAGCGCGACAGCGGCGCCGTAGTATCGCGCGTTGATCTCCAGTGACCGGCCGATCCGCAGGAGCGGGTGAGCGCTGCCCCCGCGTTGCCACCGCGTGGAGCGAGAAGAACCGGCTCCACGCGACGTTTGCATCGGCCCGTCTCGATTCAACGCGCGTCCACTCCAGCGCTGGAAGCAGCCGTGTCCATCCGGCTGCCCTGCCGCACGGCAAGGATGATCATCTGCGGCGAACAGCGCTTCGTCGCGTACTCCCCTCTCCAGCGCGGGGAGGCGCTATGTCGCCCGGAGCCGCCATTGTCATCGCGCGCTCACGCGGCATCACCGTCTGTGTGCATCTGTGGCACCCGAGCACGTCGATCCGCCGGTCGCTCCGGCTACCGCATCGTGATCGCCGCCCGGTTCACCTTCGTTGCGTCGCCCTCGCGTAGCCACTCGCTGTTCTGGAACGCCTCGTTGATCTCGTCGAGCGCGAAGGTGTGCGAGACGACGTCCTCGTGCGGGTACTTGTCCTTCGTCCGGACGAGGAACTCGAGCGCCTCCGGGATCACCCACGGGTCGTACATGACGACGCCCTGGACGCGCTTCGAGCCCCAGACGAGCTGCGACGGGTCGATCTGCGCCGTGCGGCCGAAGGAGATGTTGCCGATCTCGAGGTACGTGCCGCCTTCGCGCACCATCTGGAGCCCCTCCGGCACCGCCTCGGGGATGCCGACGACCTCGACGACGACGTCGCCGCCGCGGCCGCCCGTCAGCCCCTTCACCTTGGCGATGCGGTCCATCGGCGTCGGGTTCTCGGTGATGTCGATCACCTCGTCGGCGCCGAAGCGCTTCGCCAGCTCGAGCCGGCCGGGCACGCCGTCGATGGCGATCACGGCGTCGGCCCCCATCTCCTTGGCGACCGCGATCGCGTTCAGGCCGAGGCCGCCGGCGCCCTGCACGACGACGGTATCGCCGTAGCGCAGCCCGGCGTGCTGCAGCCCGTACGTGACCTGCGAGAGCGCGCAGTTCACCGGCGTCGCCATCGCGTCGGTCACCTGGTCCGGCACCTTGAACACCCAGCCGCCCGGCTTCAGGTAGTAGTACTGGCCGTAGGCGCCGCTGAAGCGGCTGATGCTCGCGCCCATCCGCGCTACCTTCTGCGGGCAGGCGGCGAATTCGCCGCGGTTGCACTGGTAGCAGCGGTTGCAGGGGTAGAAGTACGCGTACGCGACGCGGTCGCCCTCCTTCAGAGGCTTGCCCAGCGAGTCCGTCTTGATGTTCGACCCCAGGCTGTGCACGCGTCCGGTCATCTCGTGCCCGGCGACGCCGCCCGCCATCGCCATGAACAGCGGCGAATCGCCGCGCCAGATGTGCAGGTCGGAGCCGCAGATGCCGGCCATCGACACTTCGATGACGATGCCATCCGGCTCCGGCGTCGGCACGTCGAACTCCTGGATCTCGTAGCCCTTGCCGGGGCCGAGAAAGACTGCGGCTCGTCCTGTATCCGTCATGGCCCGATGACCTTTCTCCGCTGGACAGATTCGCTGATCGCGACGGATCGTATCTTAGCCCCGGCGGAGTATGTGTCAACGCGGGAAGAGCGTGATACCCTCGCGGCACTTGATCGTCGGCAGGGTGCGTGCTACTTGTGATGGCGGTCACGAGTTCCACCGCTCGTCCGCCTGTTCCGCCATCCGCCAGGAGGATCGGCGCCCGCCGCGCGGCACGGCGCACCACGCATGACCTGGTTCCAGCGCCTGCTCATCATCACGATCGTGGCCACCTTCGCGCTGGTCGTGATCGGCGGCACGGTGCGCGCCACGGACTCCGGGCTGGGCTGCCCCGACTGGCCGACGTGCAACGGCCGCCTCGTCCCGCGGCTCGAGAAGCACACGATCATCGAGTACTCGCACCGCAGCGCGGCGACGGCGGTCGGCGTGCTCTTCCTGAGCGTCACCTTCTTTACCTTCAAGACCGAGCGCAAGAACAGGCTGGTGTTCTGGCTTACGTTCACCGCCGGCGTCGTCTTGCTGTGGCAGATCATCCTGGGTGGCATTACGGTGAAGAAGGAGCTGCCGGCGGAGGTCGTCGCGGCGCATCTCGCGACGGCGATGTCGTTCCTGGGGATCATGCTCGTCACGGCAGTGATCTCGGTGATGCGCGCGCGTGGCGCACGCGCGGCGCCGGCCGCCGCGATCTCGCCGTACATGTGGTTCGCGATGGCTGCGGCGGCGGTCGCCTTCGTCACGCTCGTCCTCGGCTCGTACATCAGCGGCACCGACGCGTCGCTCGCCTGCACGAGCTGGCCGACGTGCCAGGGCAGCACGCTCATCGGCAACGGCGAGGCGCAGGCGATGCACATGCTGCACCGCTTCGTCGCCGGCCTGCTGGGCATCGTCCTGCTCGGCCTCGTCTATGAGGGGTTCGAGGAGCGTCGGCACCAGCGGCTCCTCGTCGCGCTGCCGCTCGTCGCGCTCGCGGCCTATCTCGTGCAGGCGCTGATCGGCGCGATGAACATCTGGACGACGCTTGCCGACGGCGTGGTCATCGCCCACCTGTCGATGGCGGCGCTGCTCTGGTGCATCCTCGTCACCACGGCCGCGCTTTCGTTCTACCTTCCGGCCCGCGAGGCGACGCGAGAGGAGCTCCCGGGCGAGCGCGCGAAGGTGGCCGAATGGGCGCGCTAGACGTCCGCGCGCCTGCCGCGCCCGCCAGCACCTGGCGCGAGACGGCCGGCGCCTACTACGCGCTGACGAAGCCCGGCATCATCGCCCTGCTGCTGATCACGACCGTGCCGACGATGATCCTCGCCGAGAACGGCCTGCCCTCGCTCTGGCTGATGGTGGCAACCGTCATCGGCGGCACGCTCGCTGCCGGCGGCGCGAACGCGATCAACTGCTACATCGACCGCGATATCGACCAAGTGATGCACCGGACGCAGGCGCGGCCGCTGCCGATGGGCAAGCTCGAGCCGACGAGCGCGCTGATCTTCGCGATTGCCCTCGAAGTCCTGGCCTTCGTGCTGCTCACGGCTGCGGCCAATCTGCTCGCCGCCGTCCTCGCGCTGTCCGCGACGGCGTTTTACGTCTTCATCTACACGATGTGGCTGAAGCGGACGACGTCGCAGAACATCGTCATCGGCGGCGCCGCCGGCGCGGTGCCGCCGCTCGTCGCCTGGGCGGCCGTGCGCGGCGATGTCGGCTGGCCGGCGGTCGTCCTCTTCGCGATCATCTTCTTCTGGACGCCGCCGCACTTCTGGGCGCTCTCGATCAAGTACCGCGACGACTACGCCCGGGCGCACGTGCCGATGCTGCCCGTCGTCGCCACGCTGGCGGAGACGAAGAAGCAGATCTTCATCTATACCGTGCTGCTCGTGCCAGTGAGCCTGCTCCTGCTGGCGACCGGGAGCGTCGGCTGGATCTACGGCGTCGCGGCCGTGGTGCTCGGCGTCATCTTCGCGTACCGCGCGTGGAAGCTGCTCGGCGACGCGCGGCCGCGCGCGGCGATGGGCGTCTTCGGCTTCTCGCTGATCTACCTGACGCTGATCTTCGTCGCCGTTGCCGCGGACCGGCTGGTCCTGCGGTAGAGCGGTCGCGCGTCCGGCGCGACGGACTTGCCCGTCCCGACGACGCGCGCATCATCGACCATCGACCCGGCCGGCCACCGACGGGCGTTCCTCAGGCGATCAGGGCGCGCCATGGCACCGGCCGGCCGTCCTCCAGGCACTGCATGCTCCGCGGCCCCTTCGCCTGCAGCACCGTCGCCGCGCGCTGCGCCATCCGCTCGTCACGGACATGCACGCGGACGACGGCCGGCTCGCCCTCTTCACCGTCGTCGTACTTGAAGTCCGATGCTTCGTTGATGTTGAGCGCGACCTCGCCGCCGACGATGGCGCCGACGTTGGCGCCGATGATGCCGCCCAGCAGCGTCCCCAGTCCGCTCGTGAGCCAGGCGTCGTATCCGCTCAGGCCCCAGACGCGGCCGACGACGAGCCCGGCGATGCCGCCGGCGACGCCGAGGATGAGGATCCCGGCGAGCGCCGTGCCGCCGGCGCGCTTGATCATGTCGCGGGCGATGCGCGTGTCACGCTGCTGCGTGTCGCGCCTGTAGAACGCGCGCTCGACTGCCGGCCCGGCCATGCCGACGTTCGCCGGATCGATGCCGGCCCATTCCAGCGCGCTCATCGCCTGCGTCGCCGCGTGCAGGTTCGCGTACTCGGCCTCGACCGTGTGCTCGGCCTCCGTCGCCGGAAGATCCTCCGCTCGCCTCATCGTGCACCTCCCTTACTCCGATGTCAGCCTAGGACACGACCGTCACGGAGGCGTGGCATGCGGCGGGATCGGTGCTTTCAGATCGCGGAACATTTGGCGCCTGGGGCTGTTCGCCGGCAGGCGTCAAAGGATGCCCGGGCAGGGTTTGTGGCATTTCTCACGAGACCTTGACGCTATGGGGTACGAGGGGAATAATTCGTCCGACGCGAGTTCGGGCTGATTCCGGTCCGGGCGCGCGGCCGCGACCTGCGACGGCGCGCGGACGGCTTGGCGAGGAGACGGCGCACCTGCCCGCAGGCGGCGCTGGCGCGACGAGAGGAGAAGCCGTGAGCCATCGAGGGATCTGGCTGCGACGCGTCCTCATCGGCTCGCTGCTGCTGGGCACGCTCCTCATCTTCAGCAGCTGCAGCGGCATCGTTTCGGGCGGTCAGAACACGCTCGCGCCGGAAGGGAGCGTCGCCGGGCGTCAGCGCGACCTCTTCCTGCTCGTCGTCTGGCCCGCCGCGGCGATCTTCGTCCTCGTCGAAGGGCTGATCATCCTGATCATCTGGCGATTCCATCATCGCAAGGGCGATGACACGCTGCCGCGGCAGGTGCACGGCAACCCGGCGCTCGAGATCGCCTGGACCATCGCGCCGGCGGTGCTGCTGGCGATCGTCGCTGTGCCGACGCTCGCCGGCGTCGTGACGCTCGGCGCCACGCCGAGCAAGATCGGCACGACGGTGAACGTTTCGGCGGCGCGCTGGGTCTGGTCGTTCAGCTATCCGGACGTGAAGGACAGCAGCGGCCAGCCGGTGACCGGCCCTCCGAACGAACTCCACATCCCCGCGGGCCAGAACGTCGAGTTCATTATCACGTCGCAGGACGTGATCCATAGCTTCTGGATTCCGAAGCTCGGTGGCAAGACGGACGCCGTCCCGAACCGCCAGAACCGCATGTGGCTGAAGGCGGACCGTCCCGGCGAGTACTCGGGACAATGCGCGGAGTTCTGCGGCGCGCTTGGCTCCGAGGGGCACGCGACGATGCGCTTCCGCGTCGTGGTCCAGACGCCGGAAGCCTACCGGGCGTACCTGCAGGGTCTGGCGAGCGGATCGCCGCAAGCGGTCGCCAACCAGGGGGGGAACTGATGGCGCGAGCGATTCCCGGACGCAGCCCCGTGACGATGGCCGACGCGCTGAGGCAGGCGCGCGGGGCCGGCGAGCCGTACCGCGGCATCTGGTCGTGGTTCTCGACCGTCGACCACAAGAAGATCGGCATCATGTACGGCGTCGCGGCGTTCCTGTTCTTCCTGCTCGGCGGCGTCGAAGCGCTGCTCGTGCGCATCCAGCTGGCGGCGCCGAACCAGGACTTCCTCAGTCCGGATCAGTACAACGCCATGTTTACGATGCACGGCACGACAATGATCTTCCTCGTCGTCATGCCGCTGGGCGTCGCCTTCATGAACCTGCTGATCCCGCTGATGATCGGCGCCCGCGACGTCGCGTTCCCGCGGCTGAACGCCTTTAGCTTCTGGGTCTTCCTGCTGGGCGGCCTCTTCCTCAACGTCAGCTTCTTCACCGGCGGCAACTTCTTCAAGGGCGAGCTGGGCGCGCCCAACACGGGCTGGTACGGCTATGCGCCGCTGACGGAGAATGCGTTCTCGCCGGGCAACGGCGTCGACTTCTGGATGCTCGGCGTCCAGATCCTCGGCATCGCGTCGCTCGCCGGCGGGTTCAACTTCATCGTGACGATCCTCAACCTGCGGGCGCCCGGCATGAGCCTCTTCCGCATGCCGGTCTTCATCTGGATGTCGCTGGTGACGTCGTTCCTGCTGATCTTCGCCATGCCGGTGCTGGCCGTTGCGATGTTCCAGTTGATGTTCGACCGGCTGTTCGGCGCCAACTTCTTCAACGCCGCGGCCGGCGGCACGCCGCTGCTCTGGCAGCACATGTTCTGGATCTTCGGGCACCCGGAGGTCTATATCCTCATCCTGCCGGCGATGGGGATCATCTCGGAGATCTTGCCGACATTCTCGCGGAAGCCGCTGTTCGGCTACCCGTTCGTGGTCTTCTCCGGCATCGCCATCGGCTTCATGAGCTGGGGCGTGTGGGCGCACCACATGTTCACCACCGGCCTCGGCGCGGCGGCGAACTCGGCGTTCGGCGTCTCGACGATCCTCATCTCGGTGCCGACGGGCGTCAAGATCTTCAACTGGCTGGCGACGATGTGGGGCGGCAAGCTGCGCCTGACGACGCCGATGTACTTCGCCATCGGCTTCATCGCCATGTTCACGATCGGCGGCCTGACCGGCGTCACGCACTCGGCGGTGCCATCGGATTACCAGCAGAACGACACGTACTATGTCGTCGCCCACTTCCACCAGGTGCTGTTCGGCGGCGCGATCTTCGGCATCTTCGGCGGGATCTACTACTGGTTCCCGAAGTTCACCGGGAAGATGCTCCATGACGGCTGGGGCAAGGTGAACTTCTGGATGATGCTGATCGGCTTCAACTTGACGTTCCAGCCGATGATGGTGCTGGGCATCCTCGGCATGCCGCGGCGCATCCAGACCTACCCGGACAACCTGGGCTGGAACTTCTGGAACGCGCTGGCCACGGTTGGGGCGTTTGTCATCGCCGCCTCGGTGCTCGTCTTCATCTACAACGTGATCATCAGCCTGCGGAACGGCGCCGAAGCGGGAAACGACCCGTGGGACGCGCGGACGCTCGAGTGGAGCATCCCGTCGCCGCCGCCGGAGCACAATTTCGACGAGATCCCGGTGGTGCACAGCGTCGATGACTTCTGGCACCGCAAGTATGTCGAAGACCCGAAGGGCCGGCCCGTGCCCGTGCCTGCGGGCGCCGCCGTCGCGACGCACCAGGACGGGCGCGATGGCGGGCACGGGCACGGCATCCACATGCCGTCGCCGTCGTACTTCCCGCTGATCTCGGCGGTCGGGCTGCCGACGATCGCCTTCGGGCTGATCTACAGCTACGCGCTGATCCCGGTCGGCGTCATCATACTCGCCGTCGGGCTGTACGGCTGGGTGCTCGAGCCCGTTTCAGAGTAGGACGAGAGGGGACGACCGTGGCCTACGCCGCACCGCACACGCAGCCGCTCGAGACGAGCACCGGCGTCGACAACCGCAAGCTGCTGATGTGGCTGTTCCTGGGTTCGGAGGCGCTGTTCTTCGGGTCCCTGATCTCGGCCTACCTCCTCTATCGCAACCGGAACCTGACGGGCCCCTTCCCGCGCGAGCTCTACGACATCCCGTTCACCTCGGTGAGCTCGTTCATCCTGCTGATGAGCAGCGTCAGCATGGTGCTGGCGCTCGCGGCGATCCAGCGCGGCGACATTCGCCGCATGCGCATCTGGCTCGTCTGCACGGCGCTGCTGGGCATCCTCTTCCTTTCCGGGCAGGCATACGAGTTCACCGGGTTCTACGACCGGGGGCTGAGCCTGCGCACGAACCTCTTCGGCTCGACGTTCTTCGTGCTCACGGGCTTCCACGGCGCCCACGTGTCGATCGGCGTGATCATCCTGCTCTCCGTCTGGGTGCGCTCGCTACAGGGGAAGATCAAGCAATCGGACAGCCTGACGATCGAACTGATCGGGCTCTACTGGCACTTCGTCGATATCGTCTGGATCGTCATCTTCACGCTCGTGTATCTGCTGACGGGGCGGTAGGGGAAGGCAGATGAAGGACTTCTTCGAAAATCCTGCGCTGCTCATCGGCGCGCCGCTGCTGGTGGTGGGGCTGGCGGGTGCGATGATCGCCATCTTGGCGTCGTTTGCGCCGGAGCAGCGGTCGCTGGAGCCGGCGGGGCTGGGCCTCGGTCCCGGCAAGGCGCCGCCGGGCGGTCAGGCGCACGGCGGCCCGAGTGCGGCGGAGTACGTGAACATCGGCCTCGTGCTGGCGGCGATCACCGGGCTTGAGGTGGGTGTGTACTACGTCACGGCGCTGGGCAACATCCTCGTGCCCGTTCTGATCGCGCTGGCGGCGACCAAGTTCATCCTCGTCGTGCTGTTCTTCATGCACCTGAAGTTCGATAATCGCCTGTTTTCGACAATGTTCACGGCTGGCCTGGTGTTGGCCTTCGCCGTCTTTACCGTCGTGCTGGTGACGCTCGGCGCTTCGATCACGTGAGCCCGCCGGGTCGTCCGGACGAGCGATAGAATGCCCACCGGCGGCCCGCGTACAATGAGCACCACCCGCACGACGCGGGCCCACGGCTGAGCGAGGCGGCCCCGAAGCGATGCTGTCCCTCCTGCTGCCCCTGATGGCCATCCCCACGAATACGACGAGCTGGTGGCACTTCCATCTGCACGCGGACATCCTGCTGCTCTGCGTCGTCCTCGAAGCCGGTTACCTGTACGCCGTGACGCGGATGCGCGATGCGGTATCGGATGCCGGGCGCGTCAAGCGGCGGCAGGTCGTGACGTACTCGCTCGGCGTCCTGGTCATCTGGCTTGCCGCGGGCACACAGCTGCACGACGTCGGCGAGCACTATCTGCTGAGCGCCCACCTGCTTGAGCACGCGCTCCTCACACTCGTGGCGGCGCCGCTGCTGCTCGCGGGCATTCCGTCGTGGCTCTGGCAGGTGCCGCTGCGCCGGCGAGGCGTGCTGCCTGTCGCGCGGCTCGCCGTCCATCCGCTCGTCGTCCTCTTCGTCGTCAACATGACGTTCGTCATCCTGCACCTGCCGTGGTTCATGAACGAGGCGCTGACGGTGCACCCGGTGCACCTGCTGTTCCACGTCATCCTCGTCGCGACCGCGCTCCTGATGTGGTGGCCGGTGCTCAGCACCGTGCCCCAGCTGCCGCGGCTGAATTACCCGGCGCAGATGGCGTACCTCTTCCTCGAGTCGCTGATCCCGACGGTCGTGGCCTCGTTCATCACCTTCGCCGAAGATCCCGTGTACCAGTTCTACGTGCGCGTGCCGCGCCTCTGGGGGTTCTCGGCGATCATGGACCAGCAGGTCGCGGGCGGCATCATGAAGCTGATGGGAGGGCTGATCCTCTGGTGGTTCATCGCCCTCGCGTTCTTCCGCTGGTACCGCGACCACGAGTCGGCCGAGCGCGGCCCCAGCTGGCCCGAGGTCGAGAGCGAGCTCGAGCAGCTCGGCCTCTCGACGAAGCCGACACCGTAGAGTCACAGCCGCCGCCCGGACCGAGACCAAGTGCGACCATCCGGCCGCCTGACGCACTCGCCCGCCGCGAGAGCGCGGCCAACTTCGTCCGCGCGCCGCCTGCGGGCCTTCGCCGCCGTGAGCGCCTCCGCCGTCGCGCGCGGTACAATCGCCCCGCACGAGGAGCAGAGACAGCGTGGCGCTTGAGATCCGTCCATACCGCGAAGACGAGGCCGACGCGTTCTTCCGCGTCCCCGGCATCGTCTTCGGGAATCCTGCGTTCGACCCCGCCGACCGCAGCAGCGTCCCGGAGATCCCGCCGGAATGGTCGCTCTGCGCCTTCGAGGATGGCGAGCTGGCGACGACGTACGCCGCCTTCCCGTTCACGATGCGCCTGAACGGCGCGAAAGCCCCGGCCGCTGGCGTCACGGTCGTCGGCACGCTGCCCTGGTACCGCCGCCGCGGCCACCTGCGTCGCATCATGACCGCCGATTTCCAGCGACGCTACGAAGAGCGCCGCGAGCCGATCGCCATCCTGCTGGCGTCGATCGCCGCCATCTACCAGCGCTACGGCTACGGCGTCTGCTCCGCCCGCTACAGCTACAGCATCGACCCCCGGCTGATCGCCTTCGCGCCGACGCTGCCGCCAGCGCGCGGCTCGTGGCGTGAAGCGTCGCGCGACGAGCTGCCGCTGCTGGAGTCGCTCTACCGCCGGTTCTCGCGCGACCGCAACGGGTATCTGCACCGGGCGCCGGCGATCTGGGACCGGCAGGTCCTCGGCGGCGAATTCGGCGCCGGGCAGACGGTCGCGAGCCTGATCGCCGTGTACGAGGAGGCGGGCGGGCCGCAGGGGTATGTGACATACGCCGCACGGTCCTTCGATGCGTTCCCGGACGGCGCCGGCCCCGGGCAGCGCGTCTTCGTGCGCGACCACACGTGGCTGACGCCCGGCGCCTACCGGTCGATGTGGGAGCACTTCGCGAGCTTCGACCTCGCCCGGCGCATCATCATCGACCGTGCGCCGACCGACGACCCGGCGTTCGACATCATGCTCGACCCCCGTGAGTTGCACGCCACGAAGGGCGACTGGCTGCTGGGCCGCATCATCGACGTCGAGCGGGCGCTGCCGATGCGGCCGTACGCGCATGAGGCGCGACTGACGTTCGAGCTGCGTGACGCGCTGTGTCCGTGGAACGAAGGCCGCTGGGCGCTCGATGCCGGGAAGGAAGGCGCGACGGCCTCGCGCAGCAGCGACTCGCCGCAGCTGACGCTCGACGTCTCGGCGCTCGCACAGTTGCTGTTCGGGCAGCTGTCGCCGTCGCGCGCCGTGCGCTCTGGCCGTGCCGAAGCGGCGCCCGACGCGCCGCTGGCGCTCTGGGACGCCGTCTGGCGCACGACGTACGCGCCGTTCTGCCCGGATTCGTTCTAGGTCGACGGTCAGCAGGATCGGAACCGGCATCTTCGCGTGAAGGACGCAGCCTGATGGGCGGGGTGACAACGTGAAGGGATCGTTCACAGGAGGCGACATGAAGACGATCGACATCCCGGCCGGTCCGGAGCAACTCAGCGCAGAGTGGCTGACGGACGCCCTGCGCCAGAACGGGATCATCGATGCGCCGGCGGTCGCTTCCTTCGACGCCACGACGATCGCCGAAGGCAGCGGCTTCATCGGCCAGCTGGCGCGCGTCGCGCTGGCGTACGACGGCGCGGCGCCAGGTGCGCCGGACACGCTCATCGCCAAATTTCCCGGCGCCAGCGAGGGCGGCCGGCAGATCGGCAACCTCTTCCGCTTCTACGAGCGGGAGATCCGCTTCTACGAAGAGATCGCGCATCGCATCGAGATGCGGGTGCCGCGGCGGTATCACAGCGCGATGGACATCGAGCGCGGGCGGTACGTGCTGCTGATCGAAGACCTGGCGCCGGCGCGTGTCGGCGACCAGCTGACCGGCTGCAGCATCGCTGACGCGCGGCTGGCGGTGCGCGAGCTCGCGGCGTTCCACGCGGCATGGTGGCAGCATCCGGAGCTCGATACCTTCGGCTGGATGCCGATGGTCGACGACCCGGTGCAGCAGCTGGCTGCGCCCTCGTACGCGCAGGCGTGGCAGCCGTTCGTCGACAACTTCGGCTCCGGCCTGTCGAAGGAGGTGCTGTCGATCGCCGAGCAGGTGGGGCAGAAGGTCGTCGAGTTCCAGACGCGGCTCGCCGACGAGCCGCGCACGATCATGCACGGCGACTACCGCATCGACAACCTCTTCTTCCGGTCGGATGCAGGCGGGCCGGAGTTCGCCGTCGCCGACTGGCAGATCAGCTCGCGCGGGCGGGGCATCTTCGACGTCTCGTACTTCATCGCCGGCGGGCTGCAGCCGTCGCTGCGCAAGGCACGCGAGATGGACCTCCTGAAGCTCTACCACGACACACTGCGCGCGGGCGGCGTGCAGGGCTACAGCTGGGAGCAGTGCCTCCGCGAGTATCGCCAGTGCACGCTGTACCTGCTGGTGTACGTCGTCATCTCGCTCGGCACGCTCGACTTCGCGAACGAGCGTGGGCTGGCGCTGTTCAAGGCGTGGCTCGAACGGGCAACCACGGCGATCGACGAGCTGCACGCGGCGGAGCTGCTGTAGCCGCCACCAGCCGGCGGCTTCGGCTGCGAGCGCGGAGCAACGGCGAACGGCGGACCAACGCGACGCCAGCTCGTAGCCACGAGCAGTGGGCGACGGCGCGCGCGTGCGGGGGCGCCGGCGGTCGGCGGGCGGTGCGTTTGACAGAGTCGGTGCGGCCCCGCTACCATGCGGGGCGAAGCCTGCCAGCCGGCAGGTCTCTCTTTGCCCGTGGAGGAAGCCGTGTTCGCCGTCGTCCGCACCGGAGGCAAGCAGTACCGCGTTCAGGAGGGCGGCCGCGTCCGCGTCGACCGCCTGCCCGGCGAGCCGGGCGCGAGCATCGAGCTGACGGACGTGCTGCTGATGGGCGAGGGCAACGACGTGACCGTCGGCGCGCCGACCGTCGCCGGCGCGCGCGTGCTCGGGACGATCGCCGAGCAGGGGCGGGCGAAGAAGATCATCGTCTTCCGGTACAAGTCGAAGACGCGCGCGCGCAAAAAGACCGGCCATCGCCAGCACTTCACGACGATCATCGTCGATGACATCCTCGCCGCCGGACAGCAGCCGAAGCCGAAGGCCGTCGTCGAAGAGCCGGCAGCCGCCGAACCGGCCGAGGCCGAGGCCGAGCCCAAGGCGCGCGGCCGCGGTCGGCGGAAGCCGGCCGCCGAGGCGACCGCAGCCGAGCCGAAGGTAGCCGCGCCGGAGGCCGTCGGGACGGGACCGGCGGAGGCAGCCGCAGGCGAGGCGTCGCCGCCCGAAGCGGCGGACAGCGAAGCAGCCTCGGGCGAGACGACGGCGGCACCGGAAGCGGCCGCCGGGAGGCCGAAGCGTTCGCGGAAGAAGGCGGAGTAAGCGATGGCACACAAGAAGGGCGTCGGCAGTTCCCGCAACGGCCGCGACAGCAATTCGCAGCGCCTGGGCGTCAAGCGCTCCGACGGTGAGTTGCTGCACGCCGGCACGATCATCCTGCGGCAGCGTGGGACGCGCGTGCACGCCGGCCGCAACGTCGGGGTCGGCCGCGACCACACGCTGTACGCGCTGATCGATGGGCGCGTGCGCTTCGAGCCGCACGCGAAGGGCCGCCGCAAGCGCGCGAGCGTGTATGCGGTGGAAGCCGCGCCGGAGCAGGAAGCTGCCGGTTGACGCCGTTGCTACGCTGAATGGTACCTTGGCCCGACCCCCTCACCGCGGTGGCTGGCCGAGTGCGCGAACGAAACGAGCGGTTTCGTACGAGATACCCCGGCCCCTCCTCACTTCGGTGGAGAGGGAGCGCGTCGAAGATTCAGGACAGAGGAATCGAGATGAAGGCGAACATTCACCCGAAGTACGTCGAAGCGACGGTTCACTGCGCCTGCGGCAACAGCTGGCAGACGCATTCGACGAAGCCGGATCTGCACGTCGAGATCTGCAGCAACTGCCATCCGTTCTTCACCGGCCAGCAGCGCATCGTCGACACGGCGGGGCGCGTGGAGCGCTTCAACAAGCGCTTCGCACGGACGCAGGAAGCGCAGGCCAAGGTCGGCAAGAAGAAGGCGTAAGGCTGCGTCCTCCTCGCTCCATCGGCGCCGCCGCACTCCAGCCAGGCGGCGGGTCAGCGTTGCGCCCATCGGCTATCCGGGATTACGGCGCGAAACGAGCGCTCCTGCGCCTTGTCCCTCCCCTGTTGCAGCGCCCTACGTCAGCCGACACAGCTGCCCGGCGATACCGCGCAGATCCTCTTCAGGGTGAGCGCGCGATCAGCACGGCATCGGCGTCGGAAGATCGAGCAGGTGCCCGGACGGGTTGCCGGTGGCGGGAGCTACCGCGCGACGAGCTGGCGCAGCACGTATGGCAGGATGCCGCCGTGCTCGAAGTACCGCACCTCGATCGGCGTGTCGATGCGGCAGACGACCTCGAACACGCGCTCGGCGCCGCCGGGCTCGGTCGCGCGCACGAGCAGGCGCTTCCCAGGCTGCAGGCCGTCGGCGATGCCTTCGACCGCGTACAGCTCCTCGCCGCGGAGGCGGAGCGAGAGCGCGTCCTCGCCGGGGAGGAACTGCAGCGGCAGCACGCCCATGCCGATGAGGTTGCTGCGATGGATGCGCTCGAAGCTCTTCGCGATCACGGCGCGGACGCCGAGGAGCAGCGTGCCCTTGGCCGCCCAGTCGCGCGATGAGCCGGTGCCGTACTCGCTGCCGGCCAGCACTATCAGCGGCACGCCCTCGCTGGCATAGCGCTCGGCCGCGTCGAAGATCGACATCTGCTCGCCGTCGGGCAGGTGCCGCGTGTAGCCGCCCTCGGTGCCGGGCGCGAGCTGGTTACGCAGACGCACGTTCGCGAAGGTGCCGCGCACCATCACCTCGTGGTTGCCGCGTCGCGAGCCGTAGGAGTTGAAGTCCGCAGGGTCGATCTCGCGGTCGATCAGGTACTTCCCCGCCGGGCTGTTCTTCGCGATGGCGCCGGCCGGCGAGATGTGGTCGGTGGTGACGGAGTCGCCGAGCAGCGCGAGCACGCGGGCGCCGCGGACATCGGCGGGCGGGACCGGCTCGGCCGGCATGCCATCGAAGTACGGCGGGCGCTTGATGTAGGTGGAGTCGTCCTGCCACTGGAACAGGTCGCCCTGCGGCACGTCGAGGCCGCGCCAGCTGTCGTCGCCCTCGAAGACGTGGGCGTACTTGTCGCGGAACATCTGCGAGCGCACGGCGGTCCGCACCGCGTCGGCGATCTGCCACTGCGTCGGCCAGATCTCCTGCAGGTACACAGGCGCTCCGTCGCTGCCGATGCCGAGCGGCTCGTGGTAGAGGTCGATGTCCATCGTGCCGGCGATCGCGTAGGCGACGACGAGCGGCGGCGACGCGAGGTAGTTCGCGCGCACCTCCGAGTTGATGCGGCCCTCGAAGTTGCGGTTCCCGGAGAGCACGGACGCGGCGACGAGATTGCCGGCCCTCACGGCCTCCGAGACGGCGTCAGGCAGCGGCCCCGAGTTGCCGATGCACGTCGTGCAGCCGTAGCCGACGAGATAGAAGCCGAGCTCTTCAAGTGCGCGGTCGAGGCCGGACGCGCGCAGATACTCGGTGACGACCATCGAGCCCGGCGCCAAGCTCGTCTTCACCCAAGGCTTCGAGCGTAGGCCGCGCGCGGCGGCGTTTCGTGCGACGAGCCCGGCGGCCAGCATCACGGCCGGGTTCGACGTGTTGGTGCAGCTGGTGATGGCGGCGATGACGACGGAGCCGTGCGTGATCGTGTAGTCGCGGCCGTCGTCGTGCACGCGCACGGACTCGAAGATGTCGGCCTCCGGCTCCGCGGCGGCGACCTCCGGGGCGGGCGACGCGGCGCTGCCGCCCTCGCTGAGCCAGCGCGAGAGCCGCGACTGGTCGCCGTTCGTCCCGAGCTCGAGCATCGACGCCAGATTCTCGCGCCAGACTCGCTTCGCGGAGGTCAGTGGCACGCGGTCCTGAGGCCGCTTCGGCCCGGCGATGCTGGGCTCGACGTCGCCGAGGTCGAGCGCGAGGGTGTCCGTGAAGTCGGGCTCCGGCGTGTCGTCGGTGCGGAAGAGGCCCTGCTCCTTCGTGTACGCCTCGACGAGTTCGCCGAGCGGCTCGGGGCGGCCCGTGAAGCGGATGTAGGCGAGCGTCTCGGCGTCACAGGGGAAGAAGCCGGCTGTGGCGCCGTACTCCGGCGCCATGTTGGCGATGGTCGCGCGGTCGGGCAGCGGCAGTGTCGAGAGGCCGGGGCCGTAGAACTCGACGATCTTGCCGACTACGCCGCGCGTGCGGAGCATCTCCGTCACGGTGAGGACGAGGTCGGTCGCCGTCGCCCCTTCGCGCAGCCGCCCGGTGAGCTTGAAGCCGATGACCTCGGGCAGCAGCATGGGCATTGGCTGGCCGAGCATCGCCGCTTCCGCCTCGATGCCGCCGACGCCCCAGCCGAGCACCGCCAGCCCGTTGACCATGGTCGTATGCGAGTCGGTGCCGACGAGCGTGTCCGGGTAGGCGAGGCTGCGGCCGCCCTGCTCCGCCTCGATGACGACGGATGCCAAGTACTCGAGGTTGACCTGGTGCACGATGCCGGTATCCGGCGGCACGACGCGGAAGTTGTCGAACGCCTGCTGGCCCCAGCGCAGCAGCGCATAGCGCTCGCGGTTGCGTTCGAGCTCCTTGCGGGCGTTGAACAGGAACGCCGTGGTGGCGCCGAACTGGTCGACCTGGACGGAGTGGTCGATGACGAGGTCGGCCGGCTGCAGGGGGTTGATGCGGGCGGCGTCGCCGCCGAGTTCGCGGATCGCGTCGCGCATGGCGGCGAGGTCGACGATGCAGGGGACGCCGGTGAAGTCCTGCATGAGGACGCGCGCCGGCCGGAAGGCGATCTCCTTCTCGGCGGGCTCCGCTGCGTTCCAGGACGCCAGGGCGCGGATGTCATCGGCCGTGACGGTGAGGCCGTCCTCGCAGCGGAGCAGGTTTTCGACGAGGATCTTGAGCGAGAACGGCAGCCGCGAGATCCGGCCGGCGCCGGCGCGCTCGAGGACGTCGAGGCGGAAGATGTCGACGCTGCGGCCGCCGACGGCGAGCGGTGAGCGGGTGTGGAAGCTGTCTTTCGATGCCGGCATGTGGGACTCCTCGTGCGGCCGCATCCTCATTATCGCGGGCCGTTAGCCCAGGCGCGAATGCAAGAACCAGCACCGGCCGCCGCCGGAGGTCGCTCGCACGCGGCGCTCTCGCGCCAACATGAGCTGAGTGTGCCACGTCGCTTCAGCCAATGCTCGGCCGACCAGGTAGAGGGCGCTCAGGCGCCGGGGTGGATCAGCGCGCAGCACGCGTCACTGCACCGTCTGGCCCCCGTCGATCACCATCGCGTGGCCGACCATGAACGCCGCCGCGTCCGGACAGAGCCAGATGACCGCGGCTGCGATCTCCTCCGGCCTTCCGATCCGTCCAACCGGCTCTTCCGCGACCACGCGCGCGCGGCCCTCCGGGGTGCCGCCGGTGAAGCGACCGATCCATCGCCGTGTCGATATAGCCGGGGCAGCGGCATTGATGCGGATGTTCTCCACGGCGTAGTCCAGCGCGCCCGCGCACGTCAGGCCGATGACGCCGTGCTTCGCCGCGGTGTACGCGCGGGGCTGCCCCTGACGCCGATCACGCCCGCCCCGGAGGGCGCACGGCACGGTCGCCGGGCCCTTGGCCCGGCGTCGCGGCGGCGGCGGCTGCCGAAGCGCGTGGCCGAACTCACGCATCACCATTGCTGGCGTGGGGCTTCAGGACGCAGTTGCGTGAGACGATAGTTATGGCGTAGAGTAAGCGCAACTGGTTGCAATTACGATACGTCGTGCGCCGAGCAGCGGCAGCCGGCGCGCGACAGCCGCACGCGAGGTCGTCGGATACCGATGCCCCGCAGTGCAAGCGAACACGAGGAGAGCGATGGGCTGCGAGTCGGAAACCGTCGACCTGCTGCGGGAAACCGGGCACAAGATGACGCCGCAACGGATGATGATCCTGACGTCGCTTCGGCACGCGTCGGGCCATCTGACCGCGGCGGAGGTCTTCGAGCGCGTGAAGACGGTGTATCCGTACGTCGACATCTCGACGGTCTACCGGACGCTGACGGTGCTGAAGGATCTGCACCTCATCGCCGAGACCGACATGGGCGGCGGCGATGCGACCTTCGAGTGGGTCGTCGCCGAACGCCATCACCACCTCATCTGCCGCAAGTGCAGTCAGGTCACGCAGCTCGACCACCGCTATCTCGCGGAGGTGGGAGCGCGCATCGGCCGCGACCTGGGGTTCCGCGCCGACCTCGATCACTTCGCCATCTTCGGTCTGTGCGCCGCCTGTCAGCGCGAGTTGACGGAGGAGGCAGCGCGCGGGGCGGCTCACTGAGCACTTCACCGGAAGGAGCGGTCCATGTCTCTCGACGTCGCGTTCATCTCGCTGGGCATCGGTGGCACGATCAGCTTGCTGGCCGCAGCGCTGGCGCTCGGCATTCGCCACGGCATCGATTGGGACCACATCGCGGCGATCACGGACATCACGAGCACGGCCGCGGCGGTCGATGAACCGGCGCCGACGATCCTCACCGGCGAGCCCGGTCTGCTCTTCACCGACGAGTCTCATCACGCCCGCGTGGCGCTGGCGAGTGCCACGTTGCAGCCGGCGGCCGCGACGGCGGCCATCGCCGTAACGGCGCCGCACAGCCATGCGCACACGCTGCCGCAGTCCGGCGGCCGCTCCGACAGCGACTCGCGGTTGGTGCGGATAGTCAGCTTCGTGCGACGGCAGCGCTGGGCGCTGTTCCTCGGCACGGTGTACGCGCTCGGCCACGGCTCGATGGTGTTCGCGCTGGGCCTGCTGGCGCTGCTGGTGAGCGAGATCCTGCCGAAATGGGTCGACCCGATCATGGAGCGCACCGTCGGCGTGACGCTGATCCTGCTCGCGGTCTACCTCTTCTACTCTGTGGCGCAGTTCTTCCGCAGCGGGCAGGAATTCCGCATCAGGAGCCGCTGGATGCTCGTCTTCGCCGGCGTCCGCAACCTGTTCGAGTGGCTGCGGGCGCGGGTCCTGGGCCGGCCGCCGGCGCACGTGCATGAGGCGCAGCAGTACGGCGTCAAGACGGCGTATGCGGTGGGGCTGATCCACGGCATCGGCGCGGAGACGGGCACGCAGGTGCTCGTCGTGGCGACGGCAGTCGGCGCGAGCAACCGGGCGATCGGCACGGCGGCGCTCGTCGCCTTCGTCATCGGCGTGCTGATCTCGAACTCGGTGATGACGGTCGTCTCGACGACGGGCTTCGTCTCGTCGCAGCGGCGGCAGAAGATCTATGTGACGGCCGGCCTGATCGCGGCGATCTTCAGCCTCGTCGTCGGGCTATTCTTCCTCTTCGCGCAGTCGGGCGTGCTGCCGAACCTCGGCAACTACTTCCGCTGGATCGGCGGCGGCAACTAAGCCGGCGCTCCCGCACAGACAGGCGCCGCCATCGGACGCTCGCCGACCGGCTGCGCGAGTCGTATGGCCGACTCCCGGCCGCCGCCGCGGTCAGCTGCCGGAGCGCTCAGCGATGCCGTCCGCCGGCGCCTCGGACAGCCGGTGGCCCTCGTCGGCCCAGACGAGCAGCGGCGGCAGCAGGATCAGCGTGCTGAGCAGGCTGAGGCCGATGTTGAGCGCGGTCACCTTGCCGAAGTTGTCGAGCAGCGGGAAATCGCTGAAGGCCAGCACGGCGAAGCCCCCCATCACCGTCAGGCCGGAGGCCGTGATCGCGCGGCCGATGCGCAGTGACGCTGTCGACATGGCATCGCGTGGTGCGAGGCCGGCCGACCGTTCTTCGAAGTAGCGCGACATCAGCAGCACGTTGAACTCCGTCCCCATGGCGATGATCAGCGGCCCCGAGATCGATGTCAGCGGGCTGTAGGCGATGCCGGTGAAATAGAGGAGCGCCGCCGAAGCGCCGAGCGCCAGGACGACCGGCAGCAGCGGCGCGATCGCCTTCACGGGGTTGCGGAAGGCGACGCCGAGCGTGACCAGGATCGCCGCCACGGCGACGAACGACATCAGGTCACGGTTGTTGCTGACGGCATCGACGGTGGCGCTGCCGACGACGGCGATGCCGGCGGGCGCGACGGTGACGCCGGCCGGCGGCTGCGCGTCCTCGAGGATCGCCTGCTCGAGCGCTTTGCGCTGGGACAGCGACGCTGAGCCACCGATGGCGAGCGTGATGGCGCCGCTACGGCCGTCGCCGCTGATCACCTGCGCCCGCAGCGCCGGAGGCGCCGACCCGAGGACGGCGTTGGCGTCGGCCGTCGTCGGCGGGGCGCCGGTGACCGACGTCACGAACGAGGCCAGTCCGTTCGCCTGGCGCAACTCGCCGTGCAGCTGCATCTCGCGCTTCTCGAACGGCAGCATCCAGTCCAGCACGTCCTGATCGGTCAGGCGCTTGCCGCCCGTCGTTTCGACGAAGAGGTCGAGCTCATCTGTCGAGCCGCTGACGTCGCGGACGTAGCGCAGGTCCTTCAGCACGGAGCTGTTGCTCGCGACGAACTTCTCGGGATCCGTCTGCGTCGGGATCTTGCGACCCATATAGAGGCCGCCGAACGCGATGACGAGCGCGACGAGGGCGATCGGCGTCATGCGGCCGACCGTGCGCGCGGTGATCCCGCCGACGAGGCGCTCGACCTCGAAGCGGGCGCGCGGCTGGTCGCGCGGCCCGAGCCGCGTGCGTTCGCGCAGGTAGAGGACGCCGCTGACGAGGGCGATGCTCATCACGAAGACGATGACGGCGCCAGCGGCGAGCATCGAGCCAAAGTCACGGATCATCGGCACGGAGGCGAGACGCAGGACGAGGAAGCCGATGCCGGCGGCGACGAGCGCGAGCAGGAGCGCCGGTCCGACGCCGCGGAAGGCCGCTTCGATGCCGCGCTCCGCTGAGTCGCGGCGCAGCGTCTCGTCCTCGAGCCGGCTGTGCATCTGGATCGCGAAGTCTACGCCGAGGCCGATGAGGATCGGCAGGCCGGAGATCGTGACGATGGTGAGCGGGATGCCGACGAAGCCCATCAGCCCGAAGGCGGAGACGCAGCCGATGAGCACGGCCGGCAGCGAGAGCAGGCGCCAGCGCGCGCGGAAGACCGCCGAGAGGACGGCGACCATGATCACGACGGCGAACGCGGCCATGATCAGCAGCGCGCTCTTCATCGTGTCGTTGATCTCCTTGATCAGGAGCGGTGGGCCGGTGACGCGCGCGGTGACGCCATCGAAGCGCTCGGCACGCACCTGGTCGACGACCTGCTGGGCGACACGCGAGCTCTCGTCGAAGGAGAGATTGCCCTTCATGCGGACGACCATCAGCGCGTGTCGGTTGTCCGGGAAGGCGCCGGCGAGGTCGGGCCGGACCTTGCCGTCGGCGCCGAAGAGGACGAAGTCGAGGAACTTCGGGTTGTCGAAGGTACGGTCGGCGCCGATAGCGAGGAAGCGGGTGGCGTCGGCGCCGAAGTCGGCGTTGAACTTGTCGGTCACCGGCTGACGGGCGGCCGCGACGGCGGCATCCTGCTGCGCCGGGCTGTCGCCGCGGGCGACGGACGCGGCGCGCGCGGCAGCGGCGGCGGCGTCGAGGTCCCGCTGCAGCTGGATCGGCTGTGAGAGCTGCCGCCGGTCGATGGTCTGGCGGGCGAACTCGAGGATCGTGAGCGGCGTCACGACGCTCTGGTAGTCGCCCGTGGCGTTGAGCTTGCGCTCGACCTCCGTCATCGCCGCGCGGTTCGAGGCGGAGAAGAGTTGGCGGATGCCGGGGGAGTCGGAGGGCGCTTCGAAGAGCCCGATCATCGGGTCGCCTCCGAATTGCTGCTGGTAACGGGCGTTGTCGCGGGCGATCTTCGAGGCCGGGTTGAGGAGCGTATCCTGGCCGGTCTCGAACTTCAGGCGCGGGATGCCGAAGGCAAGCCCAATGGCGGCGGCGAGCGCGAGCGCCAGCACGAGCCGCGGACGCCGGCGGACGAAGGAGGCGGCCGCGAGGAGGCAGGCATCGATCATCGACCCTCCGGAGACCCGGTTCGCGGCGCCGTCCGGCAGCCGGCGCGACCCGATGCTCGCGTCGATCTATACGGAGCGCTCTTCATAGCATATACTGGCCCGAGATGGATCACCGCGCGCGCTGGCGTCCATGACAATAACCGAGCACGCATCTCGCCGCCGCCTCCGCCTCGTCGATGCTCATGGCTACAACGGCCTGGCGCTGCTGACGCTGTACGACGGCTGGCGCTACTTCGAGCCCTCGGACATCGAGGGCTTCATCGCGTTCGAGCTGCACCGCGGCGTCGCCGTGGCCTGCGGCGACCCGGTCTGCGCGGAGCGCGATCTACGGCCGCTGATCGAGCGCTTCGCCGCGTACTGCGGCGGCCGCGGCTGGCGCTTCACGTTCGTCGGCACGAGCGCGCGCGTCGGCCGGGTGGCGGCGGCGATCGGGCTGAAGGCCGTCAAGGTCGGCGAGGAGCCGTTCTTCGACCTCGCCTCGCACAGCCTGAGCGGACGGGCGGCGAAGAAGGCGCGCTCGGCGGTGAACCTGGCGTGGCGCACGGGCATCGTCGTCGAGGAGTACACCGAGGCGAGCCCGGTCATCGATGCGGAGATCGAGGCGGTGGCGGCGGAGTGGCTGGCGTCCCGCAACGCGCCGCCGATGGGCTTCCTGCTGCGCTCGCGGCCGCTGGCACAGCGGGAGCAGAAGCGCATCTTCACGGCCCGGCACGAGGGCCGCGTGATCGGCGCCATCACCTGCTCGCCGGCGCCGGCGCGCGGGCTCTTGTACGTCGAGGAAGTGATCCGCCGCCACGACGCGCCGTACGGGACGAGCGAACTGCTGATCGAGACCGCGCGGAAGGCGGCGCAGGCGTCGGGGTGGCGGCTGTTCAGCCTGGGCACGTCGCCGCTGCAGGGCGCGACGTCGCAGCCGTACGGGCGCTTCCGGCCGGTGACGCTGCTGTTCCGGGCGCTGTGCCTGCGCGTGAATTTCATCTACAGCTTCCGTTCGCTGAACCATTACAAGAAGAAGTTCGGGCCGACGTTCTGGGAGGACAACTTCTTCATCTACCAGGGCAGCCTGCTGCTGGCGGCGTTCGCCGTGGTCACCGCGTTCGCGCCCGATGGGATTCCGTCGCTGATCTTGCCCAAGCGGCTGCAGTGGCTGCGCGTCGTGCCGGGGGCCGTGCTCTCGGCGGCGGCGCTGGCCGGCCTCGTGCTCACGGGCTTCGCGTTCCGGGAGTTCTCGGCGCTCCAGATGCCGGCGCGCGTGCTGCTCGATGCCGTCCTGCTGACGCGGCACCGCGGCGACCGCGTCGTCGACGTGGCGGCGGCGCACCGGATCATCTCCGTGATCGTGCTGCTGGCGCTCGGCGCCGGGCTGTGGCGCCGCCGCGCGCGCGCCTGAGGCTTGCACAAGCGGCGCCCGCCGATCTACAGTGATCTGAGACGACATCCTTTAATCCGGTCCGGTGAGGCCGGGAAGGAGCATGACCGTGGCGAACACCATCGCGGCGCATCGGCGCCCACATCTTGGCACAACACCTCCGCCCGGCGACCGGGGCAGGAGGTTTTTTCATGCCTGAGCTGCAAGCGCTTTCCGGCGACGACATCCGGCGTGCTGTGACGCGCATCGCCCACGAGATCGTCGAGCACAACCGCGGCACGCAGGACCTGGTGTTCGTCGGCATGCGGACGCGCGGCGTGCCGCTGGCGCAGCGCCTCGCCGAGACGATCGCCAGCTTCGAGGGGCAGGAGGTGCCGGTGGGCTCGCTCGACATCGGCCTGTACCGCGACGACCTGACATCGCGCGGGCCGGCGGTGAACATCCAGCCCAGCGACCTGCCGGAGATCGCCGGCAAGCGCGTCGTGCTCGTCGACGACGTGCTGTACACCGGCCGCACCGTGCGGGCGGCGCTCGACGCGCTGATCGACTACGGGCGACCGCGGCGCATCCGGCTGGCCGTGCTGATCGACCGCGGCCACCGGGAGCTGCCGATCCGGGCTGACTTCGTGGGGAAGAACATCCCGACGTCGCCCACGGACGACGTGCGGGTGCGGCTGTACGAGACGGACGGCGAGGAGTACGTCCGGGTGGCGGACTCCGGCGGCATCGAGCGCCGGTCGCGGCCGGGCGAGGTGACGTCATGACGACGACGCGCGAGACGGCGGCGCGGCCGGTCGACGTCCCGTCGATCGCGGCGGCGCCCGACGAGACGGCGTGGCGCCGGCGGCATCTGCTGGATCTCGACGACTTCACGCCGGAGGAGGTCGGGCTGGTGCTCACGACGACCGCCGCGATGAAAGAGGTGCTGGCGCGCGAAGTGCCGCGCGTGCCGGCGCTGCGCGGCACGACGATCGTCACGCTGTTCTACGAGAACAGCACGCGCACGCGTTCGTCGTTCGAGCTTGCGGGCAAGGTGCTGGGCGCCGATGTGATCAACGTCGCCGCATCGAGCAGTAGCGTGACGAAGGGCGAATCGCTCATCGACACGGTGAGGACGCTGCAGGCGATCGGCGCCGACGTGATCGTCATGCGGCACAGCCGCTCCGGCGCGCCGTACCTGGCGGCGCGGCACACCACGGCGGCCGTCGTCAACGCGGGCGACGGGCTGCACGCGCATCCGACGCAGGCGCTGCTGGACCTCTACACCATGCGCGCGCGCCTCGGCGACGTGCGGGGACGACGGATCGTGATCGTCGGCGATGTGCTGCACAGCCGTGTCGCGCGCTCGAACATGTGGCTGCTGACCGCGCTCGGCGCCGAGTTGGTGGTCTGCGCGCCGCCGACGCTGCTGCCGCGCGGTCTCGGCGACGCCCCTGGGGACCGGCTGCCGCCGGTGCGCGTCGAGACGGACCTGGACGTCGCGATCCGCGATGCCGACGTCGTGATGGCGCTGCGCATGCAGAACGAGCGGATGCAGGGTGGTTTCGTCCCCGGGGTGCGGGAGTATTCACGGCGCTATCAGGTGAACGAGGAGCGGCTGGCGCGCGCGCGGCCCGGCGCCATCGTGATGCACCCCGGCCCGATGAACGAGGGCGTCGAGATCAGCCACGAGGTGGCGCACGGGCTGCGGTCGCAGGTCGAGGAGCAGGTGGCGAACGGCGTCGCGGTGCGCATGGCGGTGCTCTGGCTGACCACGCGCGTCGCCGGCGGGAGCGCGGCATGACGGAGCCGATCATCATCCGCGGCGGCCGCGTGGTGGACCCGGCGCGGCGCTTCGACGCGACAGCCGACGTGCTGGTCGAGGACGGGCACGTGACGGGCGTGCGCGACGGCATCGCGGCCGATGGTGCGCATGAGATCGACGCCCGCAGCCTGATCGTGGCGCCGGGTTTCGTCGACGTGCATACGCACCTCCGGGATCCCGGGCTCGAGTACAAGGAGGACATCGGCTCCGGCACGCGGGCGGCGGCGCGCGGCGGCTTTACCACCGTCTGCGCGATGCCGAACACGCAGCCGGCGATGGACACGCGCGCGACGGTCGAATACGTGCTGCGGAAGGCGGCGGCCGAGGCGCTGGTGCGCGTATTGCCGATCGGCGCCGTGAGCCGCGAGCGTGCCGGCACTGCGCTCGTCGAGTACGGCGACCTGGCCGAGGCCGGATGCATCGCCTTCAGCGACGACGGCGCGCCTGTCGCCGACGCGACGCTGATGCGGCGGGCGCTCGAGTACGCATCGGCGTTCGTGCGGCCGATCATCGACCACTGCGAAGACCCGGTGCTGGCACACGATGCCGTGATGCACGAGGGCTGGGTATCGACGCGGCTGGGCCTGCGCGGGGCGCCGGCGGCGGCGGAAGCGACGATGGTCGAGCGCGACATCGCGCTGGCGGAGGCGACGGGCGGGCATGTGCACATCGCGCACGTCAGCACGCGCGCGGGCGTCGATGCGGTGCGGCGAGGGAAGGCGCGTGGCGTGCGCGTGACGGCGGAGGTGACGCCGCATCACCTGACGCTGACCGACGAGGTCGTGGCCTTCGGCGCCGCCGGCGGCGAGGCGCTGCTCTACGAGACGAATGCGAAAGTGAATCCGCCGCTGCGCTCGCCAAACGATGTCGAAGCGTGCATCGAGGGGCTGGCCGACGGCACGATCGACTGCGTCGCCACCGACCACGCGCCGCACGCCGTGATCGAGAAGCTCTGCGAGTTCGACGACGCGGCGTTCGGGATCAGCGGGCTGGAGACGGCGTTCGGGCTCTGCATGCGGCTCGTGCACGACGGGCGCCTCGACCTGGCGACGCTCATCGAGCGGATGACGGCGGGGCCGGTGCGGGCGCTCGGGCTCGACCGCGTGGCGCCGGGGATCGGCACGCTGATGGACGGTGGACCGGCCGACATTGTGCTGCTCGACCCGGAGCGGCGCTGGACCGTCGACCCGCAGCGTTTCGCGTCGAAGGGGACGAACACGCCGCTCGGCGGGATCGAGTTGCGGGGCGCTGTCCTCGCGACGATCGCCGGCGGCGTCGTCGTGTACGCGCAGGAGGCGGCGCGTGTCTGATGCGCTGCTGGTGCTCGAGGATGGGACGGCGTTCGCCGGCGACGCGCTCGGCGCCCGTGTGCGCGCGCACGGCGAGGTCGTCTTCACGACGGCGATGACCGGCTACCAGGAGGCGCTTACCGACCCGTCGTTCGCCGGGCAGGTGCTGGTGATGACATATCCACTCCAGGGGAACTACGGCATCAACCGCGACGACATCGAATCCCGCCGCATCCAGGCGCGCGCGTTCGTCGTGCGCGAGGACTGCGACACGCCGAGCCACTGGCGGTCGTCGGGCACGCTCGACGCCTACCTGCGCGAGAACGACATCCCGGGCATCGCCGGCATCGATACGCGCGCGCTGACGCGCACGCTGCGGACGGCGGGCGTGATGATGGGGACGCTGACGCACGACGAGACGGCGGAGCAGGCGCTGGGGCGGCTGCGCGACCTGCCCGCGTACGGCGCGACGGACTTCGTGCCGTGGGTGAGCGCCCGCGAGGCGTACGGATATGCCGACGATGGCGCGTCGGCCGCGGGCGGCCGCCACATCGTCGTGCTGGACTTGGGCGTGAAGTACAATATCCTCCGCGTGCTGCACCGCCTCGGCTGCCGGGTGACCGCCGTACCCTGTCACACCTCGGCCGAAGAGGTCCTCGCACTGGCGCCCGATGGCGTCCTGCTCTCACCCGGCCCGGGCGACCCCGCCCTGCTCGACTACGCGATGCAGGCGGCGCGCGGGCTCGTCGGCAAGACGCCGCTCATGGGCATCTGCCTTGGGCACCAGCTGCTGGGCGAGGTGTTCGGCGCCCGGACGTACAAGCTCAAGTTCGGGCACCGCGGGGCGAACCACCCCGTGCGCGACGAGGCGACCGGCCGCGTCTACGTGACGGCGCAGAATCACGGGTACGCGGTCGACGACGCCGGGCTCGACGCCGACGTGGTCGTCAGCCATCGCAACGTGAACGACGGGACGGTCGAGGGGCTGACGCATCGCCGCGAGGCGGTGATGACGATACAGTACCACGCAGAGGCGTCGCCGGGTCCGCTCGACAGCATGTACCTCTTCGAGCGCTTCCTGGCGATGGTCGGCGAGGCCGCGCCGACGACCGCGGCGTCCGGGAGGCGGGCATGAGCAACGCGCACACCCAGGTCGAACCCACGTACCGGCAGGCGAACGTCAACGATGCTGCGGCGATCGCGTCGGTGATCCAGACCGTCGTGCAGGAGCCGAACCCGGTGGCGATCGAGGGGCCGATGACGCCCGATCAGGTGCGCGTCTGGCTCTCGCGCCTGGGCGGCGAGGGCGGCATCTTCCTCGCCTCGATCGAGGGCGAGGCCGTGGGCTTCGCGGCGCTCGACTACAACACCGTCGAGCCAGAGACCGTCGTGCTGGGCGTCTGGATGCTGCCAAAGGCGCGGCGGCAGGGCATCGGTACGGCGCTGGCGGAGTACGCGCTGGGGTTCGCGCGCGATAAGGGCTACAAGCGCATCCGCGGGCGGCTGCCGCAGGACAACCAGGTCGCGTTGAGCTTCCTGAGCAGCATCGGCGCGCTGGTGCCCATCTATAATCCGGAAGCGCGCTTCGAGCTGCCTCTGGTCTAGCGATGCGGGAGCTGATGAGCGGAGACCTGCGGTTCGACACGGTCATGAAGAGCATCGACGTCTACGGGCGGCTGGCCTTCGGCGGCCAATGCGTTGCGGCGATGATGCTGATCGCCGGGCCGCTCCTCTTCCTGACGGCGGCGGTGCTGCCGTTCGTGCTCTGGCAGGACAGCCGCAACGAAGCGCTGCTGTTCTGGCTCGGCGGCTGGGCGCTGGCGCTCATTGTCACGCTGGCGGGCGCCGGCCTGGGCGTCTTCGCCTGGCGCTGGTCGGGCGACTGGATCACGGAGTGGCCGGGATACGCCGTCGCCTTCGGCTTCGCGGCCGCCGGCAACATCGCGCTGGCGTTCATGCTGACATCGGCGCCGATCCCGGTCCCGGCGTCGTTCGCCATCGCCATCGGCGTCGTCTTCGTGCTGGGCTGCCTTGTTGCGGGGCACCTCGGCGGCGCCCGTGTGCTGCCTGAGCAGCGGCAGCGCGCGCTGGCGAGGCGCCGCTAGTGGCGCGACGCGCGCGCATCGCATTCTTGCGCAAACCGGGCGACCCGGCCTCGGGCGCGATGGCGCGGTCAGCGGGCGCGCCGGCCGCTGACCGCGACCAAGCAGCGGGGGAGACGTGAACAAGCCCGACAAGGTCCTGATCATCGGCTCCGGGCCGATCGTCATCGGTCAGGCGGCCGAGTTCGACTACGCCGGCACCCAAGCCTGCAAGGCAATGCGCGAGGAAGGCGTGACGTCGGTCCTCGTCAACTCGAATCCGGCGACGATCATGACGGACGAGGGCGTCGCCGACGTCGTCTACATCGAGCCGATCACGGTCGAGGTGATCACGCGCATCATCGAGCGCGAGCGCCCGGACGCGATCCTGCCGACGCTCGGCGGGCAGACCGGGCTGAACATGGCCGTGGCCCTGCACGACGCCGGCGTGCTCGAGAAGCACAATGTCCGCCTGCTCGGCACGCCGCTCGAGGCAATCCGCAAGGCCGAGGACCGCGAGCTGTTCCGGACGATGCTCGAAGAGATCGGCGAGCCGGTGCCGCTCTCGATGATCGTGACCGACGAGGCATCGGCGCGGGCGGCGCTCGACCGCATCGGCCTGCCGGCGGTGGTGCGGCCGGCCTACACGCTGGGCGGCACCGGCGGCGGCATCGCGCACTCCCTCGACGAGTACGCGCGCATCGTCGAGGGCGGGCTGCGGGCGAGCCCGATCACGCAGGTGCTCGTCGAGCAGTCGCTGCTCGGCTGGAAGGAAGTCGAGTACGAGGTGATGCGCGACGCCGTCGGCAACGTGATCACGGTCTGCAACATGGAGAACTTCGACGCGATGGGCGTGCACACGGGCGACAGCATCGTCGTCGCGCCGAGCCAGACGCTGTCCGACAAGGAGTACCAGATGCTCCGGTCGGCGTCGCTGAACATCATCTCTGCGCTGGGCATCGAGGGCGGCTGCAACGTGCAGCTGGCGCTGGCGCCGAACCCGGAGACGACGCCGTGGGCGGTGGAGCCGGGGCGGGTGCTGCCCCCGTACTACGTGATCGAAGTGAACCCGCGCGTCTCACGCAGCTCCGCGCTGGCGAGCAAGGCGACCGGGTACCCGATCGCCCGCGTGGCGTCGAAGATCGCGGTCGGCCGCACGCTCGACGAGATCCCCAACGCCGTCACGCGCAAGACGACGGCCGCGTTCGAGCCGGCGCTCGACTACGTCGTCGTCAAGATCCCGCGCTGGCCGTTCGACAAGTTCCCGTTCGGCGACCGGGCGCTCGGCACGCAGATGAAGGCGACGGGCGAGGTGATGGCCGTCGACCGCACATTCGAGGGCGCGCTGCAGAAGGCCGTGCGCTCGCTCGAGATCGGCGGCCGCTCGCTGCTGTGGGAGGACCCGGCGTGGAAGGAGGGTCACGACGAGCGCCCGCTGCACCCGACGGACGAGCGGCTGTGGTCGATCATGGCGGCGGTACGGCGCGGCGCCGACCTGACGGCCCTCTCACGCCAGACGGGCGTCGACCTCTGGTTCCTGCACAAGCTCGACAACATCGTCTCGATGGAAAAGCGGCTGCTGGCCGAGCCGCTGACGCCGGCGCTGCTGCGGCGCGCCAAGCGGCTGGGCTTCTCCGATGTGCAGATCGGCACGCTGGCGGACCGGCTGCCGGAGCAGGTGCGCGGCCTGCGCGAGCAGTGGGGCATCCGGCCGGTGTACAAGATGGTCGATACCTGCGCGGCGGAGTTCGACGCGGCGACGCCGTACTTCTACAGCAGCTACGAGCAGGAGAACGAGGCGCTGCCGGAGCCGGGGAAGAAGGCGCTGGTGATCGGCAGCGGGCCGATCCGCATCGGCCAGGGGATCGAGTTCGATTACTGCTCGGTGCACGCAGCGTGGGCGCTCGGACGAGCGGGCTACCGTTCGATCATGGCGAACTCGAATCCGGAGACGGTGTCGACGGACTTCGACACGAGCGACCGGCTCTACTTCGAGCCGCTCGACGAGGAATCGGTGCGCGACATCCTCGAGAACGAGGCGGGCGGCGGCGAGGATGCAGACGCCGAGCTCCCGGCATCGATCGTGCAGTTCGGCGGCCAGACGGCGATCAACCTCGCGTCGGCGCTGCACGCCGCTGGAGCGCCGATCATCGGCTCCTCATCGGAGACGATCGACCTGGCGGAAGACCGGCGGCGGTTCGAGGCGTTCCTGGGGGAGCTGGGCATCCCGCAGCCGCCGGGCGCCGCGGTGCTCCAGGTCGAAGACGCGATCACGACCGCAGCGACGCTCGGCTACCCGGTGCTCGTGCGGCCGAGCTACGTCCTCGGCGGACGGGCGATGGAGATCGTCCAAAACCCGACGGAGCTTGCACGATTCGTGCAGCAGGCGGCGGAGGTGAGCCGCGGCAAGCCGATCCTGATCGACAAGTACCTCGAAGGGAAAGAGGTCGAGGTCGACGCGATCTGCGACGGCGAGCGCGTGCTGATCCCGGGCATCATGGAACACATCGAGCGAGCCGGCGTGCACTCGGGCGATTCGATGGCGGTGTATCCCGGCGTTCATCTCACCGCCGCCGAGGTCGACGTGATCGTCGACTACACCACGCGCATCGGGCTGGCGCTCGACGTGCGCGGGCTGATGAACGTGCAATACGTGATCATGCCGCCGGAATCCGCAGCCGGTGCGACCAGCGTGTACGTGATCGAGGTGAACCCGCGAGGCTCACGGACGGTGCCGTTCCTGTCGAAGGTGACGGGGGTGCCGATGGTGCGCGCCGCGGTGCACATCATGCTCGGGCAGTCGCTGCGGGAGCAGGGGTACGAGGGCGGGCTCTGGCCGCGGCAGCCGCTGGTCGCCGTGAAGGCGCCGGTGTTCTCGATGTCGAAGCTGATCGGCGTCGACACCTACCTGGGGCCGGAGATGAAGTCCACGGGCGAGGTGATGGGCATCGACGCGACGTTCCCGGCGGCGCTGGCGAAGGCGCTGCTCTCGGCGGACCTGGCGCTGGCGCCGGGCGGCGGCGTATTGCTGAGCGTCGCCGACCAGCACAAGACGTCGCTGCTGCCGATGATCCACCATCTCCACGACGCCGGCTTCCGGCTCTATGCGACGGAGGGCACCGCCGGCATGATCGGGGCGCTCGGGCTGCCGGTGACGCAGGTGACGAAGCGCCTGCAGGGGCACCCGAACGTGCTCGACGTCATCCAGGACGGCTCCGTGACGTGCGTCATCAACACACCGGAGGGGCGCTACACCGGGACGCTGCGCGACGGCTTCTACATTCGTCGCGCCGCGACCGAGAAGCGCATTCCCTGCTTCACCAGCATCGACACGGCGCGCGCGGCCGTCGACGCGCTGGTGGCGGCGATGACGCACCGGGGCGCCGGCCCGGCGTACCAGGTGCGGCCACTTGCGGAGTACCGGGACGGCGGGGCGTGAACATCGGCTACGCGACGGTCGTCGAGAGCGAACGGCTGTACGGCGAGACCTGGATCACGTGGTTTCGGGCGCCGGAGCTGGCGCGCGGCGCGTATCCGGGGCAGTTCCTCATGCTGCGCTGCTCCGACGATGCATCGTACGGATGCGGATCCCGTGCAGGTGCGCGCGCGGACGACCCGCTGCTGCCACGGCCGATGAGCTACCATCGCCTGCGCGACGGAGCCGGCGGCGCCGAATGGTGCCTCCTGTACGACGTCGTCGGGCGCGGTACGGCGTGGCTGGCAGGTCGCCGCCCGGGCGACCGGGTGTACGCCTGGGGGCCGCTGGGGCGCGGGTACGAGGTCGGGCATGCGTCGCACAACCTGCTGCTCGTCGCCGGCGGCATCGGCGTTGCGCCGCTGGTCTGGCTGGCCGACGACGCCGTCTCGCGCGGGCTGAACGTGACGATGGTCATCGGCGGCCGCTCGGCGGCGCAGATCTTTCCGTCGGCGCTGCTGCCGAAGGAGGTGGAGGTGGTCGTCACCACGGACGACGGCTCCTCCGGCCGCGCCGGCTTCGTGACGGAGCCCTTCGGCGAGCTGCTCGAATGGTGCGACCAGGCGTTCGCCTGCGGGCCGAACGCGATGTTTGCCGCGATGGCGGCCGTGGCGCGGAAGGCGCGTGTGCGCCGGTCCGTGCAGGTGCTGCTCGAGGAGCGCATGGGCTGCGGTACCGGTATCTGTTACGGCTGTGCCGTCGAGGTGCGGCTGCGCGGCGGCCGGACGATGAAGCTGGTGTGCAAGGACGGCCCGCGCTTCGACGTGCGCGACGTCTGGTAGGCGGCGGCGGCAGCGCCAGGCCGCGGCTGCCCCAGGTCAGCCGGCGCGCGGGGCGGCGAGGCCGCCGGAGGAGCCGGGAAGGCCGACCGGCGGCGGCACGATGCGGCGCGGCTGGCCCACCATGATCCCCATCGCGTAGCCGGCGGCCTCGTCGTCGGTGATCAGTTCGTACACGCCCTGGGCGATGTCTTCCGGCGCGATCATCGGCATGCGGCGGAGCGCCTCGTCCATCTGCGCGCGTGCCTCGCCGGTGAGCCGCTCGCGCGCGCCGGTCACCATCGGCGTGTTGACGACGCCGGGGCAGACGCAGTTGACGCGGATGCCTTCGTCCTTCAGACCGGCGAGCGCGCGGGTGATGCCGACGACGCCGTGCTTGGCGGCGGTGTACACGGGGTCGGCGGCGAAGCCAAAGAGGCCCGCCATCGACGCGGTGCTGATGATGACGCCGCCGCCGCGCTGCCGCAGCAGCGGGATCGCTTTGCGGATGCCTTCGATGACGCCGATGAGGTCGACGTCGATGACGCGCATCCACTGCTCTTCGGGGCAGTCGGGGAAGCGCGGCTGGCCGGTGCCGATGCCGGCGTTGTTGTGGAGGATGTCGAAGCCGCCGTAGGTCTGCCGCGCGAACGCGAACATCGCGTCGATCTCGGCGTGCCTCGTGACGTCGACCTGCACGGCGGCGGCGGCGCCGCCCGCGGCGGCGATCATCGAGACGGTCTCCGCGGCGCCGCTATCGTTGACATCGGCGACAACGACGGAGGCGCCTTCGCGCGCGAGTCGGACGGCGCAGGCGCGGCCGATGCCGGAGCCGGCGCCCGTGATGATGGCTGTTTTGCCGCTGATCTGCATCTGCCCCCGTGCGCTCGCCACGGCCGCCTGTCGATCAGGCGACGCCGAACCGGCGCACGATGACACTAGCCCGCTGCTGTGCCTGGTGCAAGGTCGCCGCGACGGCCGGCGAAACGGGAACGGCAGCGGCAGCGACGCCGAAGAAGGTGCGAGCGAGCACGCCCGCCGCTCCGGTCGGCTACGCGGGTTACCGGCGGCGTCCGCGATCGTTCGGGTGCCGTCGTGCCCACGCTGCGGTCCTTCGCGCCGCTGGTGCGGACGGCCGGCCGGCGCTCCAGAGGCAGAGCCGCAGTGGGCCGCGCCGGATCGTGCCCGTAACGGCGGTCCCTGTTAGGATGCGAACCGGAGCGCCGGCGAAGCTGCAGGGAGCTGGGCGATGAGCGTACTGGTCAACAAGGACACGCGCGTGCTGGTGCAGGGGATCACCGGCAAGGAAGGCAGCTTCCAGACGCAGCGCTGCATCGAATACGGCACGAAGGTGGTCGCCGGCGTCACCCCCGGTCGCGGCGGAGAGACCGCCGAAGGGGTGCCGGTCTTCAACCGCGTCTCGCACGCCGTGCGCGAGACCGGCGCCGAATGCGCGCTGATCTTCGTGCCGCCGCCCTTCGCCGCGGACGCGATCCTGGAGGCTGCCGACGCCGGCATGCCACTCGTCGTCTGCATCACGGAAGGCACCCCGACGATGGACATGCTCAAGGTGAAGCGCGCGATGAGCGGCGGCAAGACGCGGCTCATCGGGCCGAACTGCCCGGGCGTGATCACCGCCGGTGAGTGCCGGGTCGGCATCATGCCGGGCAGCGTCTTCTCGATGGGGAGCGTCGGTGTCATCTCGCGTAGCGGCACGCTGGTGTACGAGGCCGTCGACCAGCTGACGCGGCGCGGCATCGGCCAGTCGACGTGCATCGGCGTCGGCGGCGACCCGATCATCGGCACGACACAGCGCGAGGCGCTCGAGCTGCTCAACGAGGACCCGGACACGGCCGCCGTCGTGCTGATCGGGGAGATCGGCGGCAGTGCCGAGCAGGAAGCGGCGGCGTACATCAAGAAGCAGATGCGGAAGCCGGTGATCGCCTTCATCGCCGGCTCGACGGCGCCTCCCGGCCGCCGGATGGGGCACGCGGGCGCGATCATCAGCGGCGACGCGGGCACGGCGACGGCGAAGAAGGCCGCGCTCGCCGACGCCGGCGTGACGATCAGCGATTCGCCGGCGGAGATCGGCGCGACGGCCGAGCGGGTGCTGCGCGAGCAGGGCCTGCTCTGACGGCGCTACGCGGCCGGCACCCTCACACCGGTTGCCGGGGGTCGTGGTGCGCTGACGGTCGCTGCGGATCGAGCATGAGACGCCCAAACAGGAGCGGGTGATGCCGGCTGCCGCGCTCGCGCTGCTCCTCGTCGCCGCGGTCGCGCACGCCACCTGGAACTACCTGGCGAAGGGCGCGACCGGCAGCGTCGCGTTCACGTTTTCCTTCACGCTGCTTGCCCAGCTCATCTACCTGCCGGTGGCGATCGTGGCGTTCGCGATCACGCGGCCGTCGCTCGGCCCGGAGGTCTGGCTGTTCGTCGGCGTCTCAGGTCTGCTGAACGTGCTGTACTTCATCCTCCTCATCGAGGGCTACCAGACCGGCGACCTGTCACTGGTGTACCCGCTGGCGCGCGGGACGGGGCCGGCGCTCGCCGTTGCCGGCGCGGTCGTCTTCTTCGGCGAGCGGCCGTCGCCGGTGGCGCTCCTCGGCGCCGGGCTCGTGATCGCCGGCATCGTCGCGATGTCGATGTCGCCGGACGCGCTGAAGGCGCCGGGCGCGACACGGGCAGTCGGCTTCGCGCTGGTGACGGGGCTGTGCATCGCCACGTACACGCTCTGGGACAGCCACGGCGTGACGCTGATCACGCCGGTGCTGTACAACTACGGGCTGGACGCCGGGCGCGCGCTGCTGCTGGCGCCGGTCGTGCTGCGTAACGACGAAGGGCGCGCCTCGGTGGCGGCGGTGTTCCGGGAGCAGCGGCGGGCGCTCGTCGGCATCGCGCTGCTCAGCCCCGGGGCGTACATCCTCGTCCTGGCGGCGCTGACGCTGGCGCCCGTGAGCTACGTGGCGCCGGCGCGCGAGATCAGCATCCTCTTCGGCGCGCTGCTGGGGCTGCGCCTGCTCGGCGAGCGCGATGCGCCGCGGCGGCTCGCCGGCGCCGGTGCGATCGTCGTCGGCGTCTTCGCCCTGGCGCTGCGGTAGACGCGAGCCCGGCGGTATCCGCGCGTCACGCCGGCGTGTTCCCGGCGGTCGGGCGCAAGTTCGGGCGCTATCGGGGCGGTCCCCTGGTACGAGCGGGTGATCGACTGAGCGGCGGCGCGTCCGGCGCACGCCGGTCAGGAAGTGTCGCGGACGACGACCGCGCCCGGCCGGCCGCTCTCCTCGTCGTCGGCGCTCCGGTCGTCCTTCTTGCCGAAGCCGAAGACATCGGCGAGGCTCAGCTTCAGCCACCACATGGCACCGAATCCGATCACGGTGATCCAGACGATGTTGAAGATGTGCGCGGCGATGGCGAAGCCGCCGGCGGTGCCCGCATCGATGCCGAGCGCCTTCATCGTTTCGGTCACCGCCACCTCGTACGCGCCGATGTTCGAAGGGGCGACGGGCAGTGAGCTGATCATGTTGGCGACAACCATCACGAGCAGCCATCCCGGGAACGAGAGCTGAATGCCAAAGGCGAAGCCGAAGAGCATGAACATCACCGCTTCGAGCCCCCAGATGGCGAAGGACAGGCCGACAGCCGGGCCGGCGAGGCGGAGCTCCTTGAACACGGCGAGGCCGTCGATGAAATGCGGCACGGCGGTTTCCAGCGAGCTCTGCGCCCGGTCCGGGAGCTTGGCCAGCAGGCCGCGGCAGGTCCAGCCGTCGTTGAGCTTGAGGTGCGAGAGCGGCACGATCGCGATGAGGGCGCCGGCGACGAGCCCGAGCACCCCCCAGAAGACGCCCGTCGGGAAGCCGTGCAGGTCGACGAGCGCGAGTCCGATGAGCGCGAGTGAGATCATCGCCATGCCGTCGAGGAGCGACTCCGTGGCGAACACGGTCGCGGCGAGGCGGGCGCGGCTGGATCCATAGCGCTCGGCCGGGACCTGCACGCGGATCAGGTCGCCGAGACGCGCCGGGACGATGTTGTTGGCGAGATTGGAAACGAGGAGGATGGCGAAGAGCGGCTCGAGCGGCGGCACGGTGTCGAACTCCGCCATCATCAGGCGCCAGCGGCGGGCGACGAGCAGCTTCGCCAGTGTGAACACGGCCAGCGCCGGCAACACGAAGATGTAGTTCGCGTGCCTGAGCGCTTCCGCCGCTTCACCCAGGTTGATCCGCCAGACGAGGAAGCCGAGCAGGCCGAGGCTAACGACGATACGGATGATCGAGCGGGCGTTGAGGAGACGGGACATCGCTACACTCAGACCTCCCGGGAACGGTACCATAGTTGGCAGGCGACGCGAGCAGCGAGGAGGGAATCACCGTGCCGCTTTGCGTTGCGCCCGCCTCGCATCAATATCGATAGTCCCAGACAATAGCTGCGATAGAACGGGCCATTGGCTACGGAGCATCCGAGGGAGAAGCTGAAGAGATGGTCATCGCCACGAAGGTCAACAGCGAGCGCGTATATCACAACTACGCCGGCCAGCTGCCGCCGGTGACGCTCGAGCCCGAACCCGTCGAGCCGCCCTCGATGCAGGAGGGCGTGCCGAAGCTCATCACCGACACGACGCTGCGTGACGGCGCGCAGGACAGCCGCTTCGCGATCTTCCCGCCGGACGTGCGCCTGCAGTACTACGACCTGCTGCACCAGCTCGACAACGGCAGCGGCGCCATCTATGCGGTCGAAGCATTCATCTACCAGAAGCGCGACGTCTGGACGATCGAGAAGCTGCTCGAGCGCGGCTACGCCTGGCCGCGCGTGACGACGTGGACGCGGGCGACGCCGAAGGACATCAAGCTGCTGGTCGACGTATCGCAGGGGAAGGTGAAGGAGACGGGCATGCTCGCTTCCGCCTCCGACCACCACATCTTCGACAAGCTCGGCTACGCATCGAAGGAAGAGGCGATCGAGAAGTACCTGCAGCCGATCCGGACGGCGCTCGAGCAGAACATCGTCCCGCGCGTGCACCTGGAAGACTGCACGCGGGCGGACATCTACGGCTGGGTGATCCCGTTCATGCAGCGCGTCCTCGAAGAGAGCAAGGGCATCGCCAAGTTCCGCATCTGCGACACGATCGGCTGGGGCAGCCCGGACCCGTACGCGGCGCTGCCGTGGGGCGTGCCGCGGCTGTTCACGGTGCTGCGCCAGGAGACGGGCGCCGAGCTGGAGTTCCACGGCCACAACGACTTCGGGCTGGCGACGGCGAACTCGATCGCCGCCTGGCGCTACGGCGCGAAGAAGGTGAACGTCGCCTTCGCCGGGCTCGGCGAGCGCACCGGCAACACGTCGCTCGAGCAGATGGTGGCGGCGCTCGTCCGCCACTACGGCGACCCGGGCTTCGACCTGAAGGCGCTGGAAGCGATGAGGCAGCTCGTCGACGCGGAGGTGACGGCGCTGCCCGACCGGGCGCCGATCATCGGCGAGGTGTTCACGACGACGGCCGGCATTCATCAGGCGGGCGTCGGCCGCCAGGGCGATGCGCCGGGCGGGCTGATCTACCTGCCCTTCGCGGCGTCGCTGTTCGGGCGGAAAGAGGTCGAGCTGAGCCGCATCGGCTCGCTCTCCGGCGCCGAAGGGATCATCTCCGTGCTGAACCGCGAGTACGAACGGGCGGGGAAGACGGAGCGCGTCGGTGGCGCCAGCCGCGTGGTGAAGCAGATCTACGACCGCATCCAGGACGAGTACGACGGCCAGTTCGACGCGCAGCACGACCACTGGGTGAACGCGCGCCGCTCGTTCTTCACGTCGGAGGACATCCTCGCGCTGGCGCGCGAGTTCGGCGCCCTCTGAAGCGGGAGCGGGCGGCCCGAGGAGCAAGCTTCACGCTGCAAGCCGGCGACCCTGCCCCGCCAGCGCTTCGAGCCCGTCCTGGCGCGTATCGATAGGCCGCCCGCTGCACGATGCCGCCGTCGACGCTGCCGCGCTCGCTCGGCGCTCCGGTCTCCGGCCGGCGGCCGGTCGCGCTCGCGCCGCGGCCAGCTGATCGCCGCGACGTCGGGCAGACGTCACTGGGTCGACCGCGGCGAGGTGATGACGATCGTTGTGTACGGCGGCGACAAATCGTCGGCTGGGCCGGGGCCGTCACGCTCAAGGGCCCGGCTCGGGGTCGACCCGCCCGGCGCCGAGGCTGATTGAGGCGCCAGGGCTGTTGGCTACGGCACGTTCCGGGCCGTCGTGATCCCGCAGGCATCGGAGCGCCGACGAGCGATGGTTCCGCGGATTCGACGCGTCTTCGAAGCGGCAAGGGCGGGCCTGCGTGCCCGCCCTTGCCGCTTCGCCGGATCCCGCTCGGGTTAGGCGCGCTTGCGGTCGCTGAGCACGACGGTGAGCCGCACGTCCTTCAGCACGCTGCGGGCAGCGTCGCCCTGGCCGATGTCCAGGCAGTCGCAGTAGGCGGCGAAGATCGAGCGGT
>JADMII010000037.1 GCA_015478665.1 Dehalococcoidia bacterium
TTCATGACCATCTCGTCGTACGAAGGCGACCGCAGCGGCGCCGTCCGCATCGTGCAGGACCTCTGCGAGAACATCGAAGGGCGCGACGTGCTGATCGTCGAGGACATCGTCGACACCGGCATGACGCTGTACCACCTGATGCGCCAGCTGCGCGCGCGCCGCCCGGCGTCGCTCGCCGTCTGCGCGCTGCTCGACAAGCGCGTCCGCCGGCTCGTCGACTTGCCGCTGGACTACGTGGGCTTCGAAGTGCCCGACGAATTTGTCGTCGGCTACGGCCTCGACCACTTTCAGAAGTTCCGCAACCTGCCGTTCATCGCCACCGTCGGCACCGAAGCGCTCGGCGCGCAGCCTGCCGCCGCTGCAGAAGAAGGCGGGCGGGACGATGCCTGACGAGCGTCCGCAGGACGGCGCTGCATCCGCCGCAGGCGCCCGTCGCGCCCGCGGCGGCGTCCCGCGCTTCGGCGACATGCTCAGCCCCAGCGACGACATGATCGCCTTCGTCGAGAAGTACCAGCAGGCGTGGCGGCACGAGAGCCGCGCGATGATCGCGCTCGGCGAGTTCATGACGGCGCGCGCCGACGCGCTGCGCACGCAGGCGGAGTTGATGCGGATGGGGAGCGACGTCGCCCGCCGCTATCGCGCGTGGTCGGACGCGCTCCTCTCGCTGCGGCCGGAAGCGATTGTGCAGCCATGGCTGCAGATGAGGCCGCCCCGGCGCGGCGGCCCCAAGGCGGACGAATGATCGCCACGGCCGTCGCAGCGCCGGTCCCACCGCGACCGCTACTGCGCGGCGCCTTCCATCTTGCGGCGGCGGCCCTGGCGCCATTCGGGCTCGTGCTGCTGCTGCGGCGCGCCGATTCACCACGCGACTACGTCGCCGCGGCGATCTTCGGGGCGATGTTGCTCGCCTGCTTCGCCGTCAGCGCCAGCTACCACATGGTGCCGTGGCCTGCGCTGGGACGTGGCGTCATGAAGCGACTCGACCATGCGATGATCTTCGCCCTCATCGCCGGCACCTACACGCCGTTCTGCCTGCTCGTCCTGGATGGCGCCTGGGGGATCGCCCTCCTCGCGGTGGTCTGGAGCCTGGCCGGCGTCGGCATGCTGCTCAAGCTGGCCTGGCCCTCGGCGCCGCGCTGGCTGAGCGTCGGCGGCTACCTCGCCGTCGGCTGGCTGGCGCTCGTCGCCTCGGCGCCGCTGGCGTCGGCGCTGGCGCTGGCGCCGCTGCTCCTGCTGCTGCTCGGCGGCGCCATGTACTCGCTCGGCGGCGTCGTCTACGCGCTGCGGCGCCCGGATCCGTTTCCGCGTGTCTTCGGCTATCACGAGGTCTTCCATGTCCTCGTGGTCGGCGCCGCCGGCGTCCACTTCGCGGTCGTCGTCCACCTCATCGGGTAATCCGTATCGCACTCGCTTCGTTCGGCCGCACTCCGCGGCGACCGCTGCTGCGAAATCCGCAGGATCAGGCGCTTGCGCCGCTGCCGGTGCGGGCGAACAATGGAGGCAGCACGGACGCAGCGGAGGCCACTACCTTGGACGAACCCGCACAGACGGCGACCGCAGACATCGAAGCCGGGAACGCCGACCAGGCGGTTCAGGCGATGGGCTTCAACCCCTTCGACCCGGCGTTCCGCGAGGATCCCTACCCCACCTACACGGCGCTGCTGCAGGGCGAGCCCGTGCGTGAAGGCATCCTGGGCCTCTTCGTCCTGCCGCGCTACGCCGACTGCGTCGCCATGCTGCGCGACCCGCGCTCCAGCAACGACCAGCGCAACTCGGAGATGTTCGATGCCGTCGCCGCCGCGCAGTCGCTCGACGCCGATACCGCGCTCATGGAGTCGCAGCCGTTCCTCTTCATGGACCCGCCGGATCACACGCGCCTGCGCGGCCTCGTCAGCAAAGCCTTCACGCCGCGCGTGATCGATGCGCTGCGCCCGCGTATCCAGGCGATCGTCGATGACCTCGTCGGCGCCGCGCTCGCCCGCGGCTCGATGGACGTCATCGAGGATCTCGCGTACCCGCTGCCTGTGCGCGTCATCAGCGAGATGCTCGGCGTGCCGCCAGAGGACCATGAGCGCTTCAAGGCATGGTCGCGCGTGTTGGCGAAGAGCCTCGACTTCGAGATCGTCGTGCCGCCCGAAGTCCTGCAGCAGCGCCTGGATGCCGGCGAGGCGTTCCGCGCCTACTTCGCCGAGCTCATCGCCGAACGCCGCACGGCGCCGCGCGACGACCTCCTGAGCGCGCTCATCGCCGCCGAGGAGGCGGGCGACACGCTGAGCGAGGCCGAACTGCTGACGACGTGCGTGCTGCTGCTCGTCGCCGGCCACGAGACGACAGTGAACCTCATCGGCAACGGGGTGCTCCAGCTGCTGCGCCACCCCGCCGAGCTCCAGCGCCTCCGCGACGACCCGTCGCTGATCCGCAGCGCCGTCGAAGAGGTGCTGCGCTACGACCCGCCGGTGCGGTTCACCGCGCGCATCGCGCTCGACGACATTCCCATCCCGGGCGGTGTCGTGCCGAAGGGCAAGCAGGCGATCCTGCTGCTCGGCGCCGCGAACCGCGACCCGGCGCAGTTCGCGGACCCCGGGCGCTTCGACATCGGCCGCCAGGACAACCGGCACATCGCCTTCGGCATGGGCATCCACTTCTGTCTCGGGGCGCCGCTCGCCCGCGTCGAAGGGCAGATCGCAATCGGGACGCTCGTCGCCCGCGTGCGCGAGATCGCCCTCGCCGGCGCGCCGGTGTACCGGGAGCAGATCACTCTGCGCGGCCTCGAGAGGCTGCCGGTGACGCTGTCCGGGTCGTAGCGCGCCGCCGTACACTCGTCGCATGCCAGAGACCGTTCGTAGCGAAGAGGACGCCTTCACCAGCGACGACGGCCTCCGCATCTTCACGCGAACGTGGCTGCCGGCCGCCGCGCCGAAGGCCGCCGTCGCCGTCGTCCATGGCTACGCCGAGCACAGCGGCCGCTACGCCTCCGTCGGCGAGGCGCTCGCCGCACGCGGCTACGCCGTGCATGCGCTTGACCTGCGCGGCCACGGCCGCTCCGACGGCCCGCGGGCGCTCGTCCGCTCGTTCGAGCGTTATCTCGCCGACCTGCGCCTGTTCCTCGACCGCGTGCGCGCCGGCAACGGCGGCCGGCCGCTGTTCCTGCTCGGCCACAGCATGGGCGGGACGATCGTCGCGCTCGCGTCCGTCGCCGGCAGGCCGCCGGTCGAAGGCATCCTGCTCAGCGGGCCGGCGACCGCGCACAATGCGCCACGCGTGTTCGAGCGCCTGCTCGACGTCATCGCCCGCATCGCGCCGCGGCTGCCGCTGACGAAGCTTTCCGCCGGCGGCGTCTCGCGCGACCCGGAGGTCGTCCGCCGCTACGAGGCCGACCCGCTCGTCTACCACGGCCGCATCCGCGCGGCCCTCCTCGCATCGATGCTCCGCGCCGCGCGTCGCATCGACGACGGCATCGCCGGCATGACGCTGCCGGCGCTGTTCATGCACGGCACCGGCGATGCGCTGACGTCGCCGGACGGCAGCCGGGACCTCTACGAGCGCGCCGGCTCGGCCGACAAGACGCTGAAGCTCTACGACGGCCTGTATCACGAGATCCTCAACGAACCCGAGCGCGACGCCGTGATCACCGACATCGTCGAGTGGCTCGACGCACGGACGTAGAAGCGGGATCGAGACGACCCGCGAGAAGCGGCGGAGCGTCCGTCTCATCGGGGTTGCATCCGCTTCGACGGAGTGAGCTGAGCATGCGTGCTGACGAGAGCGGTATCGGGCTGGTTGCCGTCGCACGTGTGAGCTGCCTGGGATGGAGGCGAGACGCGAGGAGCGGGAAGCGAGATCGTCGTCCCCAGATCTCGGGTATCGCGCTCGGCGCGTCGCGCTTCCGGCTCGTTCACTCGAACAGGACGGTGCCGGCGAGATAGCCTGGCTCGAGCAGCGTCGCCGCCGGCGCCTGACGCGCCAGTTCCGCGCGGATCGCGCTGACATCGGTCGTGTCGCGCGTCACCGGCGGCATCCAGTCGTCGTGATGGCTGATCAGCACCGTGCGCGCCTGCAGCATCGCCGCTTCCCGGGCGACGAAGCCGGCGAGCGAGCCCTGCACCGGCTCCGCGTCGACGTTCGCGCGCCCCGCCGCCGCCAGCAGCGCCACATCGGCGCGCAGCTGGCGCATGACGCCGGTCCAGCATCCCGACGTGTCCTGGTAGAAGATCGAACCCGCCGGGGTCTCGATGACGTACACCAGCGCCCCGCCCGTCTCGCGGCTGCCGACCGCCGTCCGCAGGTGGTCCCGCAGCTCGCGCGCCTGCTGCGAGTCGCCGGACATCGCGGCGGCTATCGCGGCGCCGAGGCCGCCGGCGCGCGCCCGCTCGTCTTCGGTCAGCCCCAGGTGGCCGCGCGCCTCCTCGTCGAAGTCGAGCGTGCCGGCGCACCAGGTGCAGGAGTGCAGGCCGGGATAGACGCGCACGCTGACCGCGTCCGACAGCCGATGATGCTCGCCGCCCTGCGACGGCACGAGCTGCTCGCTGGCGACGCCCTGCTCGCGCATCACCCGGCACGTCTCGTTGGAGCCGATGATCCGGGCGCCGGTGTTGCGCGCGATCAGCTCCGCGCCGGCGAGGTGGTCGAAGTGGCTGTGCCCGACGAGCACGAAGTCTGCCTCGGTCACGTCGGCGGCATGAAGCCCGACGGGCGGCGCCGACGGCACGCGGTCCATGTACGCGTCGAGGAAGACGACGAGGTTACCGACGCGTAGCCGAAACGTCGCCACCCCGAGCCAGTCGATGCTGATCCGCGTCACGTTCATCCGCCCCGGGAACTTCGGCGACGCCGGCGGTTCGAGCCGCCCGCAGAGGCATCGTACCGTCCGCCGCCGGCCAGGGGAACGCATCTGATCTACGCGCGGGGATGTCACCCCGGCGCGTGCACGCGGTTGGCTCTGGCGATGGGCGACGACGCATCGTCGCCCGCCGTGTCGCCCTGTCGACGCGAGCAGCGCCGCAACAGATGCGGCGCCGCTCGCTTGCGTTCAGGCTTCGCTCCGCCGTCAGCGACGGTGGCAGGTCGGGATATCGAGCAGCAGCTCCAGATCCTCCAGGTTGATGACGCCGTCGTCGTTGAGGTCGAACTTCGCACGATAGCGGGGGTCTTCGTCGTCGACGCCGAGCCGCAGCAGGATGCCGATCGCCAGCCGCAGCTTCTTCCCGAACGGAAGGCAGGTCTCCGCCGGCTCCGGCGTAGGCGTCGCGCGGGGCGTCTCCGTTGCGTGGGCCGTCCCGGTTGCGCGCGCCGTCCCGGTTGCGCGCGCCGTCGTCGTCGCATGCGCGGTCCGCGTGGCGCCCGGGGTCGTCGTCGAACGCGGCGACGGCGTGCCCGTCGCTGCCGGCGCGGTCGTGCTGGTCGATGTCGGCGTCGCCGTGTTCGTCTCCGTCGCTGCCGGCGTGTTCGTGCTGGTCGACGTCGGCGTCGCCGTGTTCGTCTCCGTCGCTGCCGGCGTGTTCGTCGCGGACGACTGCGCGGTCGCGGTGCTCGTCGCCGTCGGCGCGGCGCCGGCGGGCAGGTTCACGGCGACGGCGACCAGCGACAGGCAGTCCGCGTCGTAGCCGCTCGTCAGGCGCAGCGTGTTGTCGCCGGGCGACAGCAGCGACGTCACGTCGAACGCTCTGATGTCCCAGAGGCCGCCGTTCGTGCCGGTGCTGCCGGCGCCGTTCGGCACGGTATTGCCCTCGAAGATCGCGCCCGTCGGGGCGATCGTCGTGCCATTGACGACGACGGCGTCATCGGGGAAGGATTGCCCGTCGCCCACATGCATCTCCAGCGAGACGCTACCCGAGGTGTAGTTGATCCCCGGCAGCGAGACGTCCCAGCCGAGCGGGTCGTATGTGGATTGGATGTTCGAGTCGTTGCCGTTGAAGAGCACGATATCGCGGTTGTTGGCGGCGTTGCCGTCGTCGAAGAACACCATCAGCGAGACGCCGTTGATCTCGGCGGAGGCGTTGGTGAAGTTGCTCAGCGAGTAGCTGCCGTTGCCGCTGACGAGCGACGTGACATCGGCGCGGTACGCCTGGCTGTTCGTGTAGCCCCAGCAGTTGTCCGCCGCGAGGCCGATGTTCGTGCCGCTGATGTTGGTGCCGTTGAAGGTGACGGCGGCGTTCACCGTCGGGTCCGTTGAGTTCGTGGGCCCCTGCCAGAACAGGTATGCCTTCGTCACCGTGCCGCTGACGCCGGAGACCGTCAGTGTGCCGGTGCCGATGCCGCGCATGCCGCCGTAGCCGGCCGAGACGTAGTCCGTCCCGTACACCGTCTCCAGCGGAGCGATCGTGTTCGCGCTGGCCGGCCGAGGCGCGGCGGCGAAGACGATGACGCCGACCAACGTCGCAACTGCCAATATCGCTCCGACGATGAGATGCGGTCGCATGATTCCCCTATCTGCGCGCCTGCCGCGCTGACGTGCTCCGCTCCGGCGGGATCGAATGTCGCGAATGAAGCGTCTCGCTCAGGCGGCCTGCGATGGACCGACGTTGACGATCGCAGCGAGGCCGGATGCGAAGGAGACTCGGAAGCTCACGGTAGAGGATTCTCGTTTCATTGCTCGTAGCCGCACGGTAGAGGATGTGTCGAGAATGTTCGCTCCGGTTGAGACGGAGGCCGTCGACGGACGCTCGAAACTATTCGACGCCGGACGTGACGGGTCGCGCCACGATGTTCGCCTGCGGGGGCGTGCTGCGACCCATGCACGGATGCGCGGACATGCGCTGGCTGGACAAGCCCGCCTCGCGTCCGGCATCGTGTCCCGGGCAGGATGCTGGTCGGGGGAACGCATGGATGTCCGTCGCGCGCACATCACGGCCGCCCTCGCCTTCGTCCTGATCGCGCTCGCCGCCGGCGCCTGCAGCGGCTCAGCGCGCCCGTCGTCGCCGGGCACGCGCGTCGCGTCGCCGACGGCCGTGCCGCCTGCCGCGCCGACCGTCGAGCCGGTGACGCATCTGCTCTTCACCGGCGACCTCATCCCGGCGCGCTGCACCTACGCGAAGGTGCGCGCGCTCGGCGACTGGACGGCGCCATTCCAGCCGCTGCGTGATCGGCTGACGCGCGCCGACATCACCGTCGGCTCGCTCGACGCCACGCTCTCCGACGCCGGCAGGCCGATCGGATGCGTCGAGACGTTCAACCTCGCCGGGCCGGCCGCAGCGGTCGCCGGCCTGAAGTACGCGGGCTACGACGTCATCGCCCACGCCGCCAATCACATCAAAGACTGCGGCGTCTCTCCGTGCGGCGATAACGCGATGATCCAGACGGACATCAACCTCCGCGGCGCCGGCATACTCACCGTCGGCGACGGCAAGGACCTCGCCGCCGCGCGCGCGCCCGTCGTCGTTGAGCGCAACGGCGTGCGCTTCGCCTTTCTCGCCTACGACGACATCGCCTCGTACTACCAGGCGACCACCGGGAGTTCGGGATCGGCGCCGCTCGACCCCGGCACCGTCGGCGAAGACATCGCCGCCGCGCGGCGCGTCGCCGACGTCGTGATCATCGTCCCGCACTGGGGCGTCGAATACACGACGACGCCGTCGCAGCGGCAGCGTGACTTCGCGCGGGCCGCCGCCGCCGCCGGCGCCGACCTGATCGTCGGCAATCATCCGCACTGGGTGCAGGCGCGCGAACGGATCGGCTCGATGTTCGTGGCGTACGCGCTCGGAAACTTCGTCTTCGACCAGGACTGGTCGCTGCAGACGCAGCAAGGCGCGCTGCTCGACGTCACCTTCACAGGCACGCGCATCACGGCGACGCAGTACACGCCGGTCCGCATCTACGATCAGTACCAGCCGCGCCTCGCGCTGCCGGCCGAGGCCGCCGCCATCATGCAGCGCGTCGAAGCCGCCAGCACCGCGCTCGCGGGACAGTAGGCAGCGTCGACCATCGCTGCCGTCCGTCGGCATGGCAAGGCGGCCTCACGACTGCCAGGAAGAAGGACTTCGTCGCGCACTTCGGCCGCCGCGGGGGGCCGGCGGAGCGGTACGGGCTGCGAATCGGCGTATGCCTACCGCGGCGGCTTGCGCATCGCCAGCGCCGATTGCACCTTCTGCAGCATCTTCGCCTCTTCGAGCACCTCGCCCGTGCCCTTCACGACGCACAGCAGCGGCTCCTCCGCGACGTACACCGGGAAGCGCGTCTCCTGCGCCAGCCGCCTGTCGAGCCCGCGCAGCATCGCGCCGCCGCCCGCCAGCGCGATGCCCCGGTACATCAGGTCAGCCACCAGCTCCGGCGGCGTGATCTCGATCGTCGACCGGACGGCGTCGATGACGGCGTTGATCGAGCCGGAAAGCGCGTCGCGGATCTCGACGGTGCTCACCTCGACGGACTTCGGCAGGCCGGTCGCCAGGTCGCGGCCGCGGATGTCGACCGTGCCCTCCTCGTCGAGCGGATACGCCGAGCCGGCCTCCATCTTGATCTCTTCGGCCGTGCGCTCGCCGATCAGCATGTTATGCACCTGCCGCGCATAGGCCATGATCTCCTGGTCCATCTCGTCGCCGGCCGTGCGGATCGACGTGCTGACGACGACGCCGCCCAGCGCGACGACCGCCACCTCCGTCGTGCCGCCGCCGATGTCCACCATCATGCAGCCGTTCGGCTCCATGATCGGCAGGCCGGCGCCGATCGCGGCGGCCATCGGCTCTTCGACGAGGAAGGCCGCCCGCGCGCCGGCGTTGAGCGCCGCATCGTGGACGGCGCGCTTCTCGACCTCCGTGACGCCGCTCGGGATGCCGATGACGACGCGCGGCCGCGGCACGCCGAAGCCGAAGCGGTCGTGCACGGAGCGAATGAAGTACTGGAGCATCCGCTCGGTCACCTCGAAGTCGGAGATGACGCCGTCCTTCAGCGGCCGCACCGCGACGATGCTCGCCGGCGTGCGCCCGACCATCCGCTTCGCCTCGGCGCCGATCGCCAGGATCTTTTTCGTCTGACGGTCGATGGCGACGACCGAGGGCTCGTCGATGACGATGCCGCGGCCCTTGACCATGACGAGCGTGTTGGCAGTACCGAGGTCGATGCCGACGTCGTGGGAGAAGAGGCCGAGCAGGGAGGTGAGCGGATTGATCATGATCCCCGGCTAGCTGGAGCGAGCATTGGCCGCATTGTGAGGCGGGTAACGAGCGACAGTATAGGGAGGGGATGAGATGCGTGGAAGAGGTCCGGCGATTTGGTGCTATGGAAATGTCAACAGCACTTCTCGAAGCACAAAGCCGGGGCGCTCTCGGGCCGCCGTCCCAAGTGCCAGGGTCGGGGTGTCCAGCCTACTCGCACGGTCCCCTCCGGGAGGGGAGGCGCCGGCCACCGAACGCCCTCACCCGGTGAGCGCCACCGCGCTCTCGACCATCGACCGCCAGATCAGCAGCCCGTCGCTGCCGCCCAGCAGCTGCTCGGAGACCCGCTCCGGATGCGGCATCATCCCCAGCACGTTCCCCCGCTCGTTGATGATGCCGGCGATGTTCGCCACCGAGCCGTTGGGATTGGCCTCGGCGGTCGCATCGCCGGCCGGCGTCACGTAGCGGAAGACCACCCGACGCTCCGCCTCCAGCCGCGCCACGGTCTCCGCGTCGGCGTAATAGTTGCCCTCGCCGTGGGCGATCGGCACTTCGAGCACCTGGCCGGCGTGGCCGGCGCTCGTGAACATCGTGTCGGCGTTCTCGATGCGGAGGTGCGTCGGCATGCAGCGGAACTGCAGCGAGTCGTTGCGCATGAGCGCCCCCGGCAGGAGGTGCGACTCGCAGAGGATCTGGAAACCGTTGCAGATGCCCAGGAGCGGCTTCCCTGCGTCGGCATGCTTGCGCACGGCGGCCATCACCGGCGAGAAGCGCGCGATGGCGCCGGTGCGCAGGTGGTCGCCGTAGGAGAAGCCGCCGGGGATGACGACGGCGTCATAGCCGTCGAGTGCTGCGTCGCGATGCCAGACGAGGTCCGCCTGCTGGCCCATGCCGTGGCTCAGCGCGTACTGGCAATCGCGCTCCGACCAAGTGCCGGGAAAGACGAGCACGGCAAACCGCATCATCGTCAGTGTACCAAGGCGGGGATCGGTGGCCCGCCGGCAATGTCAGCGTCTGCGCCGCCAGGAGGTCGTCTGTCGTCTCGTCTGCCGTAGCGGGCGCCGGCCGCTCTACCGTGAAGCAGAAGGCCCGCCGAAGCGGGCCTCTGTTGTCGTCTGTCGTCTGCCGTCTGTCGTGGCGGCGCCAGGCCGCGCTACACCTCTGACTTGCTCAGCGTCATCAGGAACTCGGCGTTGTTGTTCGTCTTCCCCAGCCGGTCGAGCAGCCGCTCCGTCGCCTCCGACGGGTTGCTCGCGTTCGACGCGATCATCGACATCATCCGCCGCATCAGCCAGACCTGCCGCAGCGTCGCGTCATCCATCAGCAGCTCCTCGCGCCGCGTGCTCGAGCCGGCGATGTCGATGGCCGGGAAGACGCGCCGCTCGGCGAGGCGCCGGTCGAGCCGCAGCTCCTGGTTGCCCGTGCCCTTGAACTCCTCGAAGATCACCTCGTCCATCCGGCTGCCCGTATCGACGAGGCACGTCGCGATCACCGTCAGGCTGCCGCCCTCCTCGCAGTTCCGCGCGGCGCCGAAGAAGCGCTTCGGCGGATAGAGCGCGACCGGATCCATGCCGCCCGTCAGCGTGCGTCCGCTCGGCGGCATCGCCAGGTTGTACGCGCGCGTCAGCCGCGTGATGCTGTCGAGCAGGATGACGACGTCGGTGCCACCCTCGACGAGCCGCTTCGCCCGGTCGAGCGCCATCTCCGCGACCCGCGTGTGGTCCTCGACCGGCTCGTCGAAGGTCGAGGCCACGACCTCGCCCTTCACCGAGCGCTTCATGTCCGTCACTTCTTCCGGGCGCTCGCCGATCAGCGCCACCATCAGGTGGATGTCCGGGTAGTTCTCCGCGATGCCCCGCGCGATCGCCTTCAGCAGGAACGTCTTGCCGGCCTTCGGCGGCGAGACGATCAGCCCGCGCTGGCCGCGGCCGATCGGCGAGATCAGGTTGATCAGCCGCCCTGACAGGTCGACGTTGCTCGTCGTCTCCAGGTCGACCATCTGGTTGGGGAAGATCGCCGTCAGGTTCTCGAAGTACGGGCGGTTCTTCGCCACCTCCGGGTCGAGGCCGTTGACGTTGTCCACGCGCAGCAGCCCGTAATACTTCTCGCTGTCCTTCGGCGCCCGCACCTGCCCCGTGACGTAGTCCCCCGTACGGAGACCGAAGCGCCGGATCTGCGACTGGCTGACGTAGACGTCGTTCTGGCCCGGCAGCAGCGATTCGCCGCGCAGGAACCCGTAGCCGTCATCGACGATCTCGAGGATGCCGCCGGTGAAGATCGCGTTCTCGCGCTCTTGCGCCGTCAGCGGCGCCTGCGGCCCGTCGTCCTGCGGCAGTTCCCGCGGAGCGCCCGCGGGCATGCGTCGTCGTTCTCTTACAGCGCCCATGGTTGGACCTCGATTAGACCTTCTCTTGCTCTTGTCGTGGTGGATGGCCGTGATTTCCCTGGACGCTCCTCGCCCGCGGCACGGCGGATGACGCCTTCGGCAAGCCGAATGTGTGCCGGGGTGAGGGGAGTCACTCTTCAGCGTCGGGAGACGGACGCTGCATCTGGAGGCGGGTACGTCTCTTGGTATCGTATTGCACGATCGCTGTCAAGCGTCGGCGATGCATGTGTTGGTGTTCCGAGATTCTGTCCTCACTAACTGTTCTGTGATTTTGTCCTCT
>JADMII010000056.1 GCA_015478665.1 Dehalococcoidia bacterium
CTACGGCGGTAAAGCCGGCTTAGCGGCAAGTCGTTCTTCAAGCGCCGCCAGATAGGTGACGGGGTCGCGCCGGAAGCGGGCTTGGGCGCGCCGTGCGTCGTGTCGGCGGTCGATCTGCTGGCGCAGCGCCTTCCAGGCCGCCAGATCGCGGGGGCGCAGCTCGGCAGCAGAGAGCGGCGGCTGGTGCCGGGTGGCCAGCAGTGCCACCACCCGCACCGCTCCGCGCACCACCAAGGCGGGCGACGCACTCTTGCGTCCGGTCGCGCGTCGTTCGGCGTGGCGCGCGGCGCCGAAGTACTGCTCGAGGTCGTTGTTGGTCCGCGGCAGCTCCGGCACCTCGTAGCAGTGAAACAGTCCCGGCCAGTAGCTGGCGGTGACCTTGACGAAGTGGGCGGCGGCGGGGGCGAGCGGCCCCCAGTCGGCCGGCACGGCGGCCCGCAGGGGGGCCAGTACCTGCTCGTCGTACGCCTGGCGCAGGGCGGCGGCGTCGCGCTGCTCCTGGTTGCCGAGCAGATGGGCGGCGTGGTGGACCACCGCATACGCCCGCTCGATGGGCGGCCAGAGGGGCGCCGTGGCCGCCACGCCCTGCCGCACCAGCTGCAAGAGCCGGGCGAGCGGCGGGATCAGCCCCCCTGCCCGTCGTGGGCCCGGGCCACCCGGTCGAGCGAGTCGGCGATCGCTTCCAGCCGTCCCTTGAGCTGGAGGCCGGACGCGGCCAGCGGGGGACGCCCGTCGTCGGTCAGCGCGCTGCGCACCGCCAGGCAATAGCCCCGTGCCGCCTCCACCTGCCCGTCGCCCGGGTCGGCGTAGCCTTCGAGCGCGCGCTCGATGGGCCGCACGCCCCGTACCCGTTTCTTCAGCTCCTTCTTGGCGTGGCGGTCGGCCTCGAAGATCGGCTTGGCCGCCTCGCGCAAATAGTGGAACTGGCAGAGCTGATGCGGCACGCCCGGCAGCGCGCGGGCTACGGCGTGGCGGATGGAGACCTGCCCATCGGAGATGACCCCACGGATGGGGATGGCCGCGGTCCCCTCAGCGCCGCTGGCCAGCGCGTCGCGTACCGCCTCCAACAGCGGCGCCAGGTCGTCTGCGGTGGCCCCCAAGAGGCTGCGCGCCAGCAGGACTTCGCCTGAGATCACGTCGCGCAGCACCCACAGGACCTCATGCCCGACGTCGGGCTGCAGCCCGTCGAGCGCCAGGAGCACTCCGCCTTGGCCCGCCAGCCGCGCGCGCAGCCGGGCCGGATCCGAGAGGCGCAGCGCCACCAACTCTTCGTAGCGGTGCAGCAACTCGGTCACGCTGCGCTCGGCAATGTCCACCCCCCGCTCCCGCAGCGCCTGGTGCATCTGGGGCACGCTGCGCTGCTCCCGGCTGCGCCAGTGCCCGATCTGGGCCAGCACATCCAAGCCAAACTCGGCCTGGGGCAGCGCCCAGACGCCCGCCTCTTCGGGTCGCGCGGGCTGGTGGAAGCGCGGGCAGCTCACCGTGCGACACCGCCGCACATGCAGCGTCAGGCGCCACAGCCCATCCAGCCGCACCACCGTCCGGTGCTCCAGGTAAGCCACCCGCATGAACTGCCCACAGGCCGGACAGTGCTCCACCACCGGCGCCAGCTCGCACTCCTGCCGCGCAGCGGGCCGTCTTCGCCCCTGCCGTCCCCCGCGATGTTCCACCCTGCTCTCCTCCCCACTCACGGTTCTGCGCTCTCCGCTCCTCCTCTAATCTACGCCCTCCTGTCAAACTGGCTTTGCCGCCGTAG
>JADMII010000057.1 GCA_015478665.1 Dehalococcoidia bacterium
ACCGGAGAAATGGGTGTGTTGATCGTGTCGTGACTGGGCAAATGCCCTCTGAGCTGGGATGATGGTGTTTGCGAAGACCCCATGCACCCAGAACGAAGGGCATCTGCGAGATGCGATTGTTGCACAGTGCGAGGAACACGTCAGCGCTATTCGATGACCCGAATCTTGTGTCGTGCGCCGGGCTGGTCCCGGTGATGCGCCTGGCGCAGGACTGCGACTTCGCCGCCCTGGTCGCCGAGCAGGTGAAGATGAGTGTCGCGGTCGGCGCGAACACGGCACTGAAGGTGCCCGCGATCGTGGCCGGCATGATCGCCGGCGCGGACTCGATCGACGACCTCGACGTGCTGCGCCACGGCGGGATGGACAAGCTGTTCGGCGGGGTCCGAGCCCCCTCGACGCTGGGGTCGTTCCTGCGCGGGTTCGACTGGGGCAACGTGCGCCAGCTCGACGTCGTCTCCCGGAGGCTGCTCAACGAACTGGCCGCGAGGACCCCGGTGCTGTCCGACGCGAACGTGCTCGCACATCTGGACATCGACTCCGCCCAGCGTCGTGTCTACGGCCACGCCAAACAGGGCGCCGGGTTCGGCGCGGCGAAGGTCGGCGGGTACACGCTGCGCCTACGCGGGCTCAACCCGCTGCTCGCCGCGGTGTCCACCCCCACCCGCGCGCCGGTGCTGGTCGGTACCCGGCTACGCGGTGGGTCCGCGAACTCCGCGCGCGGCGCCGCCTCGTTCACCGCCGAGGCGATCACCACCGCCCGCGCCGCCGGGGCCACCGGGTTGCTGATCGCCCGGATGGACTCCGCGTTCTACAACGGGGCGACCATCGCGGCGTGTCGCCGCAACGGGGTGCGGTTCTCCGTCACCGCCCGAATGGACAAAAAGATCACCAAGGCGATCGCCGGGATCCCCGATCACGCCTGGACCCCCATCAAGTACCCGAACGCCATCTACGACGAGGACGAACAACGGTGGATCTCCGACGCCGAAGTCGCCGAGACCAGCTACACCGCGTTCGCCGGCAACCGCAAGCATCGGGTGACCGCCCGGCTGATCGTGCGCCGGGTCCGCCGCCTGGCCCCACCCGCCCAGGGTGAGCTGCTCCCCGCCTGGCGCCACCACGCAATCTTCACCGACAGCCCACTGCCGATGCTCGCCGCCGAGACCGACCACCGCGACCACGCCATCATCGAACAAGTCATCGCCGACCTCATCGACGGCCCGCTCGCGCACCTCCCCTCAGGGGATTTCGCCGCGAACGCCGCCTGGCTGAGCTGCGCCGCGATCGCCCACAACCTGCTGCGCGCCGCCGCCACACTCGCCTCACGCCGCCACGGCAAGGCCCGCGCCGCCACCGTGCGCCACGAACTGATCAACATCCCGGCCCGGCTCGCGCACCGCGGCCGCGACCAGCTGATCCTGCACCTGCCCCAGGACTGGCCCTGGCGCGACGCCTTCGAAGGCGCCTTCGACACCACCCACCGCGCACCACCCGCCCGCGCGGCCTGACCCGCCACCCCCAGCCGACGCGCACCTCCCGGCGGCCCCGCAGCCAACACCGGCACCAAACAACCACAACGAACGAGGACAGGCCGCGGAATCGTCAGCGGCGAACCATCCACGCCCCAAACAACGAAACGATCACCAAACCCGAGAAACGATCACAGGCAATTGATCGGT
>JADMII010000001.1 GCA_015478665.1 Dehalococcoidia bacterium
GAGATAGGGGGACTCGAACCCCCAACCTCTGCATTGCGAACGCAGCGCTCTCCCAGTTGAGCTATATCCCCGGACGGCGCAGTATAACGAGCGCCGGGAGTCGGCCTCAACTGCGGTGGCTCGCGCGGCCGCGTGCCGCCGTCGCGGCCTTCGACCGACTAAAGGTTCACAACGTCGTCCGGAGGTGCGGACGAGCGGGCGCCGCGCTTCGGTCCGTCCCGCCGGAGGGCCGCCCGTGACGTCGACGGCACGCGCCGGCGCCGCCGCATCGCTCGCCGGCCGCTGGCGCCTGTCCCGCGTCCCTCGTCCGCTGCGCCGTGAGGCGGGCAACGGCTTCGAAACACCCTGCGCCGGCCGCCGCCCGTACGATAGATGCAGCAAGCGGTGGATTGGGAACAAGGGAGGCGCAGATGAGGCGGAACTGGTGGATTGTCGGCATCGGCGGCGCGGTCGCGCTGACGCTGGTCGGCGCCGGCGTGGTGATGGCGCAGACGCCGACGCCCGGTGCATCGGGCACGGGGACGAGCTTCCTCGACCGCGTGGCGCAGAAGCTGGGGATCGAGTCCACGAAGCTGCAGAGCGCCGTGAACAGCGCGGCGACCGACCAGATCAACGCGGAGCTGGCAGCCGGCACGATCACGCAGGCGCAGGCGGACAAGATGAAGCAGGCGGTCGCGAACGGCGACCTGCCGGGCTTCGAGGGGCCGAAGGCCGGCAAGGGGCACGGCGGCGGCTTCGGCCGTGGCTTCGGCGCGAAGGTGAACCTCGCGAACCTCGCGAGCTTCCTGGGCGTCTCCCAGGCGACGCTGACGACCGAGCTCCAGGCGGCGAACGCCACGTTGGCGACGGTCGCCCAGGCGCACGGCAAGTCGCGCGCGCAGCTCAAGACCTTCCTCACCTCCGAGGCGAAGAAGCAGCTTGACCAGGCGGTGACGAACAAGGATCTCACGCAGGCTCAGGCGGACGCCAAGCTGAACACCTTGAACACCAACCTCGATGCTCTGGTCGACGCGCCGAACGGTGGTCATATGCGCGGAGTGATGCGTGGTCGGGAGTCGCAGGAGGCGCCGGAGACGCCGGACGCTCCGGGTGCGGGCAGCGCGACGCCGGGAACCGGCGCCGGCTTCGGCGCGCCTCATGGCGGCGGACCGGCGTCGAGCGCGATCTTCCGGAGCTAGCGCACGCGGACGGGCACGGCAGGCCGCGCCGTGCGACCTGCCGTTTCTTCTACACTGGAGTCGCAACACTTATGAACGAACACGCTGACCCCGCCCGGATCCTCGTCGCGGACGATGACCGCAACATCGTGGACCTCGTGCGCATGTACCTCGCGAAGGCCGGGTACGACGTCGTCACCGCGCGCGACGGCGACGCAGCGTCGCGCCGCCTGCGCGAAGAGCCGTTCGACCTCGCCATCCTCGACATTATGATGCCGGGGCCCGACGGCCTGCAGATCATCCGCAGCCTGCGCCGGCGCAGCGAGCTGCCCGTGATCTTCCTCTCGGCGCGGACATCGGACATCGACAAGGTGGCCGGCCTGCAGTTCGGGGCCGACGACTACGTCACGAAGCCCTTCAACCCGGCCGAGCTCATCGCCCGCGTGCAATCCGTGCTGCGGCGCAGCCGGTCGCTCGCGGAGCCGGCGGGCGAGCGGATCAGCATCGGCGAGCTCCGCATGGACGTGCCGAACCGGACGGCATCGATCAAGGACGAGCCGGTGGCGCTGACGCCGAAGGAGTTCGACCTGCTCGCCGCCTTCGCGCGCTTCGCCAATGTGACGATGGACCGCGAGAAACTGCTCGACCTGGTCTGGGGCACGTCGTTCTACAGCATGCGCACGGTCGACGTGCACGTCGTGCGCCTGCGCGCGAAGCTCGAGGGCTCCGGCGTGAAGATCGAGACCGTATGGGGGAGCGGCTACAGGCTGGTGGAGGCCGTGCCGGCGTGAATGCGCGCCTGCGCTCGTTCCTGTTCAGCATCCAGACGAAGCTGGTCGTCGCCATGACGCTCGTCATCGTGCTGGCGATCCTGCTCGCCGGCGTGGTCTTCGTGGCGAAGGCGCGCAACGACCAGCAAGAGCAGGCGCTCAACCGCGTCGCCGCCGCGTCGCCGGCGATCTACCAGGAGGCGCTGGCGACGCTGTACCGGCAGCCGGAGCAGAACGCGTCCGGCTTCGACCAGTCGCTCGACCGGCTGGCGAAGGCGCAGAACGTGCGCATCCTGCTGCTGGCGAACGACGGGACGGTGCAGCACGACACGGCGAACGCGCTCACCGGACGGCGGATGGTGCCGCCGCCGATCAGCGTCGACGACGTGCACCGCGGCTACATCGCCTGGCGCTCGCCCGGCGGCCCCGACCAGCGCGACCTGACGCTGATCACCGCGGCGTCGACGTTCGTCACCGGCGGCCGTCAGTTGCCGTTCACGATCGTCCTGGCCGTGCAGACGGACACCATCGCCGGCGCCTGGCTCAACGTGCTGCCCGGGCTCGGGCTGGCCGCCCTCGTCGCGATCCCGCTGGCGATCCTGGCGGCGCTCGTCTTCGCGCGCCAGATTGCACAGCCGCTGCGCAAGCTCGATGCGGCGTCGCAGGCGCTGGCGGGCGGCGACTTCGGCCAGCGCGTCGAGGTGGACCGCGACGACGAGGTCGGCCGGCTGGCCCGCTCGTTCACGCGCATGGCGTCGCGCGTCGGTGAGCGCGATGCGCAGATGCGCACGCTCCTCACCAACGTCTCGCACGACCTCAAGACGCCCATGACATCGATCACCGGCTACGCGCAGTCGCTCACCGATGGCACGGCAGAACCGCACGACGTGGAGCGCATCGCGACGGTGATCCGCGAGGAGGCGGAGCACGTCAACGGGCTCATCGCGGACCTGCTGTATCTGGGCGAGATCGACGCCGGCCAGGTGCTGACGCATGAGGAAGACGTGCCGCTCGACGCGCTCGTCACGCGCTGCGTGCGGCGCATCGAGCCGACGGCGCACGCCCGCAACATCGCGCTGCAGGTCGACGTGTCGCCGGACGCGACGCTGGCGCGCATCGACCCGGACAAGCTGGAGCGGGCGCTGACGAACGTGCTCGACAACGCGACGAAGTTCACGCCGGACGGCGGCGACGTCGAGGTGCGGGGCTGGCGCGAGAACGGCACGCTGCCGGCGCGCACCTACTGCTCCGTGCGCAACTCCGGCGCGCCGATCCCGCCGGAAGACCTGCCGCGGCTGTTCGACCGCTTCTTCCGCGGCGACCGGGCGCGTCGCTCGTCGGCGGGCAGCGGACTCGGACTGGCAATCTCGCGTCAGCTCGTTGAGCTGAACCGAGGGAAGATCGACGCCCGCAACGACGGCGACGACCACGTGCTGTTCACGATGGTGCTGCCGGGATGAGGGGTGGCGCGCCGTAAGGGGGATTGGTGCGGTGCCGGACGGCGCCGCAGCCGTCGCCCACGCCCTACCACGTACGCCCCAACCAACACTCCACTCCAGCCCGCACGGGGGTGTAACCTACGGTCGTGTAGAATCGGGCCGATGCGCCAGGGAGTGACGGACGTGAGGGCATGAGCGACTACTGGCAACGGCTGCGCGATGCGCGCGTCTCCCGGCGGCGGCTGCTCGCGGCCGGCGCAGCGCTCGGTGCGACGGCGGCGTCGCTGCCGGTCGTCGGCTGCGGCAGCAGCAGGCGCGGCGCGCGGCCGGCGGCATCGGCGACGGGCGGGCGTGGCGCAGCCGACCAGCCCGACGTGCTGAACCCGGGCGGGACGCCGGTGCGCGGCGGGCGGTATCGATACTCCGTCGGTGCAGACTTCGGGAGCTGGGACCCGCATACGGGCGTCGCCGTCGCCTCGGCCTACTTCCCCCGGCTCTACAACGTCCTCCTCAACCAATCGGCGGCGCGGCCGGGCTTCTTCTACTTCGACCTCGCATCATCGCTTGAGACTCCGAACGCGCAGACCTACATCTTCCAGCTGCGCCCGAACGTGCGCATCACGCCGAACGACCTCGGCGTGTTCGAGCGGGCGCTCGACGGCGAGGACGTGCGCCTGACGCTCGAACGCATCGCCGCGACGAAGGAGGCGAACAACTACACGTTCGCGCACGACTACATCGCGAAGACGGCCGTCGCGTCGGACGCGGTGACCGTGACGGCGACACGCCCGTACGCCTGGTTCATCAGCCGCATCGGCCTCTTCTTCAACACGATCGTCCCGCGCGAGCTGCTCGCCGGCGACCCCTCGCGGCTCGCCACGCGCGCCGCCGGCGGCGGCCCCTACCGGCTGGCGCAGCTGCGCACGGGGCAGTCGGCGACGTTCGACCGCAACCCGAACTACTATCGCAGCGACCCCGCGACCGGGGCGCAGCTGCCGTACGTCGACGGGCTCGACGTCAGCATCATCACCGACCGCTCGGCGGCGCACACGGCCTTCCTCAGCGGCCAGATCGACGGCTACCTGCCGGCCGACGGACGCGAGGCGCGCACGCTCGGCACGGGCGTCACGATCGGACGCGACCCGAACTTCTCGTACATCTCGTTCACGATGAACGCGCAGCGACCGCCCTTCACCGATGCGCGCGTGCGGCGTGCGTTTTCACGCGCGATCAACCGCGATGACTACGTGCGGGTGGTGTACGGCGGCGACGCGCGCCCGGATGGCCTCGTGCACTGGTCGCTCGGCGACTACGCGCTCGACCCGCAGGCGCTGGCGGCGACCTACCAGCCGTTCGACATCGGCGAGGCGAAGAAGCTGGTCTCGCAGGTGGGCGGCATCAGGGTGAAGATAATGTACCCCGGCTCGACCGACCTCGAGGGCCACAGCGCACACCTGCCGATCTTCCTCGGGCAGATGAAGGCGGCGGGCATCGAGATCGAGAGCGACCCGCAGCCCTTCGGGTCCTGGCTGGAGAACTACCGGAAGCTCAACTACGACTGCTCGCTGAGCCTCAATCAGCTCTACGAGACGCCGGAATCACCGCTCGGCTTCCACACCAACTCCGGGCCGCTCGGCGACGGCTCGTACGTTCGCGGTCTCGGCGACCCGCAGATCGAAGCGGCGGTGAAGAAGGCGAACGAGACGATCGAGCTGCCGGCGCGGATCGCGGCGGTGCACGAGGCGCAGAAGGTGATCTACGCCAAAGACCCGATCACCTTCCCGCTCGTCACGCCCTACGACTACGCGGCGTACGGCACGCGCGTCCATGCCTACCCGGCCGGGATCGGCACGACGGCGTTTCTGATCAACACCTTCTGGCTGTCGGCGTAGACCCGCGGCGCATCCGCGGACGGCCCCGCAGCCTGGCGGTGTACGGGCGCGGCGTCGGCCGGCCCCCGGCTTCGACGGCGCGGCAACGATGCGTGCGTGAACGCCGCGGCCTGCCGCAGCAGCAGGTCGCCCCACTTGACATCTGCTACTGGTTGGGAGATTATTCTGACCATATGGTAGCGAAACCGGGGATCAGCAGCCTGTCGCGGCGGCCGCCGCCCGGCGTGCCCGCGCCAGTCCGCGCGTGCGACGCGGCCGCGCCGCCCCGCCCGCGTGACCGGCGGCGGGTCGTGCTCGATGCGGCGACCACGCTCTTCGCCGAACGCGGCTTCGGCGCCGTCTCGGTGCAGGACATCGCCGATGCCGCGCGCACGCACAAGACGACCGTGCTCTACCACTTCCCGACGAAGGACGCGCTGCACGAGGCGGTGCTCGACGAGGCGTTCGGCCGCGTCGCGCAGGTGATGCGCGAGTTCCTCGCCGGCGAGGCACGGCGCGAACGCATCGCCTACATGCTCGACCAGATCCACGCGTTCTTCGCCGGGCAGATCGCCCTCGCGCGACTGCTCGAACGCGAGCTGTTGGAGCCGTCCGGCGATGAGGCGCATCTGCAGCGCTTCGTCGAGGCGATCTACGCGCCCGCGGTCGCGTCGCTGGAACGCGCCGTCGCCGCTGGCCGCGTGCGGCCGGTCGACCCGGCGCTCTTCATTCATGACCTCCACGTGCAGATCATCGGCTACTTCTGCCATGGCGGCCTGATCGCGCGGCTGGGCGTGCGCGAGCCGCTGTCGATCGAGGCGCTGATCGCGCGCCGCAACCACATCGTCGACCAGATCGCGCGCCAGCTGGGGATCGAGGAGGCACCATGACACTCGCCACCGCGCCCGGACGAGCTCCGCTGCCCGGCGCGCCGGACGGCCACCGCTTCGAGATCCCGCCCTATCCCAACGGCTGGTTCCAGGTCGCCTACAGCGACGAACTGGCGCCGGGCGACGTGCGGCCGCTGAGCTACTTCGGCACGGAGCTGGTGCTCTTCCGCGACGAGCGCGGCGAGGCGCACGTGCTCGACGCCTACTGCCCGCATCTCGGCGCGCACCTGGGCTACGGCGGCATCGTCGAGGACGGCTGCATCCGCTGCCCCTTCCACGCCTGGCGCTTCGATGGCGACGGCGCCTGCATCGAGGTGCCGTACGCGCAGAAGATCCCGCCGCTCGCGCGACTCGATGCCTGGCCCGTGTTCGAGGCGAACGGCCTGGTGATGGTCTACCATCACATGGACCGCCAGCCCCCGGCGTGGACGCCGCCCCTCCTGCCGGAGTACGCCTCCGAGGCCTGGACGGACTACACGCGCCGTCGCTGGAAGATTCGCACGCACAACCAGGAGATGGCGGAGAACGGCGTCGACTCCGCGCACTTCAAGTACGTCCACGGCACGCCGGAGCAGCCGCAGACGCGCGCCGAGATCGACGGCCATATCTTCCGCGTGCGCTCGCCGGTGCAGTACAGCACGCCGCAGGGCGCGATCGAAGGGCAGATCGCCTCCGACTCGTACGCGTTCGGGTTCAGCACCGTGCGCTTCACCGGCATCGTCGAGACGCTGCTCGTGTCGTCGGTGACGCCGATCGACGGCGAGTACGTCGACGTGCGGTTCTCCTTCAAGACGAAGAAGGTCGGCGACGACGCGATCACGTCGAACGTGGCGGCGGCGTTCATCGCCGAAATCGAACGGCAGCTCGGGCAGGACATCCCGATCTGGGAGCACAAGACGATGAAGATGCGGCCGGTGCTCTGCGACGGCGACGGGCCGATCGGCCTCTTCCGGCGCTGGGCGAAGCAGTTCTACATCGCCGCCCCGGCGGATCTCGCCAGCGCGCCGGAATGAGCGACATGCCGCGGGCGATCGATACGTTCGTCAACGTGACGATGGGCTCCGTCGCCCGGCCGCAGTGGCTCGTGCGGGTCGCGGAAGACTACTTCAACCGCGCCGACGCCATCTTCCGCGACATCGACGTGCCGGAGCTCATCGACGCCATGGACGCAGCGGGCGTCGCGAAGGCGATCATCACGACGACGGCGGAAGAGCCGTCGGAGCACGCGCTGTCGTTTCCGCGCGCTCACCCGGAGCGCTTCGCGCTGTCGCTCTCGCTCGACCCGCGCAACGGGATGGCGTCGGTGCGCGCGCTCGAGCGCCTCGTCCGCGATGAGCCGGTGGTGCTGGCGCGGATCACGCCGTTCATGATCAACCTGCCGCCGGATGACCGCGTCTACTACCCCGTCTACGCCAGGTGCATCGACCTGGATCTGCCGATCGCGATCAACACCGGCATCCCCGGGCCGCCGATGCCGGGGAGATGCCAGGATCCGATGTACCTCGACGAGGTGTGCGTCTTCTTTCCGGAACTGAAGCTGGTGATGGCGCACGGCGCCGATCCGTGGTGGGACGTCGCCATCCGGCTGATGCTCAAGTACCGCAACCTCTACCTGCAGACGTCGGCCTACGCGCCGCGCTACTTCCCGCCGCAGCTGATCCATTTCATGAACACGCGCGGTCAGGACAAGATCATGTTCGCGTCCGACCACCCGGTGCTCTCGTTCGACCGCTGCATCAAGGAAGCAGCGGCCCTCGACCTGCGCGAGGGCGTGCTCGACAAGTTCCTGTATGCCAACGCCGAGCGGCTGTTCTTCTCGGCACAAGACGCAGCGCCGCGCCCGGACGAGGAGTCGTGAGACCGATGCCTAAGCTCGCCGACATCGACATCTACAGCCCCGACACGTTTCAGCGGGAGATGCCGCACGCGATGTTCGCGCGCCTGCGCCGGGAGGCGCCGGTGTACCGGCAGGAAGAGCCGCACGGCGACGGCTTCTGGGCGCTCACCCGGTACGACGACGTCGTCGCGCTCTCGCAGGACTCCGCGACGTTCTCCTCCGAGCGCATGGGGACGCAGATCGACGATCCGCCGGCGGATGCCATGGCGATGATACGCATGCTGATGCTGAACATGGACGCGCCGCGGCACACGGCCTACCGGAAGATCGTCGCCACCGGCTTCACGCCGGCGATCGTGCGGACGCTCGAGCCGCGCATCCGCGGCGCCGCGCGCCAGATCATCGATGCCGTGGCGCCGCTCGGTCGCTGCGACTTCGTCAGCGGCGTGGCGGCGGAGCTGCCGCTGCAGGTGATCGCGGAGATGCTGGGCGTCCCGCACGAAGACCGTCACCGCGTCTTCGACTGGAGCAACCGTCTCATCGGCTTCGACGACCCGGAGTTCAGCACGTCCATCGAGGACGGCCAGCGGGCGGCGGCGGAGATGTTCGCCTACGCACAGGGGCTGGCGAGCGAGCGCAAGCAGCGGCCGCGCGACGACGTGATCAGCGTGCTGATGCGCGCCGAGGTCGACGGCCAGGCGCTGAGCGAGGCGGAGTTCGACGCATTCTTCATCCTGCTCTCCGTAGCCGGCAACGAGACGACGCGGAACCTCATCTCCGGCGGCATGCTGGCGCTGATCGAGCACCCGGGCGAGCGGCGGCGGCTGATCGCCGAGCCGTCGCTGATCCGCACCGGCGTCGAGGAGATGCTGCGCTGGGTGACGCCGGTGATCACCTTCCGACGGACGGCGACGCGCAACACGGAGATCCGCGGCCAGCGCATCGCGGAGGGCGACAAGATCGTCATGTTCTACCCCTCGGCCAACCGCGACGAGGGCATCTTCGAGCATGCGAGCCGGTTCGACGTCGGGCGCGACCCCAACCCGCACGTCGCCTTCGGCGGCGGCGGCCGCCACTTCTGCCTCGGCGCCAGCCTGGCGCGGCTGGAGATCCGCATCATGTTCGAAGAGCTGTTGCGACGGCTGCCGGACATCGAGCTCGACGGCGAGCCGCGGCGGCTGCGCTCGAACTTCATCAACGGCATCAAGTCGCTCCCGGTGCGCTTCACGCCGGCCTGACGCCGCGATCCGCCGGAACGCCGCTCCAGGGCAGACCTGCGACCTGCGACCGGTCTACGCCAGGCAGCGGAGCGGCCGGCCGCCGTTACAGGCAACCATATCGGCGACCGCCTGCCGCGAGAGCGGCGTGCCGCGGGGCTCGCCGCGCAGCTCGCTGTAGGCGCGATGCAGGTTCGCCGCCAGCCGCTCGCCGTCGAGCCAGCCGGCGAAGCGCCCGAGGTCGAGCGAGCGCGCCACCTCGAGCGGCGGCGCTTCAGCCGCCAGCCCGCGGCGCGCCGCATCGAGCACGAGCCGGAGGTACTCGCCGAGGTCGTCGAGCACCGCCGGCCCACACACCGCGCCATGCCCCGGCACGATCGTCTCCGCGCCGAGCGCGCGGAGGACGTCGAGCGCTTCCAGCCAGCCGCCGATCGAGCCGGCGAGCGCGAACGGCGCGCCGCCGTGGAAGACGACATCGCCGGCGAAGAGCAACCTGCGCTGCGGCAGCCAGGCGACGATGTCGTTCGTCGTGTGCGCCGGCCCGACGAAGATCAGCTGCAGCTCGACGTCATCGACCCGGAGGCGGAGGCGGTCCGAGAACGTCACGCCCGGGGGCGCGATGTCGATGCGCCCCCAGTCGACGCCGGGAAAGGCCCGCTGCGCGCTCAGCCCTTCGGCGATGATCGCCTCCCGGCAGCGTTCATGGCCGATGATCGTCGCCTGCGGCAGGAAGAGGTAATTGCCGAAGGTGTGGTCGCCGTGGTGATGCGTGTTGACGAGCGTCGTCACTGGCCGCGCGCCGGCCTGCGCGCGCAGGGCGTCGAGCAGCGCGCGCGTCCGCCGCTCGGTGAAGCAGGCATCGACCGCCAGCACGGCGTCGCCGCCGACGATGAAGCCGGTGTTGTTCAGGCCCCAGCTGCCATCGGGTTGCAGGTAGGCGAAGACGCCGTCGCTGACCTCTTCGACGCGCGGCGGCGGCAGGCCGGCGCCGTGCTGTGCGTGTGTCGATGTCATGGCGTCCCTCCTCCGCGGCCCGCGGTGGCGTGAGCATCGTAACAGCCGCGGCCGCAGCGGGAGGGCGAGCGCGCGATGTCTGGCGTATCGCCGCACAGCTCGACACGCATCGCAGGAGCTTGACAGCGCCGGTTGCGGTGAGCGAATGTGTGATCCCCGCGAGCGAAGGGAGACTGGGATGACACCGTACGGCGCCACCTTCGACATCGACCCGCAGGAGAGCTACGACAAGACCCAGGTGGCGATTCGCATCGTCATCCTGATCGTCCTCTCGATCATCGCCGGCGCGGTTGGCTGGATCTTCGGCCTCGCGTATCTGATCGTGCCGGTAGTGGCCGCCGTGATGATCTCGCAGAAGGGCGCGGCCAGCTACTTCGCCGAGTCCGACCGCAACATGAAAACGTGGCTGCGCATGCTGATCGGCTTCTACGCCTACCTCGGCATGCTCACCGACAAGCTGCCGGGCGCCGACGGCGACTCGCCCGCGCGCGTCCAGGTGACGCCGTCCGGTGAGCCGACGGCCGGCGCCGTATTGCTGCGCATCATCCTTGCGATCCCGCACGCGATCGTGCTCGGGCTGCTCGGCATCGTCGCCGGCATCTTCGTGCTCGTCGCGGCGATTATGGTGCTGCTCAACGGCACCAATTCGGAAGGCATCTTCAGCTTCCTGCGAGGCTACGCGCGCTGGAACGCCCGCATGTATGCCTACCTCGCCGGCTTCGTGCAGGAGTACCCGCCGTTCGCCCTCGACACGGGCAGCGATGCCGCGACGCCGCCCGCCGCCGCCGAGCCGACGAGCGGCCGCGAGCCCAGCAGCTGATCGCACCGCAAGCGGATGGCCGTCCGCGGCGTTCGCGCACGACGGCGCCGCTTCCTCGCGCGACGGCGCGATCTGCGGCATGCTGCCGGCGGTCCGGCGCGGGGCGGCGGCTGCTTGCGATGCGGAGGCGTGATGTCCGAGATCTTCGTCGATTCGCTGCGCAATCGCATCCGCGCGCTGAACGCGCTCTGGCAGCGCGCAGTCGCCGACCTGACGCTGGGGCAGGTGAACCACCACGAGCGCGCCGGCGTGCTCCCGCTCGCGTTCAGCCTCAGCCACTACATCCGCAGCCAGGATCAGTCGGTGAGCGGCCCGTTCCTGCGGGCGCCGATGCTCTGGAGCAGCGGCGGCTGGGCGGCGCGAGTCGGCGTCAACGTCGACCAGCTCGGCCGCGAGGAGACGGTCGCGGAGATGGAGCAGTTGCGGTTCCAGGACGTCGACGCATGGCGCGCGTACCAGTCGGCCGTGCTCGCGCGCACCGACGCGGTGCTCGACGGCCTGACGGCGGCGGTGCTGGCCGAGGTGCTGCTGCCGCAGCTGCCGCCGAACATGCTGCAGACGTTCTGCGCGATGGTGATCGGGCCGTCGGCGCCGCTGCGCAAGCTGGAGGTGCTGGAGTGCTTCGTCTACCAGCACGGCCTGCGGCACATGGGCGAGGTCGAGCACGGCCGCGCGCTCGTCGGCCTCGGCGGCATGACGAGCTGAGCGCGACCGCGCTTGAACTCGCAGATGTCGCAGATGGCCGATCGATGCGACGAGCGCGACATCGCTGTCGTCCTGCGCAACGCGAAGGACCCTCTGCCTCCGCCCACCCGGGCGCCGGCGTTCGCGCCCGGCCGCCAGCGCGGCACCCCGGAAGGCGCGTCTCCCGGCATCGAAGACCGTCCCGCTTGCCGATGATCGTGTCCGGGCTCGCGGTCGCCCACGCGCGCGAGGGCGCCGGCGCTCCAGTTCATCTGGTCGCATCCGCGGCCGATCCACCGCGTCGGCGATGCCTCGTCGCGGCCGGCAACGCGCACGTCTCACCTCGCGCTCGTCAGCGCCCAGGCCGCCAGGTCGACTCCGTCCGCAGCATGCACCTCAGCTACAGAGCCGGCGCACCGTCTCGAAGAGGATCTGCAGCCCCAGGGCGAGGTTCTCGACACGGATCCGCTCGTTGTGGCCATGCACCGTCATCGCCTCGTCCTGCTCGAGCAGGATCGGGATGAAGCCGTACGACGTGATGCCGTGGCTGCGGAAGACGCGCGAATCGGTGAAGCCGGCCGAGACGCTGGGCAGCACGAGCGCCTCCTCGACGTGGTCGTGGACGACCTCCTCGATGATCCCGAACAGCTCCGTCTGGGCGCTCGACGCCGGCGTGCACGAGACGTACACGGTCTCGATCCGCACCTTCGGGTCGGCGATCACCTCGCGCACCTGCTCGATGAAGGCCTCGGCGTCCTGCCCTGGCAGCAGGCGGCAGTCGAGGGTGGCTTCGGCGATGCCGGGGATGACGTTGTGCTTCACGCCGGCGCGCGCCGTGGTCGTGCTGATCGTGTTCGTGAGGATCGCCCGGGCGACAAGGTTCGAACCGGCGAGCTCTTCGAGCGCCGGCTGCGTCGGCTCCGGCAGGATGTTGTGGCGGTAGAGCCGGTCGAAGAAGCCGGCCAGCTCCGGCACGGCCGTCACCGGCCGCGACCACTCCTGCACGCGGCCGAGCGCGCGCACCAGCCGTTCGAGCGCGTTATCGGGATGCGGCACCGAGCCGTGGCCCGGGCGCCCCTCGGCGACGAGTCGGAGCCAGAGCGGGCCCTTCTCGCTGATCGAGCAGCTGAACGAGGGCCGCCGCGTGCCGAAGACCTCGGCGTTCCCCCAGCCGCCCTCGTTGATCACGTACTCCGCATCGAGCAGCTCGGGATGCTCGCGCTCCACCCACTCGATGCCCCACTCGCCGCCCGCCTCCTCGTCGGCGAGCGCCATGTAGACGATGTCGCGCGTCTGCGGCAGACGATGTCGCTTGATGATCAGCATCGCCATCAGCTCCATGATGCCCATCGACTTCATGTCGATGGCGCCACGGCCGTAGATGACGCCATCGACGACCGTGCCGCAGAAGGGGTCGAAGTCCCAGTACTGGCGCTCGACGGGCACGACATCGGTGTGATTGAGCAGGATCAGGGGCGGCTTCGAGCCGTCGCCGGAGAGCGTGGCGACGAGGTTCATGCGGTCGGCGCCGTGCTCGCGGTCGTCGGAGGCATCGTAGAACTGCACGTCGTCGATGCCCTCGCGGCGGAAGATGCCGGCGAGCCACTCGCAGGCGTCCGCCTCGCGCCCGGGCGGGTTCGACGTATCGATGCGGATGAAGTCGGAGAGGAGTTGCGTCGCCTCGTCGGTGATCGCGTCCCAGTCGATGCGCAGGTCGGGCATGGCTGTTCCTGGAGGTCGAGAACCACAGATCGCGACAGGTGGCACAGATTGTATGCGCGCCTGCATCGAGGTGGGAAGCGGGAGGCGATGGGGGCCAGCGAGCGATGGACCCTGAGAACCGCGGCCGTGTGCGGGCAAGCAGCGCAGGGACGGGATGCTGCCGCGCGCTGGAGCTCAGCTTGCGGGAAGAAGCGCCGCCGCCTCGCGTTCGATGACGCGGTACACCTCCGCCAACGGAATGCCCTTCGCCTCGGCGATGCGCCGGCAGGCCTCGTACTCCGGCGCGATGCGCGGAGGCTCGCCCGCGAGCCGCTTCACCTTTACCGCCGCCGGCCCAAGGCTCGACTCGAACGCGAATGCCTCGCGCTGCGCCTCGTGCCGCGCGACGGTGCTGACCCGCACGCCGAGCGTCGAGGTCTCGCGCAGGAGGACCTCGGTGATCGCCTGCTCGCGGTCAGCGCCACAGAGCGCCGAGAGCATGACGCCGGGGCGGTTCTTCTTCATCTGGATCGGCTGGAACCAGACGTCCGCGGCGCCGGCCGCGAAGAGCCGCTCCTGCACATAGCCGTAGATCTCCGGGTTCATGTCGTCGATGTTCGTCTCGACGAGCAGCATCGCCGGCCGCGCCGGCTCGATGGCTTCGCCCAGCCACAGCCGCAGCACGTTCGGCCATCCCTCCGGGTCGCGGCCGCCGGCGCCGTGCCCGACGGCGCGCAGCCGCATCGCCGGCCGCTCGAAGCGGGCGAGCGTCGCGACGAGCGCGGCGCCCGTCGGCGTCACGAGCTCCATCGGCCGGTCGCCGGCGGACGACGCGACCGGCGCCGATGCATCCGCGAGCAGCAGGAGCGTCGCCGGCGCCGGCGCTGGCAGCACGCCGTGGGCGCCGCGGACGGTGCCGCCGCCGGCGGGCAACGCCGAGCAGGACAGCGCGTCGACGCCGAGTAGCCGCAGGCCGACGACGCCGCCCACGATGTCGATGATGGCGTCCAGCGCGCCGACCTCGTGAAACTCGACCTCATCCGGCGTCGTGCCGTGGACGCGCGCTTCGGCATCCGCCAGCCGGCGGAATACCGCCGCCGCACGATCCCTGTCGGTCGCCGTGAGCGCTGAGCGTTCGATGATGGCGATGATGTCTGGCAGGCGGCGATGCGGCTGTGATGTCTCCGCCAGCTCGACATGGGCGCGCGTCGCCGCGATGCCGCCGCGCTGCACGCGCTCAGCCCGCAGCGACCAGCCCGGAAGGTCGAGCTTCCGCAACTCGGACCGCAGCGTGTCGGGCGACAGCCCGGCATCGAGCAGGGCGCCGAGCAGCATGTCGCCGCTGATGCCGGAGAAGCAGTCGAGGTAGGCGAGCGTCGTCATGCCGATATGGTAGCGGGCGCGAAGCGTGCGGCGATCGCCATCACGACGCACGCTGGCGCCGGGTTAGCATGCCGGCTCCACGCAGCGGGCATCTTCGTCTACCGCATGGGGATCCGACCGCTGTCGCTCGCCGTCCGCACGGCGCGGCCCGCAGCGGCTCGCACGAGCGATGCCGCATCCCGCATGGCGGCCGCCAGCGACATGCCGGGGGGAGTCGCCGCCGCCGCGACGTCGAACATCGACGCCGCTCGCTCGTCTTCGATGCTGCCGGCGACGGCGAGCACAAGCTTGCCCTGCGCCCGCGCCCGCGCCGCCACGCCGGCGGCTGTCTTGCCGTACAGGGTCTGGCTGTCGAGGCGCCCTTCGCCGGTGATCACGATGTCCGCGCGCGCGACGCGGGCATCGAGCGCGACAGCATCGGCGACGAGCGTGAAGCCCGGCTCGATGCTCGCGCCGAGCAGGTGCAGGCCGGCCGCGAGGCCGCCCGCCGCGCCGCCGCCCTCGAGCGCAAGCAGGTCGACAGCGCACTGCTCGCGGGTGACGGCGGCGAAGCGCGCGAGAGCAGCGTCGAGCTGCGCGACGTCCGCTGGCGTCGCACCCTTCTGCGGACCGAAGATGCGCGCCGCGCCCTCGTCGCCGCACAGCCGGTTCCGCACGTCCGTCGCCACGCGGAGGCGCACGCCGGCCAGCGCCTCGCACGCAACTCCGATATCGATGCCGACGAGCCGCGCCAGAGACGCGCCGCCCGGCGGCAGTGCCCGGCCCGCCTCGTCGACCAGCCGCGCGCCGAGCGCCTGCAGCGCCCCGGCGCCGCCATCGACCGTCGCGCTGCCGCCGACGCCGACGACGATCTCGCGGCAGCCGCGCTCGACGGCGGCGCGCAGCAGCTGGCCGGTGCCGAACGTCGAGGCGACGAGCGGCGCGCGCTCGTCCGGCGCCAGCAGCACCAGGCCGGAGGCCGCCGCCATCTCGACAGCCGCCAGGCCTTCGGGCAAGACCGCCCACGTCGCGTCGATCCTGCGCAGCAGCGGGTCGAGCACGGCCGTGGCAACACGCTCGCCGCCGCGGGAGGCAAGCAACGCCTCGACGAGGCCGGCGCCGCCGTCGGACATCGGTGCGAGCTCGATGGCGGCGGCCGGCGACGCGTCCCGAACGCCGGCGGCGATGGCGGCGGCCGCTTCAGGCGCGGTGAGGCTGCCCTTGAACTCCTGCGGGGCGATGAGGAAGCGCGGCATGAGGGCATCGTAGGCGAAGGGCGGGCAGGCGCGCCCGCCGGAAACTGGCTTGACATCGCACATACGTTCTATTAGGCTGGGGGCAGCCGGCCAGAACACATGTACTGAGGAGGTCACATGGCTCGCCGTGTCCGCGTTCGTCGCATCGTCCTGCCTCGCGTCGCCTACTGCCCGGAGTGCGGCGGTCCGCTGATTCATGGCGAGGGCTGCCGCACCTGCCCGCTCTGCGGCTACAGCGCCTGCGGCTAAACGGCGGGCGTCTGCTGATCGGTCGCGGTCGCCTGGCGACCTCTCCGCCACCCCCTCCACGCTGGCAGCGCGGCGTGAAGCTGCAGCGGATGGAGCGCTGGCGCCGGGCGCTCGGCCGCGGCCCGGGGAGACCCTCCGCAAGGACGAACTGACCGGCGCAGCGCGGCCCGACCTCATCAGCTTCCAGGGCTCCCGCCCCGGAGCTACCTGGAGCGCGCGATCATCAGTTCGGCAGTGCGGGCGCCTCTCGCCCGCGGCGAGCGCTTGCGGCCGATCGATCGCCGCTGCTGTATCATGCCTGCGCACCCGAGGGAGAGGGCACGCGCGTGAACGACGCCGGCTTCAGCGACGACCCCACCGACCAGGCGAATCGCTTCGCGATCGTCATCATCGCGCTCGCCGTCATCTTCTGCGCGCTGCTCGTCGTGATGCTCGCCTGGGGCGCCTCCGCCGGCAGCATCGCCCGGCTCAACGACTTCGCCGGCTACCTGCAGGACCACGACGGCCGCGACGCGAAGCTCATCCTGACGCTCGGTGCCGCCGTCGTCGTCCTGCTGATGCTCGCCGTGGTCGTCATCGAAGTGACGCCTTCGCCGGTCGTCAAGATGCGGCTGCGCGGCGTGCAGGCCGGCGACGCCAGCATCACCACGAAGGAGATCGCGGCGCGGGTCGAGGCCGAGGCGCGCGGCGTGCCCCATGTCCGCGCCTGCACCGCGGTCGTCGCCGCGCGCGGCCGGCGCGTCGACCTCGTGCTCGACCTGCACGTCGATGCCGGCGCCGACCTGGCGCAGACCGCCGATGCGGCGTGTGGTCGCGCGCTGCTCCTGGTCGAGCAGCGGCTCGGCATCACCCTCGCGCAGCCGCCGCGCGCGCGCCTGCACTATCGCGAGCTCCGCCTGCGCGACGAATCGCTGCCGCCGGAGCTGCGCCATTCGACTGTGGCGGCGGCCGCCGGCTGGGCGGCGCCGACGACGAACGGACCAGAGGAGGCGCGTGACCGACGACCAGGAGACGCAGAGTCATCTGAAGAAGCGCAAGCCTAAGCTCATCGAGCGGCCGGCACCCGAACAGGTGTTGCCGGTGATCGAAGCGGTGCTCTTCGTCGCGGATCAGCCGGTCGAGGTGGCCACGCTCGCCCGCAGCATCAACGCCCCCAGGGACGAAGTGCTGCGCGCCCTCGATGCGCTCGCCCAGCAGTGCCGCGAGCGCGGCGTGCGGCTGCAGCGCGCCGGCGAGCTCGTGCAGCTCGTGTCGGCGCCCGAGACCGCCGCCTACGTCGAGCGCTTCCTCGGCATGGAGCTGCCGCGCCTCACCGACGCATCGCTCGAAACGCTGGCGATCATCGCCTATCGGCAGCCGATCGCCCGCGCCGGCATCGAGGCGGTGCGCGGCGTCGAGTGCGACGGCCCCATCCGCACGCTGCTCGCGCGGGAGCTGATCGCGGAGGTCGGCAGGGCGCCGGTGATCGGCCGGCCGACGCTCTTCGGCACGACGGTGCGCTTCCTTGAATACTTCGGGCTTGAGCGCCCGGACGACCTGCCGCCGTTGCCGTCCGCCGGCGAGGCGATCGAAGACGGCGACGAGGCGGCGATCTGAACATCGGCGCGCTCCGATTCTCGCTCCGCATCTCCGGCAGCGCCTCACTGAAGGACAAGCGCCAGGTCGTGCGCAGCGTCGGCCAGCGCATCCGCAACAAATTCGCTGTGGCGGTGGCGGAGGTCGGGGACAACGACGACCGCCAACGCGCGACGCTGGGCGTCGCCGTCGTCTCGAACGACGCGCGCCACTGCGCCGAAGTGCTGCGCGCGATCGTCGCCTACGTCGAGTCATCGCGGCTCGACGCGGACGTCGTCGACGTCGAGAGCGAAGTGATCCCGTTCGACGCGCCCGCCTGACAAGAGGCGGTGGCGGACACCGGCGGCCTCGTCCGGCTTGGAGTCTCACGTGGTCTGCGTCCGCCAGCGGCTGGAGGCTGAAAGCCGGAGGCCGGAAGCCGCCGCTCGGGGTGCCGCACGGCCGCCGGCGCGACGCCTGCTCCAGGAACTGCGCCCGTCGTTTCCGACGGGTGCAACTTACACGCATCCGCTACTGCGCAAAGTGGGCGCATGTTTCAATCCTCACCCGTCGTTTCCGACGGGTGCAACCGGCGCGACGGCGGCCGCCGGCGGCGCGACGACGTCGTTTCAATCCTCACCCGTCGTTTCCGACGGGTGCAACCTGCTCGTGCGGCTGCTCCAGGCCCGCTACGGCACGTTTCAATCCTCACCCGTCGTTTCCGACGGGTGCAACTGGCCGACAATGCGTGGGTGACCGACGATGCGCTCGTGTTTCAATCCTCACCCGTCGTTTCCGACGGGTGCAACCCGCCGGCAGCATGTCCACCGGCGACCTTACCTGTTTCAATCCTCACCCGTCGTTTCCGACGGGTGCAACCCTACAGTATCACCACCTGATTGCCGATACTACCAGTGTTTCAATCCTCACCCGTCGTTTCCGACGGGTGCAACCCCTACAGTATCACCACCTGATGCCGATACTAAGTGTGTTTCAATCCTCACCCGTCGTTTCCGACGGGTGCAACGGACCCACAGCCCGTTAAGTCGTAAGGGGCGACTGCGGGTTTCAATCCTCACCCGTCGTTTCCGACGGGTGCAACGCCGACAATGCGTGGGTGACCGACGACGCGCTGGTGTTTCAATCCTCACCCGTCGTTTCCGACGGGTGCAACTGCCGGAGGCTACTGGCCCTCGGGCCGTTTGGCTGGTTTCAATCCTCACCCGTCGTTTCCGACGGGTGCAACATCGCCGCCCAGGCGAACTCCATCTCCGCCGCCCAGGTTTCAATCCTCACCCGTCGTTTCCGACGGGTGCAACGAGCAGCGAGGCACGTTCATCGGCTGCGGGGAGCGTGTTTCAATCCTCACCCGTCGTTTCCGACGGGTGCAACGTGGTTGGCGTCTCGAGCTCTCCTACACCGTGCCGATGTTTCAATCCTCACCCGTCGTTTCCGACGGGTGCAACCGTCGCTGTACACCCGGGCGGTCGGCCAACTCTCCAGTTTCAATCCTCACCCGTCGTTTCCGACGGGTGCAACGAGGCCCGGGTAATCATCGAGGCGTGGGTGAGCGGGTTTCAATCCTCACCCGTCGTTTCCGACGGGTGCAACCTATGCGCGGATTGGCGGCAAGGCCCGGGTTAGTGGGTTTCAATCCTCACCCGTCGTTTCCGACGGGTGCAACCCCATGCCCAGCGACGTACGCCGTTGGCGTCGATCGTGTTTCAATCCTCACCCGTCGTTTCCGACGGGTGCAACAAGTGTCCGGCAATGCTCGGGTGGGCGGCAGGGCGGTTTCAATCCTCACCCGTCGTTTCCGACGGGTGCAACCGCCTCCTGCGACTGCCACTCGTACACCTTGAGCGGTTTCAATCCTCACCCGTCGTTTCCGACGGGTGCAACCTGAGCTGGTTGAGCTAGCTAGCTTTGGCTGATATCTGTTTCAATCCTCACCCGTCGTTTCCGACGGGTGCAACTTTCCCTTTCCTTTCCCCTTGGTGGTGATGGTGTTTCAATCCTCACCCGTCGTTTCCGACGGGTGCAACGCGCATTGTCGTCAATCCACGCCTCGCCGGCCACGTTTCAATCCTCACCCGTCGTTTCCGACGGGTGCAACGGCGAGCAGATGGGATACTATTGCTCACTCGGAGGTTTCAATCCTCACCCGTCGTTTCCGACGGGTGCAACTGTCGATGCGGCCGGCAAATATCTCCGTATCCCCGACGTTTCAATCCTCACCCGTCGTTTCCGACGGGTGCAACGTCGAGCAGGTAGACGCCCGGCCGGATGCGGATGTTTCAATCCTCACCCGTCGTTTCCGACGGGTGCAACATGCGCGGGTTGGCGGCAGTGCACAGGTTGTCAGGTTTCAACCCTCACCCGTCGTTTCCGACGGGTGCAACTTCTCCGGAAACTTCAAGCCAGAAGGACAGATGCAGAGTTTCAATCCTCACCCGTCGTTTCCGACGGGTGCAACTTGGCCCATGGGTGTACAAGGGCGCTCGCAATAAGTTTCAATCCTCACCCGTCGTTTCCGACGGGTGCAACACGTAGCTGCTATAGCCGACATCCCCCGCTTGCTGAAGTTTCAATCCTCACCCGTCGTTTCCGACGGGTGCAACGTGCCGGTATCACACCAGGCAACATCGTTGACGTGATGTTTCAATCCTCACCCGTCGTTTCCGACGGGTGCAACGTTGGGCCGTACAAAGACTACAACGATTTCCTGACAGTTTCAATCCTCACCCGTCGTTTCCGACGGGTGCAACCCGACGTTGACCCGAGTGTACGCAGCGCTATCCGGTTTCAATCCTCACCCGTCGTTTCCGACGGGTGCAACGATGGTGGTGGAGGGGGGAGGGGTTGATAGGCATCTGTTTCAATCCTCACCCGTCGTTTCCGACGGGTGCAACGCGGGTACGGGATCACCGCTTGTATCGGATACAGGTGTTTCAATCCTCACCCGTCGTTTCCGACGGGTGCAACTTGTTCTGGGCTGTTGGCGCAACGTCACCGCTCAAAGTTTCAATCCTCACCCGTCGTTTCCGACGGGTGCAACTAGCTAGCTAGCTTACTTTTGTTTAGTAACTAATCAGTTTCAATCCTCACCCGTCGTTTCCGACGGGTGCAACGTCACGAGCGCATTGTCGTCGATGCGCGCACGCCCGCCGACGTTTCAATCCTCACCCGTCGTTTCCGACGGGTGCAACCGAGCGGTAAGGCGTGGCAGCTAGCTAGCTATCTGGTTTCAATCCTCACCCGTCGTTTCCGACGGGTGCAACATTAGCAGTAACATTGGTAAGATTGAAAGTAGAGAGGTTTCAATCCTCACCCGTCGTTTCCGACGGGTGCAACCTGACGCAGTGGACCAGTTGCTGCGCGACTCAATCAACGTTTCAATCCTCACCCGTCGTTTCCGACGGGTGCAACCTTATTGTACGTTGTCGCCGGCCGGCCGGGCATGGGGTTTCAATCCTCACCCGTCGTTTCCGACGGGTGCAACTTCGCCGCTCGCCGCCCGCTTCACCTGGTAGTCCGAGTTTCAATCCTCACCCGTCGTTTCCGACGGGTGCAACGCATGCGACATGTTGGCCGCCGTGTTGTAGACGCCGGTGTTTCAATCCTCACCCGTCGTTTCCGACGGGTGCAACACGTTGGGCTTGGTCAGCGCTTCGCAGTGATTTCTGTTTCAATCCTCACCCGTCGTTTCCGACGGGTGCAACGCGTTCACGACGGCACGGATGTCCATGGCGTCGAGTTTCAATCCTCACCCGTCGTTTCCGACGGGTGCAACGGCAAGAGTCAAGAGATTTTTGTCAAGGCAAACCCAGTTTCAATCCTCACCCGTCGTTTCCGACGGGTGCAACGCTGCACGGTGTGCAATTATCCCTGCCTGGGGTCCTGTTTCAATCCTCACCCGTCGTTTCCGACGGGTGCAACGGCAAGAGTCAAGAGATTTTTGTCAAGGCAAACCCAGTTTCAATCCTCACCCGTCGTTTCCGACGGGTGCAACGCTAGCTCATTTGCGATATGGTATACTTGAGATATGTTTCAATCCTCACCCGTCGTTTCCGACGGGTGCAACTCGTCCCGATCTCACGCTCGCGGCCACCGCCAAGTTTCAATCCTCACCCGTCGTTTCCGACGGGTGCAACTCCGTCGAGACGCCGCCGTAGCCCATCAGCTCGTCGATGTTTCAATCCTCACCCGTCGTTTCCGACGGGTGCAACGGCTAATCCGACGGGCTCCAACCCTTCCGCGCCCAGCCAACGCCCGCTTCACCGCCCATGTGCCGCCCCGATCAGCCGCGCGGCGGCGCAAGTGTCGACCCCTCCGTCCTCTGGGCTGGTCTTCGCCCCCTTTCCGCACACCTGTCCTACGCGGACCTCACACTCCCGCTTCCCCGAGCTCCCGTTCCGCGCTCAGCCGATGAGCGTCCCCCCAAAATCGACCTCCGGCCCCAACCCGAACACCTGCGTGAACGCCGACCGCGGCTCGCGCAACCGGTAGATCCGCAGGCTGTCCTGCGATGGTTCGATCTCGCGCAGCAGCTTGTACGTGAAGCGCTCCACCTGCACATCCGTCAGCACGCACTCGAACACGGACTTCTGCACGCGCTGCCCATGCGCCACGCAGACGTTCGCCACTCGGCGCAGTCGGCGTCGGCCCTCCCTGGAATCTGTCGCGACGTCGTATGCCACCAATAACTCCATCTCAACACCTCCACCCGCATCAACCGCGAGCTACGAACGGCGGATAGTGCTCGAGATCGCCGCGAAGATGCCGCGCCAGCAGCCGCGCCTGCACGTGATGCAGCACGCCGAGAGGCACCTTCTGCCGCATTACGCGGTGCTCCACCTCCTCGTGTTTTCGCTTCTGCCACGCCGCCAGCACCTCCCTCCTCCCCTCGTCCCCCAGGTACACTGCGCCACCCGGTAGCGTCCGAAACGCCGCCGCGCGCAGTTGCCGCCGGTTCACCAACGTCAGCGCCAGCCGATCGCAGAGGATGGGCCGCATCTCCTCCATCAGATCGAGCGCCAGGGCCGGCCGCCCGGGACGAAGCGCATGCAGATAGCCCACCTGTGGGTCCAGCCCGACGCCCTCCAGGCCGCTCTCGCACTCGGCGCGCAACAGCGCGTACAAGAACGACAGCAGCGCATTGATCGGGTCGCGAGGCGGCCGGCGCGTCCGCCCACGCGGCGCGAACGTCGCCCGGTCCTCCCGCACCATGGCCCCGAATGCGCCGAAGTACGTGCGGGCCGCATCGCCTTCGATTCCGCGCACCACGTTCAACTCGGTCGCGTCACGCAGCCGCGTCAGCCCGTCGGTGAGGAATGCGCCCGCCCGCACCAGCACCGCCCGATCGCCGTCATCCGTCGTATCGCGCGCCGCGCGCAGCAGCACATGACGGCTGTTCTGCAGCTTCCCGGCCACCATCTGGCGCGCGATCGCCGTCGGCCGCGCCCCATCCGACAGCGCGAGATGCTGCGCCCGGCGCAGCAGCACGTTGCCCTTCGTCGTACCTTCGATGCGCGCGTGGAACCGGCCTGTGCGGTCGAGCAGGACGATGCTGCGGCCGTCGTCCGCGCAGCGTTCTACCAGCCACGGCGAGACGTTGATCGCGCCGAAGCAGACGATGCCCGCGAGCCGCAGCAGCGGCACGCGCAACGTCGTCACGCCGTCCACCTCGACGCGCACGGTGCCGTGGTCCAGACGCAGCGAGGCACCGGCCGTCGTGACGTACAGCGTGTTGCCGATGTCCGTCATCGCCGGCCTCCGTCATCAGGGACAGCCGCATCGAACACCTGGAACAGCGCGCCCTGCAGACCGCGCAGCCGGTCGCGCGCCGCCACGACGGAGGGAAGGCAGGACACGTTCAGCGAGCAATGCGTGCACCGGGCATCGTCCGGTGCCGGCGGCAGCCGCTGCGATGCGAACTGCTCCCGCACCGCCACGACTGCCGCTTCCGTCGCCGCCCGCAGTTCCGCCGTCAACTCGACCGCGTGCCGCCGTCGCGTCGTCCAGTAGAAGACGGCGCCGCGCGGCACCGGCACGCCGAGCATCTCCTCCAGGCAGAGCGCCTGGGCGCACAGTTGCAGGTCTTCCGGGCGGAAGCGGCCGCCGTGCCGCCGCCGCCCGACCTTGTACTCCACCGGAAGCACGCCCTCCCCGTGGAACTCGACGAGGTCGGCCTTGCCGATCAGCCCCAGGCGATCTGACCAAATCGGCAGTGCGCGCTCCGACCGCACGCCGGCGATGAGTTCGGACCCCGGGATATCGACGCGCTCGTGCGCCTCCGTCCCGCGCACCGTGAACACGTTCTCATCGAACGTCTCGTCGACGTGGATGAGCGCGCACTGCCGCGCGCAGTAGGCGTAGTGCTCGAGCGCCGATACCGGGATCCGCTCATCCTCCGGCGTCCAGGCGGCGGCCTCGAAGGGCGCCGCCGCGCTCATCCGACCAGCCGCGTCAGCGTGACCCCTTCGGGCAGCGCGCCCTCGTTCACGCGGACGATGTAGTCGGAGAAGCGGCGGACGGCATCGACCTCGGGCACGCGCTGCACCTCGACAGTCTCGAAGAGGTCTTGCGCCGGCGCGTCGCCGAGCTTGCTCTCGTGCGAGAAGACGTACAACCCGCGGCAGGACATCAGCCCGCGCGCCGCCGAGCGATCGTTGTCCCACATGCCCTGCAGCGCCTGCCAGAACAGCGCCAGGTCGTCGCTGTCGACGCCCGTGCGTTCCGCGAAGTGGGGGTTGAAGAACCCGTAGGCGCGGTAGAGCCCGTACGGCACCAGCGCCTTCCGGCCCATCTCCGTCGTCTTGCCGCTGACCTTCTCCGTGCCATCGGCCTGCTCCGTCACGACGACCTTCGCGTCTTCCTCCTTCGTCACCGCGACGCGCGTGATCGAAAGGTCCAGCGGTACGACCTCGTCGTACGAACGCGCGAACGTCAGTTGCAGCGGGCCCCGCACCTGCCCGCAATTCGTGCCAGTCGTCATTACTGCGCCGAACATGCGGATGTCATAGAAGGTCCGGCACATCCACTGCCGCGCCCGCTCGACGGTATCGCGGTCCTGCTTGGCGCCGGTGGACTTCAGCTTCTCCGCGTCATACGCCCGCTTGTGCTGGGTGTTGAGCGCCACGCCCTTGCTCTGGACGTAGATTTCGAAGCCCGCCCCGTCGCCGCGCCGCACATCGACGTAGTCGCGCACCTTGCGCTTGATCGCCACGTCGGACACGAGGCCCTGCATCGTCTCCGGATCGACGCGCGGCAGGTTGCCCGCGTCCGGGTCGCCGTTCGGGTTGCCGTCGCTCACGTCGAACAGCAGCACGAAGTCGTGCCGCCGCCCGGCGTCGGTGCAGATGTCGTTCAGGGTTCCACTCATGGTCATCGTCCTACTCCTCTTCGGCTGTCAGCGCCGCCTCGGCGGCGGCGTCATCGATGTTCTCGGGCTCAGTCGCGGCCCTCACGCCCTTGCCCGCGAAGCCACGGGCACGCTCGTGGTAATAGCCCAGGGCGAACCGCCCCTGCTCCTGCAGGCTCAGGGTGCGCGGGAACGTGCCCAACTCGCCCATGACCTCCTCCATTCGCCGCTGCAGCGCCACCCAGGCGCCGTGCTCGTCGCGTTCGAGCTTGCTCAGGTGCGGCTGCGCTCCCCGCATCAGTCGCCCGAACACCGATGCCGGCGCCGATGACGCCGTGCCGTAGAATCGGTCGACGATCGTCGCATTCACGCGGGGCATCGCCTTCCGCTGGGTCTGCTCGATCACGGCGAGCAGCCGTCCGCAGAGGTACGCCGGATCGCGGTCCGTCTCTTCCAGTTCCATGTACTCCTCCTCGCCGTCGCCGGCGATCATGTGCCGCGAGAGCAGCACCATCTTGATGAGCGCGGCGCGGGACCGCGACACGCTCTGTTCGGCGCGGCAGCGTCGGACCGCCTGATACAGCACGTCGTGCGGAAGCGGAGCCCCCGTCAACGCCGTATCGAGCAGCGCCCGGCTGACGTTCGCCTCTGGTGGGTTGTTGCGGTCGCCACTGCGTATCGTCGCGTACGCCAGCTGCCGCAGCGTCAGCGGCATCCCCGTCTCGCCGTTCCAGTCCACCAGCGCCTGCATCCGGAACCACACGCCAAGATGCCGCTTCGCCTCGCCGATCGTCGTCTCGATCCAGTCGCGGACGACGCAGCGCCCGCCGGATCCGGAGAACGCCGTGGCATAGAACGGTGAGTAGTCCAAGTCGTCGCTCGTCGCGCCGTCCCGCGCCCGACGCGCCGCGTCGAGCAGCTGGCGCACGAGCTTCGGATCAGCGCTGTTCATCGCCCCCGCCCAGACGATGTCCGCGGCCGCCTCCCTCGCCCAGAACATATAGGCGACATTGTTGAGGCGGATGCAGTTGAGATCCGACGACAGCAACTCGTTCGCGCTCTTGGTGAAGCGCTCGCCGCATGAACTGCAGGTGGGCGCGTTCAGCGACGCCTGCAGCCCGTACGACTCGAACGCATCGCTGTTGAAGCTGATCACCGATGTGCCGGTCGTCTGTCCGCCTGGCACGCCTTTGATCTTCATCTCGAGCCGTTCGAGCGCGGGGCGCTGCATGCCGCAGATCACGCATTGCATGATCGGTGCATCGTGCTTGGCCGGATTGTTCTCGTCCGCCCAAAACGCCTGGACGGACGGCAAGTCGATAACAAATACGCCGTCGACAGTGAACGTGATCACCGCTCCAGCGTCGAACCCATCGCCGAGCTCGAGCTGAGAGAGGGCGTTGCCCTGCAGAAAGTCCCGTATGGCAATCACGGCCGGTTCGCTGGTCGTCGCCGCGCAGCGCCCGAGCAGCGCCATGTAGGCCTCGTGGCACTGCCGCACGCGGTCCGGCTTCGCACCCTCGCCCGCAAACCCGAACGTATAGTCCGCCTTGTCGGCGAGGAGCAGCGGCTTGATGCCGACGGCGCGCTGCACGGACGGGGCGGGCCGCCGCACACCCCGCTTCGTACTCTTGCTCGATGGATCGGCAGTATCGACGGGCGCTGGGGGCAAGAGCCGACCCTCGCCATCAAGGCTGACGATGTACCGGACCGGCGTCTCGCTATACAGGCGCGGCGGGAGCTTCAGCCGGTCGGCGTAGGCCTCAAGACGCTGGAGCAACATCCGCCACCTCCGTCCCGTCCCATGCCGGCACGCGCAAAACGCCGGCTTGAACCCTTGCATCGAAGAAGCGCGGGATGCCGCGTCCGCCACCTCCGGGCGCGTAGTCGATGTCCCGCAGCATCGAACCGAGATCATCAGTCAGGTCGACCGGACGGAGATCTGAGGCCGGCCCGAACGACGCCGAGAACTCGCGGCATCCGAGATACGGCGTCGCGAAGCAGCGACCAGCAAGCACGCGCCGCCGGAACTGGTCGCGGTACTTCGCCACATCGTCGGTCGCGTGCGGCCGCAACTCGATGCTCGCCGTGATGCGGTAGCGCACATCGCGGAGCGCGAGCGTGTGCCGCTGCGAGCGGTCCTCCTCAATGACGAACCCGCCGCCACTCGCTGCCCATGAGCGGGCGGCGCGTTCGCTCGCCCGGCTGTTGACTTCGTTCCGCAGGATCGAGAAGAACTTGATCGGCCGCAGCACGACGATCTCCTCGACCCGCCAGCGAATCTCCGGCTTCCAGAACACCGCCTCCAGGACCCCGCGTGCGGCCGAAGGCGTCATCACGGGATAGCTCACCCGCTCCACCTTCATCTCCGGGCGTGTAAAGCAGGCGAAGTCGCCCCACACCTCCATCTGGAGCGGCCCGTCGCGGACATTCGAGACCATCCACTTCCTCCTTTCGATTACGCGCCTCCCCGGAACCCCCGGGATTCGCCCACTCACTGATCCACCACGCAATTTCAATCCTCGGGCAGCTGACCACTTCTGTGTAGTGGAGCAGTACCAGCGGCATCGATTTTATTGGACGTCCACACGGAGCATCAACCAGAGCTTGTCAAGTAAGCAGCACCTCCTGGTCCGCCAGTTGCAGGCCGAGCCGACAGTCGTAGGCATGCGGGTCGCCAACCCACTCCCGCACACCGTCGGTCACGGGCACCAACCATCCCCGCCCCGCCGCGCGTTCTATATCGCCATGACGCACCGCCACGGTGTACGGCTGCAAGCTCCGCAGCAGCTCCCGCCCTTGGCCGTTCCTCTGGCGAAGCCCCGCCACGGCGCCCGCGACCGTCGCCCGCGCCGCGTCATCGCCATACGGCACAATGACGTCCTCCGTATCGTCCACGATCATCCGAAACGCACGCCTCACCTCGGGAAAGTCCATGCGCGCACGCTTCTCCTGGATGCGGTCGGCGTCCGGGTCGATCCTCTCGTACAGCTCCGCGAAGTAGGCGCCGACGGCATCCGGTCGCTGCAGCCCCGCCGCGCCCGAGGCGAGGTGCTTCCGCGTGAGCTGCGTCGCCATCTCGTAGGTGCCCGGCGGCAACCCGCCCTCGAGCGGCAGGAACACCGTCACCTCACCCACGTCGTCCTTGCCCTCGCGGTTGCAGCGGCCCGCCGCCTGCAAGATGCGGTCGAGCGGCCCCATTGCCCGGAAGACGGCCGGGAAGTCGATGTCGACGCCCGCTTCGATCACCTGCGTCGTCACCAGCCGGCACTCCTCGCCCGCCGCCAGCCGCCGCTTCACTTCCGTCAGTACATCGGCCCGATGCGCCCCGCAGAGCAGTGTCGAGAGATGCAGCGCGTTCTCGTCGTCGAGCGCGTCGATGACGGCCAACGCATCCTTCTTCGTGTTTAGCACCATCAGCGCCTGCCGCCTCTCTCGCAGGGCCGCCGCAGCGTCCGGCCACGACCACGGCTCCGGCGCGAAGGTGTAGCGCACGCGCTCCAGTAGCGCGAACGTCGCCGCCGGGTCCGGTGCGATCTCGTCGGGCGACGCGAACTCGGGATGCCCGAAGCGCGGCTGCGTCGCCGTCGAAAGCAGCACCGTCGTGCCGCAGTGGTCGACGAGCCCGCGCAGCACGTCGAGGATCGGCGCAATGTACTTCGCCGGCAGCATCTGCACTTCATCGAGGATCAGCACCGCGCCCGCCAGGTTGTGCAGCTTGCGCGACGTGCTCGTCCGGTTCCCGAGCAGGCTCTCGAAGAGCTGCACCGTCGTGGTGACGACGATCGGCGCGTCCCAGTTCTCCGCTGCCAGCCGCTGCCAGGCGTGCGCCCCCGTCGCGTCTCCCTCGCCGTCCTCATCCCACATGGCCGCGCTGCTGTGCTCCAGGACCGCGCACTCGCCGAATATGTCACGATAGACTGCCGCCGTCTGCTCCGTGATCGACGTGTACGGGATGGCGACGACGACCCGCCGCTTGCCGTGGACGGCGGCGTGGCGCAGCGCAAAGGCCATGCCGGCGAGTGTCTTGCCGCCACCCGTCGGCACCGTCATTCGGTAAATCGCCGGCGGCCGCTCGCCCGCCACCTCACATCGCTCGGCGATCGTCTCGCGCAGCCGCGAGAGCGGACCTGGATTGCGGGCGTTCAGGCTCGCTCGATGCGCGCGCAGCTTCTCGAGCATCACGGCAGCATCGAACGCGGTCTCCCGCTCGGCCGCCCGTGACGAGTTGAAGTGCGCTTCTGTATCGAGGAAGTCGGCATCGACCAGGCACGAGAACACCATGCGCACGAACATCTCGGCGTCGGGCGCCGTCGTGATGTTCTTCGGCAGCGGGATGGCTACCGGCGCGTCCTGAAGCTGCGGCAGCGCGACGCGTGCGAGCGCCAGCGCTTCATCGATGCGGCGCTTCATGTCGGGCTTCGCGAGCCAAGTCCGCAGGTCCGCGTTCGATTTCAGGCCGCCGTGATGCGCCTGGATCAGCAGCGGCAGCAGCGGGCTGAGCGGCGCCGCGTACGTTGCGCCGGCGCCCTTATGATCGACGCGTGGGTGCCGCCGGCCGGGTTCGCGATCGCAGGCATCGAGGTACGCCTGGAAATCCGGATGGAACTTGCCGAGGTCGTGATAGATTCCTGCTGCACGCGCCAGTTCAGCCGCGCCGAGCACTACCGCGAATTCGGCCGCGAGTTCGCCGACATCCCGCAGGTGCGCGACGAGCGGGTGGCGCTGCTGCGCCTCGTTCCTGGAATGCGCTGATGCGTCCATCGTTAGCCTCCGGCTCTCTCTTGCACGACGAGCGCGCGGTTAAGCGCACGCCCCTTTGGAGTACAAGCTTGGTTGTCCAGCGACCGGGCGCCGGTGGCAGCATGACGAGCGGCGATGCCTCTCGCTGCGCCGGCCATGTCCCGTCAAGTGATGCACATCGTTGACATCATCCTCGCTCTGAGAGCCGCGTGCTGCACCCGGGACAATCTCCCCCTTGAGCGTCATAGGCACCCCCGTCTTCGGCCATGGCCGGCGTGACTTCATGCCAATTCTGCTGTAGCGGGATGTTCTGGACGAGATCACGCCGGCGTGCGGGCGCTGTGGCGTCGGGTCCTCCTGTCTGTTCCCTGAGTATGTGTGTTGCGCGGGGTTGCGCGCGCTGATGAGGCGGAGGGACTCGTTCGGCCAGGTAGCAGCAGCCGACCAGCCACTCGTCGTGCTGTTCGGCGAGCACGCGACCGCCCAGGCGGATCACCGCGGCGTGGTTGGGGAAGATGCCGACGACGTTCGGTGCCAATGCGATGTACGCCGAAGGTGGTGTAGCAATCGCGGTCAGGTCAAGCAGCAGCCGATCAGGTCAAGCAGCAGCCGATGATGATGAGGACTACGCAACGGGCCGCGTTGGTACGAACCAGGGCTGAATGTGGCGCGCTCGGAGGGATTCGAACCCCCGACCCTCGGTTCCGAAGACCGATGCTCTATCCGCTGAGCTACGAGCGCGTGCAGCGCGCACCGACAGTGTACCGGGCGCGGCACACCGGCCCCCACCGTGCGCGCCCGCGACAACCGCGAGACGCGCCCCTGTCCGACGACACGCTGCTCGACATCATGGCCCCCACGCCGCACGCCCCGCGACAACCGCGAGACTGCCGTTGAGCCGCGACGACAGGCGACCGAGCACGACTACTGCGGGCGTCCTCCCATCGCGCGCGCACGCCACGTCGAGGTGATGCGCGGTGACGCCATCAGCCGCGGTCTGCGCGGACCGCGCCGGTAGGCGCGCCGGCGCGCGCATCATCATCGCGCGGCGCGAGGAAGCGCGACCAGCCGTCGCCGCCGGATGACGCATTGAGGGCTGTCGGCCGGTCGGCCTCGGGGCTGAGGCAGTGGTGCGCGCGGCCGGTCAGCCCCCGCTGGGCGTGCCGGCCGCCGGCAGGGCGACCTGCACGTCGACGCGCGTATAGCTCTGGTCCTGCGTGAGCTTGCTTGTGCTGACGCTCCCCGAGAGCTGCTTCTTCGCGTCGTTGAACGAGATCGCCGTTGCGGGGCCGCTCGGCGTCGGCGAAGCCGCGCCCGGCGTGGCGCTGTCGGCTGGCGTCGCATTCGGGTCCGGCGCATCGGACACGGTCCAGCCGTTGCCCGTGAACTTGTTTCGATAGAAGTCCAGCACCTTCGACGCAGCGTCCTTCGTGACGAGCGAAATGATGTACTGATTCCCCTGCGCCTGCTTCTGATAGCCGGATTGGATGGTGACGCTGCCCGGATACTGCGGGATGCTCGACGGGAAGCCGGACGGCAACGCCTTGCTCGCGCCCGGCGAGTAGGCCTCCTGCGTCCCCGTCGCGCCGGCGACGACCTGGATGCTTTCGAGGATCGTCGTCACTTTCTTGTCCTTCGATTCCGCGATGAGCGCGAGTCCGGTGATGTTCGGGTTCCGGGTGTTGCTGAACTGGTGGACGGTGCCGTTGCTATCGGTCTGGCCGCCCTGCAGCTGCCAGGGTCCGGAATTGAGCTTCTCGTCGAAGAACTTGGCGACCTTGTCCGGCTGGTCGGCGGTATCGTAGACGATGAGGTACGAGGCATCGGTGTTCTGCACCTGGCGGAGAGACGAGACGAGCGTCGCGCCCGGGTAGGTCGGGATGCCGGAGGGAAAGCCGGGCGGCAGCTTTCCCTCGAAGCGCGTCGATGTCGCACCCTGCTGGCTGCTGAACGCATTGAGGATCGACGCCACGTCCTGCTGCGAGCGCCCGCCGGTGCCGCTCGAACCGCCGTTGACGCCGGCAGCGATGAACCAGACCACGACGCCGACGATCACCGCCGGCACGATGACCGCTGCCACGAAGAGCCACGGCGGTACGCTCCAGCGCCGGTCATCGTCGGCCGGCGCGCTGGACTCGTAGTGCTGTGGCATCGATGAGCGCTCGTCCGGCGCGTCGTCGCCTTCGCCTGCGGGCGGCATCGGATCATCGGGCACGGAGCGCTCCTTTGGGTGTGTGCGGGAAGGGGATGGGGTGGACGGAGGGATTTGAACCCTCGATCTCCAGGGCCACAACCTGGCGCCTTAACCGCTAGGCTACGCCCACCACGCGGCGACGGCGATAAAAACGCCCTGCGCTCGACACGCAAGGCCTCGCGCCCGTGAGGGCTGTTCGCCGTCGTGAACCACTGTAAGTCTAGCATCGGCTCTCGAAGCCGGTCAAGGAATCTGGCGCGGCGGCAGATCGCATGTAACCGAGATGTCGGAATCATTGCGACGCGCCGCGCGGCAGCAACCACGCAGCGCACCGGCGACGACGCCCGGCGCTGTCGCGGCGACGTGGCGGGCGGCCGGCCACCGCCCGCGCCCTCAGGCGCAACCGCGAACGCCCGACCACGATCAGCGGCCGGTCGAGCCGTGGCCGCCGGCGCCGCGTTCACTCGCTCTCAGGGCCTCCGTCGGCACGAGGCTGACGTCGGCGAGCCGGGCGATCACGAGCTGAGCGACGCGGTCGCCGTCGTGCAGCTCGTAGGCGTCGATACCGCCGAACGTCCACATCGTGACGAGGAGCTCGCCGCGATAGTCGGCATCGATCGTACCCAGGGCGACGGCGACGCCGGCGAGCGTCAGCCCCGAGCGCGGCCGCACCTGCACGTCCAGCCCAAACGGCGTCTCGAGCGCGATGCCCGTCGGCACGCGCTGCGGGCGCGGCGTCAGTGTGAGCGCGCCGTCGAGGCGGGCGTAGAGGTCGAAGCCGCTGGCCTGCGCCGAGGCGCGTGCCGGCAGACGTGCCTGCGGGTGCAGTTTCAACACCCGGATCTCCTGCGGCTCCATCGCCGCCAGCGTAGCAGCGGCGAAGCGTAGGGTCAGCAGCGGCGTCCCGTCATTGACCGGCGGATTGGGCTCGCCGAGAATGCGGACAGCGCATCGCGCGAGGGGGAGGATCGATGAGGAAGCTCAGCCTTATGGGCGCCCTGGTGCTGCTGCTCGTTGCGGCAGCGGCCGGGATCGTCGCCCAGAACCGCGCTCGCTCGGGCGCGACGACCTCGCTGGCAGCAGTACCGACGCCGACCCGCACACCGACGCCGCGCCCCGGCAGCCTGCCTTCGCCGACGCCGACGCCGCGCCCGGCGCCGCCCGCGCCACCCGGCCCGGCCGGTGGCATCGCTATCTACAGCATCCAGTGCAGCTCGGCGACACCCAACGGCGTGCGGCTGACGTTGCTCTGGACGCCGTCGCGCAGCGGACAGCAGTGGCTCGACCTGAGCATCTTCAACGACAACTTCGCGCCGGGCAACTTCGTCGGCGCCGGGCCGTTCACCGCGCAGGGCTGGTCGTACGTGTGGGATGGCCTGCTGCAGGGCACCACCCACTTCCTCCGCATCAACACGCTCACCGCCGCCGGCTGGATGGCGAGCGAGACGTTCTCGTTCTACACGCCGGTCTGCGACCAGGCAGCATACGCGCCCGCGCCCGCACGCGACATGCTGGCGCTCCGCGACCGCATCGCCGCGGCGATCGCCGCTTCCGGGATCGATACGGCGGCGGCGATCACCGACCTGCGCACGGGCGAGACCATCGATGTGAACGGCGCCCGGAACCGGCTGCCGGGCTGCACGATCAACCTCTTCGCGCTGCTGCGCACGACGCTCGACCTGCAGGCCGGACGGTATCCGGAGCCGGCGGCGGGCGACCTCATCGCGCGCACGATCTACGGCTCGAACCCCGTGACGTCGCGCGAGCTGGTGAAGGACTACATCGGTGGCGGCGACGTGGTGCGCGGGATGCAGCAGGTGAACGCATTGCTGCAATCGCTCGGCATGACATCGACGTTGATGGACCACCCGCCGGCCTATCCAGAGGAGTCGCAGGCCGGCGGCATCGACAACCGCATCACCGCGCTCGACGTCAACCGCGGGCTGAAGGCGCTCTGGGACGGCCGCGTGCTGCTGCCGGGCTGGCGCGACTACATGCTGGCGAAGATGGAGGGCGTCAAGCCGGGGCTGAACTACCTCATCCCCGCCGGCGTCGGGCCCGGTGTGAACGTCTCACACAAGAACGGCTTCCTCTATTCGGAGGGATGGGCGGATAACGACATCGGCATCGTCTGGTTCGAGCGCGGCGGCCAGCGGTACGGCTACGCGATCTCGTTCTTCACGCAGGGCGTGTCGACAAAATACGCCGACATCGGCCTCGGCCAGCGGATCTCGTCGCTGGCATACCAGTGGTTCGCCGCACGCTACGCGCCATAGTCACGGTCGGAGGCGACCTTCCCGGAGGCGCCCTCCCGTCCCGGCGACGGGCGATGGAGGACGGCCAGGTCGATGCCGGAGCGGCAGCGCCGGCAGCACGACGCGTCGGGTATACTCCCGCCGCTACGGGGAGGAGTGCCGATGGCGACGAACTGGGCGGCGGTCGCGCCGTACATCGAAGGCGGGTTCGCGGCGAGCGGCCGCGTCGAGCGGGCGAGCATCGTCGACGCGGCGTACGACGAGGGCGCCGACGACGACGTCGTGGACGCGCTCGACGGGCTGGGCTCGCGCGTCTTCAGCAGCGTCGAAGAGGCGCGCGAGTTCCTGCTGGCGCAGGGCTTCGTCGAGGCGTAGCGGCTGCTCCGTCCGCGCAATGACGCTCGTCGATGACCGAGGCCCCGACCATTGCGCGCGGCTGGCCGACGCGCCGACCGCCCCTGCGTCGTCCGCGGCGCCGGAGCGCCGACGCATACGGCAGGATGGTACGCACCGGTGTCCGCGGATGTCGCCTGAAGAGCATCGAGAGGCGACGTGGTCAGGCGCCGGGAGGAGGAGCGGCAGCATGCAACGACAGAACATCGCCGGCGGCAGCACTTGGGAGCAGACAGTCGGCTACTCGCGGGCGGTGCGCGCCGGCAGCATGATCTTCGTCGCCGGGACGGTCGGCATCGACGAGGCAGGCGCGCCGGCCGGCGACGGCGGCGCCTACGACCAGGCCAGGCAGGCGCTGCGGATCATCGGGCGTGCGCTCGAGGCGGCGGGCGGCGCGCCGCGCGACGTCGTGCGGACCCGGACCTACGTGACGGACATCGGCCAGTGGCAGGAGGTCGCGCGCGCGCACGCCGAGGTCTTCGGCGAGGTCCGGCCGGCGACGACGATGGTCGAGGTGGCGCGGCTCATCGCGCCCGGGTTCGTCGTCGAGATCGAGGCGGACGCGCTCTTGCACGGGTGACTGCCCGGCGCACGCAGAGCCGGGCCGCTGCGCTACGATAGAGAGCGATGGACGAAGCCTGCCTCTTCTGCAAGATGGCCGTGGGGCAGGTCGACGTGCCGAAGCTCCACGACGACGACCGCGTCTTCGCGATCCGCGACATCAACCCGCGCGCGCCGCTGCACCTGCTGATCGTCCCGAAGCAGCACATCGCCGACGCCCGCGCCGTCGCCGCTGCCGACGCCGTGACGCTCGCCCGCATGTTCGCGGTCGCGGCGCGCCTCGCCGAGTCGGAGGGGGTCGCGAAGCGCGGCTTCCGGCTGGCCTTCAACGTCGGCGAGGAAGCGGGGATGACGATCCCCCACCTGCACATGCACCTCCTCGGCGGCCGCTTCCTCGGCGCCGAGGGGTAGGCGCCGGGACCGCAGATCGCGCTGACCGCGCGCGCCCGCCGCCGGCGCCGCGTGTGCCACACTGGGACGCACCTCCGCCGTATGAACGGGCGCGCATGCACGATCGTCCCCGGCGCTTCATCCCGCACGCCATCCTCGCCGCCGTCGTCGCGCTGGCGTTCGCCGGCGGCTTCGCGCTCAACGCTGTGCTGCCGCTGCCGACGGGCGCCAATGACTTCAATTCGCCGGGCTTCATCGTCCGGCACGTCTGGCTGAAGTTCGCCTACCTGGCCGACCCCTTCCGCGAAGAGCACAGCGAAGCGCAGAAGACGCAGCGCGTCGCCCGCTACTTCGAGCTGAACGCGGTGATCGCCGCGGGCGAGCGGGAGGCCGGCGACCCGACGACGCCCGCGGCGACCGTCGCCGCCGACGAGCGGCGGCTGGCGACGCTCCGCCGCGAGCGGGACAGCATCGAGAGCAGCGTGCAGATCATCCTCGAAGGACGGCTGACGAAGGTGGTGCGAGAGGCCGGCCTCACCCGCCGCATCGGCGGCGATGTCGTCTGGCCGCCGGCGAACATCGCCTTCCAGCAGCCGCCGGCGGTGCTCGTCACGTCGCCGCGCAGCACGATCGCCATCGCCGGCGAGAGGCTGCTGCAGGGCGACCTGACGCTCGGGAAGATCGAGCAGATCGAGAAGATGGCCGAAGCCGACGGCAAGACATCCGCCGCCGTCATCGAGATCAGCGGCATCGCCATGTACCCGGCGATCATCCCGCGCTCGGCCGACTACGCAGGCACGATGGAGGACATCGCCCACGAGTGGACGCACCAGTACCTCTTCTTCACGCCGCTCGGCCGCCGCTACTTCGCCGGCAGCGACCTGACGACGCTGAACGAGACCGTCGCGAACATGGTCGGACGCGAGCTCGGCGCGCGCCTCGCGGCGGCGTATCCCCTGCCGGCGCGGGCGAAGCCGCCGACGCCGGCGCCGCCAGCGCCGCGGCCGCAGGTCGACTTCACCACGACGATGCGAAACCTGCGACTGCAGGTGGAAGCGCTGCTGGGCCAGGGGAAGGTCGCCCAGGCGGAGGGCCAGATGGAGCAGACGCGCCGGTTTCTGGCGGCGAACGGCTACTACATCCGCGAGATCAACCAGGCGTACTTCGCCTTCGAGGGCTCCTACGCCGATATGCCCGGCTCGATCGACCCGATCGGCCCGAAGCTGCAGACGCTGCGCGAGGAGAGCGCGTCGCTCGCGGCGTTCGTGCGGCGGGCGCAGGAACTGACATCGCCGGCGCAGCTGAACGCGGCCCTGCCGCAGCAATGACAGCCACGCGGCGCCGCGAGCGCTGGCCGGCTCCGGCCGTTATGCGGGCGCGGGCTGTCCGGCGGCGGCGCGCAGGTCGTGCAGGTTCTCGCGCGGCGCCGCCTCGCGGTTGTACACCGACGAGCCGCAGACGAGCACGTTCGCGCCGGCACCGACGCAGGCGGCGATGTTCCCCGCCTTGACGCCGCCATCCACCTCGATGTCGGGCGCGACGCCGCGCGCGTCGAGCATCTGCTTCAGCCGCCGCAGCTTCGGCAGCATCGCCGGCAGGAACTTCTGTCCGCCCCAGCCCGGGTTGATCGCCATCAGCATGATCTGGTCGGCGACCTCCGCGACCTCTTCGATCGCCGACAGCGGCGTGCCGGGGTTCAGACAGACGCCCGCGCGCTTGTGCATGGCGTGGATGCTCCGCAGCAGGCGGTCGATGTGGGACGTCGCTTCGACGTGGAGGTTGATGATGTCCGCGCCCGCCTCGGCGAACGCCTCGAAGTGCCGTTCCGGCTCGATGATCATCAGGTGCACATCGAGCGGCAGCGACGTCGCCCGCCGTACGGCCTCGACGACGAGCGGGCCGAAGGTGATCGGCGGCACGAAGCGCCCGTCCATTACATCGAGGTGGATGTAGTCGGCGCCGCCCGCTTCCGCGGCGCGGATCTGCGCCTCGAGGTTCCCGAAGTCCGCCGTAAGGATCGACGGCGCGAGCTTGATCATTCCTCGTACCGCCGGTTCACTGCTCCGAGCTGCGCCTCCACGCGTCGCCGTTCCTGGCGGAGGGCCGCCGCCACGCGACGCGGCGCCGTGCCGCCGGGGGCGTCGCGCGAGCGCAGCGACGACATCAGATCGATCGCGCGTGCGTCCTCGTCGAACTCCGGCGCGAAGCGGCGCAGATCGTCGAGCGACAGCCGGCGCAGGTCGGCGACGCCGCGCTCCTCGGCCTCGCGCACGAGCTTGCCGACGGCCTCATGCGCAGAACGGAACGGCACGCCCTTGCGCACCAGGTAATCGGCGTAGTCCGTCGCCAGCGCGTAGTTGGCGGTCGCGGCCTTGCGCGCGCGCGCCGCGTCGACCTCGATCCGGGGCAGCATCGCGGCGAGGACCTCGAGCGTCTCATCGAGCGTGTCCTGCGCGTCGAAGAGGGCGCGCTTGTCCTCCTGGAGGTCGCGATTGTACGCCAGCGGCAGCCCCTTCAGCGTGATGAGGATATTCGTGAGGGCGCCGATGACGCGCCCCGTCCGGCCGCGCGCCAGCTCGGCGACGTCCGGGTTCTTCTTCTGCGGCATGATGCTCGAGCCGGTCGCGAAGGCATCGGGCAGCCGGATGAACGCGAACTCACCGCTCGACCAGAGCACGATCTCCTCCGCCAGCCGCGAGACGTGCACCATCGCCAGCGCGCAGCCCATGATGAAGTCGACGACAAAGTCCCGGTCGGAGACCGCGTCGATGCTGTTCTCGCTGATGCCCAGGAACCCCAGCTCGTCGGCGACGGACGCGCGGTCGACCGGGTAGGGGACGCCGGCCAGCGCGCCGCTGCCCAGCGGCATCTCGTTCGCCGCTTCCACGGCGGCCAACCCGATGCGCCCCTGGTCGCGCCGGAACATCTGCACGTACGCGAGCAGGTGGTGCGCCAGGAGCACGGGCTGCGCCCGCTGCAGGTGCGTGTAGCCGGGGATAATCACCGCCCGGTGCGTCTCGGCCAGCGTCAGCAGCGCCGACTGCAGCTCGAGCAGGCGGCTGACCGTCTCTTCCGCCGCGTCCATCACGTAGAGGCGGAAGTCCGTCGCCACCTGGTCGTTGCGCGAGCGCGCCGTGTGCAGCTTGCCCGCCACCGCGCCGATCTTCTCGGCCAGCCGCACCTCGACGTTCATGTGCACGTCTTCGAGGTCCGGGCGCAGGCTGCGCTTGCCCGATTCGAACTCCTCCCAGACGCTGTGCAGGCCGGCGACGATCCTCTGCGCTTCCGGCTCCATGATGATCCCCTGCCGCCCGAGCATCCGCGCGTGGGCGACGGACGCCATGATATCGAACGGCAGCAGGCGGCCGTCCTCGGCGACCGACGACGTGTAGTCCTCGACAAGCTCGTGCGTCTGCGCGTCGAAGCGGCCGCCCCACGGCTTCGCGGCGCCGTTCGATGCGGGCGTCGGCGGCCGCGCCGTCGCCGTCTGCCGCACGCGCTTGCGCTTCGCTTTCCGGGTGGGCAAGGGCCGACGCTCCTTCGCTGCGATCCTCGGCGTGATGATAGCGCGCGTCCGGTGGGCGCGGACAGGCGTGAGGGCGGGCGCGGCGCCGGCCCCCGGTGCGATCGAGTGCCTTCCGCTACACGGATCCGTGTACAATGCAGTATGGCCAAGCGCGGGCAATGGCACTGGGACGCGCACTCGGTGAAGGGCCTCCGCCGCCACCTCGCCCTCACGCAGGACGAGTTGGCGGAGGAGTTGGGCGTCCGCCAGCAGACGATCAGCGAGTGGGAGACGGGGTCGTACCGCCCCCGCGGCGCCAGCGAGCGCGTGCTGTTCATGGTCGCCGAGCAGGCGGGGTTCGAGTGGGCGGCGGCGGCGGTTTCGCCGCCCGGGACAGAGAGCAGACCACAGACGGCGGGCGGGGCGGCATCGCCGGCAGCACCGGCGGGCGGGGACGAGCGCGCGGCCGATGAGGCGCCGTCATGATGTCGCTCCGCGAGGAGGCGCCGCCGTACGAGGCGCCGGCGGCGGGGGCGTCCGCACCTCGCCCGGACGGGCGTCCCCGCCGGGCGCCGCCCGCACCTCGCCCGGCGGCGCGCGCGGCCGCCGACGAGCGCCTGACGGAGGCGCAGCTGAGCGCGCTCTGGCGGGGGCGGCGATTCCCGGCGGCGGCGCTGGTGACGCGCGCCGGCGTGCCGGTGACGGTGCTGCACCAGGGGCGGCCGGGACGCGGCCCCGGCCCGGACTTCCGCGGCGCCGTCGTGCGCGGGCCATCGGGGCTGACGGCGCGCGGCGACGTCGAGCTGCACGTGCGGGCGTCGTCGTTCCGCGCGCATGGCCACGAGGGCGACCCGGCCTACGCGAACGTCATCCTCCACGTCGTCTTCGACGATGACTGCGCGACGGAGACGCCGCTGTTCGGCGGCCGCACCGCGCCCGTGGTCGCGCTGGCGCCGTGGGTGGCGCAGCGCGCGGGGGAACTGCGGCGCTGGCTCGAGCGGCCGCCGCTCTGGCGCGAGCCCTGCCACGACGCCGTGGCGCTCCTCGGCCCGGCGGCCACCGCCGCCGCGCTCGACGGCGAGGGCGACCGCCGCTTCGCCGCGCGCAGCGAGCGCCATCGCCGGCGGGCCGACGAGGCGGGCAGCGAGCAGGCGGTCTACGAGGGGCTGCTGGAGGCGCTCGGCTACGGCGGCAACGCCGGGGCGATGCTGGAGCTCGCGCGGCGCCTGCCGTGGCGCCGGCTGGAGGAGAGCGCCGAAGCGCCCCCGCACGGCGGCCCGGGCGCGGACGAGTGCGATCGTCTCGCCGCGACGCCGCCGCCCGCGGCCGCTCCAAGTGGCGTGGGAGCCGCACGGACCGGCCGCGCGTCGTCGACGGCCAAGCCGCCGCCGGCCGCGACCACGACCAGCGGCGAGCGCCGCCGCCTCCTGTTCGAGGCGCTGCTGCTCGGCTCCGCGGGCCTGCTGCCATCGGCGCGTCAGCGGGCGTCAGGCGACCGGCACGTCGTCGCGCTCGAGCGCGCCTCTACCCTGGCGGGCCTGACGCCGATGCCGGTCGCCAGCTGGAAGCTCTGGGGCGTGCGGCCGGCGAACGCGCCGGCGCGCCGCATCGCCGCCGCGGCGGCGCTGCTCGCCTGCGCCGGGCGGCCCTCGGCGCTGCTCGCCTGCGCCGGGGCGGCGACGACGCGCGAGGCGCTCGCCCCGCTGCTGACGGAGGCGACCGGCTACTGGCGGACGCACCACGACCCGTGCGCCGACGCCTGCCTGCTCCCGCCGGCGCTGATCGGCCGCGGTCGCGCCCTCGAACTGCTGGTCAACGTCATCCTGCCGGCAGCGGCCATCGACCCGTCGCTCGGAGCACCGGCGCGCGCGCTCTACGCCATCTTGCCGCGGCCCGCTTCCTACGGCGCGACGCGCTTCCTCGAGGACGCGCTCGCGTCTTCGGCCGAGCGCCTGCCGCTCGGCGCCCGCCGCGCGCAGGGGCTGCTGGCGCTGCATCGCGACTGGTGCACGCAGGGCGGCTGCGGCCGCTGCCCTCTCTCGCCGTGAGCCTGCCCCGGGACCGGGGACGCGTGCGTGGTTGATCCACGCCGCCCGCGAGCAGTCCCAGCCCCGGTCGCACCGGTGACCGGTCACCAGCAACCCATCACGTCATCTTCATGCCTGGCTGGGGGTCGAGGTCCCAGCCGGCGCGCAGGTCGTCGAAGCGGTAGCAGGCGCAGGCGGCGATCATCGCGCCGTTGTCCGTGCAGAGCAGCGGCGGCGGCGCGAAGAGCGGCACCGGCGAGCGCGCCGCCAGCGCCTCGCGCAGGGGGCCGTTGGCGGCAACGCCGCCCGACAGCAGGAGGCTGCGCACGCCCTCGCGGCGCGCCGCGTCCGCCGCCTTCTTCGACAGGACGTCGACGACCGACGCCTGGAACGCAGCGGCGACGGCGGGCACGGGCGGCGCGCCGGCGTCGTCGCGCACGCTCTGCAGCACGGCGGTCTTGAGGCCGCTGAAGCTGAAGTCGTCGCTGCCCCTGAGCCAGGCGCGCGGGAAGCGCAGCCCGCCGCGCCCCTGCCCGCGCGCCGCACGCTCGACCGCGGGCCCGCCGGGAAAGCCAAGGCCGAGCAGGCGGCCGACCTTGTCGAACGCCTCGCCGGCGGCGTCGTCGCGCGTGCGGCCGAGGCGCTCGTAGACGCCGTGGTCGCGCATCAGCACGAGGTCGGTGTGGCCGCCCGAGACGATCAGGCCGAGGGCCGGCAGCTCGGGAACGCGGTACTCCCGCGCCGCGACCTCGATCCAGTTGGCGTACAGGTGCGCCTCGAGGTGGTTGACGCCGAGCAGGGGCAGGTCGTGCGCGTAGGCCAGCGCCTTCGCCGTGTTGACGCCGACGAGGAGGGCGCCGGCGAGCCCGGGCCCGGCCGTGACGGCGACGGCATCGAGTTGCCGCCAGCCGACGCCGGCCTCGGCGAGCGCCGTGTCGATGACCTGCAGGATCACCTCAAGGTGGTGGCGTGCCGCGACCTCGGGGACGACGCCGCCGTAGGGCGCGTGCAGATGGAACTGCGAGGCGACGATGTTCGAGCGCAGCCGGCGTCCGCCCTCGACGACGGCCGCCGCGGTCTCGTCGCAGGAGGTCTCCAGGCCGAGGATCAGGGTGCTGGCGGGCGGAGGGCGGCGGTCGCGGTGCGGCGTGGATGCTGGTTCCGTCGCGGGTTGGTCGCGAAGCGGGAGGCCGGAGGCTGAAGACTGGGTCGGAGGCATGCCTGTATTGAAGCACCCCGCGATGCCCCGCGCGAACAGCGTCGGTGTCAGTTCGCTGGCGTGTTACTGGCGAGGCTGCAGGCTGGTCGTCGGAGGTCGCGTTGCGGCCGGCGCGGACGCTGGTGCGGGGCCGTGTTCGCGGCGAAGCCAACACCAGCCCGTCGTCTGCGCCCTCCGCGCTCCGCCCTCCAACACTCGCCAGCAGACGCCGCTCCCCAGTGCGCGCGCGGCGCGACCGATGTAGAGTGTCGGCCATCGGCGCCCGGCGACGACGAGGAGGGATGCGATGCGGGTGATGAGCCTCGGCCACGCCGGCCTGCTGATCGAGGCGGGCGGCGTGCGCATCGCCTGTGACCCATGGCTCTCGCCGCGCGGCGCGTTCCTCGGCGGCTGGTTCCAGCTGCCGCAGAACCACCACCTGAAGGCGCGCCTTCTCGCCGAGCGGCTCGACGTCCTCTACGTCTCCCACGGTCACCTCGACCACTTCGACGCCGACACGCTCGCGGACCTGCCGCGCGACCTGACGCTCGTCGTCGCCAGCTTCCCTTCGCGGCCGTGGGTCGAGCAGGTGCGCGCGCTCGGCTTCCGCACGGTGCACTTCCTCGACGGCGAGAAGAGCGTCGAGGCGGCGCCGGGCGTCCGGCTGCGGGTGGTGACGGAGGACAGCGCCTACTTCGCCGACTCGGCGCTGATCGTCGAGGGGGACGGGGAGGTGCTGGTGAACCTCAACGACTGCCACATCTCCGAGCCGCAGGCGCGGGCGATCGTCGAACGCCACCCGCGCATCGCGGCCGTCTTCGCGCAGTTCTCCGGCGCCAACTGGTATCCCTTCGTCTACGACTTCCCGGAGGAGACGCGCGTACGCGCGGCGCGCGAGAAGGTCCAGAACAGCTTCCTCCGCTGGAAGCGCTACATGGACAACCTGAAGCCGGCGTGGGCGGTGCCGTTCGCCGGCCCGCCGGCGCTGCTCGACCCGCAGACCGCGCGCTACCTCGACCGCCCCGACAGCATCTTCCCGCTGCCGCCGCAGCTGATCTCGTGGCTGGCGGCGAACGACCCGACGCTCTGCGACCGCACGCTGCCGCTGCTGCCCGGTGACTGGCTGAGCCTGCCCGACGGCCGCATCGAGCGCGACGAGCCGATGCACGCCGACTTCGCCTGGGAGCGGGCGGGCGAGTACATCGCCCGCTACGCCGAGCGGATGGCGCCCGCCGTCGAGGGCGCGGTGGCATCGTTCCCCTGGCCGACCGGATCGCTGTTCGAGCGCTTCCGCGCCTACGTCCATGGCATGCTCGCCGCCGGGCCGCGGCTGGCGACGCGCGTCGATGCGCGCGTGCTGTTCGACGTCGTCGGCGCCGGCGGCGGACGCTGGCTCGTCGACTTCCGGGAGCTGGCGGTGCGTGACCTGTCGGCGGACGGTCGCCCGTACGGCGCGGTCTGCGACTACGCCTTCCGGCTCGAGTCGCGCTACCTGGCGCCGGTGCTCGACGGGCGCTACGGCTGGAGCGACGTCTTCCTCTCGTTCCGCTTCCACGCCTGGCGGCCGGACGTCGCCAGCTACAACGAGCCGCTGATGACCTTCCTCCGCTTCTACAAGGAGGATGACCTCCGCGTCCGCGAGGCGATGCTGGCGAAGCTGATGACGGAGAAGGAGCAGGGTTCGTTCACGCTGACGACGGACGACGGCGTCTACGAGGTGCAGCGCTTCTGCCCGCATACCGGCGAGCGCCTCGACGCCGGCTGCTACGACCCGCGCCAACGGGCGATCGTCTGCCCCCGCCACGGCTGGACGTTCGACGTGCCGGGCGGCCGCTGCCGCAACGGCACCTCGGACCTGCGGGTGACGCCGGCGCCCGTCGCCGAGAGCACGACGTAGCCGGCGCGGGCCTCGCCGGGCCTACACGGCCAGGTGCGCGATCGTCACGCCTTCGCCGCCCTGCTCGCGCGGCGCTTCCTCGTACGACTTCACGAGCGGATATCCGGCGAGGAAGCCGCGCACGTGGCGTCGCAGCGCGCCGGTGCCCTTGCCGTGGATGATCCGCGCCGAGAGCATCCCCGCGCGGAACGCATCATCGATGTACCGCTCGACCCGGGGCATCGCCTCGTCGATCGTCTGCCCGCGCAGGTCGATCTCGTCGCCGACGACGGGCGGCGGCGCCAGGTCCGCCGTCACGCTGCCCGTCGCGCGCGACGGCGCCGGCCGCTGGACGCGCTCGACCTGTGCCAGCTTGATGCGGGTGCGGAGCGCGCCCAGGCGCAGTTCCACCTCGCCGCGGGCGTCGGGCCCGGAGAGCGCCTCGCCGAACCGGTCCATGCCGCGCAGCCAGACCATGTCGCCCTCGCGGATGGCGTCCGGCGGCGGCCCGGCGGGGACGCGCGGCGCGTGCGGCTCGCGGCGGCGCCGCGGCGTGCGATGCGCCGCCCGCTCCGCTTGCTCCTTCACCCGCGCGACCTGCTCGTCGGCCTCGCGCAGGCGCGCCGCCGCCGCCTCCAGCTTCTGGCGCTCGACCTGGTGCCCGGCCTCGGCGACGAGCCGGCGCGCGCGCTCGACCTCGCGGGCGATGTCGTCGCGGGCGGCCGCCAGAAGGCGCGCGCGCTCCTCGTCGGCGGCGTCGAGCTTGTCCTCGAGCTGCGCGCGGATCTCCTCCGCCTCGCGCCGCGCCAGCTCCTCGGCCCGCCGCGACGATGCCGCTCCCTCGCGCTCGCGGTGGATGTCCGAGAGCAGCGCCTCGACCTGCCGCTGCTCGGGGGCGATCGACGCCCGCGCCGCCTCGATGATCTCGTGCGGCATGCCGAGCCGCTGGGCGATCTCGAGCGCGTTGCTACGGCCGGGCAGGCCGATCGAGAGGTGGTAGGTCGGCGTCAGCGTCGCCAGGTTGAACTGCACGGAGGCGTTGGTGACGCCGGGCGTCGCATGGGCAAACGCCTTCAGTTCGCCGTGGTGCGTCGTGGCGACGACGAGCGCGCCGGCGTCGAGCAGCTCGAGCAGGATCGCGCGGGCGAGCGCGGCGCCCTCCGTCGGGTCGGTGCCGGCGGCCAGCTCGTCGAGCAGCACGAGGCTGCGGTCGTCGGCGGCGGCCACGATCCGGATGATGTTCGTCATGTGGCTGCTGAAGGTCGAGAGCGACTGCTCGATGCTCTGCTCGTCGCCGATGTCGGCGAAGACGTCATCGAACACCGGCACGCGCGAGCCGCGGTCGGCCGGCACGGGCAGGCCGGCCTGCGCCATCAGCGCCAGCAGGCCGGCGGTCTTCAGGGCCACGGTCTTGCCGCCGGTGTTCGGCCCGGTGATCAGCAGCACGCGCGCGTCGCCTCCGACCGTGATCGTCGTCGGCACGACCGGCGCGCGCAGCAGCGGGTGGCGGGCCAGCAGCAGGTGCAACTGCGCGGGCGCCCGCACGATCCACGGCTGCTCGTCGCCCTCGTACGGCAACTCCGGCGCGCCGATCTCGTCGCCGAAGCGCGCCTTCGCGAGCATCAGGTCGAGCCACGCCAGCACCTCGACGTCGACGGTGATGGCGTCGGCCCCGTGGCCGATGTCGCCGCTCAGCACACGCAGCACGCGCTCGGTTTCGCGCTCCTCGTCGAGCTGCGCCTCGCGCCAGCGGTTCGCCAGGTCGACGACGGCGAGCGGCTCGAGCCAGACCGTCGCGCCGCTCGATGAGACGTCGTGGACGATGCCGCGGAGCTGCCCGCGCATGTCCGCCTTGACGGGGATGACGTAGCGGCCATCGCGCAGCGTGATGATCGGCTCCTGCGCGACGCCTTTGCCGATCGACGCGCCGAGGATGTCCTGCAGCCGCTGGTAGAGCCGGTCGTGCAGCGCCCGCACCTCGCGGCGGATGCTGGCGAGCGCCGGGCTCGCCTGGTCCGTCACCTCGGCCCGCTGGTTGATGCAGCGGCTGATGTCGCCAGCGAGGCGCGGCATCGGATCGATGACGCTGACGGCGTCCGCGAGCAGCGGCAGCGACTCTTCGAGGCGGGCGATCGCGCCCTTCAGCTCGCGCGCGCAGGCCAGCGTGTCGGCGACCTGCAGCATGGCGGGCGGGTCGAGCAGGCCGCCGCGCTGCGCCTTCGCGGCGATCGCGCGCACGTCGTGGGCGCCGGCCAGCCCGGCGCGTGGCTTCATCGCGATAAGGCGGCGCGCCTCGGCGGTCTGGCGCTGCCGCTTCACCACCTCGGCGTAGTCGCTCGAAGGCGTGAGCGCGAGCGCGAGGTCGCGGCCGGCGGCGAACGACGTATGCCGCGCCAGGCGGGCGCGAATGGCATCGAACTCGAGCGTGCGGAGTGCGTGCGGATCCATGGTGATCGGCATTGTATCGGGGGTTGGATGCCGGTGTTGGGTGCCGGAGGCCGGGGGACCGGGAGGCTGGCGCTATCAGCGCAGCGACGGAACCCGCGAGTTTGAGCTCGCGCCGCCCCGGCGCCTACCCTGCCGGGGCGCCGACGCGCTCCCGGATCGCCTTCAGGCGGTCGATGTTCGGGCGGTCCGGGCCCTTGCCGGCGCCATCGAGCTTGTAGCCCGGCACTTCGAGCAGCAGCGGCACCTCGGCGAGCGCCGGCTGGCCGAGCAGCGCCTCGAAGCCCGCTTCGCCGATCTTCCCCTCGCCGATGTTCTGGTGCAGGTCACGGCCGGCGCCCAGCTCCGTCTTCGAGTCGTTGCAGTGGATGGCGGCGATGTTCTTGCAGCCGATCTCCCGCTCGAGCTCATCGATCGTCGCCGCGACGCCTGCGGCCGTGCTCAGGTCGTAGCCGGCGGCGAAGGCGTGACAGGTGTCGATGCAGACGCGGGCGCGCCGGTCATCGATCCGCCGCAGGATCTCGCCGAGGTCGTGGAACTTCGAGCCGATGGTATCGCCGCCGCCGGCGGAGTTCTCGAAGATCAGCAGCGTCTCTGGCGGCGTATCGGCGAGCACCTCGCTGCAGGCCTGGCAGATCTGCTCGAAGACGGCGTCGAGTCCGAGGCCCTTGTGGCTGCCCGTATGGAAGATGACGCCGCGGGCGCCGATCCCCGCGGCGATGTTCAGGCTGCTGCGCAGCGTGCTGCGCGACGTGCGGAAGATCTTGTCGTCGGCACTCGCCAGGTTCATCAGATACTTGCCATGGATGAACACCGGCGCAACCGTGCTCGCCGCCATCCGCGCCCGGAACGCCTCCGCCTGCTCATCACTGAGCTTCGCCGTGCCCCACTGCTGCGGCGCCGACTCGAACACCTGCATGCATTCCGCGCCGATCGCCTCCGCGCGGTCGAAGCCGGTGGCGAGCCCGCCCGACGTCGAGACGTGCGCGCCGATCTTCACGACGCCGCCCCGTGCCCGCGCCGGCGAGCATGCCAGGATCGGCGCAAGCGGTCGAGGGCGCGGCGCAGCGGCTTGCCGGCGACGACGCTGTCGATCGCCCGCTGATAGGCCGCGTCGTCCACCGGCGGCCCTTCGACGCTCGCGATCCCGCGCTCGAAGTCCACCTCGACGCGCCGGACGCCGCCGAGCCGCGCCAGCGCCTGCCGGCTGCGAACCGCGCAGACGCTGCTGCAGACGAGGCCGTCGATGGCGACGCGCGTGACGTCGCCGTCGCGCGCGACGACGCGGGTGCGGGGATACGAGAGCAGGCGGGCGAGACGAAGTTGCATGGGGCAGTCCACGAGGCTTCCGCCGTCAGGATCGCGACGGGAGACGCGCACGCAGTATATCGAGGCACTCCATCTAGCGACGCGCGACGTGTCTTGCCATAATGCGGCGTCCCCGCGTCTACGCCGCCCGAGGTCACGATGCCGAAGATCCTCCGCGTCGATATGTCCCGCCTGCGCGTCAGCAGCCAGCCCGCGCCCGACGCCTGGCGCCTGCTCGGCGGCCGCGCGCTCACATCGCACATCGTCGCGGACGAGGTCGAGCCGACGCTGCATCCGCTCGCCCGCGACGCGAAGCTGGTCTTCGCGCCGGGGCTGCTCGGCGGCACGGCGATCACGACGTCGGGCCGGGCGTCGTTTGGCGGCAGGAGCCCGTTGATGGGCGGCCTCAAGGAGTCGAACGTCGGCGGCGTGCTCGGGCACAAGCTGGCGAAGCTCGGGATCAAGGCCGTCATCATCGAAGGCGCGCCCGACGACGGCGAGCTGCGCGTGCTGCACATCGCGCCGGACGGCGGCTGGCGCTTCGAGCGCGCGGGCGAGCTCGCCGGCCTCGGCAACTACGCGACGTGCGAGCGGCTGCTGGGGGGCGCGAGCAGCAAGACGCGCGCCGTCATCAGCATCGGCCCCGCCGGCGAGATGCGGATGGGCGCCGCGTCGATCGCCGTCAACGACCCGGAGGGACGGCCGACGCGCCACGCGGCCCGCGGCGGCCTCGGCGCGCTGATGGGCGCGAAGGGGCTGAAGGCGATCGTCATCGACGACGGCGGCGCGAAGAACGTCGATGCGGCGAACCCGGCGGCGTTCCGCGCGGCGATGCTGGAGTTCTCGCGCATCGTGCTCGATGATCCGCGCACGCAGAACCTCTCGCGCTACGGCACCGCCGGCGTGATCAAATTCGTCAACCGTGACAACGTGCACTCGCTGCCGGTGAAGAACCACACGCTCGGCACGATGACCACCGCCGACCTGCTGGGCGGCCAGCACATCGCCGCGCTCGGTGAAGAGCGCGGCGGCAGGATGCTGCCGTGCATGGCCGGCTGCATCATCAAGTGCGCGATCCTCTTCAACGACGCGCGCGGCGAGCAGACGACGACGGCGCTCGAGTTCGAGACGATCGGCCTCCTCGGCGCCAACCTGCAGATCGATGACATCGATGCGGTCGCGCGGATGGACCGCGCATGCGACGACATCGGCCTCGACACGATCGAGCTGGGGAACGCGTTCGGCGTGGCGATGGAGGCCGACGTGCTGCCATGGGGCGACTGGGCCGGCGTCCTGCGCCTGCTCGACGAGGTTCGCGCCGGCACGCCGATCGGGCGCACGCTCGGCGGCGGCACGGCGCACGCCGCGCGGGCCTACGGCGTCGGGCGCGTGCCGGTGGTGAAGGGGCAGGGGCTGCCGGCGTGGGAGCCGCGTACGCTGAAGGCGATGGGCATCACCTACGCGACGAGCCCGCAGGGCGCAGACCATACGGCCGGCCTCGTGACGGCGCGCGGCGTCACGCCGGAGACGCTGCTGCGGTTGTCGCGGCGCGAGCAGCAGATCATGGCGGCAGTAGACTCCGCCGGCCTCTGTCAGTTCTCCAACCCCGTCGAAGGCGACATGGCGCGCTTCGTCAGCGCGCTGTACGGCGTCGACTGGACGCCGGACGACGTGATCGCGCTCGGCCGGCGCGTGCTCGTCGAGGAGCGCGACTTCAACCGCGCCGCCGGATTCGGCCGCGACGCCGACCAGCTGCCGTCGTTCCTGCGCAGCGAGCCGCTGCACACATCGGAGGGCGATCAGGTCTTCGACCTCGACGACGCGCTGATCGACGCGTTCTGGGACTTCGAGTAGCCCCCTCACAGGTCGCCGTCGGCGCTCTCCGGTCCCACGTCGCAGCTCCCGGCTCTCGGCGCCCCAGCCCGACGGCACCAGGCGCCGGTTCGGGGTGCTGCGAAGTTGCGCGCCGTCGCGTACTGTTGGAGTCATGGCGACGGCGATCATCACCGACAGCACGGCCTGCATGCCGCCGGAGCTCGCCGAGCGCTACGGCGTCGGCATCGTCCCCCTGCACCTGATCTTCGGCGGCCGCACGTTCGTCGACTCGATGACCGCGGACACCGGCGAGTTCTACGAGCTGCTGCGCTCGTCGTCGGACCGGCCGACGACGGCCGCGCCCTCGCCGGGCATGTTCCTGCAGGCGATCGAGCGCGCGGCGCGCACGTCGGACAGCATCCTCTGCATCACCGTCTCCCGGCAGTTCAGCGCGATGTACGAGTCCGCGCGTCAGGCGATCGAACTCGTGAAGGCGGAGTCGCCCGGCCTCGACTTGCGGCTGGTCGATTCACGGAACGCGGCCATGGCGCAGGGCTTCGTCGTGCTGGAAGCGGCACGCGCGGCGCGCGACGGCGCCGGAATCGATGCGATCATCGCGCGCGCCGACGAGATGGCCGGCCGCGTCACGCTGTTGGCGATGCTCGACACGCTGTCGTACCTCGCGCGCGGCGGGCGCGTGCCGCGCGTGGCGGCCTGGGCCGCCGGCATGCTGCAGGTGAAGCCGATCGTGCGGTTCACCGCGTCGGACATCCGGCTGATCGCCCGTACCCGCACGCGCGCCCGCGCGCTCGAGCGGATGGTCGATGTGCTGGCGCAGGGCGCCGCGGACCGGCGCGTGCACCTCGCCGTGCACCACGCGCACGCGCCGGACGATGCGCAGGAGCTGCTGGCTCGCGCGCAGGAGCGGGTGGAGATCGCGGAGGCCTGGGTCAGCGAGTTCACGCAGGTGATGGGAGTGCACACCGGCCCCGGCCTGACGGGCTTCGCGTTCTGGACCGAATGAGGCGGCGGCCTACGCGGCCTCTTCCGCCCCGCCGCCGGCCGTCAGCGACGACAGCAGATCCTCGATCGCGCCGGCGTCCATCGGCGGCGCGAAGAAGAACCCCTGGCCCAACTCGCACTCGAGCGCCAGCAAGCGCGACAGCTGCTCGTCGCGTTCGATGCCTTCCGCCACCAGCTCGAGGTCGAGCGTCTTGCCGAGCTCGATGATCGCGCTGGTGAGCTCGCGGCCCGCCGTGCGGCCGACGTCATCGATGAACGACTTGTCGATCTTCAGCAGGTCAAACGGGAACTGGCGCAGGTAGCTGAGCGACGAATAGCCGGTGCCGAAGTCGTCGATCGCCAGCCGCACGCCGAGCGCCTTGAGCTGGCCCAGACGCGTCATCGTCGCATCGATGTCCTGCATCATCACGCTCTCGGTGATCTCGAGGATCAGCCGCTGCGGCGCCAGCCCGGTCAACTCGATCGCCTGCGCAACGTCCGCGACGAAGCTCGCGTTCTGGAGCTGGCGCACGGAAACGTTGACGCTCATCGTCCATGGCTGAGTGAGCGGGAAGGCGTCCTGCCATGCCTTCGCCTGGCGGCAGGACTCGCCGAGGATCCACGACCCCAGCGGCAGGATGGCGCCGGATTCTTCGGCGAGCGGGATGAAGTCCGAAGGCTGGATCACGCCGCGCGTCGGGTGGTGCCAGCGCACCAGCGCCTCGACACCGAAGAGCTCGCCGGTCTTCAGCAGGATCACCGGCTGGTACTGCAGCACGAACTCGTGGCGGTCGATGGCGCGCTGGAGGTCGGCGAGCAGCTGCAGGCGCTCCATCATCGACACCTGCATGCTCGGTTCGAAGACCTCGTAGCGCGCCTTGCCGCGCGACTTCGCGACGTACATGGCGACGTCGGCGTCGCGCAGCAGCGAGTCTGCGTCGGCCGGTTGGCCGGCGCCGCCGCCGATGGCGATGCCGATGCTCGCGCGCACGAGCAGTTCCTTGCCCTCGAGCTCGAACGGCGGCTGCAGGGCGTCGAAGATGCGGCGCGTCACCGCCTCGGCGGCGTCGGCGGACTCGACGTCCTCGACGAGCACGGCGAACTCGTCGCCGCCGAGGCGGGCGACGGTATCGCCGGGTCGCAGACACTGGGAGACGCGCTCGGCGACGCTCGTCAGCAGCAGGTCGCCGGCAGCGTGGCCCAGGCTGTCGTTGACGCCCTTGAAGTTGTCGAGGTCCATGAAGAGCACGGCGACCATGTGCTCCGTGCGCGCCGCGCGGATCAGTGCGTGGTCGAGCCTGTCGGCGAAGCGCGTGCGGTTCGCGAGCTTGGTCAGCGGGTCATGCAGCGCCTGGTGCCGCAGCTGCCGTTCGAGGCTCTTGCGCTCGGTGACGTCGCGGATGTTGAGCACGAAGCCAGCGATGGCGGGGTTGTGGCGCTGGTCCGTCGCGATGAACTCCATGTCGCGCCAGCCGGCGTCCAGGTGGCGCATGCGCGCCTCGACCGTCACCAGCTCGCCGCTCTTGCCCACGATGTCGTTGAGCACGGCGAGCGTCGGCCCGACGTCGTCCGGGTGCAGGAGCGCCGTCAGCCTGGTGCTGATGAGGTCATCGGCGGCGTAACCCAGCACGCGCTGCACCGACGGGCTCTGGTAGCGGATCGTCGTGTCCGCGTCGATCACCGTGATCAAGTCGGATCCGTGCTGCACGAGCGAGCGAAAGCGCTCCTCGCTCTGGCGCATCGCCGCTTCCGCCAGATAGCGCTCGGTGACGTCGTGCGAGTTGTGGACAATGCCGCGCACCGCCGGCACACCGAGCAGGTTGTTCGCCGTGGTCTCGACGTAGCGCCACGAGCCGTCCGCGTGGCGCACGCGCAGCGTCGCCGGCGGGTGCACGCCGGGTTCGGCGGCGACGGCCTCGAGCGAAGCGGCGGCCGGGCCGACGTCGTCCGGGTGCACCATCTCGAGCAGGCTGCGGCCGATCCACTCGTCCGGACGGTAGCCCATGAGGCGCTCAACGGCGGGCGTGGCATAGCGCAGCGTGCCGTCGCCGTCGCAGATGGTGATCAGGTCCGAGCCGTTCTGGACGAGCGAGCGGAAGCGCTCCTCGCTCTGGCGCAGCTCCTCGCGCGACTCGCGCAGGTCGTGGTACAGCCGCACGCCCTTGATCGTCGTCGCCGCCTGCGAGACGAGCGCGGAGAGAAACGCGACCTCCGCCGCCTCGAACGCCCGCGCCGTGGAATTGGAGAACGAGATGTAGCCGAGCGCCTGGCGCTGGAACACGACGGGAAAGATGCCCACCGACATCACGTGCCCCTGCTTCCAGCGCGGCCGCAGGGCGATGATGTCGCGGCGCATCAGCTCGGCGTTCTCGCGCTCGAAGACGTGATCGTCGAACACGTCCGGCAGCAGGATGGGGCTGCCGCGCCGCGCCAGTTCGACGCCCATCGCCACTTCCGGCCCGTTCGAGCGCGTGGCCGGCGCGCGGAAGCTGTCCGCCGTCCCGGTGTCGGAGTGCCGGCGGTAGTTCAGCGTACGCTCCGCGACGTCGTCGCAGGCATCGTTGAAGACGACGATGGTCACCCAGTCGAAGCCGGACGCCTTCGCGAGGGCCGTCGCGATCGAGGTGAGGATGTGGTCCGTGTCGGTCGCCTCGTTGAATGCCGTCGAGACGCGCGAGAGCGCCTCGAGTTGCTCGCGCTGGCGGGCGCGCCGATCGCTGTCGACGACGTTGCTGACGATCTGCGCCAGCGTTGGTCGCAGCGTCGCGGCGAAGGTCAGCTGCTCGGCACTGAGCCCGCCGGCCCATTCGCCGCGGGCGAGCAGCAACTCGGAGCTGCTCTCGTCGTTCGGGAGAATCGTGACGAGGTGCGTTGCCGCGACGCCGGGTTGTGCGGCCGACGCATCGACGACGAGGCGGTCGCGGATCGAGAAGAGGCCGACCTCCTCATCCGGGTTGCGGGCAAGCGCCTGCCAGGCCAGCCAGTAGCCCTTCTGCTTGACTTCGTAGGTGGTCGGGTCGCAGTCGCAGCCGAGGCGGATGAAGTGCGGGTCGCCACCACGGACGACATAGGCGTCTTCGGCGCCGAGCGCCCGGCGCACCACCTCGCACGCCTCCCGGACATCCGCGACGGTCGTCGAGGCGCGCGTCGCGATCGTGGCGAGGCGATGGAGTGAGTCGAGCACGGGCCGGCCTCCTGAAAGCATCGCTATCGAATGAGCGGGCTTCCCGAAGAAGCATCGGCAGCCGACGGCGCGGATTTACGGCGCGCGAGAGGCGATCAGCCTCGTTTCGGATCAAATTCACAGCGCGAGCGGCGCGCCCTACGGGAGGTCGCCCGAAGCGCCGCCTGCGGAACCGGTTGAGCGTACGCTGCCGGCAGCCGGCGGCGCGCCGTCCGGTTCCGGCGGCAAGCCGGGGCGATCACCGAGCGCGCCCGGCGCTCCGCTCGGCCCCGTCGCGCGCGCTATCCGATGCCGCCGTTCAGGCGACGACGGCGATCTCGCTCGTGCAGAACGCGCAACGGCTGGCCGCCATCGGCACGTCGCTCAGGCAGAATGGGCAGGGGCGCGTCGTCGGCTCCGTGGGCGGCTTGCTCAGGTACTTCTCCATGAGCTTGTTCACCGGCAGTACGACCAGGAAGAACACCACAGCGGCGATCACCAGGAACGAGATCAGCGCGTTGATGAAGCTGCCGTAGCGGAAGGTGCTGCTGTTGAGGGTGAAGCGCAGCGCCGAGAAGTCCGACTGCCCGCCGATCGCGGCGATCAGCGGCGTGATGATGTCCGACACCAGCGCCGTCACGACGGCCCCGAACGCGGCGCCGATCACCACCGCGACGGCGAGGTCGACGACGTTGCCTCTCAGGATGAAGTCCCGGAAGTCCTTGATCATGGTGATCCTCCTTCTGACTCCGAACATGAGAGAGCGCCTAGTATAGAACACTCGCCGATGCTCCGATCGCCCGGAGTTGACAACACGTCAACCTCTCCTCGGCGCCCTTCTGTCATGCCGGCGGCGCGCGCCCGCTGTCCGCGGCCTACCGCGCGTCGTCGGACAGCGCCAGGGCGTCCCACCATGAGCGCAGCGCCCGCTGCCAGCGCTCCCAGCGCTCACGGCCGAGCAGGATCGCCATGCCGACGCCCAGCAGCGCCATGCCGGCGATCAGCACGACGATCCAGTTGGGCAGCGCGTTGATCGCGTCGAAGAGGAGGCGGAGCGCGACGAGCATCATCGCCGTGATCGCCGTCGCCAGCAGGCCGCGGCGTCGCAGCGTGACGCCGACGACGAAGGACGCCACCGCTTCGGCGAGCAGGATCAGCGCGTAGCGGCCGTCCCCGAACGACTGCGCGAACGACGGCAACATGATGACGACGGCGCCGAGCGCCTCGACGTACGGCGCCAGCCGCGGGCCGTCCGGCAGCAGCCGGAAGCGCCAGAGGCCTACCGTGCCGAGCAGTACCAGGTAGACGCCGGCTGCGAGGGTGTACGCCTGCCCGCTGGCCGGCTGAAAGCGGGCGATCTCGAGGAGCAGCGCGACGAACAGCACGCCGCTCGCCAGTACCACCACCCAGCCGCGGCGGGCGATGCTCGATTCGACCAGCGCCAGCAGTCCGACGATGGCGACGGCGAGCGTCGAGCACTGGTAGAGGGTCGACTGCACGCCGCCCGTGGTCGAGGAGAACGCGAGGACGCCGAAGCCGAAGGGCGTGGCGAGCAGCGCGTACAGCCCGCCGCCCGCCCGGAGCGACGCCGACCAGCGCGGCGCCCAGGCTCGGCAGGAGAAGCCGACGGTGTACATCGCCAGGCCGAATCCGGCGTAGGCCAGCGGCGGCGTGTACGCCGGCGCCGCGATGGCACGCTGCCACGCCGCGACCGCCCCCAAGCCGGCGACCAGCGCCGGCAAGCCCAGCAGCGGCTCGTCCTCCATCACGGCCAGCGCCGTCGAGACCGCGGCGCTCAGCGTCAGGACGAGCGCCAGCATGCGGGCGTCGTGCGCGGCCGCCACGGCGGCGACGTCGACGAGCAGCGCGACGACGTAGAGGTGCGCGCGGAAGTCCGGGCGCCAGCGACGAACGGCCGCGCCGGCGACGACGAACGCGACCGCGAGCGCGAACAGCGGCAGCGCGATCGAGCCCGGCGCCGCATCGCGGGCGCCCGGCAGCGTGCGCAGCGCATCGACGTACCCAATCGCGATCGCGAGGCCCGCGGCGTAGAGCCACGCCGGCGCGACGGCGACTGCCGCGGCCGCGGCGCCCTCGGCGCGCGCCTGTAGCGTTAGCCGGCGGCCGTCCGTCAGCGCCCGGGCGATGTAGTACGCGGAGGCAGCGAAGTGCACGCCGGCAGCGATCTGCGCCGTTGTTGCGTAGGCGCCTTCGAACACAAACCACGACGCGGTGACGGTGAACACCGCCGCGTGCTCGCGCGCGTCGACAGCGAGCCAGGCCGGCGCCCAGGCGGGCAGCCCGAAGCCGTACAGCACGCCGACAGACGCGACCGCGACGCCGTACCAGGCTGCGCTCGCGTGCGCCGCGTAGGCGACGCCGAGGCCGGCGCCGAGGGCAGTGGCGAGCAGCGCGAGCGACGTCGCGTACGAGCGCCGGCGGATCCCGTCCAGCGCGAGGAACGCCGCGGCGACGACAAACGCCACCGGCAGGAACGCCCGCGAGTCCAGCGTGTACGCCAGATCGTCGGACGCGGCGGCGGCGACGACCGCGAGCGACACGGCGAGCCCGGAGACGACCGCCAGCCGCCCGGCGAGGATCATCGCCTCGCCCGCGGCGACCGGAAGCACGCGCTCGGACGGCGGCCTCGGCAGATGCGCCGCCGCGGCGAGCGCCAGTGCCGGCACGAGGAGCGCGAAGGCGTAGTACTCGACCGCCACGTCGAGCGCGTAGACGACCCCGAGCGTGACGCCGAAGATCGATGCGAGCAGCGCCGCGAACGCGTCCTCGCGCCGCACGGGTGTCACCCTCGGCCGCAGCGACGAGGCGACCGCGTAGAACGCGAGCAGCGCGCCGAACAGCGCCGCCGCCGACCAGCGTGTCTGCAGCGCGAAGCCATGATCGGCGCCGGCAACGTATACCGCCCCGATCATGACGATGGCGCCCGCGGCGGCGGCAGCGTGCGCGACGAGGAGCGCCTGCGCGCGCAGCGCCGGCGGCAGGAGCGGCACCCGCGTCGCTGCCGGCTGCGAGAGCGCCAGCAGCAGCGCCGCGCCGACGACGAAGGCGAAGGCGTAGTACTCGGCGCCCCAACCGGCGCCGTAGACGACGGCGGGCGCCACGCCGACGATCGCGCCGGCGAAGCCGATGACGGGCAGCGGGTCGTCCCGGTCACTGAGGATCGCGTGCGCGGCGAACGCGTAGGCGAAGGCCGCGGCGAGGAACGCGGCAAGCAACGACCAGCGTGTCTGCTGGGTGTAGGCGGCATTCGCGTTCGCTGCTCCGAGCGCGGAGGCGGCGGCGACCGCCACGCCGACGCTCACCATCACCAGACCGGCGGCCTTCGCATCCTTCATCATGCCGTCGCAGCGAAAGCGGTACGGCAGGCACAGCGACGCGCGCGCGAGGAGCATCGTCGCCCCGCCGGCGCCGATCATCGCCAGCGCGTAGTGCTCGGGCGCCAGGCGAAGGCCGAAGACGATGCCAGCGCCCGTCGCGGCGATCGCGCTCGCGCACGCCGTGACGCCATCGCGGTGCCGCCGGACCGTCGCTTCGAGGCCGTAGAACGCGAAGGCATGCGCCGCCGCCGGCAGCAGGAACCAGCGCGACGGGTCGTCGAAGGCGTCGCCACGGGCGACGCCGATCGCCAGAGCGCTGACGATGGCGAGCGCCGACGCGACGAGGGCGACGGCGCGCGCTTCCCACAGCCACGCCGACGTCAGGCGCTCGCGCAGCGATGCCGGCGCAGCGGCATCGGCGAGCGAGACCGCGAGCGCGGCGGCGAGGAACACGACGGCGACCCAGGGGGTCGGCAGCTCGGCGACGGCGACGGCGGCGGCGACGGCGCTGAGGAGCGCGATGCCAGCAGAGTAGGCGTAGTGGCGGCCGAGGCCGGAGAGCGCGACGGCGCTGTAGAAGAGCGCGGTCGTCAGCGAGCCCGCGAGCCAGATCGACTCGGGGCTGAGGTGCGAGCCGGAGAAGATGTTGTAGGCGGCGACAAAGTTCAGCGGCACAAGCAGCGCGCCGACGCCGAAGAACACCTGCCCGGCGGTCCGCACGCGCGCGACGCGCAGGCAGGCGACGCCCGTGGCGAGGAACGCGACGGTGTAGCCGGCCAGCAGCGACATCTTCAGCGCGCCGCTGATCGCCCGCCCGGAGTAGGCGACGTAAATCAGCGCGGCGATGACGACGAGGAAGGCGCCGGCGAAGAGGAAGAGGTTCGCCTGCTGGTCGGCCAGCCAGTTCCAGTCCATCGATGCGCGCGGCGTCGCCGGCGGCGGCGCGCCGGCGCCTGACGCCATCCCTGCCGCCACCGGCACCGGCGTCCGTGCCCGGGACGCCGCGTCGGGCGCGCCCCCGCGCGCCCGCTGCGAGCCGGCGGCCGCGCCCGACGCTTGCTGGCTGAGCGTCGTGAGCTCCGAGCGATACTGCGCCTGGAGTTGGCCGAGCTGCTCTGCAGGCACCAGCCGCTGCAGTCGTGGCGTGCGCGCTTCGTTGAGCAGGAAGGCGATGCCCGGGATGCGGGAGGCGCCCGAGTGACCGGCCTCGAGCGGCCGGCCGCAGCTGGCGCAAAAGCTGCGCCAGCTTTCATCCTCGTGGCCGCAGGCGATGCAGAACGTCGTCGCTGGTCTCGTCATGGTGCATCCCTCCTTCGGGTGAAGTATCGATGCGTCGCGCTCGCGCGGTGAGGTGCGCATGTACCACGCGCCGTGGTGACCCGGACCATCTTCGGGAGCGGAGGCCCGAGACAGTGAGTGTGAGGCGTGGGGAAGTGACGCGTTGTGGATACGATGCCGGGTTGCGGGCGACGAGCGGCAAGGTTACCGCGAATTTCCGGGAAGGCGGGAGAAGGGATATACTGGCCGTATATCGTGCAGCGACATATACACTTCCATCTGCATGTCTCCCGCTGACCCGGATCAGCAGCACCCCGACGACGTCGACGACGTGCGTCCTGGCGCCCCCTGGCTGTCGCGCCTCGCGGTACGCTGCGGGATAGGCGGTCTACGTCCATGAGCGCGACGGGCCTCGGTCAGGGATTGTCCGCGCCGCCGCCCCCACGATGGCGGCAACTCCGCCGCGCGGTCGAGTTCATCATCAGTGACGCCCCGCCCGACAAGCCGGGCGACTTCACGACGCCGCGCCGCGTGGTGCCGATCTCGTTCATGGCGATGATCATCGGCGCGCTCAGCGCGGTGGTCGCGCTGGCGCTGCTGCGGCTGATCGGCTTCTTCACCAACCTCTTCTTCTTCTTCCGGCTGGGCACGAAGCTGCTGCCGCCCGACAACCACGTCCTCGGCGCCGGCATCATCCTCGTGCCGGTGATCGGCGGCATCATCGTCGGCTTGATGGCGCGCTACGGTTCGGAGCGCATCCGCGGCCACGGCATCCCGGAAGCGCTCGAGGTGATCCTGATCAACGGCAGCCGGATGGAGCCGAAGGTGACGCTGCTGAAGCCGGTGTCGTCGGCGATCTCGATCGGCTCGGGCGGGCCGTTCGGCGCCGAAGGCCCGATCATCGTCACCGGCGGCGCGCTCGGTTCGATGATCGCCCAGTTCTTCCACCTGACCAGCATCGAGCGCCGGACGCTGCTCGTGGCGGGCGCGGCCGGCGGCATGTCGGCGACGTTCGCCTCGCCGGTGGCGGCGGTGCTGCTCGCGGTAGAGCTGCTGCTGTTCGAGTTCAAGCCGCGCAGCCTGATCCCGGTCGCCCTTTCGAGCGCGACGGCGGAGCTCGTGCGGATCTACATCATCGGCAAGGGGCCGATCTTCCCGACGCCGCCGCGTCCGGCGACGGTCGGCACGGACGCGATCGCCGCCTGCATCCTCGTCGGCGTGCTGGCAGGGGTGCTGGCGATCGTGCTCACCGTGGCCGTGTACGCGGTCGAGGACGGCTTCCACAAGCTGCCGGTGCACTGGATGTGGTGGCCGGCGATCGGCGGCCTGGTGGTCGGCGTCGGCGGGGTCATCTACCCGAAGGCGCTGGGCGTCGGCTACAGCGTCATCGGCGACATGCTCCAGGGCGACAACGCGACGAAGCTGATCCTCGGCGTGCTGCTGGTGAAGTCGGTGATCTGGGCCGTCTCGCTCGGCTCCGGCACGTCCGGCGGTGTCGTCGCGCCGCTGCTGATGATGGGCGCCGCCCTCGGCGCCTTCGAGTCGCGCTTCCTGCCGAACGAGGGCCCGGGGTTCTGGCCGATGATCAGCATGGCGGCGGTGCTCGGCGGTACCATGCGCGTGCCGTTCACCGGCGTCATCTTCGCCCTGGAGCTCACGCACGATGTCAACGCGCTGCTGCCGCTGCTCGTCGCCGTCGTCGTCGCCTACGGCAGCACGGTGCTGATCCTGCGTCGGTCGATCCTGACGGAGAAGGTCGCGCGGCGCGGCTACAACCTCGGCCAGGAGTACGCGCTCGACCCGCTCGAGATGCTGCTGGTGCGCGACGTCATGCGCACCACGACGCTCGCGCTCTCGCCCGAGCTCTCGGTGCGTGAGGTGGCGGCGCGCATCCAGCAGAAGGCGACGGGCCAGAAGCAGCGGCTCTATCCCGTCGTCGACGCGGGCGGCTCGCTGCTCGGCATCACCTCGCGCGATGCGTTGCAGGAGATGATCCAGAAGTCCGGCAGCGACGGCGTCGGCACGACGATCGAGAGCAGCATCGAGCGCGACGTGTCCGTCGCCTATCCCGACGAGCCGCTTGCGCAGGTCGCGTTCCGCATGGCCGGCACCGGCCACAACCGCATGCCGGTGCTGGAGCGGGGCGCGGAGCGGCGGGTGATCGGCATGGTGTCGCTCAGCGACCTGCTGAAGGCCCGTGGCCGCACGCTGGAAGAAGAACGCGTCCGCGAGCGGGTGATCCGCCTGCGCTGGCTGCTGCCGGGCCGGCGCGTCGAGACGATTGCGCCGCCCGAGGAGCCGATCGTCGTAAGCGAACCACCCGACCGCACGAAGGCCTGACCGCGGCGGCGTTCTGGCCCAGCAGCAACTCGCGCGTACCCGGCGGCCGTCGCAACGCCGACGATCCGGCGTCGGCGGCGATGCGTGCGGCGACCGGCGGCCGCGCGGCAGTCAGCTACGGCCTCGGCGCCGCGGATGTCGCCGATGGCTCTGCAGTATGTCCAGCACGGCGGATGCGTCACGCCCGCGGATCGCAACTGCGGCCGTGCCACGCCGGACTTCGATCGACGTGGCTCCTCGGGCGAGGACGACAAGCTGCGACTGCGTCGGTTGCGCGCCAGCGTTCTCGGCCTTCGGGCGAGGCGCCGTGGCGTCGCCCGGCGCGGACGCCGTCTCAGCCGACGGTACCGTTCGACAGGTTCACGCTGTGTGTCGGGACCGGGGGCCACGTCGGGTACCTTCTAGTGGGAGTGGATGGGTCCCGGTGGGTCTCGCGGTCTTCAACACCGTTGCGATGGCGCCTTCGCGTCGTCGGGAGGGTTCGACTCCCTCGCACTCCCGCCATGCAATTCGATTCTGAACCGGCACATCGTCGGGACTCTCACGCGCGATCGACATACGCCGGGCGGGTGCGCTGACAGCAACCGTGACAGCAACCGCGATGGACGGACGTGGACAGCGATGGACTACGCGTGGAGGATGGCTTCCGCCGCGATCGTCGCTTCGCGCTGCATCATCGGCTCGATGCCCGCCGGACCGCCGTGCCGATCACCGCGGTTGCGCGTTCCGGGTTGGCCCCGGACGTGAACCCGTTCGTCGACGAGCAAACGCGATCTCGATGATGCAGCAGCCGCGGCGGTATCCGCAGCCAAGCTGCGGCTGGCGGCCGTCGGGCGCGTGTGGCGTCATGGGTGAGATGAGATCGGACGACGCGACGCGTTCGCCGCTACGGAAATCCCATGCGGGGGATCGGGACCGCCTATGCCATGCCGGACACCTCGGAGCACCCTCCGACGTCCGATCCCCGCCCTCGGGCCTCCGGCCTCCAACCACCCTACCCGATCGTGCCTTTCGTGCTCGGCGCCTCGCCCGCACGCCGTGGGTCGAGGCGCGACGCCGCGCAGAGCGCCCGCCCGAGCGCCTTGCACACCGCCTCCGCGCGATGGTGGTCGTTCGCGCCGGCGAGGACGCGCGCGTGCAGCGTCAGCCGCGCCTCCGCCGCGAAGGAGCAGAGCAGGTGCTCGACGAGTGACGCCGGCAGCTCGCCGATGCGCTCGAGCGTCCACGCGACGTCGAGCACGCAGTACGGCCTGCCGCTGATATCGACGGCGACCGACGCCAGCGCCTCGTCGAGCGGCACGAGCGCATCCGCCATGCGGACGATGCCGGCGCGTTCACCGAGCGCGCGGTCGAAGGCCTGGCCGAGCGCGAGGCCCACGTCCTCGACGGTGTGATGCTCGTCGACGTGGAGGTCGCCGCTGGCGCTGACCTGCAGGTCGAAGAGGCCGTGCTTGCCGATCTGCTCGACGAGGTGGTCGAGCATGCCGATGCCCGTCTGCGCCGACGCCTGGCCGCGGCCGTCGAGGTCGAGCGTCACCTCGACGCGCGTCTCCTTCGTCTCGCGGACGACGTGCGCCGCGCGATCAGCCACAGACGTCACGCGTGACAGCAGCTGCGGTGAGAGGAACGGCAGGCTCCGCAGATGATGCAGCTGGCGAAGGGAACCGCGGACGGCGCAGATGGAGGCCGATGTGCCGGGTTCGGGTTTGCAAGCCCGGCGTCCCGAAGGCTGCGTCGTCATTGCCGGCGATCGTCAGCCGGGCGACCTGTCGTCTCCTGTCTGCTGTCTGCTGTTGCCTCGTGGGCACGTCACTCCCCCCGGAGCTCTCGCCCGATCTCGCGCAGCGCGCGGACGAGCGGCTCATTGTGCTCGGGCAAGCCGACGCTGATGCGCAGGTGGTTGCGCAGGGCCGGCGCGTCGAAGTAGCGGACGAAGATGCCGCGCTTCGCGAGCCGCTCCTTCACCTCGAGCGCGTCGACGTCTTCGAGCCGGCAGAGGATGAAGTTGGCATCCGACGGGTACGCCGTGATCCAGTCGATCGCCTCGAGCAGGCCGGCGAGCGCGTTGCGCGTGCCGGCGATCCTGCAGGCACGCTCCGCCAGCAGCGGCGCATCGTCGAGCGCAGCCCGGGCGGCTACGCCGGCGGCGACGTTGAGGTTGTACGGCTGCTTAATCGTCATGAGGACGGCGGCGAGCGCCGGCGACATGATGCCGTAGCCGGCGCGCAGCCCGGCGAGCCCTGCCCACTTGCTGAAGGTGCGCAGCACGACGAGGTTCTCGTGTTCGGACAGCAGCGGCAGCGCGGAGTGCTGCGTGCCCGCGAATTCGATGTATGCCTCGTCGACGACGACAAGGAGGCCGGTGTCGAGCAGGCGCTCGAGTTGCCCGGGCGGCAGGAGATTGCCCGTCGGGTTGTTCGGCGACGCGATGAAGATCGCCTTCGCGTCAGACGCCAGCTTCTCGATGCGCGGGACGTCGAGCGCGAAGCTCGCCTGGCGAGGCGCTTCGAGCACACGGGCGCCGGCGACCTGCGCCGAGAACAGGTACATGCCGAACGTCGGCGGGCAGTCGATGACGGCGTCCCCGGGCGCGATCACGGCGCGCAGGACGAGATCGATCAAGTCGTCGCTGCCGAGGCCGCAGACGATGCGCTCGTCGTCGACATGCAGGTAGGCGGCGAGCGCATCGCGCAGGGCGCGCTGGTCGGGGTCGGGATAGATGTGGTAAGCGCGATAGGCAGCGAGCGCGGTGAGCGCCTTCGGCGAAGGGCCGAACGGGTTCTCGTTGCCGTCGAGCTTGAGCACATCAGCCGGCGCGATGCCGGCGCGCGCGGCGAGCACGTCCGTCGGCTCGATCGGCACGTAACCCGGGAGCTCGAGCAGGTCCGGGCGGATGAGCGCGCGGAGGTCGTGCTTGCGCATGCGGCATGATAGCGCGCGACGCCCCTCGCGCGCGGTCGACTCGTGCCCGCTGATTGGTGACCGGTGCCTGGTGACTGGTGAACGACAGGTGACTGGCGACCGCGTCGCTGCTGCCGGCGACGGCGCCGCCCGGACGCGCTCGCTCGCCTACCGCAGGCGTGGTATCTCAGGACGTGCAGCAGTCGACGGTCGTCCGGTTTTGCCTGATCTGCGGCGTCGAGCGGGAGCTGCCGGAGCCGCTGCTCGACGGGTTCGCGTGGGCGCCGGCGCTCATCGGCGAGGCCCTGGACGGCGCCATCCCGACGAGCGGCAACGACTGGAGGCCGGGCGAGGTGCTGGCCCATCTCGCAGACTCGGAGATCAACTTCGGCGCGCGGCTGCGCTGCATCCTCGCCGAAGCGCAGCCGCTGATCGCGTCGTGGGACCAGGAGCGATGGGCGGAGGCGCTGCGCTACCGCGAACGCGACGTGGCGCTCGACCTGGCGACGTTCGTCGCCACGCGCGCGGCGAACATCGACGTGCTCCGCCGCGCCGGCGAGAGCGCTGTTTGCCCGTACGTACGTCCAGCCGGCGTACGGCTGGCAGCCGGGCGGGCCGCTGCCGCAGCGGGCGCGCACGCTCGGCGACCTCGTGCGGCACCGGGCGGACCACGACCTGCAGCATCTTGCGCAACTCGCCTCCGGCGGCTCTGGCGCGCCTTCGCCGGTCGATGGCCGAAAGTAGCGGCCGGCGGTTCTGTCTTCGGCGCGTCAGATGCGCGATGCTCGTGCTGCGGCAGGGGACTTGGCTGCTGGATCAACATTCAGCTACTGACGGAGCGCCACAGTCGACCATCCGCCGATGGCGCAGCCGCGCCGCTATTCTCCGCCGTTCAGGCGGAGCTCGATCGAGCGGGCGTGCGCCGTGAAGCCCTCGGCGCGGGCGATGGCGGCGGCGGCCGGGCCCATCTCCTGAAGACGCGCAGCGTCGACAGCGACCACGCTCGTGACCTTGAGGAAGTCATGGACGCCGAGCGGCGAGGCGTAGCGCGCGGCGCCCGACGTCGGCATCACGTGGCTCGGGCCGGCGGTGTAGTCGCCGAGCGATTCGGGCGCCTCGTCGCCGACGAAGATGCCGCCGGCGTTGCTGACGGTCGCGGCCACCGTCGCGGCGTCGCGCACGAGCAGGCAGAGGTGCTCGGGCGCATACTCGCTCGCCAGCTCGACGGCCTCGGCGACGCTGGCGACGACTGCGGCGCCGCCGCGCGCCTCGAACGAGACCCGCGCGATGTCCTCGCGCTCGAGCAGGCGCAGCTGACGTTCGACCTCGGCGCCGACGGCGGTCGCCATCGCGTCCGACGTCGTGAGGAGGATCGGCGTCGCCAGCTCGTCGTGTTCCGCCTGCGCGAGGAGGTCGGCTGCTGCCAGCACCGGGTTCGCGGCGTCATCGGCGATGACGATGGTCTCGCTGGGACCATAGAGCGCATCGATGCCGACGGCGCCGAAGACTTCGCGCTTGGCCACGGTGACGAAGATGTTGCCTGGCCCGACGATCTTGTCGACGCGCGGCACGGTCTGTGTGCCGTACGCCATCGCGGCGATGCCCTCGGCGCCGCCGCCGCAGAAGACGCGGTCGACGCCGGCGATCCCCGCGGCGGCGAGCTTGAGCGGCGCGACGCGGCCGTCCGGGCCGGCCGGGCTCATCATGATCAGCTCGCTCACGCCGGCGACCTTCGCCGGGATCGCCGTCATCAGCACGGACGACGGGTACACGGCGCCGGGGGACGTCGGCACGTACATACCGACGCGCTCGACAGCCCGCACCTGCATGCCGATGCCGTCGCGGCTGAACGAGCGCGACGAGTGCTCGCGCTGGAGCTCGTGGTAGGCGCGGATGTGCCGGGCGGCTTCACGCAGCGCGACGAGGAGGCCTGCATCGACTTCCGCGGCGGCCGCGGTGACCTCGTCGCGGCTGACTTCGAAGGAGCGGAGCGCGGCGCCCGTGAACGCGCGCGTGTACGAGGCCAGCGCTTCGTCGCCGTCGCGCCGCACGTCGTCGATGATGCGCCGCACCTGCTGCTCGACCGGGAGGTCGGCGCCGAAGAGCACGGCGTTCTTCTCCCGGATGTGCGGCGGCAGCTCGGTCTCGCCGATCGGCTGCCGGCGAAGGAGCGTCGCGCGCGCCTCCGCGGCGCCGTGCAGGATCTTCATGCGCGGCCCTCACCGCCGGTCCCTCCGGGCGCGAGGGGATCTGTCGTGCCGTGGGACGGGAGCCGTGCGCGGAGCGACCGGCGCGCGGCCAACGCGAATGAGCGGGGCGGTGTTCCGGCCTCCAGCCAGCCTCCAGCCTCAGTCCGTGTGAGGGGACGCGCGCTCATGCCAAATACTCCCGGATGACGCCACGCGCCTTCTGCTTCGCGCTGTCGAGGTATTCGCGGATACGCTCTTCGCCCACGCGGTCGATGGTGCCGCGCAGCAGCTCATCGGCGTGCTGCTCCATGAAGCCGGCGATCGCGGCTTCGCCGATGCCCGCCGACTGCAGATGACGCGACATCATGCGCTCGAAGTGCGGCGCCGTGCTGATCACCTCGACCTGCCTGTCGCGCCAGTCGCGCAGGACGTCGCCGGCGATGAAGTCGACCGCCAGCTCGAGGGAGGTCTCGCTGAGCGCACGGCGGATATCGTCGGTCGCCTCGGCGTCGGTGCGCTGCTCGCGGTCGAGGTGGAGCTGCAGCAGGCGGTCCATGACGTCGGCCATCAGCTCGTCGCCCAGCAGGCCGCCCTTGCCGAAGTACTGGCGGTAGATCTGCGTGATGTACTCCTCATCAAGGACGAGGTGCGAGATGTAACCGGCGACGAAGGCGGCGGTCGCGTCGTCGAGCGCGCGCGCGTCGCGCAGGCCGGGCTCCTGCTCGAAGAGACGCCGCACACCGCTCTGCTCGCCGAGACACTGCAGGTCGAAGAAGTGCGTCCGCGCGCGGTCCCAGCGCGTCAGGATCCGGATGTCCGGCGTCGTCGCGCCGAGATAGTAGGCCCCGCGGTCCGCATCCAGAGTCGCGGAATCGAGATCCGCGGCAAGCGAGCGGGCGACGACCATGTGCAGGCCGAGCGGCGGCATCGCTATCGCCTCCCGGCGGCGGCCGGCGCGAGCGCGGCGGCCCGGAAGCGCTCGACGAGCGCATCGAACACGTCGCCGCGCGCGCCGTGCGGGCGGGACTTGTTGGCGATCAGGCAGTTGGTCGATTCGAAGAAGCGCTCGAGCACCGTGAGGTTGTTGGCGCGCACGCTCGAACCGGTGTCGATGCCTTCGATCAGGATCTCCGCGTCGTCGGGGACGAAGCCCTCCGACGCGCCAGCGATCGGGATGACGCTGTAGCGGCCGGCGTGGCGTTCGCGCGCGAAGTGATCGGCGATGTTCGCGTACTCGCTCGCGACACGGATCGGCGCCTGCGGCGAGCGCGCCCGCCACTCGCGGATCGCGCCCGCGACATCGTTCGCGGCGACGTCCTTCACGATCGCCGCGAGCCCGTAGCGGCAGCGCCCGAGGTCGACCACCTGCTCAACCGGGCTCGACGGAAACTCGACGAGGTGGTCGAAGAGCCAGTCGCGCCCCGTCACCGCAAGATCGAACTGGCCGAGCGCGACCTGCTGCGCCATGTCTTGCGGCCGGATCACCTTCACCTCGACGCCGTCGACGTCGATCCCCGGGCGGCGCACGAGCGGGCCGTCGTCGTAGCCGTGGACGCGGACGCCGGCAGCGTGCAGCACCGCGACGGCGTCCGGCTGCTGGTGGCCGTCCGGAAGGGCGATGCGCACGACGCCGCGCGGCGCCGCGTCCGCGAAGGGCAGGTCGAGCTTCGGCGGCACGCTGAGCGCCGCGCTGCTGTCAGCGCCGCCGCCGCCCTCGAGCAGGCGCGCCAGCGAGCGCGACAGATCCCTGGCCGCGATGCTGCGGCGGTTCGCGATGAGGCAGGCCGAGCTGCGCAGCACCGGCCAGAGCGGTCGCAGGCCGAGCGCTTCGACCGCGGCGGCGTCGCGGGCGGCGATCAGCGCGAGATCTGCGTCTTCCGGCGGGTAGGCCTCCGCAGCGCCGTGGAGGCCGAAGACGCGATAGCGCGCCAGCCGCATGCGCCGGGCGACGGCGATGGCGACGTTCGCGTACTCACTGACGATGCGCAACGAGGGCGCGCAGCGGTCGCCGGCGGCCGCGAGCCACAGCGTGAATGCACCGTAGCCCAGGTCGCGCAGCCGCACGACGTCATGGCCGGGGAAGCGCTGCGTCAGCTCTTCGATCCAACCGGAGGAGCAGATGCCGATGTCGTACTGGCCGAGCGCGACCTGCACAGGGATGTCCTTTTCCCGGAAGACGCGGGCGACGCCGCCATCATCGAGCGAAAAGCGGAGGGCGCGCGAGCCGGAAGCGTAGTCAGCGATGCCGCAGCCGGCGGCTTCCAGGAACGCCGCCGAGTCGCGGCGCAGGTCGCCCGTCGGCAGCGCGAGGCGGATCATCGCCCGCGTCCCAGCTCGCCGATGACGTCGTCGACGCTGTGCAACACGAGGCCGCGGCCGTCGCGGTCGAGCGTGAAGCCGCCATCGGCGCCGCGGCAGATGAGGCGATGCCCGCGCGACGCTGCGCCGGCGATCGTCGCGACGCTGATGCCGGCGGCGCGCAACGCGGCGGCTGCGGCGAGCGCCGCTGCGTGGTCGCGCGGACTGTCGGACTCCGGCTCGATGGCGATGCCCGGGGCAGGTGGCGGGTCGCCGCGAGTGAGGTCGGCGAGCGGCTGCACGAAGAGCGCGAACCCGGACGCCGGCACGCCGGCGCCCCCCACGAGGGCGATCAGCTCGTCGTAGCGGCCGCCGGCGCCGACGCGCTGGCCCGCGCTCTCGAAGCTCATGACGGTGCCCGAGTAGTACTCGAAGCGGCGGGCGAGCACGGCGCTGATGCGGGGCGCGACGCCGGACGCTTCGAGCACCTCGACGATGAACGCCAGCTCGTCGAGCGGGCCGGCAAGCGCCGGAATCGCGCCGGCGAGCGACGCGCGCACGTTCTGCACGTAGCCGAGTCCCGCCCCCTCGATCTCGAAGAGCAGGCGCAGCGGCGCGTTGAGCTGCGGCAGCCGCGCCTCGATCTCGTCGACGACGGTGAGGTCGCCGTCGAGCAGACGGTCGTACGCCGCGGACTGCGCGTCGGCGGGCAGCCCCGCGGCGGCGAGCACCACGCGGACGATGCCGGCGTGCGACAGACGCACGGTGACACGCGGCAGGTCGAGCGCCGCGAGCGCGTCGAGCGCCAGGGCCACCAGCTCGATGTCGCCGGCGCGGCCGGTGTCGCCGATCAGCTCGACGCCGCACTGCCACTCCTCGCGCGACGCGCCGTCATCGGTGAAGCGCAGGACGGGCTGGCTGTAGAAGAGCTTCGCAACGCCGGGCGAAGCGAGCCGCTCGCTGTAGAGGCGGGCGGCGGCGATCGTCGAGTCCGGGCGGAGGACGACGCGCTCGCCGCTCCAGCCGTCCCAGTCGAGGAAGGAGTAGACGTGGTCGAGGGTCTGCGGCGAGAGCGTGCCGGCGGCGGTGAAGAGGTGGAGCGGCTCGATGACCGGGGTGCGCACTTCGCCGTAGCCCCAGCGGCGGCAGGCGGCCGCGAACGCCGCCTCGATGCGGCGGAGGCGCGCCATCTCGTCGGGGAGCACATCGCGCATTCCCCGCGCCCGCTGGGTGCTGGCAACCTCTGGCATCTCGAGTCTCGCAACGCATCATCCCCGCCGGCGGCGGGGATCAGCGCAGTCTATCCAACGTCGCGGCATGCGGACAATCGGCGCAGGCACACGCATACGCGCTTCGGGACAGGGCTCGCTTGCAGGCGACGGGGTCCGTCACGTCGAAGCTGAGATAGCGCGCAGAGACGGAGAGCCGGAGGAGTCCCGAAGGATGAACGCCGTCGCGGCGGATGACCCGCGGCGCCTCCCCGCCGCCGCGGCGGAGGTGGCGACCGGCGATGATACGACCTTCGAGGAAATGACGGACTATGCCCGCTACGGTGCGGTCACCATTCGCTGAGCCACCGCCGTCCCGTACGCGTCCGCTTGCTTCGTCGCCAGGGCAGCGCGTTCGCCGGCGGTAGGCGTCGCGGACACGGGCGCGGCCGATGACGGTCCCGTTGTAGCCGTCGATGTACAGCGTCATCTGGATGAACCTCTGCGGCCCCACGCCCGGCGGCGCCGACGACGCCAGCTCCGTGAACGTTCCGGACGCGCTGACGACCCGGATCGGGTAATCGCCGGCGTAGGGAGAGCGCATCGACCCAGGCGCGGTGATATCGCCGCTGAGGGCGCCGAACGGCTTAGCGTCGCTTGAACGGTGCCCGGTGTGATGCCCTGACCCCGTGACAGGCCGCCTGTGAGCACCCGAATCGCGGCATCGGCGCTGATGCTGGCGGCGCCGCTTGCCGGCCGCGACGTACCGGGCGGAGCCGGTGTGAAGCGAGCGGGCTTGATGGCGACCGTCGTCGCCAGGCCGCCGGCACTGGATGCCGCGAAGGGACGCACGACGACGACGACAGCCGACGCAGCGGCAACGGCCGCGATGAATGCGACGATCGGCAGCAGCAGCTTCAGACGCATGAGTGATCCTCGATTCCCGACGCAATATTGCTGGAGAGGCGTTCACGCTGTTCCCGGGGGCCCGGGTCTCGCGCCGGCGTCGAGATGTAGTCGCTCTCACCGAGCGAGACGACCGCGCGCATGATCAGCAGCGCCAGCGGGACGGAGAGCAGAAACCGCCGGAGCTTGCACCCGGGCACTCTCATATCGTCCTCCCCTGCTCAGCCGCGCCGCCGGTCAGATGCCGGCGAGTCGCGATAGCGCTCAGCAGCGCCATCCACACGCCGGCCTCGAGCCGCCGGCCTCCGCGCAGAAACGCCGGCCAGTAGCTGGCGCCCCGGCCGCCGAGACATACTGCCGGCAACATGGCGGGCCAGCGGACCATCCTGCACGCGGACATGGACGCCTTCTACGCGTCGGTCGAGCAGCGCGACCGGCCCGAGCTGCGCGGCCGGCCGGTAGTCGTCGGCGGCGCGCCGGAGGCGCGCGGCGTCGTCGCCGCCGCCTCGTACGAGGCGCGCGCGTTCGGAGTGCGGTCGGCGCTGCCGATGAGTCGCGCCCTCCGGCTCTGCCCGGAGGCGGTGCGCGTGTCGCCGCGGTTCGACCGCTACGGCGAGGTGTCGCGCCAGGTGATGGCGGTGTTTCGGTCGATGACGCCGCTGATCGAACCGCTCTCGCTCGACGAGGCGTTCCTCGATATCACCATGCAGACGACGGCGCACGGCGGCGCCGAAGCGGCGGCTCGGCGGCTGAAGGCGGAAGTGCGGCGAGTGACGGCGCTCAACGTGTCGATCGGCGGCGGCGCGAACAAGACGGTGGCGAAGATCGCGTCCGATGCAGGCAAGCCGGACGGGCTGCTGATCGTCGCCGCCGGCGCCGAACGCGCGTTCCTCGCACCGCTGCCCATCCGCGCGCTGTCGGGCATCGGCCCGAAGGCGGAGGCGCTGCTGACGGCGGCGGGCATCCGGACGATCGGCGAGCTCGCCGAGGCCGACGCCGGGCAGCTGGAGCGCATGTTCGGCTCGCGTGGCGTGCAGCTCCGGGAGATGGCGCGCGGCATCGACCAACGGCCGGTGGAGCCGGTACAGGAGCGCAAGTCGATCAGCGCCGAGACGACATTCGCGCACGACGTCGTCGATGGCAGCGACCTGCGTCAGGAGCTGCGGCGGCTGGCCGATGAGGCTGCGCGCCGGCTGCGGGAGCGGCGCATGCGGGCGCGGACGATCGTCCTGAAGTTGCGATATAGCAACTTTCGCACCATCACCCGGCGCGCGACGCGCGCCCAGCCCACGGACGAGCGCGACGTCATCGCCGGCGAAGCCGAGCGTCTGCTGGATGTGGTCGTCGAGCCGGGCGACCGCTTCCGCTTGATCGGTGTGACGTGCGGCCACCTCTCAGGCCTCGAGGCGAGCGGACAGCTGTCGCTCTGGGCGCCGGGTGACGCGCGTGCAACGCCTGCGGGCGACGCGAAGTTATGACGAGCCGCCGACACGACGACAGCGCGGGCGCGGCGATGCAGCGGATGCAATGTCTTCTCACCGCGCTTCCCCTCGATGCGCCGCTCCCGGCTGCCGCTGGAGAGCGCGCGACCACTCGTGCAAGCTACCTTCGCGGCAGCTGCGCAGCACCCTTCCGGCGGCGCGGCGTCACCGTTCGGTCTTCAGGCGTCACCCCGCGTCCAGCCTCTGCCTGCTGAGAGAGTTCGTCTGGCGCAACCGTAGCAGGACGGCGCGTTCAACTGACGCATCACTGCCGCGCCCAGCGCCGCGCAACTCGGTCTTCACGCGTCAGACGCCTCCAGCTTCTCCCTGCGGAGACAACTCGTCCGTCGCAGCCGTGCCAGGATGGCGCGTTCAACTGACGCGCGCCACCGCCGCGCGGCGCTGACGCCGGGCCATCGGCTTCAGGCGCGCCGCCGGAGCGCGATCACCGGGATCCTGCGCGCCGTATTCTTCTGGTACTCGGCGAAGTTCGGCATCAGTTTCGACTGGCGGGCGTACAGGCGGTCGCGCTCGTCGCCGTGGACCACCTCGGCGGTGGCCTCAAAGCGCTCCTTGCCGCGCTCGACGGTGACCTGCGGATGCGCGAGCAGGTTGAAGTACCAGGCCGGATGCCTCGGCGCGCCACCCATCGATGCGAAGACGTAGATGTTGCCTCCGTCCTCGAGCGGCACAAGCGGCGTCGTATGCGCGCGCCCGCTGCAAGCGCCGGTGGTCGTCAGGAGCACGAGGTGCGCGCACGAGAACGATCCACCGACGCGGCCATCGTTCGCGCGGAACTCGTCGATGATCTTGCGGTTGAAGTCGTTCGCCACGCTGGCGGTCTGTCACCCGCTGGCGTCGCCGCAAATGGCCCGAAGCGCCGCGGCGAAGGACTGGAGCGGGAGACGAGACTCGAACTCGCGACCCTTTGCTTGGGAACAAGTTAGGGGTTCTGCAAGCTGCTCCAGATTCGAAACTAGGCCCGAAATCTATGCAAGCTGCACCTCATTAGGCGCACATCTCGCGGTCACTTTCGGCACGCTGCCGGGTCGATCCTATCACAGATCAGAACGCAAAAGGACGCCTTCGGTTTCCTTCCCATTGGACCGGCGTCGAGGTCGGACCGCGCTGATTGGCGTGCTCTCCTCACTGACCAAACCCACGCACGCGCACGGGGTCATTCCCGGGACCTTGCGGCTGCGCGGGCTCATCGAGCGAACGCCTTCCAGGATGGCGCGGAGACGTTCACGCGTCCGACGGAGCTTACGCATGCGCTCTTCGATTCGCGCTACGGAACCCTCGATGTTTGCTGTCAGCGCTTGGCGAACTTCCCCGCATGCCGCGTCGTGCGCGACCCGCACGATATCCGCCACCTGCTCCAGCGGCAGCTCCAGCTCGCGGAGCCCGTGTGCGAGCTTGAGGGCCGCCAGGTGTCCCTCGTCGTAGTCCCGGTATCGATTTGAACGTCGGATCGGCCGCGGCAGCACGCCTATCCGCTCGTAGTAGCGAATCGTATCGATGCTGAGCCCGCTGGCCCTGGCTGCCTCGGCGATGTTCATGGCACCTCCTTGACTCTGGAGCGGCTCCATAGTTTAGCGTTGTCTAGGGAGGCGCCGGTAAGACGCCCCGGAGGAGGCTACGATGCGCGAATACGACTACATCATCATCGGCGGCGGCGCCGGCGCGTTCGCGGCCGCAACGAGAGCGAACGACGTGGGCGTCCGGAGCGTGTTGATCAACGACGGGTTACCACTAGGCGGTACCTGCGTGAACGTCGGCTGCGTCCCCAGCAAGCATCTTCTCGCCGTCGGCGACGAGTACTACTACCCGCAGCGGCCCGTGTTCGATGCGCTGAAGAACGGCCACAAGGCGGCGTTCGACTTCGGCGCGGCCATCCGCGAGAAGCGCTTGCTCATCGATCAGATCCGCGCCTCGAACTACAGCGACGTGCTGGCGAGCTTCAACGGCCTGGTCGAACTGATCGTAGGCCGGGCGCAGTTCGTGTCGCCGCAGGAAGTCGAGGTCAACGGCGAGCGCGTGCGGGGAAGCAAGTTCTTGATCGCGACCGGCTCGCGGCCGTCGGTCTTGCCGTTCCCCGGCATCGAAGGAGTGGACTACCTGACGAACCGTACGGCGATGGAACTGGAGACGCTGCCGGCCTCGATGATCGTGATCGGCGCCGGTCCCATCGGCCTTGAGCTTGGGCAGATGTTCCTCCACTTCGGCACAAAGGTGACGGTGCTGGAGAAGATCCCGCAGATCCTCCCGCGGGTCGAGCCGGAGGTGGCGGCCGAGTTGCAGCGCTCGCTGGAGGCGGAAGGGATGCAGATCCACTGCGCCTGCGAGATCAAGCGCGTCTGGCAGCAGGGCACGCGACGCTTCGTCGAGGCCGACGTCTTGGGCGAGTTGCGCACCTTCGAGGCAGACCAACTCCTGCTGGCGACGGGCGTCGTGCCCAACAGCGACGGCATGGGCCTGGAAGCCGCAGGCATGCGGGTGAATGCGCGCGGCTTCATCGAGACCGATCCCTTCCTGGAGACGAGCACGCCCGGCATCTACGCCGCCGGCGATGTCGTAGGGAAGGCGTTTCTCGAGACCGTCGCCGCGAAGGAAGGCGCGACTGCCGCCGCTAACGCCCTCGGCGCCGCGGGCAAGACGATCAACTACGAGCACGTCCCGGCGGCCGTCTTCACCAACCCCCAAGTGGCGATGGTGGGGCTCACCGAGGAGCAGGAGGTGGAACGCTTCGGCGCCTGCTCGTGCCGTACCGTCGAGGTCGCGCGCATTCCGAAGGCGCAGGCGGTGAAGGAGACGCGCGGCCTCATCAAGATGGTGATCCATCCGGAGACCAGCGTGATCCTCGGTGTGCACATCGTGGCGCCGATGGCGGCCGACCTGATCCACGAGGCGACGCTCGCGGTGAAGTTCGGGCTGACGGTGGACGACATCATCGACACCGTGCACGTGTTCCCGACGCTGAGCGAGGGTATCAAGCTCGCGGCCCAGGCCTTCACGCGTGACATCAGCGTAATGAGCTGCTGCATCGTCTGAGCGATTGAGCGCCACAGACTCGGAGTCTAACGATGGCTGAAGCGTCCGCCGTACTGAAGGTGCAGGGCATGACCTGCACCCGGGGCGACGTGGCGGTTGGGGATGGGAGCAGTGGAGCGGGAGACCGGACTCGAACCGGCGACCCTTTGCTTGGGAAGCAAATGCTCTACCAACTGAGCTACTCCCGCTCGCTCCGCCATTCTACCGCGGCCCGCATCGTCCCGCGCCCACGGTCGCCCGCGCGCAGCCGCCGGACGCTGCTGCCCGACCGTACGCCGCACCTAATACAGCGCCTGCGCGATCAGCGCTTCCGCGATCTCCTCGTCGCTCATGCCGAGGATCTCCCTGCACACGAGCTCGTTGTGCTCGCCCAGCAGCGGCGCCGGCGACCGCAGCACGCCGGGCGTCTTCGAAAGCCGGAACGGAGGGCCGTCGTAGGCCGTGCGACCGGCCTCCGGATGGTCGAGATAGACGTAGTAGCCGCGCGCCTTCAGATGCTCGTCTTGCAGCATGTCGCGCGCGTTCTGCACGACGCCCGCCGGCACCCCCTGCGACTGCAGCAGCGCCATCACCTCCTCCGCCGGCCGGCCGGCCGTCCAGCCGCTGATCTGCGCGTCGATCTCATCCTCGTGCGCCTTGCGTCCGGCATGCGAGCCGAAGCGCTCGTCCTTCGCCCACGCCGGGCTGCCCATCGCCGCAACCAGCCCCCACCACTGGGCGTCGTCGAAGACAGCGATCGCGCACCAGCGGTCCTCCGGCTGTCCGTTCCACTCGCCGTCGCGGCAGCGGAAGGCGCCGTGCGGCGCCGCGTGCGGCAGCCGGTTCCCGGCGCGCGTCTCGACGCGCCCGTTCACCGTGCAGTCCATCAGCGCCGGCGCCAGCGGCGCGACCGACGATTCGATCTGCGCGAGCTCGATGCGCTGGCCGTGGCCGGTCTTGCGCCGATGATGCAGCGCGGCGAGGATCGCGACGAGCGTGTGCCCCGGGTTGATTACGTAGTCCGGGTAGTTCGTGCCGATGCCCATCGGCGGCCGCTCCGGGAAGCCGCACAGCTCGTTGTAGCCGGTGATCGGCGAGAGCACGGCGCCGAAGCCCATGAAGTCCTTGTGCGGCCCGTCGTACCCCTGCATCGGCTGATAGACGGCGATGATGTCCGGCCGCAGCCGCACGAGCTCCTCGTACAGCAGCCCCCAGCGCTCGATGATGCGCGGCGTGAAGTTCGTGAGGAAGATGTCGGACCAGGCGATGAGCTTCTCCGCCATCCGCTTGCCGAGCGGCGTGTTGAGGTTCAGCGTCAGATCCAGCTTGCCGGCGTTGTAGTTGTTGAAGTAGCCGCTGACGTTGTACGTATTCTTCCCCGGCGGGAACGGCCCGACGCTGCGCAGCCCGTCGAGGTGGGCCTCCGACTCCACGCGTACGACCGTCGCGCCGAACGTCGCCAGATTCTCCGCGCAGATGGGGCCGGCGCCGAACCACGAGAAATCGGCGACCTTGATCCCGGACAGCGGCTGCCCCCTCGTCGGCGTCGCATCGATGCTCATTACGATCCCTCCAGCGCGCGTGCTCGTTCCGTGTAGGCGGGCGGCGGGATGAAGCCGCCGATGACGTCCGCGAGCCGGCGCGCGATGTCGATCGGCGTCCGGTCCTCGAGGTATGGCCCGATGATCTGCACGCCGACAGGCAGCCCGGCGGACGTCAGTCCCGCCGGCGCCACGCTCGCCGGCAAGTACGCGGCGCCGGCCAGTCCCGCCCACGCCAGGATCTCGATCGACGGCCGGCGCTGGCCGTCGACCTCCACCGTGCGCGCGCCCGGCGGCACGCTGTGGTCATGCGCGAAGGCGGCGGTCGGCGCCACCGGGCAGATCAGCGCGTCGAAGTCACGGAAGAGCGCGGCCCAGCGCGCCCGCAGCTGCGCCCGCTCTTCGTTCGCCTGCAACCAATCGCGATGCCGCTGCGTGACGTTCCGCGCGAAGAGCCCCTCCCACGACGCCTCCGCCGCGGCCGGCGCCTCCGCGCGCCGTCGCAGCATCTCGAACGTCTCCTCCGGCAGACCGGCCGCGATCGCGGGATGCATCAGGCGCCCGAAGAGGTCGGTGGCTTCGCCGAGCGTCACGCCGGGGCGCGCGCCTTCGTCGACGGTGACGCCGGCCGAGCGCAGCGATTCGACGACGGCGACGAGCCGCCGCAGCACCTCGCCGTCGACGGGCGCCGCGGCGTCGTCGAGCCAGGCGGCGATCCGGTATGCGCGCAAGGACGTGCGGCGCGGCGGCGGCAGGCGCAGCTTCCAGGCGACGGCGCCGGCGTCGTCGGGGCCGGCGAGCACGTCCATGCCGAGGTCGAGGTCATCGGCGCTGCGCCCCATCGGCCCGAGCACGCTGATGTCCGCCGCTGAGAGCGAGCCCGGCATGCCCGGGATGTGGCCGCGCTTGGGGATCAGCCCGAACGTCGGCTTGTGTCCGTAGACACCGCAGTAGTGCGCGGGGTTGCGGATCGAGCCGCCGATGTCGCTTCCGGCCTCGAAGCCCGTCAGCCCGGCCGCAAGCGCGGCCGCGGAGCCGCCCGACGAGCCGCCGGGGACGCGGCTCAGATCCCATGGGTTGTTCGTCGTGCCGAAGACATCGTTGTAGCTCTGGAAGTCGGCAGCGAACGCCGGCAGGTTGGTCTTGCCGAAGATCACCGCGCCGGCGACGCGCAGCCGCGCGATCGCATCGGCGTCGCGACCCGGCACATGGTCGGCGAGCGCCGGGGCGCCGCAGGTCGTGCGCATGCCGGCGGTCTCGTACGAGTCCTTCACCGTCATCGGCAGCCCGTGCAGCACGCCTCGCGTCACGCCGCGCGCCGTCTCGTCGTCGGCCCGCTGCGCTTCGGCCCGCGCACGCTCGCCGTCGAGGGTGACGACAGCGTTCAGCTGCGGGTTGTAGCGCTCGATGCGCCCGAGGTAGAGGTCGAGCAGCTCGCGGCTGGAGACGCGCTTCTCACGCAGCATGCGCGCGAGGTTGGTCGCCGACTCGAAGGCCAGGTCCGGCACCGCCGCCTCCTCGCTCATACGACGCCGCGCGCGCGCAGCGCCTCCACGTCGGGCAGCGACAGGCCGAGCTCGTCGCCGTACACGTCGATGTTGTGCTCGCCCGGCAGCGGCGCGCGCCGGTGGATCGCCCACGGCGTCTCAGACAGGCGGTACGGCGGGCCGGCATAGCGGAGCGTCTCGCCGAGCTCGTCGTGATGCACGTCATGCAGCCAGGCGCGCGCCTGGAGTTGGGGATTCTTCACGAGGTCCGCCGGCGTCGAGACGACGCCGAACATGAGTCGCCGGCGCTGCCCTTCTTCGTAGAGCGTCCACTTGCTCTGACTCTTGCAGAACCGCGAGAAGACGTCGTAGATGTGGCCGAGCGTGCCGAGCGCCGCCTGGAGCTTCGGCGGGTCGGCGGCCAGCGCCGCCAGGCCGGTGAGGAAGCGCAGGTTCAGCTGGCCGATCATCTCCCTGTACGGGTCGTCGTTGAGGTCTTCGGCCTTCCCTGCGTCCGTCATCCATTCGAGCATCGCGCTCCACGGCGCGCCGCCGGGCGTGCCGAGGTAGGCGAAGACCTGTCCATCCGTGCAGTCGTAGACGCCGATGCCGGCGATGTCGATCGGCAGGGCGCCGCGGGCGCCGGTGCGCTGGCGGATCGCGCCGGTCATGTCGAAGGTCTGCATCGCCGTCTCCTGGTTGATCGAGAGCGCCTCCTGCATGGACACATCGACGTGCTGGCCACCGCCGCCGTTGTCGCGCTGCAGCACCGCCATCAGCGTGCCGGCGGCGGCTTGGATGCCGGCGCCCGTGTACCCCTGGTAGCCGTAGGGCATGTTCGGCGGGTCGGCCTTGTCCCCGGCCAGCGTCATCATGCCGCCCATCGCCACGCCGACGATGTCGCTCCAGCGATAGCGCGCGTGCGGTCCATCCTGCCCGAAGCCCGTGATCGAGGTGAGGATGAGGTTCGGCCGGATCTCCGTCAGCGCATCGTAGCCGAGGCCGATGCCGTCAAGGAATCCCGGCTCGAACGTCTCGACGACGACATCGGCGGTGGCGACGAGCCTCCGGAAGAGCGCGCGGCCATCGTCGCTCGTGAGATCCAGCGTGATACCGCGCTTGTTGGTGTTGAGATGGAAGTAGGAGAGGCTGCGCTCCGGCGATGCATCGTCGTGGTAGAACGGACCGATGCGCCGCGCGGGGTCGCCGGACGGCGGCTCGATGCGGATGACGTCGGCGCCGAGGTCGGCGAGCAGCTTGGCGGCGTAGATGCCGATGTCGCCGGCGAGGTCGAGGATGCGCAGGTCGTCAAGCGCGCAGGTGGTCATCATCACTCCTTCAGCAGCGCCACAAACACGTCGGTCGTCAACCCTGCCTTGTGGATCGCCGCCGTCGAGAGACCGGTCCTCACCCCTTCACGCGTGGCCGGAAGCGGCGTCACCATCTGGCCATTCGGCATCATGGCGATGTTGTTCTGATCGCGGCGTCGTCGCCTCGCCACACCTCCCGCTTTTCTGAAACGCCCGCACAACATCGCGACAACGTGGGCAGCTCGGGCGCGCTATACCGCGGCGGGCAGATCGATCGTCGTGATGGCCGCGCCCTCGGTCGATGCCGGCACCTCCTGGTCATCCGCACGCAGCACATCCACGTGCGAGCCGCGGGCATCCGGCGCGCCGGGTACAGCGTGCGCGGCGTCGGCGCCTCGCTCGGCGTGGGCATCGAGGTGCGAGCCGCCGGCATCCGGCGCGCGGGTGAGCACCTCTTCGATCGTTTCGCCCTCCGTATGGCAGCCGGGATGCATCGGAAACTCGGCCCGGAATCCACCCGGATCCGCCTCGTGTATGACGAATCGCGACGTCATGACACCGACGCGTTGACGCGCGCGCGCAGGCCTTCCGACAGGATCTGCGCCGCCTCCGTGACCATCGCCTCGAAGATCTCCTTCGCCGGGCGCGACTCGTGGAGCATGCCGGAGATCTGGCCGGCCGGGTTCATCACCAATTCGAGCTTGTCGGCCTGACGCGCCGCCGCCATGATCTCGCCGGAGATGATGCCCTGCATGCCCATCGGCAGCGCGTCGAGCTTCTGCGACTCCCAGTACTCGATGAGCGGGTTGTTGATGTTGCGCATCGTCTTGCCGCTGTACAGGCGCGTCACCCGCGTGTCCTCCTCCGTGGCGGCGAGGATACGATCCTTCAGCAGCTGCGGCCACGACGCCTCGCGCGAGACGAGGAACGCCGTCCCCACCCAGACGCCGTCCGCGCCCGCCGCCAGCGCCGCCGCGATGCCGCGGCCGTCGCCGATGCCGCCTGCCGCGGCGACGGGCGTCGGCGCCACCGCGTCGATCACCTGCGGCAGCAGCGCCAGCGTGCCGATGCGGCCGGTGTGCCCGCCCGCCTCGGTGCCCTGCGCCACCACGACGTCCGTGCCCGCGTCAGCGATACGGCGCGCGTTCTTGACGTTGCCGACGAGGCCGATGACCTTCGCGCCCTGCGCGTGGAAGGCATCGGCGTACGGGCCGGGATTGCCGAGGCCGGCGGCGAACACCGGCACCTTGAGCTCGAGGATGGCGTCGACTTGGCTCTTCGAGAAATTGCCGCCGAAGCCGCGGCGGATGCCCTGCGACATCTCTTCCTGCGCGGCGCGTCGCGGGAGTCCGAATTCCTGCTCGGCGCTGTCGATGAAGCGCCGGTACTGCTCCGGCAGCATCTCGCGCGGGCTGCGCTGCGGCGGCTGCGGCGGCGCATCGCCGTCGGCCTTCGCCGCACCGTCGCCCTGCGGTGCCGCGACGCCGGACGGCAGCAGCACATCGACGCCGAACGGCTTCGACGTGAGGTCACGGATGCGCCGCACCTGGCGCTCGATCTCGTCCGGCGGCATCGATGCCGCGCCGACGATGCCGAGGCCGCCAGCTTCGGAGACGGCGGCGACCAGCTCGGCCGTCGCGACACCGCCCATGCCGGCGAGGATCACGGGGTATTCGATGTCCAGGATGTCGCAGAGACGGGTATGCAGCGTGGGCCGCGCCATGAGTGCCTCCGGGGCGAATCTGCAGCGTCGGATGCAGGCCTCGCCAATCTAGCGCCGGCCATCGGAGCATGCAACCGCGTTCCCGCCCGGCGAACCACCGACCACCGACCACCAACCAGCACCCGCGACTACGTCGCGCAGCGCGGGCGCCCGGCGACTACCGCGCCCGGCGCCGTCCGTGGTAGGATCAGGCGCCTCCGGGCGGTTAGCTCAGCTGGTTAGAGCGCCACGTTGACATCGTGGAGGTCACTGGTTCGAGTCCAGTATCGCCCACCATCCCACATCAGACCGCGCGCCCGGCGTTGATGCGCGGGCGCGCGGCTTCGTTCGGCGTTCGTCGCGACTGCGCGCCGCTCGTCGCGCTGCCCGGTCGCACCGGTCGAGCATCAACGCCGGCGTTCGCCGCCCACCCTGCCGCACCTGCGACGGCCCGCCTTCAATCCTCCGGTACACTCACATGCTTGGGCATGCACGATGACGATGAGGAGGCGGACCGTGGCGACCCTACTCGGCGACCTGTCGTTGCAGGACGATTACACGCACCCGCTCGGCAGCGAGTCGAACTTCAACGAGAGCATGTACTTCAACTTCTTCGACCGGAAGCGAACGAGCGGCGGCTTCGTCCGGCTCGGCAACCGCCCGAACGAGGGCTACGCCGAGATGACGCTCGTGCTCTACCTCCCCGACGGCAGCGTGCTGTTTCAGTTCAAGCGTCCGGAGGTGCGCGCCAACGACGCGATGGACGCCGGCGGCATGCGCGTTGACGTCATCGAGCCGATGCAGCGACTGCGCACGACCTACGACGGCTCCGCCGTCCACCTGCGCGAGCCGGCGCAGATGGCGGAGCCGCGCGAGGCCTTTCGCAACAACCCCCATCGCCGCGTCCACCTCGATCTCGTCCACGAGGCCGCCGGGCCGGTCTACGGCAGCAGCGGAGGCCGCCGGCAGGTCGTCGACCCGGAGAAGGAGTTCGCGAAGGCGCACTACGAGCAGCACATGCGCGTCAGCGGCACGATCCGCGTCGAGACCGCCGACGGCGCTGGCGACGACGTGATCGAGATCGACGGCCTCGGACTGCGCGACCACTCGTGGGGACCCCGATACTGGCAGGCGATCCACTCGTATCGCTGGCTGACGATCAACTTCGCGCCCGACTTCGGGATGATGGTGTCCGAGATCTGGCAGTCCCCGGAGCAGCGCCGCCAGAGCGGCGTCGTCGTGCGCGGCGACATCCTCGAGCCGATCACGGCCGTCGAGATCGATACGGACTTCGAGGACAACGGCCTCTACCATCGCGCGCTGCGGGCGCGGCTGACGCTGGCAAGCGGCGAGCGGCTCGACGTCACGGGCGATGTGATGGGCTTCATCCCGCTGCGCAACCGCCGCGAGGGCATGACGACGCACGTCGGCGAAGGCATGACCGAGTTCCGCTGCGGCGAGCACGTCGGCTACGGGCTGTCGGAGTACCTGGACCAGGTCGGCGCGTGACGCGGCGCGCGACCGCCAACCGGTCACTGGTCACTGGCGTTGGTGCCCGGTGCCTGGCCACTCGTCACTGGTCACTACTGATTGGTGGCGCTGGTGCGTGCCTGGTGGCCGGTGAGCGCTGACTGCCACGGGCGCGATGGGCGCGTCGCCCGGCGCCGCGCGAACCGCCTCGCTGGCGGTTGCCGCGCTGTGCCTACTTCTGGATGACGAGCGGCAGACGGCCGCCGTCCGGCGTCTTGAAGACCAGCGTCAGCGGGTTGCCGGGGTGCACGCTCGTGTTTTGCGGAAGGTCGACGACCAGCTCGACGTGCTCGCCGGCATCGATCACGTCGTCGCCGTTGCCGTCGAGCCAGTTCAGCGTGTAGCCGGCGGGCACGGATGCGGCAGCCGAGGCGCTCATCTCCGTCTCGGCCTGCAGCCGGGCGCCGTCGAGCGAGATGCCGGGCGCGCCGTCGAGCGCCAGCGGCACCACGAGGCGCCGGATGACACCGCCGTCGTCGGTCGTCTGCACTGTGCCATCGACCAGAAGCGAGGCTCGCGCGGGCTGCGCGTTCGGCGCCGCCGACTGCGCTCGCGCCCATGGCTGGAAGAGCCAGAGGCCGACGCCGGCGAGGGCCGCGATCAGCAGGAGCGAGACGGGCCGGGTGTTGAAGCTGATGGTGCGGCTGCGCATGGGGTACCTCGTGCGATTCGCGGCGTGTCGTCAGACAGTAGAACGCCGGCCATCGCAGAAGTGTTACCCGGTGCAGGCACCCAGTTTCAGCGCCGTCGGAGTTCCGGCTCCTCGCCGCCACCGGACGGTTCCCGAAGCGCCCGGCCTGCCGGCGACCCAATTGGCCCCCGGCCGCCCGGGCGCGACGTGGATGGCGTGTCCGATAACGGCGGATGACGCCATTGGCCCCCGGCCGCCCGGGCGCGACGGCGGACTCTCGAAGCCAGGGGACGGACGGCGACCGCGCCCGCTACCTGGCGCCGGCGAGCAGGGCCGCGGCGCGATGCTGGACGGCATGACAGAGGGCGACGGCGAGCGCGTCGCTGGCGTTGAGGTCGGCCGGCGGCTCCGCCATGCCAAGCTGCAGCCGCAGCATCTCGCGCACCTGCGCCTTCTCGCCCTGGCCGTAGCCGGCGACCGACGCCTTGATTCGCGCCGGCGCGTAGTGGCAGACCGGCAGCCCGGCCAGCGTCGCCGCCAGGATCGCCACGGTCCGCGCCTCGCCGACCGCCATCGCCGACCGCACGTTCGCGCCGACAAACGGCTCTTCGACGGCCATCACCGTCGGCTGGAAGCGGGCGATGACGTCGCCGAGCTCCGAGAAGATGTGCTCGAGCCGCCGCTCGAGCGGCAGGCGCGACTTCGGCGCGATGACGTCGCAGGCGAGCGCGCGCGGCTCGCTGCCGGCGAGCGTGATCACGCCCCAGCCCGTGTACCGCGTCCCCGGGTCGATGCCGAGGATGATCGCCGGGGCGACCGCGTCGGTCACGCGCTCAGCTCGTGTAGGCGGCGAGCACGTCGTCGCTGAACTCGGCGTTGAAGTACACCTTCTGCACGTCGTCGAGCGCCTCCAGCTTCTCGACGAGGCGGAGCACCTGGATCGCCGCCTTCTCGTCCAGCTGGACGGTCGTCTTCGGCACGCGCGCCGTCTCCGCCGCGTCGACCGCCACCTGCTGCTCCTCGAGCGCCTTCTTCACGGCCTCGAGCTCGCCCGGGCCGGTATAGATGTCGATCGTCTCGTCGCCGATCTGCACGTCTTCGGCGCCGGCGTCGATGGCGTACAGGGCGACGTCGTCGGCGTCCACGCCATCGCGCGGCACGTTGATGACGCCCCGGCTGTCGAAGTTCCAGGCGACCGACCCCGATTCGCCGAGGCTGCCGCCGGCGCGCGTGAAGACGTTGCGCACCTCGGCGACGGTGCGGTTCTTGTTGTCCGTCGCCACTTCGACGATCACCGAGGTGCCGGCGGGGCCGAAGCCCTCGTACGTGATCTCCGCCAGCTCGGAGCCCTCGCCGCCGCCAACCGCGCGCTTGATCGCGCGGTCGATGTTGTCGGCGGGCATGTTGTTGTCGCGCGCCTTCTGGACGGCGAGGCGCAGCCGGAAGTTGGCGTTGGGGTCGCCGCCGCCCTGCCTGGCGGCGATGATGATCTCCTTCGACAGCTTCGTGAAGAGCTGCCCGCGCTGGGCGTCGGCGGCGCCCTTCTGTCGCTTGATCTGCGACCACTTTGAGTGACCGGACATCGGCCTCCCGCCCTCCGCGTTCCCTGACGGCAACTGGTTGAACGCTCCATCGTAACAACTGCGATGCGGCAGCAGCCAGACACGCCGCAGGCGCCGTCCGACAGTGAATGAGACGCAACGACGCCTTGCACGGGCGCCTGCTACCATAAAGCGCGCATGAATCTCGACGCACTCCCGTACACATCGTTCATCGTGCTGGTCGAATTTTGCGTCGGCAGCCTGCTGGTCTGCGTCTTCGCCGACTGGCGCGGACGCGTGGCGCCGAGCTTCGTGAAGTTCAGCGCCGGCATGGTCGCCGTGGCGGCGGTCGTGCTGCTGCTGAACTCGCTCGCGCTCGACCCGCGTTCGCTGATCGGCGGCTATCACCTCGACGATGGCCTCGCCCGCTGGCTGAAGGTGCTCTCGGCCGTCTTCCTCGTCGCCACCCTGCCCTACAACTGGTCGGTGCTGCGCGAGGACAAGCGTGCGTCGCTGTACAGCGGCCTCGTCGCGCTGGCCGCCGGCATCGTGCTCGTCGGCGTCACCTCGTACTACGTGAGCCTGCCGACCTGGGGCTTCGCCGGCGCCTTCCTCAGCCTCCTTGCGGGCACGCTCGCCGTCGGCGCCGTCGTGCTTGCGATGACGCTCGGTCACTGGTACCTGGTGACGCCGCGGCTGCCGAAGCAGCCCCTCGAAGAGCTGACGCTGCTGCTCGTCGCCGCCATCGCGCTGCAGACGCTCCTGCTCGTGCTCAACGTCGCCATCCCCGCGCGCGAGGTCCCCTCGGCGACGGCGTTCCTCGGCTCGAAGACGCTCGGAAGCAACCCTGCGTTCTGGCTGCGCATCGTCATCGGCCTCGCCTTCCCGGCGGCACTCGGTTCGATGTCGTGGATGTCGAGCAAGGGCTACCCGGCGAACGAGAACGCGATGATGGCAGCGACCGGCCTCCTCTACATCGCCGTCGGCGCCGTCCTCGTCGGTGAAGTGCTCGCCCGCGGGCTGATGTTCCTCACCGGCGTCCCGGTCTGACCGCGAGGGATGGCGCGCGTCTACCTCATCCGGCATGCCTCCCCGCGCATCGAACCCGGCCTGCCGCCGGCGCGCTGGCGGCTCTCGCCGTACGGCATCGAAGAGTCGCGCCGGCTCGCGGCGGCGGCCGCCGACAGCCGGGGCATCGAAGCGCTCTACAGCAGCGTCAAGGCGAAGGCGACGGCGACGGCAGCGATCATCGCACTGGCGAGGGGCGCGTGTGGGGTAGTCGGGCTGGAGAACCGGGGCGCCTTCCTGTCCAACGCCGCACCGCCCGGGTGAGACGAACCGCGCCCACGCGCTCAGTGGCGCGCCTCCGGCAGATCGACGTCCACGCGCAGCGCGTCGAAACGCGCTGCCGTCGGGGCATCGACGTCGGTGTGGAATGTGGCGTGGACGCGGTTCACGAGGTTCGCCGTGCCGACGCTCATGCACAGCTCGAAGATCTCCTTCTGCGAGAAGCGCGCGGCGAGCGCGTCCCACAACGCATCGGGCACGCTCACCTGCTCTGTCAGGCTGTCCGCGTACGTGAGGACGAGGCGATCCGTCTCGTCGAAGCAGGGCGCGTTGCGCCAGTCGGCGAGCCACGAGAGTTCTTCATCGGACAGCCCTGCGCTTGAACCAAGCGCCAGATGCGTCGGCACTCAGTAGTGGCAGCGGTTGAGCTGCGACGAGCGCAGATATGCCAGCTCGCGCAGCCGCGGCGCCAGACTGTTGCGCAGGTAGAGCCCGCGGACCAGCGCGTCGAACGCATCGAGGAAGTCGCGGTGGTTGGCGAGGATCTTGCGGACGTTGAGCTGCGCGTCGGGGCCGCCGAAGGCGTCGTACAGCGCCCGGATCTCCGGCGATGCGTCTTCGTACTCGACCGGCCGCACGCGTGACATCTGCCGCACCTCCGTCCGCGCCCACGCCTCGATCGTAGCAGGCCGCGCGGCCGAAGCGGCTCCTTACTACGGTCGCGGCAGCTGCGCCAGCACCTCGTCCGCCTCGCGCATGATCTCGTCGATGATGGCGGCCGCCGGCTTCACGTCGCGCACGAGCCCCGACGCCTGGCCGGCGTACGCGCTCTGCGCGCGCGCCGGCGCTTCCTGCGGCACGGTCGCTTCCGCGCGGATCGCGGCGATCTGCTCCCGCAGTTCCGCCTCGCGTCCGTGCCATTCGGCGGCGAACTCCGTGCGTACCGTGCGGCCGTGGATCCACTCCGGCCACGGCCACGGGATGCCATCGACGATGTCGAAGACATCGGTCCAGATGGTGTCGTCCGCGGTTGCCGCGAGGATCCGCTCGCGATGCTGATACGCGGGCGGCTCCGACTCCTCGGCCGCAACGAAGCGCGTGCCCATGATCACGCCCTGGGCGCCGAGCGCCAGCGCCGCCACGAGGCCGCGGCCATCGGCGATGCCGCCCGCGGCCAGCACCGGTACGCCCGCGGCGGTGTCGACGGCCTGCGGAACGAGCGCCATCGTCGCGACGCTGCCGGTGTGGCCGCCCGCCTCGCCGCCCTGCGCGATGATCACGTCGACGCCGGCCGCGGCCGCCTGCCTCGCCTGCGCCACCGTCTGCACCTGGTGCAGGACGATGATGCCGGCGTCCTTCGCGCGGCGGACGTACGGCTGGGCGTCGCCGAATGTGAAGGTCACCGACGGCACCCGCTCTTCGATGCAGACATCGAGCAGCTGCGGCAGCGCCGGCAGGATGTGCACCCAGAGGTTGACGCTGAACGGATGCCCGGTGAGCTCTCGCGTGCGCCGGATATCATCGCGCAGGCCTGCCGGGCCACGACGGCTGACGCCGCCGAGGCCGCCGAGACCGCCCGCGTTCGCGACGGCGGCGGCGAGCGCCGGTCCCGCCGTGCCGCCCGCCATGCCGGCGTTGCCGACGGGCCGTTCGATGCGGAGCAGGTCGCAGACCGCTGTGTGCAGCTGCATCAGACGTCGTCCCCCAACCCGCGGAGCGCCCGCGGCAGACTCCCTGTGATGGTGCTGCTGCAACTATATCCGGCGGTGGAACGCGCTCCCATTGCGCCGGGCGCTGCATGCTGCTACGAATCGGACGAGGCAAGGAGGCAGCGCATGTGGTGGGCGCTCGTCGCGGCGGCGGCCATCGGCTACCTGATCGGCTCCATGCAGTTCGGGCTGCTCGTCGGCCGGGCGACGCGCGGCGTCGACATCCGCGAGTACGGCAGCGGCGCCACCGGCGCCACGAACGTCATCCGCACGGCCGGGATGAAGGCGGGCGTCTTCGTCATCTTCGCCGATGTCGCCAAGGGCCTGGCGCCGGTGTACATCGCCTTCGGGCTCGCCCGGGCCGCCGGCCTGCACGGCGATGACCGGGCGTGGGTCGCCGCGCTCGCCGGCTTCGCCGCCGTCTGCGGGCACATCTGGCCGCTGTACGCCGGCTTCCGCGGCGGCCGCGCCGTCGCCACCGGCTTCGGCGCAGCGCTGGCGATGAACCCCGCGGCCGCAGCGGCGCTGATCCCCGTGGCGGCGCTCGTCGTCGCCGGCGTGCGCATCATGTCCGTCATGTCGATCACGATGGCGCCGCTGCTGGCGCTCGTCTTCATCGTGCTGGCCGCGCTCGGCATCAGCCCCTGGCCGTACGCCGCCTACGCCGCCGCCAGCGCCGCGCTCATCGTCTGGAAGCACCGCGCGAACATCCGCCGCCTGCTCGCCGGCACGGAGCCGAAGATCGGCCGCGGTGGCGAACGCCGCGCCGAGGCGGCGAACGCGGCCGCAGTCCACGAGCGTCGTGCGTAGGCCGGCCGGCGCCTGGCCGCCAGATCCCCGCACGACGGCCGCGCGCACGCTCCCGGTGCGCCGCTGACCCGTCGCTTCGGTGTCCCTCACGCCTCCGGGCGCAGGGGCTCCGGCGCTTCGACGCGCCCCGCCGGGGCCGGCGCAGCGCCGCGGCGCCGCTCCCAGAGCGTCACCGCCGCCAGACCGAGCGCGTTCGTGACGACGAGCAGCAGCCCCAGCGCGAAGCCGGTCGAGGCGCCCTGCGCCGACGTCGCACCGGCGTGCCTGACCAGCGCCGAATAGCCCGACTCGCGCAGCCCCAGGCCGCCGATCGTCACCGGCAGCAGCACGGCGAGCGCCACCAACCACGTCGCGAAGGCCCAGTACCACCAGCTGACGTGGGCGCCGAAGGCGCGGCCCGCCAGCGTGATCGACGAGATGTAGACGACCTGGATCAGCAGCGAGAAGATCACCATCTGATACACGGCGATCAGCTCGCCGCGGTGCGCGATCAGGTTGCGGAGCGCATGCCCCTGCCGCAGCGCCGGGAAGGGCAGGCGCGGCAGCAGCAGCATCACCACGCCTGCCGCAGCGCCGCCGCCCAGCAGCGCGACGACGCCGACCCAGGCCGCGCCGAACGAGAACGCCGCCCCCAGCGCGCCGATGCAGGTCATCGCCGCGTAGCCGGTCGCGCGCTCGTACAGCACGCTCATCGTCACGTCGCCGGCGCGCACGCCAGGCTCCCGCTGGATGCGATACACGCGGTACACATCGCCGCCGACCGCCGTCGGCAGCACGGTGCCGACGAGCGTCGCGACGCAGTAGGTGCGGGCGATGAGCAGCAACGGCAGGCGGACGTCGCGGGCGCGCAGCAGCGCCGTCCACTTGCATACGACCAGCGCCTGCGTCAGCAGCATCGCCGCCAGCGCCGCCAGCAGCAGCGGCACATCGGCGTGCCGCACCGTGCCGGCGATGTCGGCAGGCGAGAGGCGGTAGACGAGGGCGGCGACGATCGCCGCGGTGGCGACGACGCGGAGGATCGCGAAGGTGCGGCTTCGTGCGAAGCCGCTTCGCTGCGGATCAGGCGCGGCGGCCGCGTTTCCTTCGATGGCCAAGGATACTCTGCACGATCCCCAGTGCGGCAAGCAGCGTGATCAGCGAGCTGCCGCCCTGGCTCACGAACGGCAACGGCACGCCCGTCACCGGCACCAGCCGGATGTTGACGCCGATGTTCACGAAGACCTGGAAGAGGATAAACGTGACGACGCCCACCGCAATCAGCCGCCCGAACGCATCATCGGCATGACCGGCAACGCGCAGGCAGCGGAACAGCATCAGCACGAACAGCGAGAACAGCAGCATCGCGCCGATGAAGCCCAGCTCCTCGGCGCCGACGCTGAAGATGTAGTCCGTCGTCTGCGTGCGCAGATAATCGAGCTGCGTCTGGGTGCCGCGCGTGAACCCCTGCCCCAGCAGGCCCCCCGAGCCGATGCTGATCTCCGCCTGCAGGATGTTGAAACCCGTGCCGAGCGGATCCTTGCCAGGGTCGAGCCAGATGCTCAGCCGGTCCTTCTGGTACCCCTGCGCCGCCGCGAGGACGGCGAACGGCGTCAGCGCGACGATCAGCGCCGTCAGGCTGACGATGTGCAGCCGCCGTACGCCGGCCAGCATCGCCATGCCAAACCACATCACCACGAACACCGCCGACGAACCCAGGTCCGGCTCGATGATGATCAGCGCCGCCGGCAGCGCGGCGATCGCGATCGACGTCACGAAGACCCGCAGCGACTGCATGCGCCCCTCGTTGTCGTCGAAGAACTTGGCCAGCATGATCACCGTACAGACCTTCGCGATCTCCGACGGCTGCACCTGCGTGCCGCCGATGACGATCCAGCGCCGCGAGCCGTACGCCGAGCCGCCCGCGAACAGCACGAAGAGCAGGCCGGCGACCGAGACGACGTACAGCGTCAGGCTGAGCGGGCCGAAGATGCGATAGTCGACGCGCGACAACACAAGCATCGCCACGAGGCCGATGGCGGCGAACGCAAGCTGGCGCGAGACCGGGTGCGAGAACGCAGCCGACGGCGAGCCGTAGGTGGTCAGGCTGCCGCTGTAGATGAGCAGCGCTCCGTACGCGGTCAGCGCCAGCGCCGATAGCAGCAGCAGGTAATCGAACTCGCGCGTCGGCGCGGTGCGCAGGTTCACGGCTGTGCCTGCCCGAGCGGCGGCGCCGCGGCCGCCGCCTGCTGCTGCGGCCGGTGGAAGTAGTAGCTGAGGATCTGCGCGCCCACCGGCGCCGCATTCGTCGCGCCGACGCCGTTCTGCAGGAAGACCGTGACCGCCAGTTGCGGGTTCTGCGCCGGCGCGAAGCCGCTGAACCAGGCATGCGTCGCCGACGTGTCGCCCGGGCCGCGCACGCCGTACTCCGCCGTGCCCGTCTTGCCGGCGATCTGCAGGTCGTCCTTGAGATTCGCCGGCGTCGCGCTCCCCCAGGCGACGGCATCGATCATGCCCTGCCGCATGATCGCGAAGTTCGCCGCGCTGATCGGCAGCTGTCGCGCCACCTGCGGCGTGTTCGGCACGACGACGTGCCCCTGCGCATCGCGCACCTCGCGCACGACGCGCGGCACGAGCAGCGTGCCGCCGTTCGCGACGGCCGCTGTCACGCGGAGCATCTGGATCGGCGATGCCGTCACGAACCCCTGCCCGATCGCCATGTTGTACGTGTCGCCGAGCGTCCAGACGTCGCCGAACGTCTGCTTCTTCCATGCCGGATCAGGGATGTTTCCGGCGACCTCCCCGGGAAGGTCGATCCCCGTCTTGCTGCCGAGGCCATAGGCGCGCGCGTAGAGCGCCAGGCGGTCCGGCCCGAGTCCGTTGAAGTTCTGACCGTACCAGTGGTAGCCGCCCGCCAGGTAGTAGAAGTACACGTCGGACGACCAGGCGACGCCCGCGTAGAAGTTGAGCGGCCCGAGGACGCGCCAGTCCTTGAACGTGTAGAGGATCGACGGGTCGTAGTCGTTCGGCACGGTGATGTAGCCATTGCTCGTGATCATCGTGTTCGCCGTTGCGACGCCTTCCTGCAGCGCCGCCGTGCCCGTGATCTGCTTGAAGATCGAGCCCGGAGCGTTCTGGGCGCCGATCGCCTGGTTGACCAGCGGCTTGTTCGGGTCGTTGAGGTACTGGTTGAGCTTCGCCTCGTCGACCGTGCCGGAGAAGACGTTGTCGTCGTACTGCGGCAGCGAGACCATCGCCAGCACCTCGCCGGTGCGCACGTCCATCACGACCGCCGCCGCCTGCCCGCCGTTCGCCGCTTTCTGCAGGATCTCCGTCGTCTTCTTCTGGAGGTCCAGGTCGATCGACAGCATGACGTCGTCGCCGGCCTTCGGTTGGTCCTCGGCCAGCGTGCGGATCGCCCGGCCCGATGCGTCCTTCTCGATCTCCTGGCGCCCCGGCGTGCCGCGCAAGTACTGCTCGTACGTGTACTCGACGCCGGACTTGCCGAGCCGGTCGCTGGCGATGTAGCCGCTGTTCTTCAGCGTCGCGTATTCCTGCTGGTCGATGCGCCCCGTGAAGCCCAGCACGTCGGCGAGCAGCGGGCCCGTCGTGTACTTCCGCACCGGCTCGACGATGATCTGCACGCCGGGCAGCTTCGACAGCTCCTCCCGTGTGCGGAACGCGGCCTGCTGGTCGAGCCCATCCTTGATGATCACCGGCGTGAACGGGTTGTTCGACCGCCGCGCCTGCTCGACCTTGAGCGTCGTCTCGAGCGCCGGCACGCCGAGCAGCCGCTGCAGCCCTGCCGCGATCTCGAGCGTGCGGCTGCGCGGCAGGTCCGCCGGGACAATGGCGGCGGAGAAGCTCGGCACGTTCTGCACCACAGGCACGCCGTTGCGGTCGTAGATGATGCCGCGCGCCGGGATCACCGGCTCGATGCGCAACTGGTTCAGCTGCGCCCGCCGCTCGAACGTCCGCCCATCGACGAGCTGCAGCCGCGCCAGCTGCACGGAAAGCGCGACGAAGGCGATGAGCACGACGAGCTTCAGGAGGTTCAGCTTGAGCTTCAGCCGCTCCTTCGGGTCCGCTTGCTCGGTGTTCTCGACGCGCCAGCGCCGGCGCCTGTTGTTGGTCAGCAATCCCATAGATCTTTGCGCCGCCCGTGGGCGGCCCCAGTCCGATCAGTACGACAACCGGTGGCGCCGCTCGACGGGCCGGGCGACGCGCATCACCGCGTAGACCGGCAGCGTGAGCGCCATATTCACGGCGACGGAGGGCGCCACGTCGCGCGTAACCGCGGCGCCGATGTCGCGGGCGCCGCCCGTCCCGACGACGCTCAGCAGCATCACACCCTCGTACGCCACCGTCGAAGCGGCGACGAGCGCCAGCACGAGGAGCACCTCGCTGTGCACGATGTGCAACTCGCGCACGACGCCGAACGCCGCCAGCGGCAGCAGCGCCAGCAGTACCAGCCCCGGCGTCTGCAGCCCGATCAGCCCGAGCGTGATGCCCGCAACAGCGATCATCGGCAGCACGTCATCGAGCCCGCGCACGACGAGCCACGCCGCGAGCAGCACGAGCATCAGGTTCGGCACCACGCCCAGCACGTGGAACTGCTGCACGGACGACGCCTGCACCAGCGCCAGGAAGAACACGAGGACGCCGCCGAGCCAGTACCGCACGCTCCCCCCTCGCTACGGCTGCGCGATCGTCTTCGGCTCAAAGCTCGTCAGAACCATCACCTGCTCGATCTGGTCGAGGCTCGCCAGACGGTCGACCTGCACGCTCTGGAACAGATCCTGCTCGGCGTTCTTCACCTGCGAGACGCGGCCGATGACGATGCCCGGCGGATAGCCGCCGCCGATGCCTGATGTGATGACGAAGTCGCCTTGCTTGACGATGGCGCCCTGCCCGACGAACTCCATGTCGAGGCTGCCGCCGTAGTCGCCCGCCACGACGCCCTCCGCTCGCGACTCCTGCACCATCGCGCTCACGGCGCTCTTCGGATCCGTGATCAGCGTCACCCAGGCGTAACCCGAGAACGTCTTGGAGACCGTGCCGACGAGGCTCCGTCCCTCGCTCACGACGATCATCCCTTCCTTCACACCGTCCGCGCTGCCGCGGTCGATGGCGACGATGCGGCGCGCGTTGCTGGAGTCGCGCGCGATCACGCTCGCCGACAGGAAGCGGTCGGCGGGGAACTGCTGCTTGATCGCGTTGGCGTCCTGCGCGTTCTTCAGCTGCGTCGCGTCCTCGCGCGCGCGGGCGAGGTCGTTCGTCAGCCGCTCGTTCTCCGCGCGCAGCTTCGCGTTCTCGCTCGAGAGGCCGCTGGAGTCGGTGAAGTCGTTCACCCAGTTCGCGATCGGCGTCGTCGCGTCGTGCAGCGCGCGCTGCATCGGCGCCGTGACGACGAGGGTGAGGTTCTCGACCGGGTCGAGCGCGGTGATGCGACCGGCGGCCATCAGCACGAACGCCGCGACCGCCAGGAAACCCGTCCACGCCAGCGTCCGTGCCGTCAAGCGACTCTCCTTCCCTCGGAGTCGGAACCGCGCCCGCGCCGCGCACGGGCGAGATCGGATTCGACGCAGAGCGCCGGCTTCGGGGCAGTGCGCCCGGCCGGGGCGCGACGAGGAGTGGCGTGAGTCGCGACGAGTATAGCCGATCATCTCCCGACGATCGACCGCTGCGCGAAGCCAGAAATATTACAGATCGATGTGTGACTTCAAGCAGACCATCGCCCGTTCACAGTGTGCTCGCTGACGGCGGCATGCGGCGCTGCGGACGAAGCAGCCACGCAGGCCGCCCGAACGCCCGGGGCGCCGCCCGGTCAGCGATGCTCGGTATCGCCCTGCAGGAGCTGCACGGCGTGCGGCAGGACAGCGAGCACGGCGCCGAGGCTCTCCCGCACGCCCTTCTCGCTGCCCGGCAGGTTGATGATCAGCGTCGCGCCCCGCACCACGGCGACACCGCGGCTGAGCATCGCCCGCGGCGTGTGCCGCAGGCCCTCAACGCGCATGGCCTCGGCGATGCCCGGCACCGGCCGCTCGCCGACGTCGCTGGTGGCGTCCGGCGTCACGTCACGCGCGGCGAGACCGGTGCCGCCGGTCGTGACGATGAGGTCGACGCCGCCGCCGTCGCACCAGGCGCGCAGTCGTGCCGCGACCTGGTCGCGCTCGTCCGGGACCACGTCATGCGTCGTGACCTCGGCGCCGATGCGCTCGAGGAGCTCGCGGATCGCCGCGCCGCTCGTGTCGGGCCGCTCGCCGCGGCTGCCCTTGTCGCTCACCGTCAGGATTGCCGCCCGGATGCTGACCATGCCCCACGGTAGAAGCGCCGGCGAGCGGCGGCAAGCGGGCATCGCACTCGCACAGCGGCAGGGAATCGGGCGCGCGTCGCCTGGGCGATGGCGCAGGGAGCGCTCTGTGGGAAATTTATCTGAATGCCCCATTGACATCGGTTGGTTGAGTGGTAATCTATGGGAGTTCGTGGGAAATCTGGCGACGGATGGATCCGTGTGAGCAGCTGGCAGGACATCGGCCGATCCCGTGTGGTTGATTGGAACCTTCGAGTACGCAATGGACGAGCGAGGGCGGCTGCCGCTCCCTCCCCGCTATCGCGACGCGTTCCGGAATGGGATCGTGCTCAGCCAGGGTTCCCCGGACACTTGCGTCCAGATCCAGACGCAGGAGGCCTTCGACAAGCGGGCGGCAGAATGGATGGCGGCGTCGAGCATGGAGCGCCGCGGGCGCGTGCGGCGGCGCGCGCTGATGGGCCGGTCGTGGGAGACGAAGCTCGACGCACAGAATCGGGTGCTGATCCCGCCGCCCCTGCGCGAGTTCGCCCGCCTCTCCGGCACGGTGCTCCTCGTCGGCACCGGCGAGCTCTTCGAGGTCTGGGCGCCGGACGAGTACACGACCGAGATGGAGCGCGTGGACGACGAACTGCCGGCGAACCTGGAATCGATCCAGCCGTGGGAACGGGAACGATGATCATGGCTGTCACCCGCCACACGCCCGTCATGCTCGAAGAAGTGATCGCCGCGCTGAACGTGCGCGCCGGCGGCCGCTACATCGACTGCACGCTGGGCGGCGGCGGCCACGCCGAGGCGATCCTCGAGCGCTCGCAGCCCGGCGGCGTCCTCCTGGGCATCGACGCCGACGCGGCGGCGATCGACCGCGCCAGCGAGCGGCTCGCGCCCTACGGCGATGCGTTTCGCGCCGTCCGCGCCAACTTCCGCGAGGTCGGCGACATCTGCGCGCAGCTCCAGTTCGTGCCCGTGAACGGCGTCCTGCTGGACCTCGGGCTGTCGTCGGACCAGCTCGAAGAGGGCGCCGGATTCAGCTTCCAGAGGGAGACGCCGCTCGACATGCGCTTCGGCGGCGAGGGCACCACGGCGGAGCAGATCGTCAACACCTACAGCGAGGCGGCGCTGGCCGACCTCATCTTCCGGTACGGAGAAGAGCCGGCGAGCCGCAAGATCGCTCGCCGGATCGTCGAAGCTCGCCCGGTCCGGACGAGCAGGGAACTCGCCAAAGCCGTCGAGCAGGCCGTGGGTAGGAGAGCAGGTAGGAACACCCATCCCGCCACCAGGACGTTTCAAGCTCTCCGCATTGCGGTGAATGAGGAACTCTCGTCCCTCAGCGCCGCCCTTCCTCAGGCCCACGGCCTGCTCGGCTTTGGGGCACGCCTCGCCGTGCTCAGCTATCACTCGCTCGAGGATCGCATCGTGAAGGAGTACATCCGTCGCGAGTCGCGGGACTGCATCTGCCCGCCGGGCCTGCCCGAATGCCGCTGCGGCCACAAGGCGACGCTGCGGCCGGTGACGCGCGGCGCCCTGCAGCCCGCCGCCGCCGAGATCGCCGCCAACCCGCGCGCGCGCAGCGCCCGCCTGCGCGCGGCCGAGCGCATCGCCACCACCGCAGCGTAAGGGGAGGCGCATGGCACTCCTGCACCGCACCGCGCTTCCCGCGCCGCGGCTGCTCGGACGCCGCATCTCCGCGCGGGCGGTGCTGATCGCCGTCGCCGTCGTGGTCGTCGCCGTCGCGGCGTTGCAGGTGAACCAGTTCAGTCGTGCGGCAAGCACCGGCTACACCATCGACGCGCTGACGCGGCAGCGCGCCGCGAAGCAGGCCGAGAACTACGAGCTCGAGGCCCAGGTGGCGCGGCTGTCGTCGCTCAGTCGCGTCGAATCCGACGCGCGGACGAAGCTCGGGCTGGTGCCGGCGACGCGCACGATCTACGTGACGGTGAACCAGCCGCTGCCGAGCGGGCCATCGCTGCCGGCGCGGTTCCAGGAGCAGGCGGCGGCGGCAGCGGCCAATCTGCCGCCACCGCCGCCCGCTCCATCGTTGTGGAAGCGACTGCTGCAACTCCTGCCGTTCTACTAGCGGCGGCCGCGGCGCGAGGGGAAGGGGCGCAATGTTCGGGCTTCGCGGCAGGATGCATGCGCGACTGATCGCGCTGGCCGGCGTCTTCGCCGTCGCCGGGCTGCTGCTCGCCGCCCGCGTCGCCTACATCCAACTCGTCGATGACGCCCGCTACAAGGCGGAGGCCAGGAACGAGCACTACGGCCAGCAGGTCGTGCGCGCCGCGCGCGGCGCCATCCTCGACCGCAACGGCTTCCCGCTGGCGACCACCGTCAACGCCTACGACGTCTACATCAACCGCGCCGACTGGGCCGATGACGCAGCGGCGCTGAAGGGCGCCGCGGTGATCGCGCCGGCGATCGGCCGCCAGCCGGCGGAGCTGATCGGCGCCGTGCGGAAGGACAAGACCGGCCTCTACCTCGCCTACAGCGCGCTCGACTTCGACAAGGGGACGGCGCTTCAGGCGGCGAAGCCGGTGGGGCTGCGCCTCGTCGAGACGACGCGCCGGCAGTACCCGGAGGGCGACCTCGCTTCCAACCTCCTGGGGTTCGTCGGGCGCGACCATACGGGCCTCACGGGCATCGAACTCGACTTCGACAAGGAGCTCGGGGGCACTCCGGGCACCATCTACTTCGAGCGCGACAGCATCGGCAACCGGCTCTCCCTCGGCGCCGAGCGCCCCGGACAGAAGGCGACGCCCGGCGGCAACGTGCGCCTGACGATCGACCGCTACATCCAGCGCCTCGTCGAGAGCGAGCTCGACCAGCAGATCGCCAGGACGGGCGCGCTGGGCGGCACGATCATCGTCATGCAGCCGAAGACGGGCGCCGTGATGGCGATGGCGAGCCGGCCGGGCTTCAAGCTCTCGCAGCTCGACCTCAACGACCCGAATCAGGCGCTCTTCCGCAACCGCGCGGTGACCGACGTCTACGAGCCCGGTTCCGTCTTCAAGCTCGTGACGGCGGCGACGGCGATCGACCTCGGCGTCGTCACCCCGAACAGCACCTACAACGACACCGGCTACGCGCAGATCGGCACGTCGACGATCCGTAACTGGGACTACAGCGCAAACGGCACTACCACGGTCACCCAGATCCTGCAGCGCAGCCTGAACACGGGCGCCGTCTGGATGAGCGGGCTCGTGGGGGCGGACAAGTTCTATGCATCGGTGAAGAAGTTCGGCATCGGCGACGCCACGGGCGTCGGCCTCAGCGGCGAGCCGGACGGGCTCGTACGGACGAACGCCGACCCCAACTGGTCGCCCGTCGACCTGGCGACGAACAGCTTCGGCCAAGGCATCGCCGCGACGCCCTTGCAGGTGCTGACGGCGATCAACTCCCTGGTGAACGGCGGCAAACTGATGCGTCCGTACATCGTCCAGGAGATGGATACGCCGGGCGGCGCGAAGACGTTCGGACCGCAGCTCGTGCGGCAGACCGTCAAGCCGGAAACGGCGGCGCAGGTTGCCGATATGATGAACCAGGTGGTCGAAGGCGTCGCCGGCGAGCAGGCGCAGACGAAGGGCTACCACGTCGGCGGCAAGACCGGCACGACCACCGGCGCCACGCTCGCCGATGGCACCGTGCACAACGGCAACATCGCCTCCTTCGTCGGGTTCGGGCCGGTGCGCGACCCCCAGATGATCATGCTTGTGAAGCTGGACTACATGAACGACGTGCTCGGCGGCCAGGCAGCGGCGCCGGTCTTCCGCGACCTGGCGCCCGCCATCTTCGCCTATCTCGGCGTCGCGCCGGACGACCCGTCGGCCGCGCGCTGAGGCGCGAGCGGGTGCCGGCGTGACGCCGCCGGCCGAAGGAAGCAGCATCGCCGCAAGCCAGCGGGGCAGACGGCGACCGGGACGCAGGGCAGGACAACCGATGATCACCGCGAAGGAGCTCGCCACGGCGCTCCGTCCGCAGTTGGTGACGGCGCCGGACGTCGGGCCGCTGCGCTTCCGGCACGCGGTCGTCGATTCGCGCACGGCCGGGCGCGGCGACCTCTTCGTCGCGCTGCCCGGCGAGCGCGTCGACGGCCACGACTTCGTCGCCGATGCCGCCCGCCACGGCGCCAGCGGCGCCATCGTCACGCGCGCGGTCGCGGCGCCGCTCGCGCAGTACGTCGTCGGCGATGCGCTGGCGGCGCTCCAGGCGCTGGCGACGCGGCGCCGCGCCGAGCGGTCGCGCGTGAAGGTCGTCGGCGTCACCGGCAGCGTCGGCAAGACGACCACGAAGGAGATCATCGCCTCCGTCCTGGCGACCCGGTACCCGCTGCTGAAGAGCGAGGGCAACCTCAACAGCGAGATCGGCCTGCCCCTGGTGCTGCTGGAGCTGACGCGGCGGCATCGCCGCGCCGTACTCGAGATGGGCATGTGGGCGCCGGGCGAGATGGCGCAACTCTGCGCGATGGCGAAGCCGGACGTCGGAGTCGTGACGATGGTCGGGCCCGTGCACATGGAGCGCCTCGGGACGATCGAAGCGATCGCCCGGGAGAAGGCGGTGCTGCCGGCATCGCTCCCGCCTTCGGGCGTCGCCGTCCTCAACGCCGACGATGAGCGGGTCGCGGCGATGGCATCGAATACCCGCGCCCACGTCGTCACGTTCGGCATGACGCCGGACGCCGACGTGCGCGCCGATGACGTCGAGAGCCACGGCCTCGCCGGCGCGCGCTTTACACTCGTCCACGGCGGCGAGCGCGAGCCCGTGTACTCGCATCTGCCCGGACGCGCGCTCGTGCACAACGCGCTCGCCGCCGCCGCCGTCGGCCTCGTCGACGGACTGACGCTGCCCGAGGTCGCGCAGGCGCTGACCGCGGCGCCGGCGTCCGTGCGCTTCCGCACGCTGGGCGGCGCCGGCGGCGCGACGATCATCGATGACAGCTATAACGCCAGCCCCGCCTCCATGCTGGCGGCGCTCGACCTGCTGGCCGAGACGCCGGGCCGGAAGATCGCCGTGCTCGGCGACATGCGCGAGCTGGGCGCCGCCGAGGCGGCAGGCCACCGCGAGGTCGGCCTGCGCGCTGCGGCCGTCGCCGACGTAATCATCGCCGTCGGCGCGCTGGGGCGGATCATCGGCGAGGCGGCCCGCGACGCCGGCCACGCCGACGCCCGCATCGTCGCCGACGCCTGCGAGGTGGCGCCGACGCTCCGGCCCGAGCTGCGGCGCGGCGACCACGTGCTGATCAAGGCGTCGCGCGCGCTGGCGCTCGAGTCCGTGGCCGAGGAGCTGAGGGAGCAGCCGTGACGTACGCGCTGTTCACGGGCGCCGCCGCCGCGGTGGCCGCCGCCATCCTCGGGCGGCCGCTGATCGCCTTCCTGCGCGCGAAGAAGCTGGGGAAGTCGATCAGCAGCGAGGGGCCGGAGTCGCACATGGTGAAGGCCGGCACGCCGACGATGGGCGGGGTGCTCTTCATGGGCGTCGCGCTGGCGGCCGGGCTGATCGCCGGCGTGCCGAAGGACCGTGGCGTGCTGCTGCCCGTCGCCGTCGGGCTGGTGCTGGTGGTCGTCGGCATCTACGACGACCTCGGCACGCTGCTGGGCCGCGAGGTCCACGGCGCGCACGAGCGCAGCGGCATGCTGCTGAAGCTGGCCACGTTCACCGGCGTCGCCGTCGTCGCCGCCTGGATCCTCTACGGTGCCATCGATGCGCCGCGCCTGCTCGTGCCGCACTACGGCGCCTACGACATCGGCCCCGTATACATCGTCATCGCCAGCTTCGTCATCGTCGCCATGACCAGCGCCGTCGGCGTCACCGATGGGCTCGACATGTTGGCCGGCAGCACCTGCGCCGTCGCATTCGCTGCCTTCGGCGCCATCGCCCTGTTCCAGGACCAGGTCGGCCTCGCGACCTTCTGCTTCGCGGTCAGCGGCGCGCTGCTCGGCTTCCTCTGGTGGAACGCCTACCCGGCGCGTGTCTTCATGGGCGAAGCCGGCGCGCTGCCGCTCGGCGCGACGCTGGCGATCGTCTCCCTGATGACCGGCTGGTGGCTGCTGGCGCCGCTCGTCGGCGTCGTCTTCGTCGCCGAGATCCTCGCCGACGTGATCCAGATCGGCTACTTCCACGGGACGGGGAAGCGGTTCTTTCGCATGGCGCCACTCCACTGTCACTTCGAGAAGGTCGGCTGGCCGGAGACGACGATCACGGCGCGGTTCCTCGCCGTCGGCGTCATCGGTGCGCTCTGCGGCGTCGCCCTGGCGGCGCTCAATTGATATGCCGGGCCTATTGACAGATAATTGATAAGATGCTATGACTGGTGAACGAGACTTCCTGGTGGGGAAACGCGTGACCGTACTCGGTCTCGGCATTGAAGGCGTCGATGTTGCCCGCTACGCGGCGGCGCACGGCGCCCTCGTCACCGTGATCGATGCCCGGCCCGCCGCAGCCCTCGCCGGCAGGATGCAGGAGCTCGAGGGTCTGCCCATCACCTACGCACTCGGAGAGCCCGGCGTCGGCCTCGTCGCAGCCAGCGACATCGTCTTCGCATCCCAGAGCGTCCCTCTCGCCTCGCCGGCCATCGCCGCCGCCCGCGCGCACGGCATCGCCGTCAGCTCGATGACGCGCTGGTTCTTCGAGCACTGCCCCGGCCCGACCATCGGCATCACCGGCAGCAGCGGCAAGACGACGACCACCAGCCTCGTCGCGGCAATGCTCGAGGCCGCCGGGCTGCCGCGGATGATCGGCGGCAACATCGGCATCGGCCTGCTGAGCCAGCTCGATGCGATGGACGCGCGCACATGGGCCGTGGTGGAGGTGAGCCACAGCCAGCTGCAGCTGCTCGAGACGAGCCCGCACATCGCCGCCGTGCTGAACGTCACCCCGAACCACCTCGACCGCTTCAGCTGGGAGGAGTACGTCGACCTCAAGCGCCGGATCGTGCGCTACCAGACGCGGCAGGATTCTGTCGTCTTGAACGCACGCGACGAGATCTCCGCCTCCATCGCCGACCTGACGCCCGCCGCTGCCTGGCACTTCACCACCGACGCGGATCTCGAGGGCAACGGCGCCTTCGTCCGCGACGGCGCCGTCTTCCTGCGACGCGACGCCATCGAAGAGATGCTGCTGCCGCTCGAGGAGATCCCGTTGCGCGGCGCCCATAACGTCGAAAACGTCCTCGCCGCCGCCGCCATCGCGGCGACCGCCGGCGTCAGCGGCGAGGACATCGCCCGGGCGATCCGGGCGTTCCGGCCGGTACCCCACCGGCTCGAGTTCGTCGCCGAGGTCGAAGGCGTCCGTTACGTCAACGACAGCATCGCCTCGACCCCCGAGCGCGCGGTTGCCGGCATCCGCTCCTTCGTCGAGCCGCTCGTGCTGCTGCTCGGCGGCAAGGACAAGGACCTGCCGAAAGAGGGGCTTGCCGAAGAGGCACTGCGTCGCTGCACGGGCATCGTCTTCTTCGGCGCCGATGGACCGCTGCTCGAAGCGGCGGTCGAGGCGCAGGCGCAGCTCGTCGCGCCCGAAGATCGGCCGCAGACCGCGCGACGCGCGCGGCTCGACGAGGCGGTGCGCGCCGCGCGCTCGATGGCCGGACCCGGCGACGTCGTGCTGCTCTCGCCCGCCTGCACGAGCTTCGACGCCTACGCCAACTTCGAGGAGCGCGGCGAGGAGTTCCGGCGGCTCGTGCGCGCGATCGCGACGGAAGCGGAGGCCGGCTGATGTCGGTCACCGCGCACCCGTCGCGCCTGCGCGTGGGCAGCCCCGACTATCTGATCATCGTGACGGTGGCGGCGCTCGTCGTGTTGGGCTGCATCGCCGTCTACAGCTCCAGCTTCGCCCTCGGCATCCTCGAGTTCGGCGACGCGAACTACTTCGTCTTCCGCCAGGTCTTCTTCGGCATGGTGGGCGCCATGGCGATGTTCGTGCTGATGAAGAGCGACTACCGCCAGCTGCGCGTGCTCAGCCCGCTGCTGATGCTGGTGGCGCTGCTCGGCCTCGTCGCCGTGCTGGTGCCGGGCATCGGCTTCGAGCGGAATGGCGCTACGCGCTGGATCGCCGTCGGCGGGCCGGTGCCGCCGCTGCAGCCGAGCGAATTCGCGAAGCTGGCGCTGATCATCTACGTCTCCGCCTGGCTCGCCGGCCGCGGCGACGAGGTGAAGAACTTCTGGAACGGCTTCTTCCCCACGGTCGTCTTCGTCGGGATCATCGCCGGCCTCGTCATGCTGGAGCCGGACCTCGGCACGACGATCGTCATCGTCCTGACGACGATGACGCTCGTGTTCGTCGCCGGCGCGTCGATGACACACATCCTCGCCTTCGGCGCCATCGCGACGCTGGTCGCGGTGCTGCTGATCTTCACCGGCGAGTACCGCGCCGACCGCATCTTCGCCTTCATCAGCGCCGAAAAGGACCCGAGCGGCCGCGGTTTCCAGACGCTGCAGCTCCTCATCGCGCTCGGCAGCGGCGGCCTGCGCGGCCTCGGCCTCGGCGCCAGCCGCCAGAAGTTCTTCTACGTCCCGGGCGCCCACACCGACGGCATCTTCGCCATCATCGGCGAGGAGCTGGGGTTCATCGGCTCCGTGATCGTCATGGTCCTCTTCGTCGTCCTGCTCGTCCGCGGCTTCCGCGTCGTCCTGCGGGCGCGCGACGACTTCGGCTCGCTGCTCGCCGTCGGCATCGTCTCGTGGGTGGCCTTCCAGGCGCTGATCAACATCGGCGGCATCACCCGCTCGCTGCCGCTCACCGGCATCCCGCTGCCCTTCCTCAGCTACGGCGGCTCGGCGCTCATGTCGATGCTCGCCGGCATCGGCGTCCTGCTCAGCGTGTCGCGCTACGGCGTCGACCCGCGCACCGTCACCGGGAAGCCGCGGCCGCAGGACGGCTCCGACACGATCGTACGGGCGCCGGCGCGGAAGACGACGACGCGGGCGGCGGCGCGCACGGCCACGGCGCGCAAGCCGAAGGCGCCGGCGTGGCCGGAGCGGAAGGGAGCGCAGTGAAGGTGCTGTTCGCGGGCGGAGGCACCGGCGGTCACGTCTACCCGAGCCTCGCGGTCGCGCGCGCGCTCGAAGCAGAGCTGCGGGCGCGAGGCGAGCCGATCGAGCTCCTGTACGTCGGCGTCCGCGGCCGCGTCGACGAGCAGATCGTGCCGCGCGAGGGGATCCCCTTCCGGGCGATCGCGGCCGGACAGCTGCGCGTCTCGTCGCCGCTCGCGTTCGCCCGCGGCACCGTGTTGCTCGTCCGCGGCACCGTGCAGGCGGCCGGAATCGTCCGCCGCTTCCGGCCTGACGCGGTGTTCGCCACCGGCGGCTACGCCAGCGTGCCGGTCGGCATCGCCGCGCGCGTCCTGCGGCGGCCGCTCGTCGTCTACCTGCCCGACGTCACGCCCGGCTGGGCGGTGCGCCTGCTCGCGCGGCTCGCGAGCCGCGCGGCGACGACATCCGATGCCGCACTGGCGCGACTGCCGGCCGGCCGCACGACCGTCGTCGGCTATCCGGTGCGCGACGACTTCTGGACGCTCGACCGCGGGACGGCGCGACGTCGTCTTGGCATCGCCGAAGACGCCGCCGTCGTGCTCGTCACCGCCGGCAGCCTCGGCGCCCGCGCCGTCAATGACGCCGTCATCGCAGCCCTGCCGCGGCTGCTCGCGCGGGCGACGGTCGTCCACGTGACCGGCGCGGCCGACGAGGCGCGCGCGGCCGGCGCCCGAGCGGCGCTACCGGTTGGGCTGCAGCCGCGCTACCTCGTGCGTCCGTACCTCGACGCCATGCCGGCGGCAATGCACGCCGCGGACGTCGTCGTCAGCCGCGCCGGCGCCTCGACGCTCGGCGAGCTGCCGGCGGCTGGCGCCCCGGGCGTGCTGGTCCCCGGGGAGTACGAGGGCTGGTCGCAGGCGCCGAACGCGGAGTACCTGGCGGCGCGCGGCGCCGCCGTCGTCGTCCGCAACAGCGAGCTCGGCAGGCTCGCCGAGCGCGTGCTCGAGCTGCTCGCCGACGGACCGCGCCGGACGGCGATGGCCGCGGCGATGCGCTCGCTCGCACGGCCCGGCGCGGCGAAGGAGCTCGTCGGGCTGCTGGTGGAGGCGGCCGCATGAGAAGCGCAAACATCCCCGAGCGCGTCCACATGATCGGCATCGGCGGCGTCCACATGTCGGCGATCGCCCGTATCCTGCTCGCCTGGGGCCACACGATCAGCGGCTCCGACCAGAAGGCGAACGCGACGACGGCCGGCATGGAGCGACTCGGCGTCCGCGTCGCCATCGGTCACGCGGCAGAGAACATCGGCGACGCGCAGTTGGTCGTCGCGACCTCCGCCTCGACGTTCTGGGACAACCCGGAGATCGCGGAGGCGAAGCGCCGCGAGGTTCCGGTGATCAAGCGCGCGGAGATGGTGGCGCGGCTGATGGACGGCCGCTTCAGCATCGCCGTCGCGGGCACGCACGGGAAGACCACGACGAGCGGGCTGATCGCCCACATGCTCGTCGAAGCCGGCCTCGACCCGACGTACCTGATCGGCGGCGAGGTCCGCACGCTCGGCACGAACGCGGCGCCCGGCGAGGGGAAGTACATCGTCGTCGAGGCGGACGAGTTCGACCGCGCGTTCCTGAGCTACGCGCCGGACGTCGCGATCATCACGAACATCGAAGCCGACCACCTGGACATCTACCGCACGATGGACGCGCTCGAGGACGCCTTCGCCCAGTTCGCCGCGAATGTGCCGCAGGACGGCCACCTCATCGCCTGCGCCGACGACCCGCGCCTGCGCCAGCTCGTCGGTTCCGGCGCCGGCGTGCGCGCGCACGACGTCCAGACCTACGCCCTCGACCACGACGCGACGTGGACGGCGGGCGTCCCGAAGCCGGAGGAGCGCGGCCAGGCGTTCGACGTGCGGGCGTCTGGCCGCGGCTTCGGGAGCTTCACGATCGAACTGGCGGGACGGCACAACGTGCGCAACGCGCTCGCCGGCATCGCCGCCGGCGACACGATCGGCCTCGACCGCGACGTGATCCGCGGCGCCCTGGCCTCGTATCGCGGCGCCGAGCGGCGGTTCGAGCATGTCGGCGAGGCCGGCGGCGTCACGGTGATGGACGACTACGCCCACCACCCGACCGAAGTGCGCACGACCGTCGCGATGGCCCGCGAGCGCTTCGGCCGCCGCCGCCTCGTCGCGCTCTTCCAGCCGCACACCTACTCGCGCACGGCGTACCTGCTCGACGAGTGGCGGACGTGCTTCGAGGGCATCGACGCGCTGTACATCGCCGAGACCTACGCCGCGCGCGAGACGCCCGAAGCCGGCATCGGCGCGGCGGAGCTGGCGGCGGCTGTCGCATCGCCACGGGCGACCTACGCCGGCTCGCTCGACGAGGCGGCGGCCCGCATCGCAGGCGAGCTGCGGGCCGGCGACGTCTTCATCACCGTCGGCGCCGGCGACGTCGAGACGGTGGGACCGAAGGTGCTGGAGTCGCTGCGACGGGGCGGCGCGTGAGCGGAAGCATCGCGACGGCGCCCGTGGAGTGCCGCCCGACGGCAGGGCGCGGCAGGGGGACGATGGACAACGGACTCTTCGACGAGTTGGCCGCGATCGCGCCCACGAAGCGCGGCGAGCCGTTGTCACGTCACACGACGTTCGGCATCGGCGGCCCGGCAGACATCTTCGTCACCGTCCGCGGCGCCGAAGCCCTTCGGCGCGCCGTCGTCGCCGTGCGGGGCGCGGGCGCGCCGCTGTTCGTGCTCGGCGCCGGCAGCAACATCCTAGTCGGCGACGGCGGCATCCGCGGCGTCGTCATCGATAACCAGGCGGCGCACGTCCGCGGCCCGGAGGAGCGCGATGGCGCGCTGATCGTGACGGCGGAGTCCGGCACGCCCTTCGCGACGCTCGCCCGGAGCATGTCGAAGCGCGGCTTCGGCGGCATCGAATGGGCCGCCGGCATCCCCGGGACGCTCGGCGGCGCCTGCGTCTACAACGCCGGCGCCTACGACGGCTGCCTCGCCGACGTGCTCTGCGCGGTCACCGTCCTCGGCGCCGACGACCGCGAGCGCCGGCTGGAGGCCGGAGAACTGCAGCTGGCGTACCGCAGCAGCGGCTTCACGCGCGGCGCCCTGCCCGGGGTGGTCGTGCTGGCGACGGAGCTGGCGCTGCGGCGCGACGATCCGGCGGCGCTGTCGGCGCGCATCGCCGACTTCGACCGCCGGCGGCTCGATGCGCAGCCGCGCGGCCGCAACTCCGGCAGCACCTTCAAGAACCCGCTCCCGCGCCAGGCGTGGGAGCTGATCGATGCCGTCGGCCTGCGCGGCGAGCGCATCGGCGATGCGCAGTTCTCCGAGAAGCACTGCAACTTCATCGCGAACCTCGGCGCGGCGCGCGCGCGCGACGTGGCGGCGCTGATGCGCGAGGCGCAGCGGCGCGTCCGCGAGCGCTTCGGCATCGAGCTCGAGAACGAAGTGGCGTACGTCGGGGAGGGCTTCTGATGACCGGCGGGAAGCTTCGGCTCGGCGTCGTCTTCGGCGGCCGCTCCGCCGAGCACGAGGTGTCGGTGATGTCGGCGATGGACGTGCTGGCCGCGGCCGACGGCGATCGCTTCGCGATGGTGCCGTTCGGCGTCACGCGCGACGGCCGCTGGCTGACGCCCGGCGAGACGCGGTCGCAGCTCGCGCGCGCGGACGCGCCCTTCCAGAAGCGGCTCGACGCCGACGTGCCGCAGCTCCTCGAGCGCAGGGACGTGCTCGGGGAACTGCGGCACGTCGACGTCGTCTTCCCGCTCGTCCACGGCGTGAACGGCGAGGACGGCACCCTGCAGGGCATGCTCGAGATGTTCGGCGTGCCGTACTGCGGCTGCGCCGTCACGGCGAGCGCCATCGGCATGGACAAGGCGCTGCAGAAGAAGCTCTTCAGCGCCGCCGGCCTGAAGGTCGCCCGCTACCTGACGGTGCGCGAGCACGAGTGGGAGGACGCCGGCGACGACGTCACGCGCGGCGTCGAAACGCAGCTCGGCTACCCGGCCTTCGTCAAGCCCTCGAACGGCGGCAGCAGCCTCGGCGTCAGCAAGGTGCGCTCGCGCGAGGACCTCGGCGCGGCGATGCGCAGCGCCTTCGCCCTCGACCGTACGATCCTCGTCGAAGAGGCGATCGCTGGCCGCGAGCTGGACTGCGGCGTCCTCGGCAACGACGACCCGCAACCCTCGCCCGTCGGCGAGGTGGTGCCGGCCGGCGAGTTCTACGACTACGCAGCCAAGTACCTCGACGACAGCGCCCGCACGATCGCCCCCGCCGACATCCCGGACGAGCGCGCCGCTGCCGTGCAGGAAAGCGCCGTGCGCGCCTTCCGCGCGATCGACGCGGCCGGCTTCTCGCGCGTCGACTTCCTCCTGCCCGACGATGGCGCGCCCGTCGTGAACGAGATCAACACGCTGCCCGGATTCCGCCCGATGAGCATGTTCCCGCACCTCTGGTCGCTCGCCGGCCTGAGCTACCGGGAGCTGATCAGCCGCATCGTCGACCTCGCGCTGGAGCGCTCTATGGCCAGGACTCTCCGCGATGCCGGTCGCTAGGACGCCGAAGCGCTGGCCCTACCGCAACGCGCGTCCAGCGCGCGGCCGGCGCGTGGTGCGCGCCTCCGATGCGCCGCGCGGCGTGCAGGCGCTGCTGCCCGTCGTGCCGCGCCTGCAGGTGACGCGGCGGCAGGCGCGCATCGTCCTGGCCGCGGCCGCCATGGCGATGCTGCTGTCCGCCGCATGGTGGGCGTACCACTCGCCCTGGCTCACCGTCAGCGACGTGACGATCGCCGGGGCGAAGAGCATCTCGCCCAGGCAGGTGCAGCTGGCGGCCGGCATCGACGGCGACAGCATCTTCGCGCTGGATCTGCGGGCGGCGCAGGCGCGCGTGCGGGCGTTGCCGCTCGTGCGCACGGCGACGGTCAGGAAGGACGGACTGCACGGCGTGGCGATCAGCGTCCAGGAGCGCAGCGTCTGGGGCTCCTGGTCGGCCGCCGGCACGAGCGTGCCGGTCGATGCCGACGGCGTGGTGCTCGACGGCGCCGCGCCGAAGGGCGCGCCGGTGATCATCGTCGCCGACGCGCAGCGCCCGGTCCAGCCCGGCGACACCATCGACGCCGGCGCGGTGCAACTCGCCGCGCGCCTCCTCCGCGAATCCGATGCGTCATTCGGGCGCAAGGTGCTCGCGTTCGCCTACCGGCAGGACAGTGGCTTGACGGCCGTGCTCGCGGCCGCCGATGCCGGCGGCAAGCCCGTGTGGGTGACCTTCGGCGATGGACGCGATTACGACTACAAGGTGGCGGCGCTGTACGTCTTGTTTCAGCGCGCGAAGGAGCAGGAGCTGGCGCTCAACGTGGTCGACCTTCGGTATGGCGACCGCCTGAGCTTCAGGTAGGCACCGGGGAGGACAGACATGAGCCGTGGAGGGACGTTCGCATCGGTCGACATCGGCACGACGAAGGTGTGTACCGTCGTCGGCGAGGTCACCAGCGACGATGAGATGCGCATCCTCGGCGTCGGCGTCGCGCCCTCGGAGGGGCTGACGCGCGGCATGGTCGAGAACATCCGCGACGCGACGGAATCGATCCGGGCGTCGGTCGGGAAGGCGGAGCGTTCGAGCGGCACGCGCATCCTCTCGGCGCATGTCGGCATCGCCGGCCAGCAGATCAGCTGCCTGAACAACCGCGGCATCATCGCCATCCCCGACCGTACGCGGCCGATCCTGCCGGACGACGTCACGCGCGTGCTCGATGGCGCGCGCGTCGTCAGCATCCCGACGAACCGCGAGATCATCCACGTCATCCCGCGCTACTACGTCGTCGACGGCCAGGACAACGTCTCCGACCCCGTCGGCATGTACGGCACGCGGCTCGATGTCGAGACGCACATCGTCACCGGCATCGATAGCGCCATCCAGAATCTCACGAAGTGCGTCGAGAACTGCGGCGTGCAGGTCGATGGCCTCATCCTCGAGCCGCTCGCGAGCGCCGAGGCGGTGCTCGACGCCGAAGAGAAAGAGCAGGGCGTCGTGCTGGCTGATATCGGCGGCGGCACGACGGACATCGCCCTGTTCATCGAGGGGAGCGTGATGCACACCGCCGTCCTGCCGGTGGGCGGCAACCACGTGACGCGCGACGTCGTCGTCGGGCTGCGGGCGCCGTACCAGGCCGCCGAGGACGCGAAGCGGCGCTGGGGGCATGCCATCCCCAGCTTGGTCGATGCGCAGGAAGAGATCACGCTCGAGGCATTCGGCTCCGAAGGATCGAAGACCGAGGTGCGGCGCCGCCTCTGCGAGATCATCCAGGCCCGCATGGAAGAGATCCTCGAGATGGTGACGGCAGAGGTGAAGCGCGCCGTCCACGACGAGATGGTGTCGGCCGGCATCGTGCTCACCGGCGGCGGCAGCAAGCTCCCCGGGATCGACGTGCTCGCCGAGCAGGTGACCGGCTGGCCGGCACGCACCGGCATGCCCCGCAACCTGCAGGGGCTCACGGACGTGCTGCTCGACCCCGCGTACTCGACGAGCGTCGGGCTGCTGCAGTGGGCCGTCAACGAGGCGGAGGCGAGCGCCTGGCACCACGCGCCCGGCCGCTCGCTCGACCTCAACAGCGTCTGGCGCCGCCTCGGCAACTGGGCGCGCGTGCTCCTGCCGCAGTAGGCGGGGTGGTCGTGAATCGGTAGTCGATCGTCGATGGTCAGGATGAAGCGAGCACAGGGCAGGAGGTCGGATGTGATTCATCGAAAGCAGAGACGCGCGGGGGACGAAGCGCCATCAGCGGCCGACGCCGAAGCGGTCGATACGGCGCCGGGCGACGGCCGCCGCGACAATCGACCATCAACGATCGACCAGCGCCGCCGGCCGGTGCAGTCGGTGATGTTCGAGGAAGAGGTCAGGGAACTGCGACGGGAGCAGCAGCAGAGGGAGGCGAGGATGACCAGGACATACGCAGACGGACTGCCGCCGATCAAGGTCGTCGGGGTCGGCGGCGGTGGCTGCAACGCCGTCAACCGCATGATCGCCGAGCAGATCGCCGGCGTGCAGTTCGTCGCCGTCAACACCGACGCGCAGGCACTCCAACTCTCGCCGGCGGAGCTGAAGATCCGCATCGGCGACAAGCTCACGAAGGGGCTGGGCGTCGGCGGTGACCCGGCACGCGGGCTGCGCGCCGCCGAAGAGAGCCGCGATGAGTTGTTCGAGGCGGTTCGCGGCGCCGAGATGGTCTTCGTCACGGCCGGCATGGGCGGCGGCACCGGCACCGGCGGCTCGCCGATCGTCGCCGAAGTGGCGAAGGAGGCCGGCGCGCTGACGATCGGCGTCGTCACGAAGCCCTTCGGCTTCGAGGGCACGAAGCGCCGCAACGATGCCGAGGAAGGCATCCAGCGGCTGCAGGACAAGGTCGACACGCTGATCGTCATCCCCAACGACCGCCTGCTTGCCGCCTGCGACGAGAAGGCCACGGTCGAAGAGGCCTTCCGCACCGCCGACGACGTCCTGCTGCAGGGCATCCAGGGGATCAGCGAGATCATCACGCTTCCGGGCGAGATCAACCTGGACTTCGCCGACGTACGCAAGATCATGGCCGAAGCCGGACCGGCGCTGATGGCGATCGGCCGCGGCGCCGGCGCCAACCGGGCGGCCGATGCGGCGCAGATGGCGATCGCCAGCCCGCTGCTCGACGTGTCGATCAGCGGCGCCAAGGGCGTCCTGTTCAACATCACCGGCGGCCGCAACCTCGGCCTGCAGGAGCTGAACGCCGCGGCCCAAATCATCCAGGGCGTCGTCGACCCGAACGCGGAGATCATCTTCGGCACCGCGACCGACCCGAAGCTCGGCGACGAGGTGAAGATCACCGTCATCGCCACCGGCTTCGCGCGGCCCGTCGCCGTCACGGCGATCCCGCAGCAGTACCGGCGCGACCTGCCGCCCGACGACGCGTCACCGGCGACGGCGCCGGCACCGGCGGCCGCGCCCGAGCCCGCGGCCGCGCAGCCAAACCCGCAGGACATGGAGCTACCGACGTTCCTGCGCCGCACCGTGGCGGCGCGCTAGGAGCGTGGGCAGGACCGGGAAGGAGGTGCCTGTCTAGCCAGACGATCCCGGCGGTTCGCCTCCGGGAGCTTTCCCCCACCAGGGAAAGACAGCGGGCCGTGAGCGGCGTATTGGGAGATGACGCCGCTCACGGCCTAACCATCCCTGTCCGAGGCGGCGCGGCCGTCACCGTGCGGAGCTCTCAAGCCGGACAGAGAAAAATGTAGCCCGACCCGGTGACGTGGCACGGGCAGGTACCACAACTCCGGGAGCCTGGGCTACGCGGCGATTGTACCGCGCGGCGCCCCGGATTTCCATAACCGGCGTCAACCCTGCACAGCGGGACCATCGCCTTGGCGCGCCCGCGAGCTCGCGTCGACGCGCTCCCAGGCATCTGCGCCAGCTACTCGATCCGCATCGCCGTCGAGGCCGAGATCGTCAGGTCGGACAGCGTGCCGCCGCTGAAGAGGCTGATCACGCCCTTGAGCGGCGTGATGTACTTGTAGTCGAACTTGGTCGAGACCGTCGCGGTCTGGCCGGAGATGCAGCTCGTCGAACACGAGACGGACACGCTCGCCTTCGACTGCTGCAGCCCGCCCATCGTCCCGCAGGCCTTCTGGACGACGGCGTTCGTGCTGCCGCTGCTGCAGAGGACGTAGCCGGACGGCGGCGTCCCGGCGTTGCCGATCGAGGCGTAGCGCGCCGCCTCACGCGCCGCCGAGCTGACGGTGATGTACGTCTTCAGGCCGTTCCCGAAGTCGATGATGCCGAACACCAGGATGAACAGGAACGGCATCATCAGCGCGAATTCGACGATGCCCTGCGCGCCTTCTTCCCGCCTCAGCCGACCGAGCATGGCCTGTCTCCCTTCAGCGCGCTCCGCTCGCCTCATTGCCGCCCCCGGTGGAGGTCGCTGACGCATGCGCGCGCACCGTGAATGACGGGGCCACCCCTGCAACCGCCAATCCTGCATCTCCAGTATCGGACGGATCGGCGCCCGGACGCAGTGCCGGGTTGCGGACGCTCGGAAGTGGACGGGCGCCGGGGAGTGGAGACGGCACACTGGCGCAGCGCGCGGGCGGGAGATCGCCCGCCACGATTGGGATCAGCCAGGCCCCGGTGGCCGCCGGTCGTCGTACTTCCGAAAGGCATCCGAGCACAACATATAGGGCAATCGCACGGTCCTGCTCATTGACAAGCACTAGATGTAGTGCTACTCTCGGCGGTGTCGCGTGTCCTCCTGACGCGCGCGGAGGAAGGGACAGCCGATGCGGTGTCCATATTGCGGATCGGAAGACTCGAAGGTCGTCGACTCGCGAGACGTCGAGGATTCGATCCGCCGCCGGCGTCAATGCCTGAAGGCCGGATGCGCCGGCCGTTTCACCACCTACGAGCGCGTCCAGGCGGTGGCGCTCTACATCGTCAAGAAGGACGGCCGCCGCGAGGAGTTCTCGCGCCCGAAGCTGCTCTCCGGCCTCCGACGCGCCTGCGAGAAGCGGCCGCTCGCCGCGCGCGACATCGAGCAGCTCGCCGGCGACATCGAGGCGGCGCTCTACGCCGCGGGGACGGCCGAGGTGCCGTCGAGCACGGTCGGCGAGCTCGTCATGGAGCGCCTCCGCGCCGTCGATGCCGTCGCCTACGTCCGCTTCGCCAGCGTCTACCGCGAGTTCGGCGACATCGACGCCTTCCGCGCGCTCCTCGACGCCGTCGCGTCCGGCGAGAGGCCCGGCGCCGCGCAGCTGCCGCTGCTCGACGGCGCGGAGTTCGCGCCCCCTTCCATCCGTCTGCAACCGGCCGCACCGGATCAGAGAACCCGTAACCGCCGCCCGGTGCGGCCGGTGCAGTCTCCCGTCTCCCTGGCGGGCGAGGCTGCATCACGAGAGCAGGCGCGGGCGCGCAGGAAGGCATGACGCCACGAGCCGCGGCCGGCGGACGACAGCACACGAGGGAGCGACTGTGCGCATCGAAGGCAAACTGCTGAACACCGACGGCGAATTCATCGCCAGCGGCCCCTGCGAACTGGACCGCGATCGCGGCGAGGTGACGATGTGGCCCTCGTGGGAGATGCACATGCTCGAACGCGAGCACGGCGCGCTCGTACTCGAGCTCGACGACGGCAGCCGGCTCGCCATCAGCGACAAGCACCTGACGTTCAAGCTCACCGGCTCCAGCGAGCAGCGGATCTCCGTCTACCGCCTGCGCATCGTCGAGCGCGTGCCAGACCACCTCGCGGCGGGCTACACCGCAGCGACGGAAGCGCGCCCGCCGGCAGCCGCCGATGCGCCGGAGCCGGCGACGACGCCGGCCGACGCCGCACGAGCGGAGCGCACACGCTGATGTACGTCGATGCCTTCGTCGCCGATCTCGTCCGCGCCTGCGCCGCGCAGCCCGGCGACCCGCGCGCTGAAGACGCGCTCGCGCTGCTCACCGACTATCGCCTTGCCGGCATCGACGAGCGCGGCTTCGACTGGCTGCTGGCGCAGATGCGCGGCGGCCGCGCGCCGCTCGCGCTGCTGGCATCGCGCGCCGAGACGATCGCGCAGGATCTGACGGACCGCTGGCAGGCGTACCAGCAGCGGACGACGCGCGCACGGGCGTAGAGCGCACGCATGCAGACGCGACGACGTGGGTTTAGCGCTTCGGAAGGTCGGCAATCAGCGGTTGCGGCGAGGCCGCGCTTCGACGACGCTATGGCAGCGTTGAGCATGGAGGCGATGGCGTTCCTCTGGCGTGTGCACTCCGGCGATGCACCGGCCGTGCGCGCGACCGCCGTCGCCTTCCTGCAACGGCTCGGCGCGGTCGCTGCGGCCGCCGACCTCGGCGAGAGCCAGGCATGGCAGGACAACATCACGAGCTGGCGCGCGATCGCGAGGCTTGCCGGCGCAGATGATCCGTGGATGCAGGCAGGCTAGCGAAGGAAAGGAATCCCCGAGTCATGGTTCTCCAGGCCGAGCCGGAAGTACGCCGCACCCTCGCCCGTAGCGGGTTCACGATCGATCGCTTCTTCACGCGCGCCGGCGATGACCCGTTCGCATCCGTCGCGTGGGCCTCGCGCAGCGCCGTCATCGCCGATGAGAGCGGCAACGCCTTCTTCCAGCAGAACGACGTCGAGATCCCGGAGTCGTGGTCGCAGACGGCGACCAATGTCGTCGTCTCGAAGTACTTCCGCGGCCCGCTCGGCAGCGACCGCCGTGAGCGCAGCGTGCGCCAGCTCATCGGCCGCGTCGTCGACACGATCACGAACTGGGGCACGAAGGACGGCTACTTCGTCGACAGCGACGAAGCACAGACCTTCCGCGACGAGCTGACGCACCTGCTGGTACACCAGAAGATGGCCTTCAACAGCCCCGTCTGGTTCAACGTCGGCGTCGAGCCGCGGCCGCAGTGCTCGGCCTGCTTCATCCTCTCCGTCGAGGACACGATGGAATCGATCCTCGACTGGTGCAAGACGGAGGGGATGATCTTCAAGGGCGGCTCCGGCTCCGGCATCAACCTCTCGCCGATCCGCTCCAGCACGGAGCAGCTCTCGGCCGGCGGCCAGGCGAGCGGCCCGATCAGCTTCATGCGCGGCGCCGACAGCATCGCCGGCTCGATCAAGTCCGGCGGCAAGACGCGGCGGGCAGCGAAGATGGTCGTGCTCAACGTCGACCACCCGGACATCGAGGACTTCATCGACGCCAAGGTGAACGAAGAGCGGAAGGCGTACGCCCTGGGCGCCGCCGGCTGGGACATGTCGCTCAACGGCGATGCCTGGTCGTCGATCCAGTTCCAGAACGCGAACAACTCGGTGCGCGTCACGGACGAGTTCATGCGGGCGGCCGGCGAGGGGCGAGACTGGGACCTGAAGGCCGTCGTCGGCGGCGGCACCGTGCGCACCGTGAGCGCGCGGGCGCTGCTGGAGCAGATGGCGGCGGCGGCGTGGGAGTGCGGCGACCCCGGCATGCAGTACGACACCACGATCAACGACTGGCACACCTGCGCGACGACCGCGCGGATCAACGCCAGCAACCCCTGCTCCGAGTACATGCACGTCGACAACAGCGCCTGCAACCTGGCGTCGCTCAACCTGCTGCGGTTCAGCGACGAGGCCGGCGTCTTCGACGTCGAAGCGTTCCGGCGCGCCGTCTCCGTCACGATCTGGGCGCAGGAGATCATCGTCGGCAACTCGAGCTACCCGACGGAGAAGATCGCCGCGAACACGCGCGCGATGCGGCAGCTCGGGCTCGGCTACGCGAACCTCGGCGCGCTGCTCATGACGCTCGGACGTCCCTACGACTCCGACGAAGGACGCGCGTACGCCGCGGCGATCACCGCGTTGATGACGGGACATGCGTACGCGACGTCCGCCGCGATCGCGCAGCGCGTCGGTCCGTTCGACGCCTTCCACGAAAATCGCGACGCGATGCTGCGCGTAGTTGCAAAACATCGCGATGCATCGCGTACAATACACGCAGCGCATGCAACGAGTGAGTTGATCGATGCAGCGCAGAAGGCGTGGGATGACGCAGCAGACCTCGGATCGAAGTTCGGCTATCGCAACGCGCAGGCGACAGTGCTTGCGCCGACCGGGACGATCGCCTTCATGATGGACTGCGACACGACCGGCGTGGAGCCGGACATCGCGCTGGTGAAGTACAAGAAGCTTGTCGGCGGCGGCATGATGAAGCTCGTCAACGGCAGCGTGCGGCCGGCGCTCCTTCGCCTCGGCTACAGCAGCGCCGATGCGACGGCGATCGAGACGTACATCGACGAGCACGACACCATCGAGGGCGCACCGCAGCTGCGCGACGAGCACCTGCCGATCTTCGACTGCGCGTTCAAGGCGCCGAACGGCGCGCGCTCGATCCACCACATGGGTCACATCAAGATGATGGGCGCCGTGCAGCCGTTCATCTCCGGCGCCATCTCGAAGACGGTGAACCTGCCGAACGAGGCGACCATCGCCGACATCGCCGACGCCTACGTGCAGGCATGGGAGCACGGCGTCAAGGCCATCGCCATCTACCGCGACGGCTCGAAGAAGGTGCAGCCGCTCTCGACGTCGAACGGCCAGGCGGCGGACGCCGCCTGGGAGGCGAACCCCGTGCGCCGCAAGATGAGCGACACCCGAAACTCGGTCACCCACAAGTTCAGCATCGAAGGCCACGACGGCTACATCACCGTCGGCCTCTACGACGACGGCACGCCGGGCGAGATCTTCCTCTCGATGGCGAAGCAGGGCTCGACCGTGAGCGGGCTGATGGAGGCGTTCGGGCGCGCGGTGTCGTACGCGCTGCAGTACGGCGTGCCGCTCCCGGACCTCGTGCGGAACTTCAGCCACATGCGCTTCGAGCCCATGGGCCGCACGGAGAACCGCGACATCCCTGTCGCCCAATCGATCATCGACTACGTCTTCCGCTGGCTCGCCGGCCGCTATATGTCGGCGGCGGAAGCGTACGAGGTGGGCGTGATGACGCCCGAGATCAAGGCGGCGCTCGCTGCCGGTCAGTACCCGCTGCCGATCAGCGCGCCGGCCGTGGATCGCGGGGGTGCCGCTGCCGGAAGCGCGGGCGCGAGCGACGCCGGGCCGGCGATCTACCAGTCCGACCGGGCGAACGGCCACGCCGATGCACCGGCGTGCGCGAGCTGCGGCTGGATCATGATTCGGTCGGGGACGTGTTACCGCTGCGAGAACTGCGGTAGCACGAGTGGCTGCTCCTAACGGTAGGGGCAACAACAAGCGTCAGGGAAGACAAGGAGGCAGGGTACGTATGGCTGTTACCGCGAAGAAGCCGGCTGCAAGGAAGCCGGCAGCCAAGAAGACGACGGCCCGCAAGCCGGCGGCGAAGAAGGCGACCACGGCCCGCAAGCCGGCCGCCAGGAAGCCGGCGGTGAAGAAGACGACGGCCCGCAAGCCGGCCGCCAAGAAGGCGACCACCGCGCGCAAGCCGGCCGCCAGGAAGCCGGCCCGGGCCGCCGCGGCGAAGTCCCGGACGACGACCGCGAAGAAGCCGGCCGCCAGGAAGACGACGGCGCGCAAGCCCGCCGCCAAGAAGTAGGCAACGACGGGTGGCAGCATCCCCGGCTGCCACCCGCACGCCTCTCCCCCGACAGGCGTGAACACGTGGCCGGCCCCGGCCGTTCGGGGCCGGCCACTCCTCCACCGGCCGGGCATCGCCAACAGGAGGCGAACCATGCAGTTCTTCATCGCGCTGGCCGTGCTCACCACTGCCTCGGCCGCCTACCTGCTCCATCAGTTCCGGCGCCTCGGCGAGGCCGCGGCGCCGGCCAGCAGCGACCACGAAGCCGACGGCGAGGAGCTGAAAGCCGCCTGATCCGCGAGCAAAATCACATAATAAATTGGCACGGACGCCATCTCCCGAGTATGATCGGAACCGGGCATTCGCCCGCCGAAGGGCGGCGGCGTCCGGAAGCACGGACGCTCCCCGCCGCCCCCTTCGGCGGGGATCTCTTCTCGACGACGACACACTGCCGGTGACTCCAGTGCGGGGCAGCGAAATCACGCATCCCCGGCGGTTCGCTTGGCGACGTTCGGCCGTTGAACACCAGCCGGCGCGGACGCAAAGAAGGGGCGCTTCCCGCGCCCCTTCTTCGTCTGCGCTGTGCCGCATCCCGGCGGCACGTGAACTGCTATCCGCGCCGCCGCGCGCCCGCCAGCAATGAGCCGGCGCCGGCAACCCCCAGCAGCCCGCCGCCAAGCAACAGCCACACGCTCGGGCCGCTGGCGCCGCCGGGACCGGTACCCGTCGACGGCGCCGTCGTCGCCGGCGATACCGCGCCCGCCGCCGTCGGCGTGCCCGCTGCAGTGATCGACGTGCCCGCCGCGATCGGCGTCGACGTCGTCGCTGCCGTGCCCGTCCCTATCGCTGAGGTCGTCGCCTCGGCCGTGCCGGTGCCCGTCGTCGTCGTCGCACTGCCGGCGGTGGTCGAGGGTGTCGTGCTGGGCGTCTGGCCGGACACGGAACCCGTGCCGATGAACGCGATCGCGAGCATGGCGATGCCTGCGCCGATGCCCACCGCCCCAGCCATCTTCCTGATTTGTCTCACGGGTCTCCTCCTGAGCGATGAATACGTGGCCTCGTTCCTGGGCACGATAGCGACAGCCTCCGCGCGCCTCAACGAAATTCGGGGTAGCGTCGGAGCCTCGTCATGCCTTTGAAACAGGCTCCGCCAAGAAGCGCAGCGGCGCGCAAGCACGCCGATCGCCGACGCTCGCCGGCACGTGCAGAGTCGGCGCGCCGTATGATGACGGCGTGGAACCACGCGCGAAGCTCTGGATCGAGCACGAAGGCAAGCTGGCGCTCAGCGACTACCGCGTCCGCCTGCTGCTCCTCATCGAGCAGACGGGCTCGCTCGCAGAGGCGGCGGAAGCGATGCAGCTGTCGTATCGCCGCGCCTGGGGGAAGGTGCGCGAGATCGAGCATAACCTCGGCCTGCAGCTCGTCGAGAGCGCGGCCGGCGGCGCTGGCGGCGGCGGCTCGCGCCTCACCGAGGACGGCCGGCGGCTCGTCGCGCTGTACCAGCGCTTCCACGACGCCGTCGTCGCCGACCTCGGCCACGAATTCACGCGGACCTTCGGCGAGTGACGGCAGCCGCACGCCCACGCCCCGTGGGGTACGGCGCCAGCACGGCAGCCGGGTCTATCGTGGAGGGGGCGTGCAGGTCTACGCGCGCGATAGCGGCCATCGAAGGAGGCACGGATGGATCTCACCCTGGAAGACAGCGAAGCAAACCTGCTTCTGCGCGTGCTGACGCAGGACCTCTCGGCGTTGAAGATGGAGATCTCGAACACCGAGGACTACGGCATGCGTGAGGGCCTCAAGCGCGACGAAGAAGTGCTAAAGAGCGTCATCCGCCGCCTCAACCCGACGGCGCCCCTGTAGCAAGCGCTCGACGCCCGCCGTCCATCACGCGTCGAGCCGGAAGCCCTGCCCACGCAGCGTCGCGATGTACGAGCGCTCGCCGCCGGCCTGCACGATGCGCTCGCGGAGGCGCCGGACGAGCGCGTCGAGCGCCTCCTCGGACACGCCCTCGGCGTAGGCGTCCGGCCAGATGTGGCTCACGAGCTCTTCGCGCGCGACCACCTTCCCGCGCCGCTCGAAGAGGAACGCGAGCAGACGGAACTGCTCGTTCGACAGTCCGGGCTTCGCCTCCTGTCCCCGCACGTACACCCGCCGCGTCTCGAGGTTGACCTCGAGGTTCGGCGGCGGTCCCGTCGGCGGCTCCGCGAGCGCGACGCCGCCCGCAGCCGACGGCGCGGCGACCGGCGCCACGGCGACGGCCTCAACCGGGGCCGACGAGCGTGGGACGGCGCCCGCTCGCGCCCGGTTGCGTCGATACCGCAGCGCGGCGACCCCGGCGAGCGCCGCGGCCAGCAGTCCGGCGGCGGCGACGACGGCGATGATGATGTTGCGGCGCCCGGAGCTCGCCGTCGTCGCGACGCGCGGCGTCGCCGTCGGCGGCGCCGCCCCGCCGATGCTGACCGCCAGCTTCGGCGACGCGATATCGGCGATGCTCGCCGTCGCGGTATATCTGCCGCGTCCGGCGGCGCCGAGGGTGGCCGCGGCGAGGCCGTCGACCGTGCGCGCCGTCGCCGTCGTCGTGACGCCGGCATCGGTGACGAGCGCGAACGACACCGTCGAGCCGTCCGGCACCGGCTCGCCGTTCGTGTCGACGATCGGGCCGGCGACGAGCGGAAGGCTGCGCGTATCGACCACCGCCTGCGGGTCCTGGCCGTAGACCGTCAGCGGGATCCGCTGCTGCGGGTCGGGTTGCACCGCCTGCGCGACGCTGTAGAAGATGCCACTGATGTCGACCGGCGAGTGGCCCTTCGGAGTCACATCACCATAGAGCGCGCGGAAGCCGGTCTCGACCGACGCCTGCGTCTTGCTGTAGACGGCGAAGTAGGCGGCGAGCTTGCTGACCTGCGTCGAGTCCAGGTGGTACGGCACGTTGTAGGCGATGCCGACGAGCGTCTTGTTGCGCAGGTCGACGGGCGGCGCATCGAGGAAGCGCTTGACCGCGCCCGACGCGGGATAGTTCACCGGGTCGTACTCCGTGAGCGCAAAGACGATCCACGACGCGTCGCCGACCGCGCGCGCCGTCGTCGCGTTCGCCGGGTCGTCCGGCGTCGTCAGCCAGCTGGCGAGCGCGCCGAAGCTGATCGTCGAGACGTCCGCCGGTTTCAGCCGCGACGCGCCGGACGGCCCGTACAGCTGCAGCAGCGTGTCCTGCAGGCTCGACTGCGATTTCACCCGGTACGGGTAGCAGTCTGCCCAGCACTCGACGATCAGCACCTTCTCCGGCGAGACCGGTCCGCGCGGCAGCCGGCTCCGCAGGTCGGCAACGGTCTGCGGCTGGATCAGCGTCAGCGCATCCTCCGAGATCCGCCGCATCGCGTCCGCGCCCTGGCCGGCGGCCGAGGCGGCCTTCACCGGGTCGACGCTGACATCGGCGAGCTGGAGCTTCGGGTAGAGCTTGAGCTTGGCGGCGATGACGTGCCGGACGGCATCATCGACGCGGCGGCGGAAGTCTGGGCTGTCGTTGTACTGCTGCCGCATGTAGAGGATGCTGTCTTCGATCGTCGGGAGCTGGTTGTCCTTCCAGCCCGGCTTGGCCGGGTCCGGGTAGAACTCCACCAGCGGCAGCAGGTCGTTGCCCGCCATGAGCGCATCCTTGACGACGGTCCGGTTCGGAAATTCCGCTTGGCCCTCCACCTGGGCGTACCACGTCTTCAGCGCCTCGACGCCGAGCGAGTCGGCCATGACGAGTCCGCCCTGCCGCCAGTCCGAGAACTCCGGCAGTTGCATCAGCGTATTCAGCGCGTTCGGGTCGATGGACACCGGCCCCGTGAACGGCGCCGTCGACGACGGCACGAAGTTTCGGTAGCGGATGTGCGAGACCATCATGCCGTCGGCAGTTCCGAGCGGGTCCTTCGGGTCGGCGCGGTCCACCTCGGCGAACGGCGCCAGCTCCGACAGGCGCAGCTGGTCGAGCGACTTGTTTACCGTCGGCACTTCGCTCTCGGTCGAACGGTCGCTCTCGCCGTGGCCCGGAAAGTGCTTGGCGATGCTGAGCATCGAGCCGCCGCTGCCCTCGTGCACGCCGCGCACGTAGGCGCGGCCGAGCTGGCCGACCCACGCCGGGTTGCCGCCGAACGAGCGGATGCCGATGTCACCCTGGCCGCCGGAGCGCGGCGTGTCGAGCACATCGACCACCGGCCCGAGCAGCATGTTCACGCCCGCCGCGGATAGCTCCCGCCCGACGATCTTGCCCGTCTGCTCGGCGTCCGCCTTGCTCCACGTAGCGCCGAGGGTCATGTTGTTCGGCACGGACGTGTAGCCGTTCGTCACGTTCGTCAGCGGGAACAGGTCACCCTCGTTGTCGGTGGCGATCAGCAGCGGCACGAAGTACGTCGAGCCCGCCGGCCCGCGCTGCGTCGTCTCGTACGCCCGCTGCTGCAGGCCGTTGGTCAGCGCCGACAGCTGCGTCGCCGTATCGCCGCTGTTGACGATGTTCCCGTTGCTCGCCTGGATCAGCACCGAGCCGACCTTGAAGTCGCGAATGAGGGTGGCGATGTCCGAGTTGGCGGAGACGTCGTTGCCGACGAAGTTCACCATCACCAGCTGCCCGATGCGCTCGTCGACGCTCAGCGAAGCCACCACGCGTTCGACCATCGCCGGGTCGACGCCCGCCGGCGGCGTCTGGGCGCGCGCGGGCGATGGCGTGTCGCCCAGCATCGCGCCGAGCAGCCCCACGACGGCAAGCAGCGCCGCCCACGTCGCTCCCGGGAAGCGGCGACGGCTCTCGGATCGACGCGGCAACCGTACGGCGGGATGCAACACGAAACCGATTATGCCATGCCCCTTCGCTCGATGACACGTCGTATCCGAAGGACGCCCGGGCACGCGAGCATGCGAACGGGATCCCGGTTCTGCCTGCGCTCAGGCGACGGGATCGTCCGTGCGTCGGGCAGCGGCGAGCAGGGCAGCGCTGGCGTGCAACGCCGCCGCTTCGAAGCGGCCGGCGAAGCGCCTCCGGAAGTTCGTCATCGCACCACGCCGCGTACCTGCGGCCCTCGCCCGATCCACAATGAGGCGTGAGCGGTGACCCGCATGCCCACTGGCACATCGGCTGCTCCGGCTGGAGCTATCGGCACTGGCGCCGGACGTACTATCCCGCGGACGTGCCGGCGCGCCGCTGGCTGACACACTACGCCAGTCAGTTCGACACCGTCGAGCTCAACAACAGCTTCTACCATCTACCGGCCGCCGACGCGATCGCCGGCTGGGTCGGGGCCATACCACCGGGGGTCCGCTTCAGCGTCAAGGCGAGCCGCCTGATCACGCACAACAAGCGGCTGGCGAACAGCGAGGAGTTGCTCCGGAACTTCTTCGCGCGCGTGCGCCTCTTCGGCGACCGGCTCGGGCCTGTGCTGTACCAGCTCCCACCGACCTTCCTGCGAGACGAGGCGAGACTGGCGGCATTCCTCGACCTGCTGCCCGCAGACCTGGTCCACGCCTTCGAGTTCCGGCACGAAAGCTGGTGGCACCCGGACGTGTACGCGCTGCTGCGCCGTCACCGCGCCGCCTTCTGCATCTACAGCCTCGGCGCCCAGGCGTCGCCGGTCATCGCGACGTCGGCGCACGTGGTTGAGGCGCATCGTCGCGCGAACGGCGCATCGGCTCTTTGGGGGGCTGAGGTTGGAGGATGATCAGCAATCCGTATAATCGGGCGATGGAGAGAGCAGACCCGGCGCGGATCGCAGCCGGCGCGCTCAGCGTCGCGACGTCGAAGACCGCCGTGCCCCGACGGCGGCCCGATGTCGTGCGGCGGCCGCGCCTCAACGCGCTGCTCGATGCGGCGATCGGCGCGAAGGGCACGTTGCTCGCCGCCCCGGCGGGCTATGGCAAGACGACCCTCGTCGTCGACTGGCTGCAGTCGGTCGACTTCGGCGTCGCCTGGCTGGCGCTCGACGAGTGGGACGGCGACCTGCCGGCCGGCACGCGCGGGCTGGCCCAGGCGATCGACGCCGGACTCGGCGTCGAGCTGGCGCTCGGCGACGAGCGATTCTGGCAGCCGCGCAGCATCGCCACGACGATGATCAACGCCATCGCGCAAAGCGAAGAGTACGCCGTGCTCGTGCTCGACGACGTCCATCTCGTGCAGGCGTCGGAGCCGGTCATGGCGCTGCTGGCGATCCTCCTCGAACGGGCGCCCGAGAACCTGCACGTGGTGATGACGTCGCGGACGCGGCCGCCGATCCCGGCGCTGTCGCGACTGATCGCCCGCCGGGAGGTGACGACGATCGGCGTCGAGGATCTGGCGTTCACGGCGCGCGAGGGGCGGGAACTGCTGGATTCGCTGGGGCGTGCGGTCTCGGACGACGAGGCGGAGATGCTGCACGAGCGCAGCGAAGGCTGGGCGGCGGCGCTCGTATTGGGGGCGACCACGGCGGCAGCGGCCATCGCGGGCAACGGCGCAGTAGCCGGCGTGAACGTCGGCCTGTCGCTGGCGGAGTACGTGCAGGGCGAGGCGCTGACCGGGGTCCCGGAGGAGCTGCGCCGCTTCCTGCGCGATGTCTCGCTCCTGCCGGTCTGGACGCCAGCGCTCTGCGACGAGCTGTCGGGCCGCCGCGACAGCGAGCGCCTGCTACACGAGGCCGTGGCGCGCGTGCTGTTCGTATCCCAGTACGCCGATGACCCGCCGATGTACCGCTGCCACCAACTCCTGCGGTCCCTGCTGATGCAGCAGTTCCGCAGCGAGGAGCCTGAACGGTACGCCGAAGCCGGCCGCACGGCATCGGCGGTGCTCGTGCGCTTCGGTCTGCTGAACGAGGCCGCGGATCTGCTGTTCGAGCTCCAGGCATGGGAGCAGGCGGCGGAGTTGCTCGAGACGATCGCGCCGCGGCTGATCCAGCAGGGCCAGGCGCGCGGCCTCGCCGACTGGATTGACCGCCTGCCGCTCGAGGCGCAGGCCGCGCGCGCCAACCTGCAGGTGTGGCGGGCGCGCGCATCGTACAAGCTCCAGGAGTTCGACGAGGCGCTGCACCTGATCGAGGACGCGGTGCGCTCGCTGCGCGACGCGGGCGACACGCACGGGCTCGTCGAGGCGCTCTTCGTGCGCGGGGAGACGCAGCGGCGCAAGGGCTATTACGACGCGGCGCTCAGCACCTTCCGCGAGGCGCGGACGCTGCTCGAGTTCGCCGGGGACGATGACCTGCACCTCGCCGGCGACGCGCTGCGCAACCTCGGCGTCACGCACACGATCATGGGCGAGCTCGATGCCGCGACCGACGAGCTCGAGGAGGCGCGCCTGGTGCTCGAGCAGGTCGGTGACCTGCAGGGGATCGGCAATACCTGCGTCTCGCTCGCCCAGTGCTACGCGCGGCGCGGCGATCAGGCGCAGGCGCTCGCCTCCCTGCAGCGCGCACAATCGGCCTTCGAGCGCGCCGGCAACACCTTCGACCTCGGCCTCACCCTCAACAACACGGGCATGCTGTACTACGAGCTCGGCGAATACGAGCAGGCGCTCCAGGTCTACGACCGCGGCCTGCGACTCGTGCGAGGGGCGGGCGCGCGCGCGTACGAGCAGACCATCCTCGCCGGCATCGCGGAGACGTATCGCGAGATGGGGCGATTGCAGGAGAGCCTCGCGGTCTACGAGGAGCTCGGCCCGATGCTGGCGACGACGCAGGTGCCGTACCTCGTCGCCGTAATCACCGAGGGCCACGCCCTCACCCGCATCGCGCTGGGCGAGGGCGAGGAGGCGGCGCGCCTGCTGTGGTCGGTGGCGCCGGCCACGGCCGATGCGCCGCGGACGCCGCAGCATCGGCTGGCGGAAGCCCAACTGGCGCTCGCGCGGGGCGATGCCTCGCTGGCGCTCGGCCACGTCGATGCCGCGCTGCGTGAGCTCGCGGCCGCCGACGACCGCCACGGCGTCGCCGTCGCCGTGTTCCTGCGCGCCCGCGCCCTGTTCGAGGCGCATCAGCCGCGCAAGGCGATGGCCGAGCTGGAGCGCGTCGCGGCGGTCTGCGAGGAGCTCGGCTACCATCGCTTCCTGCGCTCGCAGGCGGCAGCCGCCCCGGAGTTGGTCGAGTACGCCCGCATCCATCACGTCGCGGCGCGCCTGATCGGGGACCTTGGCGGCGCGCAACAGCAGCCGGCGGGTGCGCCGGGGCCGGCTTCCCGGCGCCGGGGAGCTGACCCGGAGATGCTGCCGGCGGTGCATGCGCTCGCCTTCGGGCGCGGGAGCGTCCTCGTCGGCGAGCGCCAGGTCGCGGACCTCGAGTGGCGCAGCGAGAAGAGCAAGGAGATGTTCTTCTTCCTGCTCGTACGCGGGGAGCCGGTGAGCAAGGAAGAGATCTTTACGGCGCTCTGGCCCGACCTGCCAGAGTCCAAATGCAACAGCAACTTCCATTCGAGCCTGTACCGGTTGCGCCGCGCGCTCTTCCACGAGTGCGTGGTGCGGGCCACCGACGGGGCCTACGGCTTGAACCCGCGCGGTCGCTTCGACTCAGACATCGATGCCTTCCGGCAGGCGATGGGAGAGGCGGACGCCGCCCGCGAGGAGGACGTGCGCGCCGATCGCCTCGCCGCGGCGATCGCGCTCTATCGCGGCAGGTTCCTCGCGTCGACGTACAGCGAGTGGACGGAGCCGCTGCGCCGCGAACTCGAAGACCGCTTCGTGGAGGCTCTGAACGAGCTGGCGGCGTGGAAGCTATCAGGGGGCGCGTTCGAAGAGGCGCTGATGCTGTTCAAGTCGCTCGAGGACATCGACCCCTACAGCGACGCGGCGGCCTTCGGCTCCATGCGCTGCTATATCGGCTTGAACGACCAGGGCACGGCCGCCCGCCACTACCGGCGCTATCGTCAGCTGTTGCAGGACGAGCTTGACGAGGAGCCGTCCGAGCGGCTGACGGCGCTCTATCGCGAGGGGGCGCGCTAACCGTGTGACCGCCGTGGCTCCCGGGCGGAGGCCGCGCGCTACGCCCGCGCGGCGACCCGGGCGGAGGCGGGCGCCTTCGGCACGGCGGCAGCGAGCCCCTTCTGGCGGCGCTGCTTCTCGAGGTCCACGTCCGGAAACTCCGTGTGGAGGCCGGGACAGTAGACCCGGGCGGCGATGATCTTCTCGCCCTTCACCGTGAGCATGTAGACCTGCCGCAGGACGCGCGGCTGGTCATCGGGCGGCGCCTTCCAGGTGATCTCGAATTCGAGTGTCGCGGCGCCGCGTGCCCCGGCCGTCTCGTTGCTCCACGTCACGATGGAGCCGCTGCCGGGGCTGAACCAGACTTCGATGATGCGCGAGGCGGTATGCGGGTCGCCGGCGAGCCAATGGCCCGCGCTCGTCCAGGCCTCGAAGCGAACGTCAGGCGCGAAGAGCCGGGAGACCGCAGTAAACTTGCGGCCCTTGATGGCAGCCAGTAGTTGACTCGGTACCGAAGTATCCGCCATCCCGTCTCCCCTCGGATCTGCTCCCGGCGAACCGCGGGGATCGTTCCGATGCGCTTCAGTGTAGCGCAGCGGCGGCGCTGGCGCTGTACGCGCGTACCGGAGCCGGACGCGCGCATGCCCAGCCGTCGTGAAGACGCGGGTGCGCGTGACGATGCGTTCGTTACTTCTTGGTCTTGTCCTGCTTGGGCTTCTTGGCCTCGCGGTTGCCCTTGTCCTTCTTGCCCATGCATCCCTCCTCGTCTGGCTGGACTTCGGAATCTCCGTCATATCACGTCAGGATAGAAATTGCGTCCTCTTGAAGAGCTCCGTGCGCCCGCGCTCCTGTGCGTCGAAGACGCCGCCCGCGGCGCCGTCCGACGGCTCCGGGTACGCCGCAAAGGCGTCGTTCAGCGCCTCGAGCTGTGCCGGCGTCAGCTTCACCGTCCGGCCATCGAAGTCCGACGCCCGCAGTACCGGCAGGTTCGTGAGCTGCGTCTGGTAGCGCTGGTACAGCCGCTGATATGGCAGCCGATAGCGCGCGCCGAGCCGGACGGCGACGCGGCCGGGCGGCAATCGGACCGGGGTGCCGGTGATCGGTTCGAGGCGCATGCCGCCTGAGCGTACGAGATGGCCCCCTGATCCGGCAACCGACTGACCCCGCCAGGAAACCATCCCGTTCCAGCCGACAGGGATGAAGGCGGAGCGGCAGTGGGTCGCGCTGGACGCCGCATGCAGCTGCGGTCGCTTCATCCGCGCGCCGCCGCCGCCGACAATAGATGCGATGGATGAGCGCTGGGTACTGGTCGACCCCAATACGGGGCTGCACGTCGCCTGGTACTTCTGGCTGCGCGTGCTCGACGAGGCGAACCGGGCCGCCCGGTACGGCATCCCCTTCGGGCTCTTCCTGCTCGAGGCGGAGTCCGAGGGCGAGCGCGCTTCAGACCGCCTGCTCGAAGAGGCGATGGCCGCCGTGCCGGCGGTGATCCGCAGCACGGACCTCGGCGGCGCGATCGGCGCCGGTCGCGTCGGCATCGTGCTGCCGCACCAGGACGAGGCCGCGGTCGAGCAGGCGCGCACGCGGATCCTCGCCAAGATGGAAGCCCGGCGCGCTCCCGGCGTCCGCTGGAACGCGCGCATGCTCGCGTACCCGCGCGACGCGGCCGAGATCTCGAACCTGCTGACATTCGGTTGGCGGGGTGGTCGTGGTGCAGAGCCGCGCCGGCGCGCTTCGGAGCGCATCGCCTGAACGAGGGCCACGGCGGCGCCTCACCATCGATGTTGGGGATCGGGGTTGGCGATGCCAGAAGACTGGAAGGCGCGCATCATCCATGCCCGGCAGCGGTACGAGCTGCGCCGCGGCGCCATCGGCGTCCGCACGCCTCTGGCCCAGGTCTTCCGGCGGATGATCCAGACGGTGATCGAGCCGGCGTTCCGCGAGGTCGCCGAATTCGCCGCCGAGCAGGAGGTCGTCTGCGTCATCGAGTGCGAGCTGGGCGGCGTGCAGCCGCGGGCGATGTTCTGCATCCGGCCCTCGGGGCGCTCGATTCGCTACCAGCTCGACCCGGACGGCGTCGCCGTGCGCGAGATCGAGGGCGTCTACCACCGCCCGATGGGTCAGCGGCGCGTCTGGGTAGATGCGGCAGAGCTCGAACGCCAGCTGACGCAAGCGTACGCGCGGGCCGCCGCGGCGGCGATCGTGCAGGACTTCTTCCGGGTATCGAAGCCGGCGTCCGGACAGTAGCCGCGCGTGTCAGGCGGCCCGACGCAGCCGCCGCGTCGCGCGCGACGGAGGCGTCGTCGCGCCGCAGCTGTCCTGCGCGCTGGCGACGGCGTCCGCGATCGCGCTGCTGAAGTCGAACGCTACGCCGAGGTACGCCGCGCGGTCGCTCAGGTACCGCGCAGCGCGGGCGACGCCGCGGCGTGTGGCGAGGCCGCCGGATTCGAGCGCGCCGGCGAGCGCGTCGATGCCGTCCGCGCCCGGCTCGACGCCGACCAGCCGCCGCGCGATGAGCACGCGCAGGCTCGCCGCATCGAGAGCGGACACGTCGACGTGATACGCCGGCCGGTCGACGGCGGCGCCAAGGGACCGGACTTCTGCGCCGAAGAGGACGGTGGCGGCATGCCAGGGGACTTCGATCCGCTCGCCGCTGCGCAGGAGCAGCAGGCCGGCGCCGTGCCGTCCGGGGACGAGCCAGAGGCGCGCCAACTCGCCGAGCGCGGCGGTATGCGCGTCGGCGTCGAAGACCGCGAAGATGCCGCCGAACGCCGTCAGCGGCGGCGGCGCGAGGTAGAACCGGGCATCGTCGTCGAACGCGGGCCGGACGTCGCTTTCGAGGATGCCGCCGGCGAGCGCCACGAGCGGCCGGCGCACGGCCATCCAGGGCGAGGCGTCCTCCTGGCGCTCGCGCAGGATATCGAGCGCAGCCTCTTCGCCTGAGCCGGCGCGCGCCGCCTCGTGGTGGCGCGGGTCGAAGATGCGGACGACGGCGCCGCCCGCGTAGATCGCGTACGGCAGTCTCACTTCACCCGCCATCGCGCGGCCGAGGGCGCGCGCGATCTCCCGTTGCTCGTCGTCGGCCGCGCCGGTGATCGCGACGGTGTCGGCGCTCGATGCCGCCTGACCGAGAGCATCGGCGCTGGCCTCGTCGATGGCGAGGGCGCCGAGCGCGGCGCGGACGTCGTCGCGCGCCAGGGTGGCACGTGTCGTCTCCCGTGCGCGCTCGGCAAAGTCGCGCAGCGCGACGGGCAGGGCGCCAGAGTACCACGTGCGCTGCCGCGCTTGCGCCAGCTGCTCCTGGCCTGCGGCCGTCAGGTGAACCCGCGCGTGGCGCTCGAAATTCTGCTGTCCCGCGTCTGCGCCGACGAGGCCGGCCGCCTTCGACGACTCGACGATCTCGATCGCCAGCTCCTGCGGGACGCGCCAGTGGGTCGCCAGATCGACAGGTGACATCGCACCACGATAAAACAAGGTGCGAAGGCAGTGATCTGTGACGAACGTCGGCGGCAGGTTGAGCCCTGCGAACGGCGGGCCGCTGGCCGGAGGTGTCATCGCCGCTCCATCTCCCCCCAAAGTATCGGCACGTCGGGTGACTCTGCTGATCCGGATCCGGCAGACATGCGCGCGTCGGGCCCGGCCGATGCGGGGTCTCCCGCATGGCCGGCGCCCCCGTCGATATGAGATACCTCCCGCATGGAATGGAGCTCGATGATCGCCGCCGGTTCGGACGCCCGGGTGATCGCGATCGGTCCGGCCCGGCGGCCGGCGCGGGCGGCCGCCGCACCGCGCGGCCGCACCGTGGCGTGGTGGTCCGGCCACCGGGCGCTCTGGCAGCGGGTCGAGCGGGGGATCAGGATGCGGCTGCGGCGGGACGGCTGCGACGTCGTGCATCTGACGGACGCGCGGCTGGCGCCGTGCGGCGCGTGGTTGCGCGGCCGTCTCGGTCTGCCGGTGACGGTCGACCTCGGACCGCAGGATCTGCACGCGCAGGAAGCTGACGGGCGCGCGCTCTTCGCCGCGGCCGACCAGCTCGACGCGGCGTTCGTGTTCGGGTGCGAAGGCGAAGCGGCGCTCGAGCGGCGCACGACGCGCGTACCGATGGTGCGGCTGCCGCTCGTCGCACTGGCGCCGTCCGCGCCCGACCCCCGCACAGCTGCTCGCCTGCACGACCTACTCGGCGACGGCGACCCGCGGCGTCCCGTGATCGCCTTCGCTGGCGCCGCGTCGATGGCTGAGTGTCATTGGTTCGAAGAAGATGTGCTGCATGCGATGGACGACGCCGCTTGCTGGTTGCGGATCGGGGACGACTCGGCGGCGCATGCCTCGCACGGCGACGGCGTGCCCTCCTGTTGCGGCGCGCTCGATGACGGCACGATCGCCGCGCTCGCGCGGTACGCCGATGCATTCGTCCTGCCGTGGGCGCTCGGGGGCGCTGCGCCGGAGGCCGACGGCCTGCTCCGGCTGGCGCTCGCCGCGTCGGGAGTGCCGGTGATCGCCGGCGACGCCGGCGCGGCGGTGCTCGACCACGAACGGAACGCCTTCCTCGTCCGCGCGGGTGATGCCCTCGGCTTCCGGGCGACGATCGACCAGCTGCTCCGACTTCCGGCGAAGCAGCGCCAGTACATCGGCGAGGAGTTCGCCGCGGAAACGCTCCGCCGCTGGCCGGCAGCCGAGGCGGCCGCGGTGTACGAGGAACGCTTCGCGGCGCTCGCCGGCCGCCCGACGATCCCGGCGGAACTGCGCATCGCCTGACAGCGGACAGTCGCGAGCCGCCACGAAGATCCTGACCGTGCGCGATGTTCGTTTCGCCGGCGATCCTCTGGACGGCAGGCCCGCCGGGCGACGGCGGCGTGTGTCGGTGTGGGTCATGGCAGCCTCCCGGCACCTCCGCGCCGGCGACGGCGCTTGCTTGCCGGCGCGGATGGGCAGTTGCTACGCTGAATCAGGTTCCATCGGAGGCGCACACGTGCCACTGCTCGCAGGTCTCGGTCCACTCGGTCTTCCCGAGCTCATCATCCTCCTCGTGATCGTCGTCCTGATCTTCGGCGTCGGCCGCCTGCCCGATGTCGGTGGCGCCGTCGGCAAGAGCATCCGCGAGTTCCGCAAGGCGACGAAAGACCCGGGTGAAGAGCAGGCCGAACAGGCGAACGCGTCCGCCGATGCGCCCGTCACGACGACCCACAGCACGAACGGCGCGGCCGCGGTCTCGACGAGCGACGCGCCCGCCGGCAGCGTGTTCTGCGGCGACTGCGGCGCGAAGAACGCGCGCGCGGCGAAGTTCTGCGCCCAGTGCGGCCACGCGCTGAGCACCCCCGTCGCGTAGCCGTCAAGCATCGACGTCCGGACGCACTCACCGCCCGCCGCCGTGCTATGCTGGATGAAGGCCGCACGCGCGGCGAGAGGAGGTTCTCTGGACGCTGACTATCGCATCGATGTCTCCGAGGTGAACCGTAACATCGACGTCGCCGAGGTCGTCGCCCTCTACTTCCCCATGCTCCGCAAGACGCTCCTCATGGACGTCCGCACCAACGACGTCGACGGCCCGATGATCCGCGTCGTGCCGATGGCGAAGACGCCCGAGGAGCGCTTCCAGTCGCTGCTCAAGATGCGGCCCCGCTTCGGCAAGCCCGACAGCATCACCCTCATCCCCTGGCCGAAGTTCGTCCGCTCGATGCTCGAGCTCGGCATCTGGGATCACATCGTCCGCCGCTACGCCGAGCTCGGCTCGCCGAAGATGGTGCGCGAGTGCGAGAAGTGCTTCGCGCAGCTGACGAAGTTCGAGGACGATGAGATCAAGAACGCCATCACCGGCGAGAACTACGAGACGATCTGGGGCCAACGCGGCGTCGCCGAGGTCGAGGTCACGGTCAGCGACGAGGACCTCGACGACGATGACGACGATGACGGCCTCGAGGACGACCTCCTCGACGAGGACGACTAGCGCCGGCTCCCGCCGTCGCCATCTCCGTCGCCGTCCCACCCGCCCCGTCTCGGTCGAAACGCCGCGCCTGCAGCCGTCCGCCGTCGCATGGCGCGCGCTGCTCCCGTGCTAGAATCGAACCCATGACGGCGCGGACGCAGATCGGCCGGTCGACCGCCAGCTCGCAGGCGCGGCTGCAGCTCGTGCTCGTGCTGCTCGCCGCCTGGGATCTGCTCGCCTTCTTCCTCGAACTCGGGCAGACCAGAGTGCTCCGGATCGACGGCATCCAGGGCGTCCTCGGCGCCCGCTCCGTCAACGGCGCCGTCGTCGTGCTCGCCCTCGCCTACCTCTACGCCGCCCGCAACCCGATGCGGCATCGCTTCGTGATCTGGCTGGCGGCGCTCGAGCAGGTCGTCGCCTTGTTCAGCGGCGCCTTCCACTGGGCGCTCGGGGACGTTTCTGCCGGCCAGGCCGTCCTGCCGATGCTCATCGCCGTCATCTTCCTGGTGGCGCTCGTCGCCTGGGCGCCCCGGGAGACGAGCACGTTTTGAGCATGGACCCCGGACCGCCGCCGGAAGACCAGCGCGCCGTCACACCGCAGGACAACGCCATCGCCGTGATCAGCGCCTATGGCGCCTTCCGCCTGCTCCTCGTGCTCCTCGCCGCCTGGACGTTCTTCGCCGGCTTCGCGCTGCTCACGCAAGGCTTCGGCGCCCTCTCCTTCGGTGGCGGCGCTGCCGCCGAACGCGTCCTCGGCGGCTACATGCTGATCCTCGTCCCGCTGTACGGACTGCTCGCCTGGCGGCGCAGCGAGTACCGCATGCTGCTCTGGGTGCCCTACGCCGCACAGATCGCCATCATCGTGCCGACCCTCTACGACCTCACCATCAGCCGTCGCGGCCGCTTCGCCGATAGCGCCCTGATCTTCATCGTCTCGCTGATCTTCTTCACGCTCCTCGTCTATCTCTGGTGGAGTAGCCATCCCCTTCACCACTTCCTCGCCGGAGATGACGAGGACGAAGACTGGGACGACGAGGAGGGGGAAGAAGACGACGACTTGGCCGCCGATGCGCCCGCACCACCCGCGCGCGTCGCACCCGAGGACCAACGCCGCACCATGCGTCCGCCCGTCTGAGGCGACGCCGCAGCCCACCGGCAGGGCCGCGATCTGCGTTGCGCTCGTCGGCGAACTGCGATGCTGCAGCAGACGCCGCCGGCTCCCGACCATGCCCGACGAGCCGGCAGGGACGCCATCCGCAGAAACAACGACAACGCGGGGGAACGAAATAGCCCGCGAGCATCGCCCGCAGGCTGGCGCACGCCGCACGACGTGACGGCCGCCGCTACGTCCCGCCCGCCGTGCCGCGCAGGCCCAGCGCATCGGCGTGCTCGCGCAGCGCCTCGATCACCTCGGCGATCATCGCGTCGAGTGCGACGCCGAGCTGCTCTGCCCCGTTGATGATGCCGTCGCGGCTCACCTGCCGCGCGAACGCCTTGTCCTTCATCTTCTTGCGCACCGACGACGGCTCCACCTCGAAGATGCTCTTGTTCGGACGCACCAGCGCGACGGCTGTGACGAAGCCGGTCAGCTCGTCCGCGGCAAACAGCGTCTTCGCCATCGGCGTCTCGCGCGGCACCCCGCTGTACTCGGCGTGGCCCATAATCGCCGTCCTCACGTCATCCGGATAGCCGCGCGCCTTGAGGATTTTGTTGCCCTCGAACGGATGGCCTTCTACCGTCGGCCAGCGCTCGTAGTCGAAGTCATGCAGGAGCCCGGTGATGCCCCAGACGTCCTCATCGCCTCCCTGCTTTCGGGCGAAGTGCCGCATCACCACCTCCACGGCGAGCCCGTGCTTGCGCAGGCCCTCCGTCTGCGTGTACGCGCACAGCAGCTCCCAGGCAGCGTTGCGGTCCATCATCACCTCCCGTCGCATGATAGCGGTGGTCCGAAGCGCGGGGCGAGAGGATCAGCGGCGTTGGTCGACTGCCGATGGCCGCGGATGCAGGCGCGCGTCGGCTCGCCTGTCTACTCGTCGCCGGCGCGGAAGCGCCAGTAGGCGATGGCGCGGGCGAGGGCGCGCGCGGCGCGGTCGAACGAGGCGAACACCGCCAGGCCCCGATCCTGCATGCGGCGCCGCGCCTGCGCGACGATGTCCTCGACATGCTGCGGCTGCAGGATCGTGACGAACGGCTTCGCCGACCGCTGCTGATGGCCGACGAGCGCGTCGAGCAGGCCATCGAGCGCCGACGGGTCCGCCTGCCAGCGGCGGGCGAGGAATCCCGACGCCATCTCCATTGCCACGCCGTCAATGTTCGGGTCGGCGTCGAGGATGGCGAAGAGCTTCTCCAGCGTCGCCGCCGAGCCGCCGAAGCCGATCGTCCCGCCCATGTCGAGCGGGTTCTGGTAGCTGCCGCCGATGATGTTGAAGAACGACCGCAGTTGCTCGTACGAGCCTGCCGATAGACGCGGCACCTGGAGCCCGGCGCCGACGAAGGCGTCGGTGATCACGACGGACTGGCCGCCGGTCATCGCCATCAGCCCCATGCGGCCCCCGGTCGCAGGCTTGGCGTACAGCAGCGCCTTGACGACGTCGATCGTGTCTTCGAGGCTATCGGCGGCGATGGCGCCGGCCTGCCGCAGGATCGCGCTGAATATGGCGGGCGACGTCGCCAGCGAGCCCGTGTGCGATGCCGTCGCGCGGGCGCCGGCGGTCGTGACGCCGCCCTTCCAGACGACGACAGGCTTCATCGACGTGGCGCGGCGCAACGAGCGCACGAAACGCCGGCCGTCCTTCACGCCTTCGATGTACATGGCGATGACGCGCGTATCGGCGTCGTCGGCAAGATAGTCGAGGTAGTCCGGCACGTCGACGACGATCGCGTTGCCGATGCTGACGGAGGTGCTGACGCGGACGCCGTGCTGCTCGCCGACGAGGCCGAAGTTGATCGCGTGGGTGCCGCTCTGCGAGATGAAGCCGACCTCACCGGCTTCTCCGGCCGCCTGCTCGGCGCTCTGGCGGATGCCGAGCTTGCGGTTGTAGACGCCCATACAGTTGGGGCCGATGAGCGCGACATCGCCCTCACGGGCGATGCGCAACAGCTCCTCCTCGAGGCGGATGCCCTCGTCCTCGCCGGTCTCTGCGAAGCCGGACGTGAAGAGCGCCACGGCGCCGACGCCCTTCTTCGCGCAGTCCGCGAGGACGCGCGGCGCGACCGGACGCGGCACGGCGAGCATCACGTAGTCGATGTCACCGGGCACATCGAGCAGCGAGCGGTAGTTCGTGATGCCGAGCGCCGCGATGCCGGCGATCTCGCTCTCGTCGATCTGCACCGAGGCCAGCGAGCCCGTGAAGGTGCTGTAGTTCCGCAGCCACATGTACCCATCGGCCTTCTTCGACCCGACGACAACGGCGCTCGCGGGATTGAGCGCGCGGCGCAGGCGGTCCGGTGGCACCCGGAGCCTGTCTGGCGATGGTTGGTCGCTGCTCGCGATGGACATCAAGCGCCCGTTCCGGCGACCGCAGAGGACGGACAACAGACAACCGCAGCGCCGTATGCGGACCTGTCGCCCGTCGTGTGTTGTCTGCTGCTGTCCTTGATCACATCAAGCCGCTGACCGTGACAGTCTTCACGTCCCGAGCACGATGCGCGCGTCGACCGCCACGGAGCCGTCCTTATAGGCGAAGACCGGGTTGAGGTCGAGCTCGGCGACTTCCGGGTGCTGCTCGACGAACGTCGACACCGTGAGCAGCAGCTGCTCGAGCGCGGCGACGTCCGCGGGCTCCTGGCCGCGGTAGCCCTCGAGCAGCGGGTAGCCCTTGATCTCGTGGATCATCTGGCGAGCGTCGCGCTGGTCGATCGGCACGACGCGGAACGCGACATCCTTCAGCACCTCGACGAGGACGCCACCAAGGCCGAACATGAGCACCGGCCCGAACTGCGCGTCCTTCGTCATGCCGACGATCACCTCGATGCCCGCCGGCTCCATGCGCTGCACAGCGACGCCGTCGATCGTGGCATCGGGCTGGTGCTGCTTCGCTGATGCGACGATGCGTCCGAACGCCGCCCGCACGCCGTCTGCCGACGCGAGATTGAGCTCGACGCCGCCGACATCGGACTTGTGCGTGATCTGCGGCGACACGACCTTCAGCACGACGGGGTAGCCGAGGCTGCCGGCGACCTGCGCCGCCTCGTCCGCCGTCCTGGCCAGGCGTGCCGGCGAGACGCTGACGCCGGCGTCTTCGAGCACCTGCTTCGCCTCGATCTCCGTGAGCAGGCGGCGGCCATCGGCGCGCGCGGATTCGATGATGGATGCGGACATTGGGAGCGTCCTCTGCTGTGCGGTGTCTGGACATCGGCGGCGACAGCACGTGCGGGCGCCGCCTGAAAGCGGCATCATGCTACGCTACGCGCCGTCTTCGCGGAAGGCGGCGCCTGGCCTCGCTTCCGCAGCGATCGGACCGTCCGCGCGGGCGCGCGAGCAGCAGGGAACGGCGCGCGTGGTGCGCACACGATGATCCTCGCGTGGTTGGCGGCGGCGTGGGTCGCCGGCACCGCTGCCGCGGCGACGCTGGGCGCCGGCGCCTGGCCGCTGGCGGCGGCGGCCGCCTGCGCGATGCTGGCCCTGGCCGTCGTCCGCCACAACCGCGCCGCGCTGCTGCTGGCGCTGGCGGCGACGCTGGTCTTCGTCGGCGCGGTCCTGCGCTTCGAGCAGGCGCAGTCGCGGCCCCGCGCCGACGCGGCGTCGCGATTCAACGGCGGCGTGGCGATGCGGCTGCGCGCGGTCGTCGCCGGCGACCCGCGGATCGGCGATACGTCGCAGCAGCTCGCGCTGCGCGTGCGGCAGGTGCAGCTCGATGGCGCCTGGAGGCAGGCGAGCGGTGGCGTGCAGGTACGCCTCGGCCTGCTGCCCCGGTATCGCTCGGGCGACATGCTCGAGCTCGAAGGCGCGCTCGCGCGGCCGCAGGCGCCGGGCGGCTTCGACTACGCGGCGTACCTCGACCGGCGCGGCATCCAGAGCGAGATGCAGTTTCCGGCGGCGCGCCTCGTCGGCCATGCCCGGGACGCGCCGCTGACGGCGGCGACGCTCGCCGTGCGGCGTCGGCTCTCGCGGGCGCTCGCCCTGGCGCTGCCGGAGCCGCAGGCGTCGCTGGCACAGGGGGTGCTGCTGGGCCAGCGCTCCGCGTTGCCGGCCGACGTCGCGGCGGACTTGAACAGCACCAACACATCGCATCTCGTCGTCGTCTCGGGCGAGAACGTGGTGCTCGTATCGACCTACACGACGATCGCCCTGGCATGGCTGCTCGGCCGGCGTCGGGCGCTGGCGCTGTCGATCGCGTTGGTCGTCGCCTACGCGCTGTTGGTGGGCGCGTCGCCGCCCGTGCTGCGGGCGACGATCATGGGAGTGCTGCTGGTGGTCGCGCAGCTCAGTGGCCGCCCGATGCACGGGCTGACATCGATCCTCTTCGCGGCGGCGCTGATGGCGGGCATCGAGCCGCGGGTGATCGCCGACGTATCGTTCCAGCTCACCTTCGCGGCGACGGTCGGCATCGTCTACCTGGCTTCGCCGTTACGGCGCCGCGCGGTCGACGCCGCGGGCTGGCTGTTGCGCCGCGACGAGCTGCCTCGCTGGGCCGGCACGCTCTTCGCCGAGCCGCTCTCGGTGACGCTGGCGGCGATCGTGGCGACGGCGCCGCTGCTGGCGCTGAATTTCGGCCGGCTGTCGCTCGTCGCGGTGCCGGCGAACCTGCTCGTCGTGCCGGTGTTCCCCGTGATCCTGGGAGCGTCGCTGCTGGCGGCGATCGGCTGCCTCGTGCCGCATCTTCATCTGGCGCTGGCGGCGCCGGCGTACTACGCGCTGACGTACTGGCTCTTCGTGGCGCGGCGACTGGCGGCGGTGCCGTATGCGGCGCTTTCGGTCGGCGGCTATTCGACGCCCTGGTCGGCGGCGACGTACGCGAGCATCGTCGCGCTGGCCTGGCTCGCGCTGCGACACCGGCGCCCGGCTGGCAGGACGCGGCTCGCGCCGTCGCGGCCGCTGCGGCACCGGGCGCTGGTTGCCGGCATCGGCCTGCCGGCGCTCGTGCTCGCCGTCAGCGTGGCGGCGATGGCGCGCCCTTCGGCGCCGGCGCGCCTGCGCGTGACGGTGCTGGACGTCGGCGAGGGCGACAGCATCCTGATCCAGACGCCGGGCGGCCGCGACGTGCTGGTCGACGGCGGACCCGGGCGGGCGACGCTGCGCGGCCTCGGCAAGGCGCTGCCGTGGAATGACCGGTCGCTCGAGCTGGTGGTGCTGACGCATCCGCAGGCCGACCACATGATCGGCCTGCCAGACGTGCTCGACCGCTACGACGTGCGGGCGGTGCTGGCGGGGCCGGGGACGGCGTCATCGGCCGGGTACGACGCGTGGCTGCGCGCGGTGCAGGACGAGGGGCGGACGCTGCAGACGGCGCGACAGGGGATGAGCATCGACCTCGGCGGCGGCGCGAGGATGGACGTGCTGGCGCCGGACGCGGGCGAGGCGGCGGATTCGAACGTGAACAACACGGGCGTGGTGCTGCGGGTGAGCTGGCGCAAGGTGAGTTTCCTGCTGGCGGCGGACATCGAAGCGAAGACGGAGCAGGCGCTGCTGGCCGACAGCGTGGATCTGCGCTCGACGGTGCTGAAGGTGGCGCATCACGGCAGCAATACATCGAGTACGGCGGCGTTCCTCGCGGCCGTGCAGCCGCAGATGTCGGTGGTTTCTGCGGGCGCGAGGAATCCGTTCGGGCACCCGCGCCCGGACGTCGTCGCGCGGCTGGCCGAGTACGGGCCAGTGTACGTGACGGCTACGGAGGGCGCCGTGCGCTTCGAGACGGACGGCGCGCGGCTCTGGCTGCGGACCGGACGCTGACGGCTGCGGGCTTCCCTCGGCCGCCGTCCCCAGGGCGGTGGCCGGTGGGAGACGATGGTCGAGCGAAGAACGTCTCCCGCCGCCCCTGGGTGAAGAGGCGAGCCGACTGTCTCGGACGCGCGCGGGCGCCGAGCCCGCTCCGTCGTGGCCCGTGGCGCCCCGTCGATGTACGCTCACGCCGGGAGCCGCCGGAGAGCGAAGGAGCGGATGTGGCACGCCACGATGGACGCCAGGACGACGCGCTGCGACCCGTGCGCATCGAGCCGGACTACCTCGACCATGCCGAGGGTTCGGCGATGGTGCGCTTCGGCAACACGTGGGTGCTGTGCACCGTGAGCCTCGAGGATCGCGTGCCGCAGTTCCTGCGCGGCACAGGCTCCGGCTGGGTGACGGCCGAGTACGGCATGCTGCCGCGCTCGACGAACACGCGCACGGAACGCGAGGCCTCGCGCGGACGGCAGTCGGGCCGCTCGCAGGAGATCCAGAGGCTGATCGGCCGCTCGCTGCGCAGTGTCGTCAACCTCGACCTGCTCGGCGAACGCAACTTCACCGTCGACTGCGACGTGATCCGCGCGGACGGGGGCACGCGGACGGCATCGATCACCGGCGCGTGCGTGGCGCTCGTGCAGGCGCTGCAGAAGCTGGTGGCGGCGGGCACGCTGGGCTCGCTGCCGATGAGCGGGCTGGTGGCGGCGGTGAGCGTCGGCGTGGTCGAGGGTGAGCCGGTGCTGGATCTGGATTACGTCGAGGACTCGTCGGCGGAGGTGGACTTCAACGTCGTCATGACAGACGACGGCCGGTTCGTCGAGGTGCAGGGGACGGCGGAGGGTCCGCCGTTCGAGCGATCGATGATGGACCGCCTGCTGGAGCTGGCGTCGGGCGGGATCGCGCGGCTGCAGGAGTCACAGCGGGCGGCGCTGTCCGCGCTGGGGATCGTGCTGGAGTAGGCACCGGCTTCGGTCCGCGTGGGTCGGCGCAGCGCGAATCGACTGCGATCAGGCGACGCCCACGAGCGGAGAACAGCAAACGGCAGGGGCACGGCAAAGCCGATCGCGGCCCACGACGCTTTGCTGGTGGCGCGTTGCTGGCTGCCCTCACCGCGCGCGCGAAGCTACGCGTACTCTCCGAGAAAGGCACCGCCGAGGACGTGGATGTGGGCGTGCACCTGGCTCTGCATTGCCTGCGTGCCGAAGTTCGAGAGCAGGCGGAAGCCGGCCGGTGAGAAGCGGTCGCCCTGCTCGGCGGCGGCGCGCGCGACGTGAACCATGGCATCGGAGGTCCAGAGCTCGCCCTGCGTCATGTGCCGCTTCGGCACGGCGAGCAGCATCACAGGCACCCAGTTCAGGCGATTCTTGAAGACGATGACGTGCTCGTCCTGATAGCGAATGTCGGCCGGCTCGCGGCCGTCGATGATCTCGCAGAAGACGCAGAAGTATGACACGCGAGGGGAGTGTACACCGAACCGTCGGTGGTCGATGCCGGGTTTGTCGAGAGTCCCGCTGGCCCTCGCCCCCGGCCCGGCCCACGGGAGAGAGGGAGATTCTAGTACCCCGGGCTCCGGCCGCCCAGCCTCCGACCGCCCGCGCGCTGCGCCTAACGGGACGCCCGTTACACTAACCACCGTGGGCTTCCCCTCTCCCGACGCACGCGCGTTTCGCGCGCTCCGCTTCGACGCCGCCAGGGCCGACCCGGCGCAGACGGTGGCGCCGCCGTACGACGTGATCTCGCCCGGCGAGCAGCGCGCGCTGTACGACCGCAGCCCGCACAACATCGTCCGCATCGAATACGGCGAGCAGCGTCCGTCGGACAGCGAGCGGGAGAATCGATACACGCGGGCGGCGGCGGACATCGCAGCGTGGCGACGCGATGGCGTGCTGGTGCGCGATGCCGCGCCGGCGTTGTATCGCTACCGGCAGTGGTTCGTGTCGGAGGGCGTCGAGCACGTGCGAGACGCGGTGTTCGCTGCCGTGCGGCTCGAGGAGTGGGAGCGCGGCGTGATCAAGCCGCACGAGCACACCCTCGCCAGTCCGAAGGCCGACCGCCTGCAGCTGCTGAGGGCAACGCACACGCAGGTCAGCCCGGTGTACGGCCTGTACCGGCCGCGCGGCGAGGACCGTTCGGAGCTCATCTGGTCGTACGAAGGGTCGCCGCTCTACGACGCCGGCGCCGACGGCCAGCGGCATATGCTCTCGGCCGTCACCGACCCGGCCGGCTGCGACGCCTGGTCTCGCTTCATCGCTCGCTGTGACCTGTACATCGCCGATGGCCATCATCGCTACGAGACGGCGTTGGCGTATCGCGACGAGGTGCGCGCGCAGGCGACGCACTGGAGCGGCGAGGAGCCGGAGAACTTCGTGCTGATGGCGCTGACCTACGCCTACGACCCCGGCCTGCTCGTGCTGCCGACGCATCGCCTGCTGCATGTGCCGGACGTGAACGACGACGAACGCGAACGCATCAGCCGCTTCTTCCGGATGGAAGACCTCTCGTCGGCGACGCTGGACGAGGCGCAGGCGATGCTCGCCGGCGAAGGCGCGCGCTTCATCGCGCTCGGCCTGCGCCCGCAGGCGAAGCACCTGCTCGTGCTCGACGGGCGCGCGCCGGTCGAGGCGCTGATGCCCGCAGGGGAGTCGCCGGCGTGGAAGCAGCTCGACGTCAACGTGTTGCAGTACGGCATCCTGCAGGCGGCGTTCGGGATCGACGGCGCGGCGCTGATGAGGGGGCAGGCGGTGACGTACACGCAGGACGCGCGCGCGGCGGCGGCGGCGGTCGAGCGTGGCGATGCGCGCGTGGCGCTGCTGCTGAACGCGACGCCGGTCGACCAGGTGCTCGCGGTTGCGGACGCCGGCGGTCGCATGCCGCAGAAGTCGACATACTTTTATCCGAAGCTGCCGACGGGCCTGGTGATGAACGCGCTGTCCGGGTAGGCGGCAGCGTTATTCGGCTCGTCAGCAGCGCTGCCTGGACAGCGATTCGGCTGGCGCCCCGATCACAGGCATCCGGACTCTCACGACGACGGCACCGGTCCGCGGGTAAGCCTCGTGGCGGAGAGATCCTTGCTTCGCCTCAGGATCACAGGCGGCTTCCGGTCTGGTGACAGGTACTGCTCCGCCAACTGGTCCTGGCGCCGGAGAGAATCCTTCGCTTCGCGTCAGCATGACTGCTGACATCCAATCTCCCTCGCCCGCCGGCGACATCGCGCGGCGGCGCCATTGTCGATACGCTGACGCATGCCGAACAAGAAGGTCGTCCTCGCGTACTCGGGTGGGCTCGATACATCCGTCGCCATCCGCTGGCTGCAGGAGGAGCGCGGCTACGACGTCATCGCGCTCACGATCGACCTCGGAAACGAGAAGGACCTGCGGACGGTCGAGCAACGAGCGACGCAGATCGGCGCGATCAAGGCGCTGGTGCGCGACGGCAAGCAGGCGTTCATCGACTACTTCGCCTTCCCGGCGCTGATGGCGGGCGCTGTCTATGAGGGGCAGTACCTGCTGGCCACGGCGATCGGCCGTCCGCTCATCGCCAAGATGCTCGTCGACGCGGCGCGCGAGGAGGGGGCGACGGCGATCGCGCACGGCTGCACGGGCAAGGGCAACGACCAGGTGCGCTTCGACGTGAGCACACAGGCGCTGGCGCCGGACCTCGAGATCATCGCGCCGGTCCGGGAGCATCGCATGAGCCGCGAGGAGCAGATCGAATGGGCGGCCGCGCGCGGGGTGCCGGTGCCGGCGACAAAGGCGAGCCCGTACAGCACCGACGAGAATCTCTGGGGTCGCAGCATCGAAGCCGGCGTGCTGGAGGACCCCTGGCAGACGCCGCCGGAGGAGATCTACGCTTGGACGCGCAGCGTGGCAGCGGCGCCGGAAGAGCCGCGGGAGTGTGAGATCGGCTTCGCCCACGGCTGCCCGGTATCGCTCGACGGCGAGGAGATGGATGGCGTCACGCTGGTGCAGACGCTGAACCGCTGGGCCGGCGAGCACGGCGTCGGCCGCACCGACATGGTCGAGGACCGGCTGATCGGCATCAAGTCGCGCGAGATCTACGAAGCCCCGGCCGCCTGGACGCTGCACGCCGCGCACGAGGCGCTCGAGCAGTTGACGCTGTCCAAGCCGCAGCTGCGGACGAAGCAGGCACTGCGGCAGGAGTACGCCGACCTGATCTACAACGGGCTCTGGTTCACGGCGCATCATCAGGACCTGGCGGCGTACGTGCGGAGCACGCAGCGCCATGTCAGCGGCAGTGTGCGGATGCGGCTCCACAAGGGGCAGGCGGTGGCGACCGGCAAGAAGTCGCCGCGCAGCCTGTACAGCTATCAGCTGGCGACGTACGATCGCGGAGATTCGTACGATCAGGGAAACGCGGTGGGCTTCATCAAGATCTGGGGGCTGCCCGTGGCGCAGCAGGCGCGGACGCAACTGCTCGCTGAAGGCGAAGGGCCGTTCGCGCTCGGTACGCCGGAGGGCGCGTCCGGCGAGCCGTCGACGTGATGGGCGGCCGCCACGTGCTGCGACGCGCGCTCGCATGGCTGGCGCCGTTCGCGCTGGTCCCGCTCGCCGTCGCCTGCGGCGAATCGAAGAGCGCCGAGCCTTCGCCGGCGGCGGTCGCGACGGCGGAGGCGCTCTCCCGCGCGGTGACGATCACGGCGCCTTCGGGCACGACGCCGGAAGCGGGCGGTGGCAGCAGCAGCGTGCGCCTCGCCGGGCACATCTTCGGCTCCGGGCCGGTGGGCGTGATCCTCGTGCATGGGCGGCCGACGGACCAGACGGCCTGGTTTCCGTACGCGACGCAGCTCGCCGCGAGCGGCACGTACACGGTGCTGACGTTCGACTTCCGCGGCTTTGGCGACTCCAAAGGCGAGAAGGACTTCAACGCGGTCGACACGGACCTGACAGCGGCGTACCGCTACATGCGCGACGATCTCGGCAGGTCGCGGATCTTCCTCGTCGGCGCCAGCATCGGCGGCACGGCGTCGCTCGTCGTCGCCACGCGGCTGCCGGTTGCCGGCGTCGTCTCGATCTCGTCGCCGGGCGAGTTTCCGCCGCTCGACGCGACGGAGGCCGTACAAAAGCTGGCCGTGCCGAAGTTGTTCATCGTCAGCAAGAACGACGTGCCGCAGGCGATCGACCAGGCGACGATGGTGGCGGCGGCGCCGCAGCCGAAGGAGGCCGTCGTGTACGAGGGGACGTTACATGGCACCGACCTGCTGCAGGGCCCGCACGCCCGCGAAGTCGAACAGCGCATCACCGCCTTCCTGGGGAACAACTGACTTCTTGCCGCAACAGCTCACCTTATGTGGTATGGCTTTCTTCTGGGCTGGGTGGAACTGACGAATACACCTCAATGGTGCTTCGGGCAGAACATTTGCATCGCCTCAGGCCTGGAGGGCGAACTAGACCCCGGGCGTTATTACGTCCAGGGGTCGCACTACTGCCGCGCTTGCGTCCCTGAGACGGACACCTCGTACTCAGGCGTGTTCGTGATGCCGTAGAGCTTATTCGAGTGCTCGGCGCAGGTCTGCGACATCAACGCCGCTTGCGGCCAAGGCTAACGGTGTCGTCGTGCGCGAGGAGCCATCGTATGAGGCGGACATAGCGCCGCCGCCACCTCCCACGCGCCCGCTGACACGCGCACCCGGTTTGATTGTCTGCCGTCAAGTCAATCAAATTCAATCAAACATCCGCGCACCGCGGATTCAGCGATCGCCGCCCCGCCGCCCCTCCGAATCTGGCGCCGAAAAAACGCAAAAAAAACACGAGACAATCAATCGAGCCCAGATCACCGACCACCGGCAGCCGACCCCGGCGCGCGCCGCTTGCCGCGCCGGATCGGCGGGCGTACCCTCGCCAGTGGAGGATCACCATGGCCGAACGAGCGCCCGAACTCGAGCAGGCCGCCCTCATGCCGCTCTCGGAGATCATCGCCTCTCCCATCGTCGAGCCGGGCGGCGGCGACCGCATCGCGCGCGTCAAGGACGTCGTCGTGCGGATGCTCGAAGGCCGCTATCCGCAGGTCGTCGGGTTGGTCTCGCGCGCGTCGGGGCGGGACTTCTTCATCCCGATCGCGCGGGTGGGTGAGCTGGCGCCAGGCGGCGTGCGGCTGTCGTCGGGCGCGGTCGACATGCAGCGCTTCAACCGCCGCGACGGTGAGCTCCTGCTGGTGAACGACGTGCTCGACCGCCAGGTGATCGACGTCAAGGGCACGCGGGTCGTGCGCGTGAACGACCTCTACCTGTCGCGAATGGGCGGCGTCTATCGGGTCGTGGCGCTCGACACCGGCGGCCAGGCGATCGCCCGCCGGCTGATGCCGGGCGGGCTGCGGGCGCGCTTCCGGGGACGTTCGCTGATCGACTGGCGGGAGGTGGAGTACCTGGCCTCCGACACGCCGACGGTGCGGCTGCGCACCGGGCACCTGCAGCTGCGGAAGCTCCGGCCGCAGCAGCTGGCGCGGATCCTGTCGGGGCTGAGCCGGCAGGAGGGCGCGGAGATCCTGTCCTCGCTTGACGAGGAGCAGGCGGCGGACACGCTCGAGGAGATGTCGACCGAGCAGCAGGCGCACTTCCTCAGCGCGCTGCCCGTCGAGCAGGCGGCGGATCTGATCGAGGAGATGGAGCCGGACGAGGCGGCGGACATCCTCGCGAAGGTGCCGGCGGTCCACGCAGAAGCGCTGCTGCAGGAGATGGAGGAGGACGAATCGATCGCCGTCCGACAGCTGCTGACCTACGACCCGGACAGCGCCGGCGGCGCGATGACGAACAACGTCTTCCGCATCGGCCCGGAGCAGCCGGTCTCCGACGCGCTGAGGATGTTCGAGGAGTCGGAGGACACGCCGGACTTCGCCTATTACTTCTTCGTGGTCGATGACGCCGGCACGCTGCACGGCGTCCTCAGCCTGCGGCAGGTGCTCGTCGCGCCGCCGCCCGCGCTCGTCCGCGAGGTGATGACGCGCGAGCCGGAGACCGTCGCGCCCGATGCGGCGCCGCAGGACGTCGCGGAGGCGATCGCCGAATATAATCTTCTGGCGATACCGGTGGTGGACGAAGGCAACCAGTTCCTCGGCGCGATCACCGTGGACGACGTCCTCGACCGGCTGTTGAAGGAATCGTGGAGACGCGGACGCAGCCGCACGTTCGGCGGCTGATGAAACAGATGGGCGATCATCATCACGGACACGCGGGTCGGCACCACGGACGAGCATGCCCGGTCGCAGGCTGACAAGGCTTCGCGGCTGTCTCCGCTCGCCCGCCGGTTCCCGCGCCTGTTCGTCCTGCTCGCCATCCTCGGCCCGGGGCTGATCGCGGCGAACGCGGGCAACGACGCCGGCGGCATCGCGACGTACGCCGCGACCGGCGCGAAGTACGGGTACACGCTGCTCTGGGTCGTGCCCGTGATCCTCGTCGCGCTGATCGTCGTGCAGGAGATGTGCGCACGGCTGGGGTCGGTGACGGGCATGGGATTCTCCGACCTCGTGCGCGAGCATTTCGGGCTGCGCTGGACGGCGTTCGTCGTGACCGCGCTGCTGGTCGCCAACCTGGGGACGTCGTTCTCGGAGTTCGTCGGCATCGGCGCGGCGGCCGATCTGCTGCACATCCCGCGCCTGCTGGCGATCCCGCTGGCGGCGGCGGCGCTCTGGGTGCTGATCGTGCTGGGCTCGTACAAGGTCGTCGAGCGGGCGTTCCTGCTCATGAGCCTCGTGTTCCTCGCCTACCCGGTGGCGGCGATCCTCGCGAAGCCGCAGTGGGGGAGCGTCGGGCACGGCTTCGTGCCGCACGCGCCGCAGGGACCGACCGCGCTGGTGCTCATCGTCGCGCTGATCGGCACGACGATCACGCCATACATGCAGCTGTACCTGCAGTCTTCGGTCGCGGAGAAGAACGTGCGGGCAGAGGAGTACGTGTACGAGCGGATCGATGTCATCTCCGGCTCGGCGTTCGCGATGATCGTCGCGCTGGCGATCATGGTGTCGACGGCGGCGGCGCTGTTCTCGCGCGGCATCGAGGTGAGCACGGCAGCCGACGCCGCCCGGGCGCTCGAGCCGGTTGCGGGTTCAGCGGCCGAGACGCTCTTCGCCGTCGGGCTTCTGGGCGCCTGCCTGCTGGCGGCGCCGGTGCTGGCGCTGACCAGCGCGTATACGGTGAGCGAAGCGCTGGGCGTCGAGAAGGGGGTGTCGCAGGACTTTCGGGACGCGCCCCTGTTCATGGGGCTGTTCACCGGCATCATCGCCGTCTCCGCTGGCCTGGCGATGATCCCTGGCATCCCCTTCACGAGCACGCTGCTCGTGATCCAGATCATCGATGGCGTCGTGCTGCCGGTGGTGGTCGTGAGCCTGCTACGGCTGACGAACGATCGCGAGCTGATGGGCGCGCGGAGCAACGGCCCGGTGTTCAACGTCATCAGCGTGATCACCGCGGCGGTCGTCATCGTGCTCTCGGTCGCCCTCATCGCGATCGAAGTGGGCGGGGCATTCGTATGAGTGGCACGCTGTGGAATCGACGAGGGTGAGGGAGCGCTTGACGCCCCCGGGTTCGTCGGCCGATACGATACGCGCATGAGCTGGTCGCATCATGCGCTCTCCCGTATCCGTGCCCGGATCCGCACGGGATCGTGTGCGCCGAGAGCGGCGGGCGTGCACCTGGGTCAGCAAACACCCTCGTCATCGGAATCGCGCCTCTGCGCGTTCCCCTTCCCGGTCGTCGAGCAGCAACCATCGACCATCGACCGGAAGACCGACGGCTGACGGCCGTCAGGCGGGCTCGGCGACGTTGAGGCGGACGCCCGCCGGGGCGCCGTCGGCGGCGAGGAGGCGGTTGACCGCGCCGCCATCGTAGTACACGGGCACGAAGGCCACACCCTCCTGCACGCGCCCGGAGATCTTGCAGCGGAGCGTCAGCTCGCCGTGCGCACTGACCAGCATCACCTCGTCCTCGTCGGCGATGCGCATCGCGGCGGCGTCCGCCGGGTGGAGCTCGACGAACTCCTCGCGGTGCAGCTTGTCGGCGTCCGGGGCGTGGATCGCCGCGCCTTCGAGGCTGGTGTACAGCGTGCGGCCCGTCGTCAGCAGCAGCTCGCCGGCGGCCGGCGCGGCGGACGCGGCGGAGACGGGTTGGCGCTCGAAGCGCGAAGGCGTGACGGCCGCGCGCGCCTTCCCCCACGCGCCGAAGCCGGCGCCGAAGCGCTCGTAGCCGGGAACGCTCGCAGCGATCTCGTCGGTGACGGCGTCCGGGTGCGCGTACGACCAGGTGTCGGCGCCGCCGATGGCGTTCGCCAGGTCGGTGAGCGCGAGCAGCGCCGGACGCGCGTCGCCGAGGGCGGCGACGGCGGCGTGCAGGCGGTCGATGCGCCGCTCCCCATTCGTGTAGGTGCCCGTCTTGCCATACGAGGGCACGTCGGCGAGCACGACGTGCGCCGCCTGCGCCGTAGCGCTGAGCAGGCTGTCGATGACGACCAGCAGGTCGAGCGAGGCGAGGGCGTCGCGGACCCGGGCGCTGCCCGGCGCGAACATCAGCGGGTTGTCGCCGACGACGATCAGCGCCTTCAGCGCGCCGCTCGCCGCCGCGTCGATCATCTGGTCGAAGGACATGCCGGGCTCGGCGAGCGGCGTGCGGCCGGGCCCGAGCTCGGGGTCGACGCCCATATCGCGCGCGCCGTAGACGTTGGCCTCCGTCGGCAGCACGATGAGCGACTCGCCGGCGGAATCGCCGCGCAGGGCGATCGAGAGGTTCGCGGCAGCGCGGGCGCCGTTGCCGGCGGCCTGCGCATCGCCCGGGTTCGGGGCGTAGATGATCGAGACGCGCCTGCCGGGATCCTTCGCCTCGCCGAGGATCTCGAGGGCGCGCGGAAGGTCGCCCTCAGCGACCGGCGGCAGTGCGGCCTGGCCGCCGGCGGCGCGCTGCGCGAGCGCATCGACGAGCGCGGCCTCGGCGCCCGGGCGCGGCTGGAGCCACGTGCCGCCGTAGGGCTCGGCGAAGTCCGCCATCTCGCCCCAGAGCGGCGAGACGAGCAGCAGCGTGCCATGTCGCGGCGCCGCCGGGTTGCCGACGATCGCATCCTTCGCGCGCAACGCCGCGACGTTGTGGCTGGACTCGAGGTCGTCGGCGATGACGATGACGATGTCGCTCGTGCCCAGGCGGAGCATGTCGGCTGGCAGCGCCTCCGTCCCGAACGCCGCCTCGACGGCCTTCATCGCCGCGCGGTTCGGCGCCGCCTGGCTGAAGTCGACGTGGGGCGTGCCGATGACATCGCGCGCGAGCTTCTGCGCGAGGTAGTTCTCCTCGTTCGTGTTGAACGGCGACCCGAGGACGCCGACGGCGCCGGCGGCGTGAGCCGCGACGACGTCCTTGATGCGGCCGGCGACGTACTCGACCAGCTCGCCCCAGTGCGCCGGCAGCTGCGCGCTGCCCGGCGGACCGCGCCGCACGAGATGCCGCTGGAGGCGCTTCTTGTCGGGCACCGCCTCGTAGTGGAAGCGGCCGCGCACGCAGATCTGGTCGGCGCTCACGGGGTTCACGAGGTCGGGCTTGACGATGACGCCGCGGCCGGCGCGCGTCCCGATGCTGATCGTGCAGCCGACGGAGCAGGAGTTGCAGGTGGTGCTCGTCCAGTCCTCGGTGCGGGCGATCCACTTGTTCGGCTTCTCCATCAGCGTCGCCGTCGGGCAGACGTCGATGCAGGCGCCGCAGAAGTCGCAGTTCGACTCATGGATCGGGCCGCCGGCGCCGAAGGCGATGCGCGAGGTGTAGCCCTTGTTCGCGAGGGTGATCGCCGTCGTGTGGCGGATCTCGTCGCAGGCGCGGACGCAGCGCGTGCACAGGATGCACATCTGCGGGTCGAACTCGAACCAGGGGTTCGCGCGGTCGGGGTCGGGCTGCTCCGTCTGGTAGTAGGTGCGCGGTTCGAGCGCCCACGGCTCGACGTTCTCGAATCCCATATCGAGCAGATCGTTCGTCGTCTGCAGCTCGCAGCGGTAGTTCTTCGAGCAGGTGAGGCAGCGGTGGGTGACGACGTCGTCGCGCAGGCAGATGTCGCCCGGCATGCACTTGACGCGCCGGTGACAGGTGAGGCAGCGGTCAGAGTGGTTGGCGTTGATGATCGCCAGCACCTGCTGCCGCGCGCTCTTGACCTCGGGCGCCTCCGTGTCGACGACCATGCCGTCGCTGACGCGCGCCGTGCACGAGAGCTGCAGCCCCCGCGCGCCCTCGATCGAGACGAGGCAGGAGCGGCAGCCGGCGTAGGGCACGAGGCCATCGATGTAGCAGAGGTTGGAGATCCAGACGCCGTTCTTCTTGATCACTTCGACGAGCGGCGCGCCCTCCTGCGCCTCGATCCCGACGCCGTTCAGGGTGATCCTAGCCACGCGTGTTGGCCTCGATGACGCGCTCGCCCTTCGAGACGGGCGCCTGCCGCGCCTCGATCTCGATCATCTCGATGATGCCTTCGGGCGCACGCTGACCGTGCGGGTACTCGTAGCCGTTGCGCCGCAGGTGCTCGTGCGCGAGGCCGGTGAGTGCGTCCTTGTCCTTGTACATCGTGTCGAACTCGTAGACCGCGTCCTCGAAGGTGCCGCCGGCCTGGATCGCCTGATAGGGGCAGGCCTCGACGCAGAGTCCGCAGTACATGCAGAGGCGGAAGTCGATCTCGTAGCGCTTCTTCTCGAGGGTGCCATCGGGATTGGGCGACGTCTCGACGAGGATGCAGCCGTCGGGGCAGGCCTGGGCGCACGTGCTGCAACCGGTGCAACGCTCTTCGAACCAGAGCAGATTCGTGCGCGCGCGCGGCGAGATCGGCCGCGTCACCTCGGGGAATTCGATGGTCGCGGGAGGCTTGACCATCCGCTGGATGGTGACCGCCATGCCCTTGAGGACGCCGATGCCGTACATGCAGTTCGATTGTAACAAGTTTCACTTGCCGAACAACCGGCGACGGATCCCGCGGGTTGCGCGAACCGTCACGCCCGGCACGTCTTCCGTAAGGCGCGGTGGGAGCTATCGGACGCGACGTGGCCGGGAAACCTCCCCCAACCGGGGGCACTCTCCCCTTCGATGCCGGTCGCTCCGCAGCCTGGCATGCCGGGCACGCCACTCGCGGAGGCGCGTCAGCGCGTTCGGGCGGGGGCCGCCGACGCCCCGCGAGTCCTCGGCTTCCGCACGGCCATGTGCGGCACGCCTCTCCCGTCTACGCCATCACGCCGGTGGCGTCGGCCCCCCGACGCTTGTCCGGGACAGCACGCCGATCTGCGAGCCGCCCGGCACGATCACCGACAACGCCGACGCTGCCACCTCGAACAGCATCGGCGTCACCCCCGCCGCCTCGCCATCCACCTGCACCGGCAACCCCGCCGTCTCGATGGCGATGCTGCGCGCCTGCATGTAGCGCACGTTCGGCGAGCGGTCGTGCCGCCCCGCCAGCATGCGCGCGCCGTCGATGACCAGATGGAAGACGCCGCCGTGTTGCATCATCGCCAGGTCAAGCAGCCCGTCGTCCACCAGCGCGCGATGCGTGATCGGCCGGAATCCCCCGTACGAGCGCGTGTTGCCCACTACCATCCAGTACAGCGCGCCCTCGATCGGCTCGCCGTCGACACGAAGCCGCACGTGCCACGGCCGCGTGCGCATTGCCGTCGGCACGCCCGCTGCCACGTAGGACAAGGCGCCGAATCGACGCTTCGCCGCCGGCGTCACCCGCCCGATCACCGCCCCGTCGAGCCCGACGCCCGCCATCAGCAGGAAGTAGCGCCCGTTCGCCCGCCCCAGGTCGATGCGCCGCCGGTCGCCGTCGATCATCGCCGCAACGGCTGAGAGCGGCTCGCGGTCGATGTGCATCTCCTTCGCCCAGACGTTCGCCGTGCCGCCCGGCAGCACGCCGAGCGCCGCCTCCGTCCCGGCGATGCCGTTGATCACCTCGTTGATCGTGCCGTCACCTCCGTGCGCCAGCACGACGTCGACGCCCGCGCCCGCCGCCCTCCGTGCCAGCTCCGTGATCTGCCCGGGAAACTGCGACGTTTGGCACGCGATGCGCCAGCCGCGCTCTTCGGCGAACGCGACGATGCGCGCGAGCCACCTGTCGTCGAGCGCGTGACGCGACGTCGGATTGCGCACGAGCAGGGCGCGCACGGCCGATGATCCGCGCGGCATCAGCGGCAGCACGCTGCCCCGCCTGCCGTCGCACGCGCGCGCCCGCCTGGCGCCGCCGTGCGTATGAGCATGAGCGCTGCGAAGGATCGCTCCGGAAGCACCGCCAGCCTCCGATACTCCCCGGGCTTGTCATCGCCGGGCGAAGCGAAGGGTCGGTCCGCACGCAGCATGAGCACCCGCCGTCCGCGCGCCCGCCGCTTACGTGCGCGTCGTCAGCCCTTCGCGCGGCGCGCCGACGAGGATCGCCATATTGCCCTCCGGGTTGCGCGTCTCGTACATCAATTGATGCGAGAGCCCGACCTCCTCGAAGGGGAACACCTGCGCCAGGCACGGGTCGATCTTCCCCGCCACGACGAGGTCGTTGAATCCGTACGCCTGTATGTCGTTGGCGAAGTGCGACCCCTGCAGCCGCTTCTGCCGCATCCACAGATAGCGGAGGTCGACGACCGCGTTGTAGCCGGTCGTCCCGGCGCAGATCACGACCATGCCGCCTGTATCGCAGACGAAGATCGACGTCGGGATCGTGTCCTCGCCGGGATGCTCGAACACGATGCGCGGACTTCGCCGCTCGCCGAGCGCGTCCCAGACGGCCTTGCCGAACGCCCGGGCGCCCTTCAGCCACTCGTTGTACTGCTCGTCGTCCTTCCAGTGGGGCATCATCCCCCAGTGCTGGAACTGCTTGCGGTTCACCCAGCCCTGCGCGCCGAGCGTCTTCGCGTAGGCGCCCTTCTCCTCGCTCGAAACGACGGCCACGGGGATGCCGCCGAGCGCGCGCGTGATCTGGATCGCCATCGACCCCAGGCCGCCGGTGCCCCAGACCAGCACGACGTCGTTCGGGCGGACGTTGTGCGGCGTCCAGTTGGTCAGCATCCGGTACACCGTCGCGCCGACGAGCGTCGGCGCCGCCGCCGCTTCCCACGTCAGGTGCGGCGCCTTCGGCATGCACTGGTGCGCCCACACCCTGGTGAACTGCGCGAAGCTGCCCCAGTTCGTCTCGTAGCCCCAGATCTTGAACGATGGCGCGAACATCGGGTCGTCGGCCATCTTCACGTCCGGCGCCTCCGGATCCCAGGCGCCGCAGTGCATCACCACCTCGTCGCCGACCTTGACGTTGGTCACTTCCGACCCGACGGCGTAGACGATGCCGGAGCCGTCGCTGCCGCCGATGTGAAAGCCCGTGTCATCGCCCATCTGCGCGTGCACGCGGATCACGTCGATCGGGATCCCCAACGCCGCCCAGACGTTGTTGTAGTTGATGCCGGCCGCCATGACGTAGACCAGCACCTCCCGCGGGCCGATCTCCGGCGTCGGCACCACCTCCGCCCGGAACGCCTGCTTCGGCTCGCCGAAGTACTCGCGGCGCACGACCATCGCGTGCATCTTCGGCGGCACGACGCCGAGCGGCGGCGCTTCCCCGACGTCGTACAGATCCTTCGTCATCGTGCTCATCGTCGTCCCTCCGGCGGCGTCCGTGGATTCGAGCGTAGCATAGCGGCCGCGATCGGAAGGCGTAAGCCGCGGTCGCAGCTCCCGCGCCACCCTCGTCCGGGCGGAGGGACGGCATGCAGGCGCTGCTCGAGGCTGCGCCGTGGCGCGCCACCCTCGTGCGGGCGGAGGGATCGGCGGGAGCCGCCTGAAGCACGCCTCTCGACCGCAACGGCTCAGCGACCGTCGCCGGCGAGGCGCCGTAGTCCTCGCCCGCAGCGGATGAGGCCAGCCAACGCGGCAGCACACCACGCAGACGATGGACTGGCGCACATTCGATCCGCCATGCGAGCATCGATCGAATGAGCGAGGACGAGGCGGCGAGCGGTTCGGCCGGACGGGCGCCGCAGCTTCCCCAAAACATGAATCCCATTGCCGGATATTGACAGCGCTGTTACGATCATGTTCAGATTTTGGGTCTCTCCCGGGCGATGGATCGCCCGAACATACGACAGGAGGTGCGCCGGGAACCGAAGCCATGCACTGCGCCGGCAACCGAGAGCCGGAGTTGGAGTGGGTCGGGGGCGCCGCCTCCGCCCGTTGGGAGGAAAGATGCAGTTCCGTAACCGATGGTCCCTGCTGCTCGTCGCCCCATTGGCGGCGATCCTGGTAGTCGCCGCGGCCTGCGGCGGTGGCAAGAGCAGCGCGGACAAAACGTCGACGGCCGCCGCCGGGACGAACGGCGGCAACACGCCGGCGGCGGGTGGCACGTCGACAGGTGGCGTGCCGAGCGACGCGGCGCCAGCCGCGCAGCAGAACTTCACGACGAACATCGCCGCGGAGCCGAACACGATCGACCCACAGGCGCTGTCGTATACGTATGCGTCCTCCGTTGCCCACCAGCTCTTCGTCACGCTCTTCGACCAGGACCCGAAGACGAGCGAGCTGATCCCCTGGGCGGCGACGGCCGTGCCGACGACCGCCAACGGCGGCATCTCCGCCGATGGCCTGACCTACACGGTGAAGATCAAGCCCGGGCTGAAGTGGTCCGACGGCTCAGTGCTGACGGCGAAGGACTTCGTCTACGGCATCCTCCGCGGCTACAACCTGAACATCTCCGGCTCCGGGTACGGCGGCTTCATCAGCTCGATCAAGGGCGCGGACGCCGCGCTCAAGGAAGACCCGAAGGCCGCCGACTACGTCCAGAAGGTCAACGCCGACCTCGCCGGCGGCGTCATCCTCGTCGATGACCAGACGCTCAAGCTCGTCGCCAGCGCGAAGTCTGCGTCATTCCTCTCGAACTTCACGCTGCCGATCACCGCTGCCGTTCAGCAGGCGAACGTCGAGGCCGCCGGCGCGAACTTCGGCGTCAGCTCGACTGCGGCGCAGATGGTGACGAGTGGGCCGTTCAAAGTGAAGCAGTGGGTCGCCAAGGACAACATCACGATCGTCCCGAACCCCAACTACACGGCGGAGCACGCGCCCTACCTGCAGCAGGTGACGTTCAAGTTCATCGCCGATGGCAACCAGGCCTACAACGCCTACGTCGCCGGTCAGCTCGACCAGTCGGGTCAGATCCCGGCGTCCCAGTACCCGGTCGTGCAGAGGGATGCGAACCTCAAGCAGCAGGTCAAGCAGGAGGAAGAGTTCGGCACGCGCTGGATCTCGGTCGACGTGACGATCCCGCCGTGGAACAACAAAGACTTCGTCATCGCCATCAACCAGGCGACGGACCGCGAGGCGATCGCGCGCGACGTCTACTTCGGTCTGCGCAAGGCGTGGACCGCGCCGTGCCCGCAGAAGGTCGTCGGCTGCGACCCATCGCTCTTCAGCAACCTTGAGTTCAACCTGAGCAAGGCGCAGGCCTCGATCACGAAGGCGTACCCGAATGGCAACATCCCGCCGGTGACGCTCGAGACGGTCGATGACCCGACGACGAAGGCGCTCGTCACGACCCTGCAGTCGCAGTGGCGGAAGATCGGCGTGACGACGAACATCGTCACAACCGACCAGAAGACGCTGCGCGCCGACATGAAGAGCCACAAGTCCGGGACGCAGATCACCGGCTGGGGAATGGACTACGCGGACCCGACGGACATCTTCAGCATCTGGACGACGGCGCAGGTCGGCGGCAATAACCTGGGCTTCTACTCCCGCCCACCGTACGACACGCTCGAGCAGCAGCAGGACGCGACGCTCGAGCCGTCCGCTCGCACGCCGATCCTGAAGCAAATGCAGCAGTTCCTGGCGGCCGACCCGCCCGTGGTCCAGTTCGCCATCCAGTTGCGCACGGATCTCGTCAAGCCGAACGTCAAGGGCCTGGTCAGCAGCCCCTTCGACTATCAGGTCTATGGCGACCAGCAGTTGGTCGACGTCTATATCGCCAAGCAGTAGGCTGCACTGTCAGGGGGAGGCCCGCCACGGGCCTCCCCCGAAGGGCTCGACATGACCGGCTACTTCGTGCGCCGCGTGCTCTGGATCGTGCCGATCCTCTTCCTCGTCACCGTCATCACGTTCGCCCTCATGCACTCCGTCAAGGGCGGCCCCTTCCAGGCCGGCGAGAGCAAGAGCTCGGACGCGGCGCGCCAGGCGCTGGCGGCGAAGTACCACCTCGATGAGCCGGTGTGGAAGCAGTACGGCTACTACATGCGCGGGCTGCTGCAGGGTGACCTCGGCCCCGACCTCCAGCAGCGCGGCAACTCCGTCAACGACATCCTCAAGCAGACCTACAAGCCGACCGTCGAGCTCGGCGTCTTCACGACGATCTACGCGGTCGTCGTCGGCGTCGGCCTGGGCATCCTTGCTGCGAGCAAGCGCAACACCATCGTCGACTACTTCTCCGTCGGCTTCGCGACGATCGGCGCATCGATGCCGAACTTCGTGCTCGGCATCATGCTCGTGCTGCTGTTCGCCGTGAAGTTCCGGTTCTTCCCGCCGACGGGCTGGATCGAAAGTGCGGGCTGGAGGGCGGTCGTCCTGCCGGTGATCTCCCTCGGCTCGCTTCCGGCGGCCTACATCGCCCGCATCACACGCGCGAGCATGCTGGACGTGATGAACCAGGACTACGTCCGCACGGCCCGCGCCAAGGGGCTGCGCGAGCGCATGATCGTCTTCCGGCACATCGTCCGCAACGCGCTCATCCCGGTGCTGACGCTGATCGGCCCGATCGCCGCCGGCCTGCTCACGGGCTCGTTCGTCATCGAGTACTTCTTCGCCATCCCGGGCATCGGCCGCGCCTACGTCGATGCGATCCTCGGGCGCGATTACCCGATGATCATGGCGACGACGCTGCTCTACGCCTTCGTCGTCGTCATCGCCAACCTGCTCGTGGACTTCCTCTACGCCGTCGTCGACCCGCGGATCCGGTACTCCTGATGAAGGCAGGCTGAACGATGGCACAGGACAGCGCGACGAGGACCGCGGCAACCGGGGCGCCGCAGCCGCTGCTGATGGAGCTGGAGCATCGGGGCCGCGCGCGCGGCCTCTGGAGCGATGCCCTCCACCGCCTGATTCAGAACCGGCTGGCGGTCGTCGGCGCCGTGATCATCGCGGTCATCGGCTTGGCGGCGATCTTCGCGCCGTTTGTGGCGCCCTACCCGTATGAACAGATCTTCCCTGGCCAGATCATCGAGGCTCCGAGCGCGACACACTTCTTCGGTACGAACCTCTCAGGACAGGACACACTCTCGCGCACGATCTACGGCGCCCGCAACTCGCTCGGCGTCGGCATCTTCGTGCAGGTGATCATCCTCGTCATCGCGGTTCTCGTCGGCGGCGGCGCTGCGCTCGGCGGCAAGACGGCGGATGGCCTGCTCATGCGCATGACCGACGTCGTCTACGCATTCCCGGATCTACTGTTCGTCATCCTGCTGCAGCAGGTGCTGGCCGGCACGAGGATCGCCGCCTACGTCGGCGGCCTCTTCGTCGTCTTCCTCGCCATCGGCCTGGTCGGCTGGGTGAACCTGGCGCGGCTGATCCGCGGCCAGATGCTGGCGCTGCGGACGACGGACTACGTCATCGCGGCGGAGGCACTCGGCGCCACCCGGACGCGTATCGTCATGAAGCACATGCTGCCGAATACCCTGAGCCCCGTCATCGTGGCGCTCACGTTCGGCGTCCCTTCGGCGATCTTCACCGAGGCGACGCTCTCATTCATCGGCATCGGCATCCGGCCGCCGCTCGCCGACTGGGGCAACATGATCTACGACGGCTACGGCGCCGTCCTCGCAACGCCGTGGCCGATCTTCTTCCCGGCGGCCGCGCTGGCGCTGACATTCCTCAGTTTCCAGTTCCTCGGCGACGGCCTGCGCGACGCGCTCGACCCGCGGACGCGCTGAGGCCGCGGCGTCGGCCAACGTGCCGGCAACCGGCTATGCGAACAGGCGCCGCCAGTCGCCCTGCCGATGATGCACCTGCGATGTTGGATGTTGGAGATTGCGCCGCGATATCCGCTCCCGGTCGCCCTCCCCGATCCTCAGGCCGCAGTCACCAGTCACCCACCAGTCATCAGTTCACTGTCCGACGCGGATCGCGGCGGCGATGCCCGTGCCGGCTTCGGTGAACTGCCAGCTGCGGTAGCGGCCGTCCTCCTGCACGTACCAGCGCCAGACGCGGGCGAGGTCGTCCGTGGCAGCGATGTCGTCGAAGACGATGACGCCGCCGAGCTTGAGGCGCGGCAGCACGTTCGCGAGATCGCGCGCGGCGCCGGCGAGCGAGTGGTCGCCGTCGACGTTGATCAGGTCGAAGAACAGGCCCGGGTGCGCGGCGAGGAACGCCGGCACGGTGACAGCGCTGTCGCCTGAGGTAAAGGCCGCCTGGCCGCGGAACCCCGCCGCCGCGAGCTCGCCTCGCACAAATTCCGGGCCGGGATTGGTGGCGCCGCCATAGTCCTGCAGCCAGAGGTCGAAACCCCGGATCGCGCATTCCGGCGCGACGGACGCCACGACCGATGCGCTCCGCCCGCGTCGGACGCCGATCTCGAGGTAGGACGTCGGCGCGAGGAGGCTGGCGGCGGCGGCGAGCACGGTCGTCACGTCGGCGTAGCGCCAGCGGTCGCCGAAGCGGGCACGCGCCCACGTGTAGAAGAGGATCTGGCCGGCGGTCTCGTCGGTCGGCGTCAGCTTCTGGAGCACCGCGAGCACGGCCTCCGCCGTCGCCGGCGCGAGGGCAGCTTCGGCGAGCGTGGAGATCGTCGGCGGGAAGTACGGCTCGAGCGCGGAGGGGCCGCTGGTGTCGGGCGTCCGCGGCAGGTAGCGGGGAGCGGGCAGCAGCCGCAGGTCGCCCCAGCGGGCGCGGAGTGCGCGCGCGAGCGAGCGGGCGGCGGGGACGCGGCGGATGGTATCCGGGAGCATGTGGCGGAGTATACGGTGGGGCTGTGGGAGGTGGGAAGCGGCTCCCGGCTGTCGGGCTGCCGTGGGGCCAATGTTACATGTCGTGCCGCCGTCGGCGCCAAAACAGAGCCGGTCGCCGGCTGCCGGTCGCTCCGCTACGATGGGTGCGGCGATGCCGGATCGTCTAACGGTAGGACAGCGGCCTTTGAAGCCGTATATCCAGGTTCGAATCCTGGTCCGGCAGCCAGTCACCCGAACCAAACACCGTGCGGGCGAAGATGGGACGCCCGGCCTTGGCGCGGCAGCGGATCACCATTCGGCGGGCAGGCCCATGCTCTGGTAGAGGCCGTTCGGCAGATCGATCTCGCCGAACTGCTCCTCGTAGCGTTTGACGTTCATGACGAAGAGCTTCGCGAGCACCTTGGCGTGCTGCGGGCTCATGTGCGCGCGCGCCAAGACGTGCATGCCCGGCTGCGATGCCCCCTCGACCGGCGGCGTGCCCTTGCCCAACGCCAGGCTGAAGCCGTAGGCGCCGACCTCGAAGTTCACGCTGTCGCAGTAGAATTCCGCGGGCTCGACCGCGGGCTGCGCGGATGTCGGATGCTCCTGGTCCATCGGTCCGCGCCTCCTGCTCCACTCGCACCCTGCCGACGCGCACACTGTACCCCGCGCGCCGGTTTGCCGGAACTCGTCGCAGCGTCGCGACGCGCGCCACCCTCCCCGGCGTGCGCTGCCTGCACCGAGGGCGGCGGCGCCGGCTGTCGATGCGGCGCAGCGCCGTTCCGGATTTGAGGGCAGGCGTGCGCCGCCGCCAGATGGCCGCTGGCCGGTTGAGGCCGAAGCGGCGAATCGGGTAGCATGGACGGCTGGGTGCGACGCCCGGCGGCGCGCTCCTTCCCCGGTAGCTCAATGGTAGAGCAATCGGCTGTTAACCGATTGGTTGTAGGTTCGAGTCCTGCCCGGGGAGCCAGATTTCAGATTCAAACGCCGCCTCTTCGGGCGGCTTTTTCCTTCGCTAACGAGCCGGTGACGCCAACGTGACGCCAACGGCAAGCGACCGTGTCGTCCAGTCCACCTGCGCCGTTGCCGATGCTCCCCATAGAGAAGGAGCAGCAACGTGGGCAAGCGACGAACGAACGGCGAGGGCACGGTCTACCGGCGACGCGACGGGCGCTGGACGGCGCGCTACTACGACGCCAGCGGCGTGCGCCGCGCGGTCTACGGCTCGAACCGGGCGGAGGTCTCGGCGAAGCTCCGCGCCCACCTGAAGGACGTGGACGACGACCTTCCGGCGGTCGAGTTCGAGCAGGAGACGCTGGAGGCGTTCCTTCGCCGCTGGCTCGACGACTACCGCACCGGTGCGCGCAAGTACAACACGGGGCGCGGGTACGAGTCTTACATCAACAATCACGTCGTCCCGGCGCTCGGGCGCATCCGGGTTGCGAAACTGAGCCCGCAGGATGTCCAGTCGTTCTACCGCGACCTCCTCACCAAGAAACGTCTTTCACCGACCACCGTCCGCCACATCCACGCGATGCTGGGTCTGGCGCTGAAGCGAGCCACCGCGTGGGGGCTCGCGCGGCGTAACGTCGCCACGCTCGTGAATGCCCCGAGGCGCGCGCCATTCGAAGCCCAGCCGTACACCGCCGAAGAGGCACAGCGCTTCGTGGAAGCGGTACAGGGTGACGACCTCGCAGCCCTGTACATCCTCGCCGTCAGCACGGGTATGCGGGAAGGGGAACTACTCGCGTTGCGCTGGTCAGACGTGGACTTCAAGACGGGTGTCCTCCGCGTGCAGCGCAACGTTGTGCGACCACGTGGCGGCGGCTTCCGGTTCGAAGACCCGAAGAGCGCCAGTGGCCGCCGCGCCATCAAGCTGCCGCCGGTCGCGCTGGAAGCCTTGCTCGCGCATAGCGTCGCCCAGAAGAGCCAGCAGTTGCGGAAGGGTGACCGCTGGGAAGCGCTCGACCTCGTGTTCCCGAACAAGTACGGAAGACCGCTCGAACCAACGAACCTCATTCGACGTTTCCGGTTGCTGTTGCCAGAGGCGGGCTTGCGCGTGGTGCGCTTCCAAGACCTGCGCCACACGTTCGCGACGTTGCAGGTGACATTCGACACACCACCGAAGATTGCCGCCGCGATGCTCGGTCACAGCAACCCACAGGTCACGCTCAGCATCTACCAACACGCCGCGACCTACATGCAGGAAGCGGCGACGGAGCGGATGGACGCATTGCTGCGCGGCGGACGTGCTGACAAGCAGGATGCGCGAGCAGCGACGAGGAGGAAGCATGGCAATCAGAACGGAAGCGCGGCGAATAGGGCGCCAATTGCCCAACCCAGATAATCTCGCACCGGAGCCGACGAGCACCGGGTCGAGCACGCCGCCAGCAGTCACTGACTACTTGCTGACCGTCGAGCAAGCCTGCGAAATGCTGAAGATAAGCCGCGCGCACCTGTACCGCGAGATGCAGCAGCGACGGTTGCGCGCGGTGAAGATTGGCCGTAATCGGCGCATCAAGGCGAGCGCCATCTCAGACTACATCGAGAAGCTGCCCGCGGCGGCGCGCGTCGGCGACGCCGAAGAGTCTCCGCTCCGCGCGTACGTGATGCTGCGAGCGATGGTGATGGGCGCGGAGCCGACAGCGGCGTAGCTTCGTGCCGTTCTCGTAGCCGTGACCAACTCACGCCCCGCGCGTCCTGATGTACACTCGCGTGCGAACGAGGGGGAGGCATGGCGGCACTACGCTTCGTGTCCGCAGCAGTTCGCGCGCATCCCGTGTGGGGCGCCCTTTGTGCGCTGTTGCTGTCTCTCGTGTTCGTCACGGGATGCACAGCCAGTAACGGAAGCACGGTAAAGCCCACCTCAACCGCGAGCACTGCAGCCGCCGCGACCGCCACCGCTTCGGGCCCGCTCAGTCCAACGGTGATTCCCCCGTCGCCGACAGCCGATGCTGGCGACACCGACGCAACAGCGGTGGGCACGCCACTCGCGACCGGAGGTGTCTCGTGCGGCACGGAACGCTGGCCGGTGAAGACGCTGAGCGATGCAGACGCAGGGAACGTGTCCTTCTCGCCGGTGCCCCTCTCGTTCAGTGTGCTGCGTGCGCTACCGGCACCTGCCTCGCTGCCACAGGACTCTCGTGACGCACCGGTCGAGGACACTACGTACGCCATCACCGCGAACGTCGTCGAGTTCAAGCAGGAGGACGACCACGACATCCATGTCGTCATCGCTGACCCGAGCGATGCGTCCGCGACGATGATAGTTGAGTTCCCGGACGCAGCGGACTGCACGGGCGCGGTGAGTTCCGCCGACGCGAACGCGATGAAGGCAGCGCGCGCTGCGCTCATCGCCGCGTAACGGGCAACCATCAACGTCGCGCTTCCGACACATCAGCGGCACCGCGACGTTCGTCGGCGTCGCGTTCTTCGACTTCAAGCACGGACAGACGGGCGTCGCTCCGAACGCCATCGAGCTACACCCTGTCCTGTCGTTCGCTCAAGGCACGAGTGCTGCGGCAATACTTCTGCCAAGTAGTGGAGCGCCTCCAGTAGCTGCTTCCGTTCCGACGATGGCAGCGCCGGGCGGAGCGAACTGTGACCCGTCCTACCCGGACGTGTGCCTCGCGGACGGAATCGGCGATTGGGACTGCGCGGGCGGCGGCGGGAACGGGCCGAACTTCATCAAGGGGCCGATTCGCGTGCTCCCGCCTGACCCCTTCCACCTCGACGGGAATCATGACGGCGTAGCGTGTTGATGAGGAGAACAGCAGATGGCGGGTGAGCACGACGAAGTCGCCGCTTCGCGCGCGGACGGTCTGGGCGTTCGTGATGATGCGGGCGAAGCGCAGGGAGGGAGCCTCTACATAGGGGAGGTGTTTGGAGGTTCTGGGGAAACTCCGTCCTGTGTCGAGTGATGCTCCTCCACAGCGAGGCGCTCAAGGTAATAGCTCCCCATCGCTGATGCCATCAGTACCCTACGGTGTGCGTCGTGCTTATCGGATGTACCCGGATGGGAGCCAGCACCATGCAGAACCTTGAAGAAGGTCTTGAGCAGTTCCGCTTCGTCGTCGCTCAGGAACTTCGAGTCGTCGAGATACTTTCGCGCTGCACCGCCCTTGGGTGGCTGTGCCCTGTCTCCAACGAGCCTCGCAGCGACTTCCTCGCACAGCGAGTCGAAAAACGCTCTCGCCTGCGCGTTCGCGCCCTCGAACTCTTCCCGAGTGAGCGCAGACATCGCCTGCCGGAAATGATTCCTTGTAACCTCGAAGTTCATCATCTTGAGAAGCGCCTCGAACTGACCAACCGCCTCCTTCGCGGCCACGTCGCCGGATAGCGAGACAACGACTGCACCGTCTTTGTCGAGGTCACAACCTTGCCGCTGTAGCGCTTGAGCAAGCTGCTCGAACGCATCGCCTTCCGTCATCCCGGTTGAACCTACGCGCTCAGGATAGCCGTTCTTCGCCTTCGCTACGGTCGCATCCAAAATTGTATGAATGTCATCCCAGCGCTCCTGCGTCGCGAGCGCAGATAACGCGTCTCGCGCACGGAAACGCTTGGTTCCTTCCGATGAGTCCCAGACATCGCGCGCATTCACCACAACGAACTGGCCTTCGATGTCTCTTTCAATCCATACGGTAGCCATGAGATTAGCGAGCGCGATGAGAGTGCCGCCCTCGAACTGGATAGCCATACGGTGAGTGTACGAGCGCGCGTACCGCGCTCGCCACGCGGTGAGCCGCGCGCTCCAGTTGTAGCGAGAGCGGCGCGCAGCACATACTTCCGAGCGCGAATCGAAAGGAGTCCCACATGGCCTACGGAGCGTTCAGGGGATATGGGGCCGGACTCGGCGGGCTGTTCCGCGCTTGGAAAGACCGTCTACGTAAGCCACAACAGGAGACCGAACTGCCGGGGTCGAACGAGTCCGCCGAGGACGAACAGGCGGCCATCGCAGAGGAACGCGAGAAGCGGCTGCGTGACGAAGTGAACGGCGAGGACGACTAGGTCGGACGCCCGATGCCTTCAGTTGCCGAGACCTTCGTTAGTCGTTTTCATTTCGACTGGTCAGACCTCTACAGCGATGAATCGGTGCGCCACGTCACCATCGACAAACGTCGTGATGACTTGTCCGCCCTGATTGACGCGAGAGACGCTTACCACGACCTCGGGTTCGCCATCTTCTCGACGCTCGGCGATGATTTGGGAACACACCCGACGCCCTTCCTCAAGCTCGAAGCTGAGAACGACTTCACGGCCTCCGTGTACGTGGTCTTCGGCGGCTACTACCGGCAAGGGTTTCAACTACTCAGGACGTGGATAGAGTTGACGGTGGCCGGTGCCTACTGGGGTGGAACTCTCTACGACCGACCGGAGTCCGAGTACCACCAGTGGCTCGATGGCAAGAAGAACACGCCGAAGTGGCACGCCATGCTGAACGCGGTTCTCGGGAAGGATACGTGGCGGACGAAGGGCGACCTTGCGCAGCGCCTCGACGACCTACGCGAGTGCCTGAGTGACTACACGCATCTGCGACGCTTGCGAGAGCTTGATACGCAGGTTGGCCGTGACAACGTACCGCGCTACCTAGTCGAAGTTTACGAACGATGGCGAGACGCGTTCGTGGAAGGCGCGCTCTTAGTGTGCGAGCTATGGATACGTCTATACCCAGAACTTCTACGCGCGTGTTTCAAGGACAGACGCCAGTATCGGGACGAAGCGGAAGAAGCACTGAGGCGATTATGCGCTCCGGTCGCCGATGCGTTTGTCGAGGCGGTCGGATGAGTCGTCCCGGCGTCGATGTCGGGGAAGGCGGAAATCCGCTCGACGGTCGGGGAAAACCAGACAGCCTAAGTAATCGTCGTAGCGGCAACGTCGAACCCCGACCGCCGAATCGATAGCCATGCCCCCTCCGTCACCGTCTGTGATGCCTCTCACGCCGTCGCACCTTGGCTCTGGCGTAGTCGTTCTCTAGGCGGCGATTCCTTATCCAAATGGCTCTTTAAGAACCACACCGAGCGTTCCGCCTGTGCGCTCCACACGCACGTGCATGCGCGCGCGACGCGGACATTCACAGCAGCAATACGCGTAACGTGCCGACGTTCATATTAGTGGCGTAGACTGACGCCACAGCTAGAAGTGCATCCAGAGCCGGTGAGCGCGACGAGTGCTCACCGCCCCAACCGAGCGACCCGCGCCACGGTGGGACATGATGCGGCCTGCGGGCACAACAGCCGGGTATACAGCGTCTGAGCGACGACATCTCCCAGCAAGCATCAGGCTCGCGGATGCTCCGAAAGGAGACACCCGTGAACAACAGACATGAACGAGCGCTGCACGGTCGCGTGCTCTGCGTCACAGACCACGGCACGGTCGTGATGGTGACCATCGACACGCGCGAGCAGATGTGGCATCTCGCGGCGGACGGGAACATCTGGCGGCGCAATGTCGCTCCCACGCTCGGGCCGGGCGACCTCGTCGAGTTCGAGATGAACGGATGGGGTGGGCTCGAAACCATCGCGCTGTTCGAACGGGAGGGCGACGATGACTAGCGAACTCCTGCGAACAGACATCCTCGTCATTACTCGCGCAGTCCCACCGGAGCAGCATCCGGCAGCCGTCTATCTGGCTCGCCTCGCACCACGTTCGCGCCCCGTGATGCGGCAAGCACTCGACGTAGTCGCGGGGCTGCTCACGTCCGGCGAATGCGACGCGGCCAGTCTCGACTGGTCGCGCGTACGTTACCAGCACACCGCTGCGGTTCGCGCCGCCCTCGCCGAGCGCTACGCGGTAGCGACGACGAACCGCACGCTCGCCGCGATTCGCGGCGTGCTGCGGGAGGCGTGGCGGCTCGGACAGGTGAGCGCCGAAGACTACTACCGCGCGGTTGACCTGCCCGGCGTGCGCGGGACAACGCTGCCGCGCGGACGCGCATTGTCGTCCGGTGAACTACGCGCGCTCTTCGAGACGTGCGGGAGAGACACATCCGCTGCCGGTGCGCGCGATGCCGCACTGCTTGCCGTCCTTTATGGCGCGGGGCTGCGGCGAGCGGAGGCGGTTGCCCTCGACCTCGATGACTACGAGCGCGAGACCGGGACGCTTACGGTGCGACGCGGCAAGGGGAACAAGCAGCGGGTTGCGTACGCGACCAACGGTGCTCGCGACGCCATCGAGGCGTGGGTTGCCGCTCGTGGCGATGACGACGGGGCGTTGTTCGTCCCGGTGAACAAGGGCGGACGCATCCTCAGTCAACGGATGACCGGGCAGGCGGTGCTTTACATCGTTCGGCGACGGGCGCGCGAGGCGGGCGTCAACCAGTTCTCGCCACACGACCTCCGGCGCACCTTCGTGGGCGACCTGCTCGACAACGGTGCCGACATCTCAAGCGTGAAAGACCTCGCTGGTCACGCCAACATTGCCACGACCGCGCGCTATGACCGGCGAGGAGAGCGGGCGAAGCGCAAGGCGGCGGAACTGCTGCACGTACCGTTCGTTGGTTCGACTGCGACAAGGAGCGCGCGGTGACGCGTTACGACATCGACCTGCCCGGCACATGCTGGCTTGAGTTCGTCGGCCCGCCGCTGGGCGATGTCGTCCCGGCGCGACTGGAACTGGTCAGTGGCTGCGTGACGGCGCTGGGCGGCATCGAGCGCTACGTGGACAACGCGAGGTACAACAACCACGCCGTGTACGAGAGGCGGGTCTCGTCGCGCGGGCGCGAGCGCTGGTTCGTGAGGAGCATCATCGCGTGACAGAGCGCCATGTTTCTCAGCCGCAGACGCGCTTGACAATGCCGTAGACGCTCCCGCCACCGCGTCGTAACATACGCGCAACCCCGCGAAGCTGTTCACTCGTCGGTTGGGGGTGCGCCGTGGGTTTCGTCCTCGTCCTGTTCGTGTTTCTCGCCGTCGCCGGTGTCGTCGTCATCTACTTCCGCTCACGAGACGAGACCGAGGCGGGCAGAACGCGACCCTCCGACAACGCATCGCGGCGTCTTCCGTACAGTTCGCGACAGTACCTGCTCAGCCGGGCGGAACGCTCACTCTACGGTGTCCTCGAACAGGCTGTACAAGGCGAGTACCGCATCTTCGCGAAGGTGCGTCTCGCTGACTTGGTCTACGTCGAGCGCGGCGCGGAGAAGTGGCAAGCGCACTTCAACCGAATCGCCGGGAAGCACGCCGACTTCGTCATCTGCTCGCTTGACAGCGTGTCGCCGCTGCTCGTCGTGGAACTCGACGACAGGTCGCATGAACGCGCCGACCGGGTGAACCGCGATGGCTTCGTGAACGACGCACTCGCCTCAGCGAAGCTCCCCATCCTGCACGTGCGCGCGCGCAGCAGCTACGACGTGAGCGAGGTCGCCGACGCCATCCGTCGCGCCATGGCGAGTGACGGCAACGCTCAACACATGGTGGGCGCGTACCGTTGAACGCGTCGAGACGGCACAGGCCGCGACGCTTGCACTGGGCGGACAAGCAAGAATGACGCTTCCGACTTATGGCGATGTGAGTCTCGCGCTTCTGTTGGAGCTTGTACGGTGCGGCAAGCCGGTCAAGCCCCTTGACTCCTACGACCTCGTCGCTCGGAACTTCCCAGCGCTCACAGCATCAGACCGCGCGCTGACCAACCGCTCAGGCAGTGGCAAAGTCTTCGCAGACATGGTCAACTTCGCCCGCAATCGCCTGCGTGTGCGCGGTGTCCTCGAAAACGGCCTCCCGGCGGGAAGTTGGTGCACCACGCAAGAGGCACGTGGGACACTGGTAGACGACCTCGTAGCGCGCGGTGTGACCTTGTCGCGCGCGATGGGATTCATCGACGCCAGCGAGACGCTCGGCGCGCTACTGGGGCGCGACTGGGCGACGGAGCGACGGCAATCGGCTATCCCTCTGAAGGCTGGCGTATCGGACGGCGGAGAGGCGACAACAGCCAGTTCTGCCCAGCGAGGCGAGAGAGAGGTAGCGGCCGCCGACGAGCACCGTATCGCGCAAGCCGTGCTCGCCCGCCTAAATGCGATGAAGGGCGATGAGTTCGAAGACTTCGTGGGAAAAGTGCTTGATGCACTCGGACTCTGCGATACGCAGGTGGTTGGACGCTCGGGCGACGAGGGCGTAGACATTCTTACCTACCTGAGTAGTCCGATTGTCAGAGCAAAGGTCGCTGTACAGGTGAAACGACACACTGCAAACGTCGGGCCGAGGGACATCAGCTACTTGCGAGACCGCTGGGCTCGACGCGCCGACCGCCTCCTGTTCATCACCACCTCAGACTTCACGTCCGGTGCCCGAGAAGTCGCGGCAGATGACCATGAGCAGCAAGTTGCGCTTGTCACCGGAGCGCAGCTTGTGGATGTGATGCTCGAACACGGCCTCGGCGTGGTTGCACGTCCGCAGGTGACGTACGAACTCGATGAGACGTACTTCTCCGGGTAAGTGTCGCCTGCGGAAAGTTGCGCATGGAACCGGGACGGCCTTACGACAGACCGGATTTCTCGCGTCCGCCGACGCTCAGACGCCGAGCCCGAGACGCCAGATGAGGTGCGTCTCGTCCGGCAGGTCGGGGTATGCGAAGCGGTTGATGGCTCCGAGGTCGCAACGCTGCGCGACGTAGAAGCCGCACGCGGGTACGTTGATGTTCTGCGTCTCGATGGTGAGTACACCCGCGCTCCTTCGCCCATGAAGCCGCGCGGCGGAACAATGCGCCGCCGATGCCTGCGCCACGGTGCGCGGGGCCAACGCGGATGTCCCAGAGCGCGGCGACATCGTCGCGACCGCCGAGCATGTCCAGTCCCGGCGTGTTCCATGCGACCACCGCGCCTCCGACACGCTCATCGCCCTCGAACGCGGCGAAGATGCCCCAGTTCTTGATGTCCCAGCGCTTCGCCCACCGCGTCGGCTCTTCACCCTTCAACTGGTCGTCGTCCTTCACATACGGCTGGGCAGCGTCCTCTTCAATGAGATGCACGCCGTCGAGCCCGCGCTCAAGAAGCTGCACGCGGAGGATGCGCTCGACGCGGAAGGCGATGGACACCGTCGCGTAGGCAGCCAGCGCATCCTGCGTCTCTTCAACGATGCCGAGACCGGATGGTTGTGCAGTCATTTCATGCCCTCGTTTCTGCGCATGACTTCCCTCAACAGGCTAGCCGCCAATCAACGTCTGCCCGGCTACTTGGCTTCGGCGGTCTGAGATGCGTTGAACTTGCCGTTTGTCGTCATGGCGAAGTGAATGACGTAGCGAGGTGCGCCCGGCAGAGGGCTGTCCGCGACGTAATCAACCGTTCCCTCGCCGACGACTTCGTAGTACGCACGCCAGCACTCACCCGTGGCACCGTATACCCAGCCGGGGCCTCCCGCATTAAAGACGACATAGCCCGCCGCCGTTCCGCTCGTTGTCTGGAACGCGCCGCCGTCAGGGTAGAAGCCGCGCGGTAGGGCGACGAACAGACGCCCCGGTGTCGCCGTAGTCATCGTGCCGAGTGGTAGGGAATCGCAGGCGGCGAGCGCAGCAGCGAATGCGGCGGGCGTATACGTCGTGTTCGCGACCACAGCAGTCGCGGTCTTCTCGATAGGTGCGAGTGTCGGCGTCGGCCTCGGCGCCGTTCGTACCACGGGTCGCGCGCTGCCAACAGCAGATGGTGATGGCAGCGTCTCCTTCGCGTCCGTGGTGCATCGAGCGGCATTGCAGACGACGCCGCGACTGCCACCGGGGTTGCGGCCAAGGCCCGACCGGGCCGTCGCCGTGAACGTGCCGCTGCCTCCCGCACATGCAGCGGTTAGGGCTGACGCCACGACCACGCATTGGAGGAGAAGCGACGACTTCATAGCTCACCGGGGGCGGGATAGAGCAATCCTAACACCGCATGGTCGCGCCGGAGCTTCCACGAACGCCACAAAAAGTCCTCTGGAAGGAGCCCGCGAGCGGCCCCGCCCCGGAGGCTCCGAATCTACCGGAAGCTGAGACGTATAGAATCGCGGCCACGAGCCTTTCGCGGCGCTACGAGGCTCCTAGAGCCTTCTAGGGGCATTCTGGGCGGCGTTCTCGTGGTCGCACTCGGTGGTTCCTTACACCGGAACTTCCTAGCCACGCGGTACGTCTAGAAAGCGACGGGCGCTACGCCGGGTTGCGGGAGGCGGAGGATGAAGTGGGTGCTGGGCCAGAAATCGGCGCGCGATACTCGCGCCGTACCTCATTGGATGCGCTTTCTCCCGGTGATGGCGCTCGCCGTGGGTGTCACGCTTGCAGCCTGCACCTCGGGCACATCATCCATAGGAAACCCGCGCGCCGCAGCTAGCCCGACCGGCGCTTCGACGCCAACCCACGGGGCTCGCATTCCGAACCCGAGCGGAGTCCAAGGCGAAATCGTCACGGGCGGTCGTCCAGTAGCGCAGGTCGGCATCTGGTTGTACCGAGGCGATGTCGCGCTCGCCGACCCTGCTGCCGGGCTCGTCACGCATGTACTGACCGACAGCCAAGGACATTTTCAGGCGGTTCTTCCTGCCGGAGGGTACATGGTCGTCGCCTACTGCCGCCTCGACGCGAACTGCTTCGAACTGCCAGCGGGGACGTTCGCCGCACGCGTGAACGTGACGCCGGGCAGCTTCACCAGCGTCACGCTCGGTGATGCTGCGAGCCTTGCTACGGCAACTGCGAGGGCGGGCTGAGGGTTCTGTCGTCACCGCGCCCGATTTGGGCTCTCGGTACTAGTCGTTGGCGGAACGCCCGAGACAACAACTAGCAGACGACGTGTCGCGAGCGGCAGCCGCCGAGCACAAACAAATGCTGAGTAAAGGGAACTCAGGCAGCCCGCATCCGGTCAAGCGCAACTGCTCCGTCATACCCTAGCCATGTGGCGAGGGTCAGCATCGTCGCCTCGGAGTGCATCTTGCTGCTCAGATGGTGCAGCCAGCGGAATGGTTCTTTCGTCAGGCCATCGCGCGTGTCTAGAGGGATGCCATACCCGCCGAAGTCGTGCTCCGAGCAACTCGCTTGGATGCAAGCTACGCTGATGATGTTCGGCAGGAAGTGGAGCATGTCGGCTGGCGCGCCGCATTCGTTGCATCGAACGTGACCATCACTGACGACGGCGCGGTCGTGCTGCCCTCCAAGAAGTCGGTCGAGGTCGTGAGGAAAGACCGCCCTACCACCGCCTCGCTCAACGGCTGATTCCACTTCGTAGATGGACACGATACGGCCACCGTGGGTGGGGCACTCAGGAAACAGGTCACGTGCGTTCATGGTTGCCTCCTAGCTCTCGCAGTTGCACAGTTGCGCGCGATTGGGCGAACACAGACCCCTCCCCCTCCGCTGTTGCGCTCCCCTCCCGCGAATATTCAAGGGGTGGGGGAGGGGGTACTAAATGTGATTTACGAACGCAACTGTGCAACTCAACTCCTCTGCCGCCTACGCAACGAGTTCACGCTCGCAGCACCCGCAGTCGCAAGCATCCGCAGTCAATGAGTCAGGGTGAGGAATCACTTCCACTTCGTCGGGCAGCGGCATGCCGGGTACAAGCTGGTACGGCTGGCGGGGCAGCGCAAGATTCTCAAGGTATCCCTTTTCCAATGCCTCCTCGACTCGGCGTGAAATGGTCGATTTATCGAGGCCGAGTGCGGCAACAAGGTCACGCTGCCGCGCCGAACCGAGACCGTCGTCCGTCAGAGCCACGACTGCCTCGACGGTCTCTCGCACTGTTCGAGAGACCTTCGTTCCAGCGTTGATGGCGAAGGAGTCGGCAACAAGCCTCCAAATCGCGGCGTAGTCAGCAACTGTCGCAACGATTCGTCCGCTCGCATCTCTTGACCGCGTTGCTTGATGAAGGACGGCATGCGCGGCGATGAGGCTCTTAATCTTGTTGAAGTCTCGGCGCATCCTGATGTCCTTGGTGGACACCCGCTCGCCGAGCGCGTGCATGAAATGGATGGCGACCTCCGTGCTGCCGTTGGCCAACCACGCCTGAAGCGCCTCCCAACGCCCGAGGTCAACCGGCTGCCGCTCGGTTGCCGAGGCGAGGATGACATTGCGGGTCTGTTCAGGAGTGTCATCTACCCAGAAGGACAGCAGTCTCGTCTCGTTCTCCGGGTGTAGCTTGACCTGCGTCGTCGTCACGAGTAGTCCTGTTGGGCCTTCCCGTTCGATGTGAAGAGGTTCCAGTCCCTTGCTCGTGCGCTGCACGGTGTCGTACTTGATTCGGCCTTCGCTGAGAAGACTGCGGATGCCGTACTCGCCGAAGTCGCCCTGTATCCCGGCAGCCTCGTAGACGACGAGCGTACGGTGCTTCAACGGTTCCTTCATGTAGATGAGGGCCTTTTCCGACATCGCAGTGACATCGTAGTACGCGTCTGACGGGAAGAACCGACAGACTTCGCCAGAGACGTAGGACTTGCCAGCCGCTGAGACTCCCTTCACGGCTATCGACAGCGGCTGAGCGAGCACGCGGCTTGTGAGAACGAGGTACAGCAGGCGCGCGAGCTTCCCTTCTCCGACGACGCCGAGCTTCTCTAGGTCGTTCTCGAACTCATCGAGGATGCGCGGTGACTCGGCCATCTGCTTGCACTCGCTGAACGCCGCATCGCGCCGCGCTCGGCACTCACGGCTTTCGTGCTCGCTCCAAGGCACAGCCGCGTCCAGCGCCGCTTGAAAGACCATTGAGAAGCGCCGCGCGTCCTGCAAGTACAAGTCGCTCGGGTCTGTCCAACCGGATGGATACACCAGTCGTACCCGGTCGCGGAGTGAGGACTGAGATATGGACGCTAGCAGCTCGTCTCCGCCCTCGTCTGGCTCGACGACCAAGTAGATAACCGAGATGCCGTCGAGGTTCGGAGCGTCACGCGCGTCGTCCCAGTTTCTTGCGCCGGGCACTCCAAGTGCAGGGAAGTCGTTGTACCAGAGGGTGTGAACGTCGCTCTCGCCCTCGACGAGGACGACGTACCCCAACTCTTTCATCACGTCGAGTTCCCAGAGGCCGTACAGGTGCGCCTTGTCGCCCGACTTCATTCGAAACGCACCGTCGTGCTCGACAGCCACCCTGAACCTAACCGACAGAGTCCTGAGTTCTCGGTCGAAGTATGGCATCCGCACGGCGGGCGCACCGTCGTAGGTAATCTGACTCAGTCCACAGTCTTCTTCGAGGAAATCTCTCGGAATCCGCTTGGCTTTCGCGTACGCGTCGAGCGTGCATCCTTGGCCGGTTGGGCGCTTGGCTGCACTTGCCTTACCGCTCTTTTCGGGTGTTGCTGGTCGTCGCGGGCCGCTAACGTCCTCATTGTTGTCGTCATCGTCATCGTCGGCGTCGCGCGGGAACAGGTCACGCATCTCTAATCCGAGCGCCTTGACTACATCCTCGGTCTGACAGCGAACCCAACAGTGGAGTAGTACGCGGCGGTCGTCACCCTCGGCGATGCTCAGGCTCGGGTTGTGGTCGTCGTGTGCAGGACATCGTGCCGTCCAGCCGTCTCGCGTCGGCTCAGCGTCCGGCAGTCGGGCAAGAACACGGGTTATCGGGTCGTCTGCTGATGCGGCCACTTGGCGGCTCCTCTCACGACAATCGACCACAGGGGCAGGAGGGCGCCCGTGGATAACTCCTTACGGAAGTATCGGCACAGCGTCAGGAGCGTTGAAGCGGGGCGGGCGGAAGGTACGCGAGGGGATAGCCGGAGGCTACCGATGCCCATCTCGCGCCATCTGCCTCCACAGCTTCGCGAGCGCGTCTGCGTGCTGGAGGAGTTCGCTCTTGCCCTTCGCCTTCGGCTTCTCCGGCTCCGGCAACCCTTCGAACAGGTGCGCCCAGCGCGGGTCACTCCGGTGCCTCGGGTTCAGGAAGAGGTCGCGCGGGCCGTAGCGCCTGTACCGCTTCTGTGCGCCGGGTCGCGGGAGCTTCGCGAACTCAGACCGTGGCACTGCTTCGAGGTGTGACGGGAGGATGCAGCTACGAAGTCCGCAGGTAGCTCGGACGACATGGTTGTCCGGTAGGGGGCCGAAGTTGGCTTCGTACATATAGCGGCGCGCTCGGACGACTTTGCGTCCACTGCGGATGACGGGCGCGCCATCTCGGTCTAGGGCTCCCTGCCACAGCAGGTGGTCGCCTTCGCGCTTTGTGTGCGCCAGCAGATTGAGTAGAACAGACATGGTGACCTCCAACGGACGCGCCGTCCCGAACCGCGCGATGTCGCGGAAGCGGGCACGCACAGCGAGTGCAAGCGTCGGGGCGAATTGCGCCGACATCCGAGACTACTGAGCCATTAACCGACGAAGACGCGCCGGGGCAACGACGGAGACAGCGACCTAGCGAACTCGCTCTAGCGGGTAACTAAACGACGGCCACCCCGCTCCGCCTGCGGCGTCGCGGCATTCCGCGCCGGAGCCACTTCGGGATGGCGAGGAGATGGGCGGCGGCTACACAGGCACGGTGGCCGCAGAGGCGGAACACGTCCCAGTCCGGGTTGAGGGGCGTGTCCTTGAACAGTGCGTACGAAACGCGAGCCGCTCTCCGGGTCTTGCCGTCTACGGAGAACAGGCCATAGCCGTCTCCATCAACACTGCCGCACCACAGGAGATGGTCTCCCTCGGCTTTCGTGTGCGACAAGAATCGTTGTTGTTCTCGTGGCAGTTCGGTCATGATGTGCTCCGGGCGCAAAGAACCGCGCTCGGTGGCGCGGTCTCTTCTTCTCTCTCGGTCTTCATTATAACACATAATTCGTATGTTGTCCATTCGAAACCCGGCAGTCATAGACCGAGACACGACACCGCACGTTTCTCCCGCCATCCACTCGCCGATACACTGCGCATCGCCATGCGGGACACCCACTCGGCACTCAAGAGCGAGCGGATTGCGACGAGCAACAAGGGCTCCGTGTCTTGCACGCTCGTTCGACAACAGTGGGGCAAGGACGACTCCGCGTCTAGCCTGCACATCGTGCCGCATACGTTCACCTCATACGGCATTCAGGTTACAGATTACCTAGTCCACCTCGGGTTCCACCGTGCGCCCTGCCCCGTTAGCGTCGGGGGGTGTTTCAGCCGCTTCGTCGAAGACTCGCTCGACCTCGAAGCGTTTAACACCGCGCTCGCGGCCTCGTACCAGTCCTTGAAGTCGGCTGAGCAGGCCCTCAACAATTGCGGGTTCCAGCTTGAGCAGACTGAGGGCTGGGGCTTCTTTTCCGGCCAGCCCAGTCAGCGCGTTGCTCTCTCTCGGTCGAGCGAGGGAGGTGACGGGCACACGGCGGGACAGTCCGAACGCATGAAGGAGACTGTGGACGACGACTTCCTCTATGTCCTGACGTGGCTGAACGGCGGCCCGAAGGGATGGACAACGCACTATCGGACTACCACCGGCGAGTTCTCACCGGAAATCGTAGGCGCGTTCCGATTCCTTGGCCTCAAGCAGTTCGATACTTGCCCCGAGTTCGACTTCGAGCAGTGCTTCTGGCGGTTCTTTCCGTTCTCGGTTTCTCGCGCAGATGACTTCTTTAACAGCAGCGCTGAGTACGCCGGACGCTACTATGACGCGCACGCGACACACTTCGCTTCTGGAGTCGAACTCCTCCTATCAGCGAACGCGCAGATGGAGCCGTTCGGAATGGCGTTCATCGAGTTCGATGACAGCCCCGAACGCCGACGTGCGCAGGAGCTAGCGGTGCGCACGGTCAAGCCGTCGCGCGGCGAGCACCGTACGGCTTCAGTACGTGGAAGCACGGGTGCGGTGCTCGAAGAAGAGTTCGACGTTGCTATCTCCTTTGCAGGCTCAGAGCGAGAGCTAGCCAGAACACTAGCAAAGGCCGTTCGTGATGCGGGCTTCACCGTCTTCTACGATGACTTCTACAAGACGGCGCTCTGGGGCAAGAACCTCGCCGACCTCTTCGAGGACATCTACGGCCGACGGTCGAAGCGTTGCGTCATCTTAGTCTCGCGGGAGTATGGCGCCCGGATGTGGACGAACCATGAACGACAGAGTGCTCAGGCGCACGCTATCGAGTTGAAGGGCGGCGAGTACCTGCTGCCCATCGCGGTGGATGCAACGCGGCTGACGGGGATGCCGAGCACGGTGGGGTACGTCTCGTTAGACGAGACCTCGATACAGGATGTCGCGGAGATGCTCATCGCAAAGTTGCGAGCGCTCTAGCTGCGCGTACAAGCGCTGGCTGCTCGGCCTCAGCACGATTCGCCAATGTTCACTGCGGCGGCCAAGCCTGACCGATGTCCACATTGGTTCCGACCGGCACACGCGCCGTGTAGGTGCTGCCACTCGGCGTGCGGACAGTGAGTTCCTCCGCGTACTGCTGACCGCAGACGTAGACACAGCCAGCGGGCGGAGTACAGCCGCTCACGCAGACGCGAGCCGCGCCGACGACCACGTCGCGTACTGGTGCATTCGAGGCTGCTGTCTGATGCGCGCTACTACTCGTCGCCCCGCCGCCCATTGAGACGACAGCGGCGACGAAGATTGCGGCGACGACGGCGTCGAGCCCGAACCCGAACCACGACCCGAAGAGCCAGTCCTTTCGGCGCGGGTTGTCGCGCTGGAACAGAAAGAACCCGAGGACGCCGAAGCCGCCAAGCACACATCCCATCAGCGCACCGAGCACCACGTCCTTTGCGCTCCGCCCGTGCGCGGCGCTGTCCGTGGCTGTTGCGAGTACCACGCCGGACGCGCGCAACCCGGGTTCTGTATCGGGATACGCCGAGCCGCACGCCGGGCAGAACCGCGTCTCACTGTCGGTACGTCGGGTGCCGCATGTCGAACAGAAGTTCATCCGCGCCTCTCGTGATGGCTATCCCTTCAAGTATCGACACCTCGCATACCATCCTTAACCCATTTTGGGATAACCCGAGACCGGTTCGCATCCTGTCCGCATGCCGCGTTCAGCCGCCTCTCGCCGTCAACCGTGACGCGCTCCGTCTTCAGTCCCGACTACCGGCGCTTCCGCGAGCTTCTAGTGGAGGCACGGCGTAGAGCGGGCCTCACGCAGGCGGAGCTTGCTCTCGCACTCAAGCGCCCGCAGTCGTACGTCTCCAAGTACGAGCGCGGCGAGCGGCGTATCGACGTGGTGGAGTTGCTCGACATCGCCTCAGCGTTGCATGCCGACCCGTGCGACCTGCTGCGGCGTCTTCAGAGGCGGCGCAAGACCGCCTGAAGGCAATTCAACCTGATGGATGCCGGATGGCATAGATGCGCGTCGGCTCGATTTCGACCGTCACCATCCTGCCTTCTGACAGTTCGGACGCATCATCGCCGACGACCCGTGCCTGCCCGTACACGATGGCAGCGTGATAGGTGTCATCGAAGGCCGTGATGACACATGCCGCGCGCTCCCGGTGGTCGCGAAGCCGACGGGAGTTCGGGAACGTCGCAACGTAGAACTTGCCGTCCCGCAGGCGAACGTCTACGGGAACGGCGTGCGGAAGGCCGCGAGCAGAAGCGGTCGAGATGACAGCCAAGCGCTCTGTTCCCCAGAACTCAACAAACTCACGGGCGTTCATCGTCCAGCCCGGCGCAACGAAGTTACGGCGTATGGCGGCACCGGCGACCCGGACGGAGTCGTCGATGAGCCACTGGAGATGCGCGAGGGTGCGAGGAGACTCGTCCATTTCGTAGACGCTACCTGTTCAGCAGCACGATGACGACCGCCGACACGACAAAGACAACGATGGCAAACAACAGCCGCCGATTGCTGTTACTCCGCAGCCATGTCTCGTCCTCGCGTTCGCGTCGCGGTTGCCAACCAGAGCGGAGGGCGACCAAGAGTGCCACAGCCGCGAGCAGAATGACGAAAGACGACGTGGCCAGATAGTTCACGGCGGGTCGTACCGAAGTGGCCCGAGCAGCACGCGCTCGAACAGCCCCGTGCGGCAGTCGATGGCCGTCTTTCCGCCGCCGAATACCGCGTCCTTGCCGCGCTCCCGTAACGCCGCGCCGGTGCCGCGCCATAGTACCGGGCCGATGGCGACGGCCTCATGGTCGGGTTGTCCAGCCGCCAGTTCGGTACTTACGCTGCCCGCGAGCCGTGCGCTAAACACGAGATGCACGTCCGCGAACTGTGCCATGATGCGCGGAAGTCCGGCGTGCGTCTGCACATTGATGTCTGATGCTTCAGCCGTGGCGTTGTCCGCACTCGCGCGCAACAGGATGTCGGGCTGCACCTCGAAGTCCCAGCCACTGTCACCTGCGGGTAGGAGCGCCTCGACCTTCCGAACGTCACCGTCGTTCAGTGCGGCGAACAACTGGTTCACGCGCACGATGCCGAACGCCTCATTGCATCCGAGAGCTTCAGGCGTGGCATCGCTCGGCTCGGTGATGGGCGGAGGTCGTTGCCCGTTATCGATGCGGGCGATGGCTCCGGCGATGCTCGTCGCTTCCGTGTCAGTCGGCGAAGACGACGGGGTGAACGAGGTCGCGGTAGCCGATGGCGTGGAGGAGTGGGAGCCGCCACGACAGGCCATCGCCGCGACTGCCAGCATGAGCGCCAACAGCAGAGACGGCATACGTCTGCTCATTGGCGTGCGCGTGCTTCATCCACGACCTGCTTGACGGACTTCGTGACCAACTCTGGCTCCTCCAAGTGAATGAGATGACCGGCTCGCGCGGCGACGATATGCGAGGCGTTCGAGGACAACCGCGTCAAGTCCCGCTGAAGCCGATGCCATCCCGCGTACACCTCGTCGGTTAGGTCGGGAGTCCGGCTGGCTGTCAGCACGATGAGGGGCATGTCGCCAAACGTTCCTGCGCGACTCGCGGCAACCGCCCACTCCGGCAACTGCCTCATTTCCCCGTACACCCAGTCATACGCTGTTCCTCTCATACCGAGTGCCCGCGCCTGTGCGACCAGCGAAGGCGGAACCGGTGATGTCCAGCCGCCATTGATTGCACGGAGCACGCCAAGTCGCGCAAGCAGCGGCGACGCGCGCAAGCGCAGCGCGCCGACTTCAGCCTGAACACGTCGTCGCAGTGGCTGCGTGGCTTCGAGCACCGCGTCCTGCCCTTCGCAAGATGCGTCAACGAGCACCATGCCAACAACTTCGTCGCGGAAGCGCTCAGCAAACACGCGCGCGAGGAGGCCACCGGCTGAGTGTCCCACCAGCACGTACGGCGGGGCGGCACCTGTCGCGCGGAGGAGCGTGTGTGTCTCACCTACGACGCGGTGACTCAACCGAGGCGATGCAGCCGCTTGGCTCCAGCCGATGCCCGCGCGGTCATAACTACACGTGGCGGTGAACTTCGCGACCTCCGGCTGCACGAGGCACCAGTCGAGCGAAGGGCAGCCGAGGCCGGACTCGAAGATGACAGTTGGTGAGCCGGTTCCGGCGATGTGCGCATGCAGTCTGTGCCCGCCAACATCTACAAGGCTGCCCGGCGGCGGGAAACGCTTGCGTTCTCGTCGCTCGCACAACGCCTGCCACAACGCGGCGCAGCCCGCGATGGCGAGAGTCATAGCCAACAACTTTCGTACGTATTGAAGCGACATCGCTGGTACAGGATACCGGCGGACGCACCGTACGCCGGAACTCGACGACGCCCCGGTTCAGTTCCCGGCGCGCGAGACGATGGCGCGTGAACTGTCCGGTGCCCAGTCCACGTAACTACAGAATCCGTCGCTGTCACTCGCGTGTGGCGGCAACGCTGCGAGTTCCTTCCAAGGCGTACCAGCGGCCACCTGCGTATCGAACAGCGCACACCGTTCGCCCGCATCCGCGCCCACATATGCAATCACGTACCGACCATCGGGTGAGAAGGAGACACAGCAGGAGTGCTCGATGATGTCAGGTACCGAGTGCTTCCCAACCCCGAGCGTGACGAGGAGGTCGGTACTGCTCGGGTACGAGGGGTCGCCTTGCGCAGCATTCGCGAAGGTCACCATTAGTGTTCCCGGCCCTGCCCACTCTGCTCCGGTCAGGCGACCTTCGTAGTCGTGCCAGATGACGTTGTTGCTGAGGTCGGTACCGTAGACCTCGAATGCGAGTTGCCGATGACAGTCCGGCGTCGGCGTCGTCTCGCATCCCGCCTGCCGCGATAGCAACAGGTACTTGCCGTCCGGCGACCATGTCTCGGCACCCATCATGTTCAGGAACCCGGATGATTCCCGCTGAAACTGTATGGACATGGCCGAACCGCACCCGTTGTCATCCACTCCCCGGCACTGGCTAGTCATGACGTTGACATAGTCATGAACAGTGTTCTCTTTGTCAGAGCCGCCAGTCAGGCGAAACGCGATGTGCGCGCCATCGGGCGAGACTCTGGCGTCGGATACGATGCCAATGTCTAACGCATTCGCCTTGTCTGACGTGAGGCTGACGATGTGTGCGTGACCAGACTCGACGATGACGGCCCAGTCACCGTTCGGCGCGGCATCAACGAGGGCGTCGGATGCCGCGAGTTGGCGAAGCGTAGCGCCATCCGCCGACAGGAGCATCCACGGCCCGAATGCGTTCCCTTGGTCTGTGCGCGCTATGAAGCGGTCGCCACCGGCCCATTCCGCATAGGCGGCGGGCGCTGAGACCGGTACGCGTGTGGCGGCGTGCGCTGTGAGGTCGAAGACGAGGATGCCCGGCGCGGTCGATGCGTGCGAGTCGTTGATTGTCCATGCCCCGCCATTTGCATCTCCGTCTGGTGTCGCACCACACGACGAGCGCGTGACGCCCCACGCGAGTGCAGCGATGGTACCGACCACGACGACGACACCAGCACCGGCGAGCACGCGCGCAACGGTGTGTACAGGCGAGATGTTGCGCCGCGCCAGAAGTGATGTAAGCCACGCCCCGCGCCTCTCAGGTCGCCAACGCGCTGCCTGTCCCCGTGAAGCGACTCCGAGCTTGCTGAGAATCTCAGAGACGTGGAACTTTGCGGTGGCAAGCGTGACGCCGAGGCGCTGGGAAATCTCGTCGTTGCTCAGGCCGTCGCGAAGGAGGCCGAGCACCTCCCACTCGCGCGGCGTAGGTACGTCCGGGTGTCGGGGCCGACCACGCCTCTCCATCGTGCGCATAGGATAGGGCTGAGAGCACCGATTTACACTAGTCTTCGCCCGAGAACGCATCGGTGAGCCAGTCGGGCAGCGCCTGCCGTTGGTGTTCTGCGCGCACCCATTCAGCCGCCTCGCGGTGTAGCTCGTCTCGCTGCACCCGCTCATACACGATGAGCCACTTCCGCACGTTGTGCTCCAGATACTCGGCGTCACACACATGCGTCCCGTCGTCCGGCACGAGCAGTTGGCAGGTCAGGCACGCGGGAACGTCATCGCTCGGGCAGCCGCAGCCCACGCCTCCTTCTTGTAGTCCCTTGCAGATGTCCAACATCGCACCCCTTCGCTGAAGACCCGTAAGAGTTCAACGCTGTGAACCGAGAAGCATTACACGAACTCGCACCAACAGGGTGATTGACACCGACATCGGGCGCGGTTAGCTAACGGGGTAGCAAACATTGGGGGAGCAACCTCTTGCGGAAGTGGCGTGTCCTCGTCATCGCAGATAACGAGCCGATGGTGCGCTTGATGACATGGGCGCTGCGCGCGCAGTGACTCAGACTCGCTTCACGCAGGAGCCGAAGCTCTAGCCGCCGGTAAGCGAGGGCTGTAGGCGCGGGCGAACGGTCGGTCTCATTGGTGTTCCCAGCCGTCCCGGCGACGAGCAGCGGGTCAAGCGCGTTCGATTGCCGCTTTTGCACGAAAGCAGCAGTGAGCAGACTCGGTACTTCGGCCCCGTTCGTACGTCGCACCAGCGCGGCCAAGCGAGGTCAGACCGGGGCCTCCGCCATGTCCGCTTTCAGCACAAAGCGGACACCCGCAGTCTCGCTACTTTGCGGACTCGCTCCAACAGCACCTGCGTGCTCGGCAATCAGTCGCTCTAGAACGCCGTGATAAACGGCCCGCCACGCTCACATAATCGTCGAGATCATCCTTCTAGTCTTCTAAGTCTCGTCGGGCAGCAATGACGCAGCCCGATTCGCGGTGTACGCTCGGCGTTCGGGTGCGCGCCGCGCTCCCCGTTTGGTGGCGCGTTGCATGCCCTGAGCGGGCGTTGGCGGCCCTCACGTCCCGCTCAGGGCGCTCCCGGACTGCGAAGCAACGATCGATGGCGTGTTGGCGGAAGGCACACGCAGCGTTGCGAGCCTTACGTCGGCGGTCGTACGTTCCACCTCATGCCTGAAGATCGTCCCACGTTCTAGCGCTGATCGAACGTCGCGCGCGCCCCGAGACAGTTCCTCTCGGGTCACATGGCGTGACATCGCGTGGTGGTAGGCCGTCTCGTTTACAAGCGTGAAGCGATCGATGATGTGCCCAACTTCGGCGATCCGTTCGGACTTCGCTACGCCGTTCACGAGTACGTCGTAGCCGGGGCCGATCCCGTCGAATAGCCGCTGAACGCGCGCGAGATTTGCGTACCACTCTGCGTCAGTGCGGAAGGTGGCGAAGTCCAGTGAGAACGTATGCAGGTCGGGCCACCTGCGAAGTTCAGCGATCCAATCATCCACGTCCCTATTAAGGAAAAAAGAAACATGAGGCCGGGTGATCACGTCCCGATAAGCGAATGCCTCGAACCAGCGTATCGTCCGAGCTATGTTGCTACGGTGCTCAAGGCGTGTGTCGTTCAACCACAAGGACAGATTGGAGACGGTGACCAGATCGTACCCGGCGTCGCCGAGGGCGCTGGCGAGAGCATCGATACGCGCCCACCGCAGTTCAAGCACGTCATCACGCTGGAACCCCGTGACGATGAGCTTGGTGTCGGGTGCCACGTGAAGCCGCTGCTGTGCTTCCGCGCGTGTGTAGAGGCGCTTCGATGTCGCGATGCGGTCGAGCGGCAAGGCGAGTGCGGGCCAGTCGATATTGAGCACCTGCGCCTCGAACAGGACGCGCGGGACGAAGACCGGAAGCTCGGGTTGTAGCTGCGTCTTCACGTCGCGAAAAGTGATGTCGAGTCCGCCGGATGCCGCTAAGATTTCGGGCAGCCTCGGGTTGAGGGGATGCGCAACATCCCGATCTCGCAACGGCTCACTGAACTCGTTGTGACACCCGTACTCTGTCGCGCCCTCGTCGCAGATACTATTGGCAGGACAGCCTTTGCAATGGATACAAGGTTCAAGCCGTCCCTGTAGCCCTTCCGCCATGGCTGTACACCATCACCGCGCGGACAGGACGCACACGAACCGCGTGCCGCGCACCTCGGTGACGGTGCCGACGTACGCTACGCGTTGCCGAATGCACTCCATCACATGGCGCTTGTCCGGTGCGACCGATAGGATCCGCGCGTCATGACCTGACAAGACGAGTCGGAGTTGGTCTGCACTTATAATCAGTGAACACTTCGTTCCAAGTTGCGGTACGGCGGATGCCGTCGCCCTGAGCGTGACATCGGGGCATGTTGGAACGACATCCGGTGGTGCCGCCCCGCCGGTGGACTTGATGACCCGGATGGTGTCTGGTCGTGGTCTGCGTGTCCCGGTTCCCATGTGGATTCCCTTCCTTCGCGAAGCCCGGCTACCGGAAGCTCGATTTCGTGTACTATAGACGACGTGTACCGAGTCTGCAACACTCTCGTAAGCTCGTTAGCGCGGGACGCCCCTATGGATCGTGACACATGGTTCGACTCGACCGCGTTCTACGCGGCGCTCGATGGCGAGCGCGTCGCACGCAATATGACGTGGCGAAAGGTCTCGCTTCAGTCAGGGGTTAGCGCTTCAACGCTCACGCGCATCGCGCAGGGAAAGCGTCCTGATGTTGACAGTCTTGCGTCTCTCGCGTCGTGGGCGGCGCTCGACATAGATGAGTTCGTCCGCAGTCGAAGAGAAGAAGCACGTCCAGCATCGCGAAAGCCGACGCCGCTCGCTATGATCTCCACCTACCTGCGAGCAGACCCTAATCTTTCGCCCGAGGCCGCTGCTGCTCTCGACGCCGTTGTCAAGGCAGCCTACGAGAAGCTCAAGAACTCAGAAGCATGAACTACCGCCGGGGTTTCAAGAAGGAAGCGAACGAGATCGTCAACGAGGTGCGGCGCGAACTTCGCATCTCGCTTGTGGCTCAGCTTGATGCGCATGTGTTGGCGGACTACCTCGGGATCGAAGTCGTACCCTTGCGCGAGTTCAGAGGCATCGCGGAGGAAGGTGTCTTCTACTTTCACCGACACACTGAGTTGTTCTCCGCCCTTACTGTCTTCGACGGAACACGCAGGTTGATCGTCCACAACGAGCGCCATTCGGCTGGCCGTACGAACGCGAACATCGCACACGAGCTGGCGCACGCATTGTTGTTCCACGAGCCAACGCCCGCACTGGACAGCGAGGGTTCGAGGAGCTGGAACCCCGACATCGAGTCAGAGGCCGTGTGGTTGGGTGCGGCGCTACTCGTGCCGGAAGCTGCTTCCCTTCAGGTTGTGCGTAGGGGTGTCTCTATCGAAGCGGCAGCTACATATTACGGTGTAAGCGAGAGCGTCATGGCGCTCCGCCTGAATGTCACTGGCGCTCGTAGGCGTATCGCTAGGGCCAACCGGCGGTAGGCACGCTGGTGATCATGCTGGGACACCGGAAACCGCGTCGGTTGGCCTAGCATCGGCACGTTGTGCCGGAAGTCGCGAACCACTGGCGTCATGCGGAGGAGCAGTCAGCCAGTTAGCTCACCTCACGCCTTTGATGCTCATTGCTGAACGGTGAAGCCGTCGTCGCGCAGCGCTTCCAGCATTCCCTCGAAGAAGACGCCGTTGGCTTTGTAGAGCAGGAGCTTTCCGAACTCGCTGCGCCGGGTGAGGAGTCGGTCTGTCAAGCCGTGCACTGGCTCGTTGTCGAGCCTACCGCGCGCGCGGAGTACAGTACGGAGACGCGTAGCTCCCGGTGGCGGGATGGAGGGTGCTGCGAGGGCCGATGCCCGATCACAGGTACTTCGAGGGACTCATCAAACAGATTGCCGACCTGCTGCGGGGGCCGTACCGCCCACCGCAGTACGAACGCGTCATGCTCCCGATGACCGTGTTGCGGCGCTTCGACTGCGTCCTTGCCCCGACCAAGCAGCAGGTGCTCGCTGAGTATGAGCGACGTAAGAAGCGCGGTACGAGCGACGACGCGCTCGACATGCTGCTCAACACTGTCGCCAACCAGCGCTTCCACAACCACTCGCCGTTCGATTTCGAGAAGCTGAAGGGCGACCCTGACAACATCGCGCAGCACCTCGTCAGCTACATCAAGGGCTTCTCGCCCAACGTCCGCCGCATCTTCGACTTCTTCGAGTTCGACGGCGAGATTCAGAAGATGCACGAGGCGGACTTGCTCTACCTCGTCGTCAAGAGGTTTTGCGATGTAGACCTGCATCCCGCGAAGGTGCCGAATGAACAGATGGGTCTCATCTTCGAGGGACTCATACGCTACTACAACGAGCTTGCCAACGAGACCGCTGGCGACCACTTCACTCCGCGCGAAGTCATCCGGGTCATGGTGAACGTCCTGTTCATCAACGACGACGCCCTGCTCTCGACGCCGGGGACGATACGGAAGATGCTCGACCCGGCATGCGGCACCGGTGGGATGCTCGCGGAGTCGCAGAACTACCTGCGCGAGCACCACCGTGACGCACGCCTGTACGTCTACGGGCAGGACTACAACAAACGCGCCTACGCAACCGCCGCATCAGACATGCTGATGAAGGAAGTTGACCACAACGGCGGCGGCGAGACTATCAAGTTCGGCGACACGTTCACTGACGACCAGTTCAAGAACGAGACGTTCGATTATCTCCTCGCCAATCCGCCCTTCGGCGTGGACTGGAAGAAGGAGCAGAAGGAAATCGAAGGCGAGCACGACAAGCTGGGGTTCAGCGGCAGGTTCGGCGCGGGACTGCCGCGCGTGAACGACGGGGCGTTGCTGTTCTTGCAGCACATGATAAGCAAGTTCGAGGCGGTCGCGCCGAAGGAGCACAAGTACGGCTCACGCGTCGCTATCGTGTTCAATGGTTCACCCCTCTTCAACGGCGGCGCAGGCTCCGGCGAGAGCGACATCCGCAAGTGGATTATCGAGAACGACTGGCTCGAAGCCATCATCGCGTTGCCTAACGACATGTTCTACAACACCAACATCGGCACGTACATCTGGGTAGTGACTAACCGCAAGGAAGAGCGGCGCAAAGGCAAGATTCAACTCATCGATGCCCGCGAGCGGTGGCACCCCGGTGGGAGCGAAGACTCGCGCCGGAGCATAGGCGACAAGCGACGGCATCTCTCCCGTCAGGACATCGAGGACATCGTCCGTATCTACGGACGCTTCGCCGAGGACGGCACAAGCAAGGTGCTCGACAACGCAGCATTCGGATACACACGCGTGACGGTCGAGCGCCCGCTGCGTCTGCGATATCAGATGACGCACGACGCGAAGGCGGAGTTCTCCGAAAAGTTCCCAGAACTCAACGACGACATCGACGCCATTGACGAGGCCATCGGGCGCAGGCCCAACGCCGACTGGAACGAGGCATGGGCGACAATCAGCAAGCTGCTCGCCACGCGAAGTGCACGGTGGAAGGTGGCTGCGCAGAAGCATTTCCGCGCGTGCTTCACCCAGCGTGACACCGACGCGACGCCTGTGCGTGCGACTGGCCGTGGCGAGGGGTATGAGGCCGATGCGGAACTTCGCGACTTCGAGAACGTTCCGCTGTGCGACGATATCGACGCCTTCTTCGAGCGCGAGGTGCGTCCGCACTGGCCGGACGCGTGGATGGAGCGCACGAAAGACAAGGTGGGCTATGAAATCAACTTCAACCGCCAGTTCATGAAGTTCATTCCGCCGCGCTCGTTGGCTGACATCGATGCCGACCTACGAGCAGCAGAAGGAGACATCGTGCGACTGCTCAGGGAAGTCACCACATGAACCGCGACGTGCGTCATGACGCCATCAGACTGAAGTACGCCGCCACCATCAACGATGAGGCGCTAACTGATGCGACTGACGCTGACTACGAGTTGCAGTACCTCGACATTGGCAATGTTGATTCAGAGGGCCGAACCCACGACATCGCGACGTATCGCTTTGAGGACGCGCCGAGCCGCGCGCGACGGAAGGTCAAGGATGGCGACACGATAATCTCGACCGTCCGCACCTACCTGCAAGCGATTGCATCTATGCAAGACCCGCCGGACAACCTCGTTGTGTCCACCGGCTTCGCCGTCGTGCGCCCCGTGCCCGGTGTATTTGACCCCGCGTACTGCAAGTACGCAGTCCGCGAAGGTAGCTTTCTGCACGATGTCATGGCGCGGTCGGTGGGGGTTAGCTACCCGGCCATCAACGCGTCAGAACTGGCTGCGATTAGCATCTTCCTGCCCCCAGTGGACAAGCAACGCACAATCGCCCAATACCTCGACCGCGAGACGCGACGTATCAACGACCTCATCGCAGTGAAGCAGCGGCTTATCGATGCTCTGGCGGAGAAACGGCGCGCCGTCATCGCGCAGGCGGTCACGCGTGGCATCGACCCGCACGCACCAGTGCGCGACTCGGGCATCGAGTGGCTCGCCAGCATACCGGCACATTGGGGGGTCGTCCCGCTGCGCTTCCTTGTCAGAATGGTCTCCGGCGGCACCCCCGATACCAGCGAGCCGACCTATTGGGGCGGCGACGTACCGTGGGTCTCGCCGAAGGACATGAAACAGCCAGAAATCAACGCCTCTGAGGACTGGCTCACCACCGAGGGGGCTGAGTCCGCCGGTCTTCGCCTTCTCGACCCTGCGCATGTGCTCGTCGTCGTTCGAGGCATGATTCTGGCGCACACGCTGCCTGTGGCGCTGAACACAGTGCCAGTGACCATCAATCAGGACATGAAGGCCATCCGCTGTGACGAACGGCTGGCTCCCGAGTTCCTCGCTCTTTTCCTGCGCGGCATAGCTCCCTACGTCCTGTCTCTCGTGACGGAGTCCAGCCACGGCACGCGGAAGCTGCAATCGCAGGTCTTGGGACAGTTACCCATCTATGTCCCGCCGCACGACGAGCAAAGGACTATCATCTCGCATGTGCATGCTCAACTTGCGGGACTCGACGATGTATCCGCAGCGACGGCGCAAACCATCGACCTGCTGAAGGAGCGCCGTGCCGCACTCATCACAAGCGTGGTGACCGGCGATACTGTCGTACGGCAGAGGGCGCACTGACATGGAACCTGAGCGGCACCGCGAAGGCGCGTTCGAGACGGTCATCGACGACCACTTGCTGGCGAACGGATACGCGCGGGTAAACCCGCACGGCTTCGACCGCGACCGCGCCATCTTCCCTGAGCAGGTCATCGCCTTCATCCGCGAGACGCAGCCACAGGAGTGGTCGAAACTCGAAGCACTGCACGGCGTGCAGACCGACGAGCAGGTTCTCACCGACCTCTGCAAGTGGATGGACGACAACGGCTCGCTCGCAACCCTGCGGCATGGCTTCAAGTGCTACGGGCGCACACTGCGGGTCGCCTACTTCAAGGCCGCGCACGAACTGAACCCCGACCTCGAAGCGCGATACGCCGCGAACCATCTCGGCATCTCGCGGCAACTTCACTACGCGATCGGGTCGGAGAACTCCCTCGATGTGACCCTCAGCCTCAACGGTATCCCCGTCGTGACCATCGAGTTGAAGAACCCGCTGACGGGTCAGAACGTTGACCACGCGATGCACCAGTACCGCTACGACCGCGACCCGCGAGCGGCCATCTTCGAGTTCAAGCGCCGCACGCTCGTCCACATGGCCGTGGACACCGAGGCGGTCTTCATGACGACCCGGCTCGCGGGCAAGGCCACACACTTCCTGCCGTTCAACAAGGGCTGCGACGGCGGCGCTGGGAATCCTCACGACCCCGCTGGGCGGAGCTACCGCACCGCGTACCTCTGGGAAGAAGTCCTTCAGCGCGACAGCCTGCTCGACCTGCTGGCGAGGTTCATCCATGTGCAGGTGGAAGAGCGACGGGATGAACAGGGGCGCAAGGTTAGAGCCGAGTCAATGGTGTTCCCGCGCTACCACCAGCTAGAGGCGGTGCGACAACTCACGCAAGCTGCACGCAGTGAAGGCGTCGGGCACAACTATCTCGTGGAGCACTCGGCGGGCAGCGGCAAGAGCAACACCATCGGCTGGCTGTCGCACCGGCTCGCGTCTCTGCACGATGAGAAGAACGAGCGCGTGTTCGACAGCGTCATCGTGGTGACCGACCGCGTGGTGCTCGACCAGCAGCTACAGGACACGATCTACCAGTTCGAGCACAAGCGCGGCGTCGTCCAGAATATAGACGAACGCTCGCGGCAGTTGGCTGAAGCGCTCGAACAGGGCGTCCCTATCATCATTACGACGCTTCAGAAGTTCCCGTACGTCTCACGCCACTTGCGCAAGATGGCGGAAGAGCGAGGCGAGCAGAGCACGGGCGCCCTGAAGACGCGGCGCTGCGCGGTCATCATCGATGAAGCGCACAGTTCGCAAGGCGGCGAGACCGCGACGGAACTGAAGGGCGTCCTCGGCGGCGAAGAGCTACGTGAGAAGGCGAGGGAGCGCGCGGTCGAAGAAGGCGCGGAAGACATTGAGGAACTGTTCCGGGACATGGCGAAGCGGGGACGGCAGGCGAACCTCTCGTTCTTCGCCTTCACCGCTACACCGAAGCACAAGACACTCGCCGTGTTCGGGCGGAACGGTCAGCCCGCACATCGCTACACCATGCGGCAGGCCATCGAGGAAGAGTTCATCCTCGATGTGCTGAAGAACTACACCAGCTACAAGACCTACTACCGGCTCCTGAAGTCCGGCGCGGACGACCCGAACGTGGAGCGCAAGAAGGCCGCGCAGGCGCTGGGCCGCTACATGCGCCTGCACCCGTACAACGTCTCGCAGAAGACGCAGGTCATCGTCGAACACTTCCAAGCGATGACGAGGCACAAGATTGGCGGCAAGGCGAAGGCGATGGTCGTGACAGGCTCACGTCTCGACGCTGTGCGCTACAAGCAGCACTTCGACAAGTACATCGCGTCGAAGGGCTACGCCATCAAGTCGCTCATTGCGTTCTCAGGCACCGTCGTGGACGACCGAGCGCCCAGCGTCACGTACACCGAGGTCGAGATGAACGGCGGCATCCGCGAGAAGGAACTGCCGGAGAAGTTCGCCACAGCGGAGTATCAGGTGCTGCTCGTCGCCGACAAGTACCAGACGGGCTTCGACCAGCCGTTGCTGCACACCATGTACGTAGACAAGCGCCTCGCGGGCATTCAGGCCGTGCAGACGCTGTCGCGACTGAACCGCATGCATCCATTGAAAGAAGAGACGTTCGTCCTCGACTTCGTCAACGACCGCGAAGAGATACGCGAGGCGTTCAAGGCGTACTACGAAGGCGCTGAGATGGGCGAGGAAGTTGACCCTGCCCGCCTGTACCAGTTGAAGGGCGAACTCGATGCCTCGGGCGTCTATTCACCCGAGGACGTGCAGCGGTTCTCTGCCGTGTACTTCAGGCCGAGGGCCAAGCAGAGCATCGCTGACCATCAGGCGATGAACGCGGCACTCGACCCGGCGGTGACGCGCTTCATGGAGCTACAGCACGATGAGGAAGGCGAGGCGGAACTCTGGCGCGGAAAGGTGCAGGGCTTCCGCAACCTGTATGCGTTCCTCAGCCAAGTCATCCCCTATCAGGACTCCGACCTCGAACGACTCTACGTCTTCCTGCGTCACCTCGCCGCGAAGCTGCCACGACGACGCGGGGAGTCCTACCAGTTCGACGACGAAGTCCGGCTTGAGTATTACCGGCTGCAGAAAATCAGCGAGGGGTCAATCTCGCTTCAGGAAGGGTACGCGCCACGGCTCGAAGGCCCGAAGGAAGTCGGCACCGGCGTGTTGCATGACGCGCCCGTCCCACTCTCACAACTCATCGACATCGTGAACGAACGCTTCGGGACAGACTTCAACCAAGCCGACCAGTTGTTCTTCGACCAAATCGTGGAGGCAGCCGTCACCGACGAAGGGCTGCGGCAGGCGGCGGCAGTCAACCCGATGGAGCGGTTCCAGTTGGTCTTCAAGAACGCCTTGCAGACCCTGTTCGTGGAGCGCATCGACCAGAACGAAGAGATTTTCGTCCGCTTCATGAATGACCCAGCGTTCCAGAAGACCGTCACGGACTGGCTCGCGTCAGAAGCCTACGAACGCTTCCGCAGTCCCGGCGCGGCTGGCGACGAAGACGCGGCACAAAAGGCGAAGGTCGCAGCGGCCCTACGACGTGTTCAAGCCGAAGCATTCCGCGAATGACGCCGTGTCACCGGCGACCGAGCCTCAGCGACGTGCGTGGGCGATACTCGATGCTTGAGAAGCAGCCGGTAGCATGACAAGCGACGGACGGCGAACCGCACCTCGTTGCGCTGACACGGACGCGAAAGTGACCTCGCTGAACTCATGGCCCTGCGCAGCGCGCCTGAGCACCGAGAGCGACGAACTGCTCGACGCGCCCGAGGGCTGCACCGGTGTTGTGCTCGCTCCTCCCGCTGGCACGAAGAACCCCGCGATTATGTACTGCTCGGAATACTGCCGTCTGGTCGCTGATGTGGTGCGATACCGCCGCCGTGTGGAGGCCGAGCAGCGGCACAAGCGCGTGCCGGACGGTGAACTCGTGCTCATCGCCCTCTGGCGCAAGGAGTCCGATGTTATCGCTGGCTCGTTCTATCAGGTACGGCTCACGGCGGACGAACGGGAGGCGCTGTTTCAAGCGAAGGGACGGTTCTGTGTCCGCTGTGGTGCGCCAGCCACCGACGTAGACCACATCGACCCGGCAGGTGGCAATGAACTCGCCAACCTCCAGCCACTGTGTCAGGCATGTCATCTCGACAAGACAACGGTAGATGGAGGCATGCGGAACGTACCGCCAGCCGTAGCGCGCGAGGCTGAGCGGCAACTCATCCGGCTCCTCAGCCCCACTGTGTTTGCAAGCGCGACCTTATCTGGTATTGGCCGCGTTTGCGTTACGGCGGATGAGCCGTTGGCACGGTACGCAGCCTATTTAGAGCGCGTGTACGGGATGACGCCGCGCGCATGCGACGACCCCGAGGGTTGGCGCGCGCGTGAGCGCACGATACGCAAGGAACGGTTCGCTGAGTTGCGCGACGCTGTTCCGCACGGGTTGACAACCGAGAACCGGCGTACGAACATCGGAGTCACGGCAGGAAAGGAGTCTCAGATGGCACGGAACGAAGTCACGGGCGAGAAGGCTGGCAAGGCCGCCAGCAAGACGATGCGGAACCCGAAGGCGAACAAGGACGAGAAGTCGGCCGCTGGTAGCGCCCTAACGCAGCGCCCACCGAAGGGCAAAGGCAAAGCAGCGGGCGGACGCAAGAAGTAGCGCACAGCCGGGCAACATCTAAGCAAACGCGAAGCCCGAGCGTCCGTGCCGGGGCTCCTTCGTTACACCGTGCCTCGGCGGCAGCTTACATCGTCATCGCCCGCGTCCGCCGAGTTACTTCGTTGCAGTGCGACGAGCGCCAACCGCCGGTGCACGACGGGCGGTGCGAGATGCTCGTCGGGCGCGTCAAGTTGCCGCTTGCCAGTGGCGCTGAAGATGCGTCATTTTGACGCCAACGGTGACGCCAACGGGGAGCGAAACCGGGAGACGTAAGGGGACATCGGGCGACATTTCGAATCTGAAGTCGGCCTGTTTGAAGCTGCAAAAATCGGCTGTTAACCGATTGGTTGTAGGTTCGAGTCCTGCCCGGGGAGCCATGTGCCAACCGCGGCTTCGCCGGCGGCGCGTCGGCGCACGGGCGTGGCGGCGGCGGCGCGCAGGCTCAGGGGAGCCGGCGCAGTGAGCCGGGCACGATGGCGTCCGGCGTCTCCGTTGCCGGGGCGCTGAGTTGCTCGTAGAGCACGGCGACGGCATCGGCCACGTTGGCCCAGCGGAAGCGCTCGACAGCCTCGCGGGCAGCGCGGCCGAAGGATGCCCGCAGTTCGTCGTTATCGAGCAGCAGTTCGAGGCGTTCGGCGAAGGGCTCCGGGCAGCGCCACGAGATCAGATAGCCGGTCTCGCCGTCGCTGATCGTGCTCGCGAGGCCGCCGACGCGCGAGGCGACGACGGGCGTCCCGCAGGCCATCGACTCGACGGCCACCATGCCGAAGCTCTCGTAGTACGACGGCACGACGCAGACGTCGGCGGCGTTGTAGTAGAGCGGCAGCGCGTCGTGCGCGACAGCGCCGACGAAGGCGATGTGGTGTTCGACGCCGAGGCGCTCGGCGAGCGAGCGGAGCTGCGCGATCTCCGCATCGGCGCGCGCGTCGCCGCCGACGATGAGGACGCGGAAGTTCTCGTCGTCGTGCAGCTGCGCGGCGGCGCCGATGAGCACGTCGATGCCCTTCAGGGGCTCGATGCGGCCGACGAAGAGGATGATCCGCTCGCCGTCGCGGAGCTGGAGGCGGCGCCGCGCTTCTTCCTTGTCGAGCGGCGTGAAGAGGTCGAGGTCGACGCCGCACGGCACGAGATGCATGCGCGCCGCGTCGGCGCCGTAGAGCGACGTCAGCAGTTGCCGCTCGTGCTCGCTGGCGACGACGACGGCGTCGGCGGTCGTGGCGATCGCGCGCTCGACGTCGATGCGCTCGACGGTCTCGTGCTCGGTGATGCGGGCGCGGTTCTTGACTTCGCCAAGCGTGTGGAACATCGCGACGTGGCGGACGTGCCAGCGCCGGGCGAGGCGCATGCCCGCCCAACCGGACATCCAGTAGTGGCTGTGGACGAGGTCGTAGCTCAGCGCCTCGCGCTCGGTACAGGCGAGGATGTTCGCCTCGAACTCCGCCAGGTGGCCGGCGATGGCGTCCTTTTCGATGAGCGCCGGCGGTCCGGCGTCGATCTGGACGACGCGCGCGTTGGGGCCGATGGGCTGCACGTCCGGCGCCTCCGGCGATGTGCGCCGGGTGAAGACATCGACGCGATAGCCGCGCGCGCCGAGCTCGCGGCTGAGCTCGCGCACGTAGACGTTCATGCCGCCGCTCTCGCGGCCGCCGGCTGCAGCGAGCGGCGACGTGTGCGCGCTCAGCACGGCGATGCGGCGATGGGTGGGGGCAGCGGTACCCGGTCGCGGCACGATGGGCAGGTCAATGGTCATCGCTGCTGTCCTGGGGTGCGTGGCGCCGGCATCTCGTCTCCCACCTTTTGCATGTTGATGGCGGCCGGCGGTGGATCATCGTGTCAGCGTGAGCTGATACACCTGCTGGTCGGTGCCGCCGAGGTCGTACTTGTACGCCTCATCTCCCCGCAGGAAGTCCACGCAGCTGCGGCCGTTCTCGACCGCGTCCCTGAGCAGGAGCGCCTTCGACATGAGGCCGACGCCGTAGTGGGCGTACTGCGGATCGTAGCCGCTATTGTACATGTACAGGACGCCAGCGAGATCGAAATTCAGCACTGAGGCAACGGGCTGGCCGTCAAGGGTCAGCAGGTAGAAACGCAGCATGCGCTCGTGCGCCATGGCGGGCACCATCTCCCGGAAGAACGGCTCCATGCCGGGGCGGGCGAGAAACTCCTCCTTATGGTGAGAGCTGATGCGCATGAGATGGAAGAGCGTGTCGAGGAGTTCGAACGCCTCAGCAGGCTCGGTGACGACGCGCAGGTCGACGGTGCCGCCGGAGTCGAGCCGGCGCAGCTTGCGGCGCAACTCGTGGCGGTCCTTCTTCGAGAGGCGCGCCAGGTACTCGTCCCAGCTCCCGGGCAGCTCGACGCTGGGTGAGAGCGCCTCGTCATCGCGCGCGCAGGCGAAGCCGGCGGCCGGTGCGGCGGCGGCGACCGCGCCGAGCGCCGCGGACCACTGGCGGATGCCGCGCAGTGTGAGGGTGTGCACACCGGCATCGGCGAGCCGGGCGAGGAGCGAGGCGAAGAACTGCTGCTCGAAGCCGGGCGTGACGACGACGTCCATGTAGTCGCAGATCGAGTAGTGCCCGACGAGCTCCGCGCGGTCGCCTTCGACGAGGAGCGGCGCGACGCCGATCAGGCGCTCGCCGTCGCGGGCGGTGAGGAGTTGCAGCGTGCGCGCTCCCTGGAAGTGGTCGAGCCAGACACGCTGCCATGCCGGCGTCACGAAGGGGACGGGCGCCGGCACCGTCGCCAGGAGGCCGGTCCATTCGCCGCGCACCTGGTCGAACGGCTCGTCGCGCACCTCCAGCGCGGTCACTGGCCACGCACCAGGGAGAGGAATTCGGCGCGTGTCACGGAGTTCTTGCGGAAGGCGCCGCGCGTGGCCGATGTGACCATGCGGCTGCCGGCCTTTCGCACGCCGCGCGCGGTCATGCAGAGGTGCTCCGCCTCGATGACGACGGCGACGCCATCGGGCTGCATCGTGTCCATGATGGCATCGGCGATCTGGCCGGTGAGGCGCTCCTGGAGCTGCGGCCGCCGGGCGTAGCCATCGATGAGGCGCGCCAGCTTGCTGAGGCCGACGACGCGGCCATCGGGCAGGTAGCCGACGGCGGCGACGCCGTGAAAGGGCAGGAAGTGATGCTCGCAGACGCTGTAGAAGGGGATGCCCTTGAGGACGACCATCTCATCCTGGGCGACGTCGAATCCGACGGCAAGGTGGTCGCGGGGATCGACGGTCAGCCCTTCGAAGAGCTCCCCGTACATGCGGGCGACGCGGGCGGGGGTATCGACGAGGCCCGCGCGCTGGGGATCCTCGCCGACGGCCTCGATGATCTCGCGGACGGCGCGCTCGATGCGTGCCTCGTCCACGGGGCGGCGGACGAAAGAATCGGGTAGACGTTCGATGGCCATAGTTCAGGATAGCTGTTCGGGCCGGTTGAGGCTGCGGACGGGTGGCTGGAACCGCGGCGTCCTCCGTCTGCGCCGCGCACCGCCATCTCAGGATCCCCGACCCGTCCGGGCTGCCGTCGCTTCGCGAGAAGAGCGGCGGGGGAGGCGCGGCCGGTCGACCTTCCCCGAATGCCGGGGGCCCCAGCATCTCCGCTCGTGGCCTTACCGGCCTGACCCGCGCTCCCACCGGTCACGTCCGGATCACCGCACGTCTCCACGAATCACCATCGCCTCCCGTCATCGCGGCGCAGGCGTTACGCTGCGCCATGCTCAGCCTCCAGTTCATCCGCGAGCATCCGGACGTCGTCCGCCGCGCGCTCGAGGAGCGGCGGACGCCGGCGCCGCTCGACGAGGTGCTCGCGCTGGACGAGCGGCGACGCGCGCTCCTCGCCGAGACGGAGCAGCTGCGCGCGGAACAGAACGCCGCCGGCAAGAAGATCGGCGCCGCGAAGGACGCCGGCGAACGCCAACGGATGATCGACGCGATGAAGGGCGTCTCGTCGCGCGTCGACGAGCTGGCTCCGGAGTTGCGTGAGGTCGAGGAGCGGCTGCAGGCGCTGCTGTACGAGCTCCCCAACATCCCCGCGCCCAGCACGCCAGTCGGCGCGGGCGAAGACGACAACCCCGTGCGGGAGCAGTCCGGCGAGGAGACGCGCGACGAGTGGCGCAAGCCGCACTGGGAGCTGGGCGAAGCGCTTGGGATCATCGACTTCGAGCGCGGCGTCAAGCTCTCCGGCTCCCGCTTCTACGTCCTGACGGGCGCCGGCGCGCGGCTGCAGCGCGCGCTCATCGCCTTCATGCTCGAACTCCACATCGACAAGCACGGCTACACGGAGATGTACCTGCCGGCGATGGTGAAGGAAGAGACGATGCTGCACTCCGGGCAGTTGCCGAAGTTCCGCGACAATCTCTACCACGACGCCGAAGAGGACTTCTGGTTCGTCCCGACCGCCGAGGTGCCGTTGACCAACCTGCACGGCGACGAGATCCTCGACGGCGACAGCATGCCGCGCCACTACGTCGCCTACACGCCTTGCTTCCGGCGCGAGAAGATGAGCGCCGGCCGCGATGTGCGCGGCATGAAGCGCGGCCACCAGTTCGACAAGGTCGAGATGTACACCTTCTGCGCGCCCGAACACTCGGCCGACGAGCTCGAGCGGATGCTCGACGACGCGCTCGACGTCTGCCGGGCGCTGCGGCTGAGCTATCGCGTCGTGAACATCTGCACCGGCGACCTGGGGTTCAACGCCGCGAAGACCTACGACATCGAGGCGTGGTCGCCGGCCGTCGCCGAGTGGCTCGAGGTCTCGTCGGTGAGCAACTGCACGGATTTCCAGGCGCGACGCGCGAACGTGCGCTTCCGGCGGGAGCCGTCATCGAAGCCGGAGTTCGTGCACACGCTGAACGGCTCGGGCCTCGCCCTGCCGCGGACGATGATCGCGATGATCGAGAACTACCAGCAGCGCGACGGGTCGATCGAGGTGCCGGAGGTACTGCTGCCGTACATGGGTGGCACCGGCGTCATCCGCTGAGGGAGGCCGCGCGTGCGCGGTGATGGCGGTCGGAGGCGTCGCGGAGACGGGGGAACCGCAGATGGCCACCCGACGAACCCAACATGGCGCGACGCTTCGCTTCGCTCATCCTGATGACGGCGCTGGGCGTACACTGAGCGCGTGGGTACGGGTGAGTTCCAGCTGATCGAGCGGGTGCGCCGTGTGCTCGGCGCAGCGGTGGACGCGCGGCTCATCGCCGGCATCGGCGACGACGCGGCGGTGTGGCGGACGGGCGGCTGGACGATCGCGACGACGGACACGATGGTCGACGGCGTGCACTTCCGCCGTCAGGGCGTGCAGGCCGATGCCATCGGCTGGAAGGCGCTGGCTGCGAACGTCAGCGACATCGCGGCGATGGGCGGCGCGCCGTCGTTCGCGCTCGTGACGTTGTTCCTGCCGCAGGACGTCGAGCCCGAATGGGTCGAGGCGCTGTACGCGGGCTTCCGGGCGTGCGGCGAGGCGTACGGAGTAACGGTCGCCGGCGGCGACGTCGTCGCTGCGCCGGTGCTGGCGGTCACGGTCGCGCTCTGCGGCGAGCCCGTGGTGTTCGACGCTTCCGGGGCGCCGCTACTGTTGCGCCGGGACGCCGCGAGAGCCGGCGACGCGATCGCGGTGACGGGAACGCTCGGCGGCTCGGCGGCCGGGCTGCGCCTGCTGCTTCGTGGCGACGATGGCGCGCGGGCGGGACTTGCCGAGCGGCATCGCCGCCCGCGGCCGCGCGTCGATGCGGGGGAGGCGGCGGTGCGCGCGGGCGTGCGCTGCGGCATCGACGTGAGCGACGGGCTGCTGCAGGATCTCGGGCACATCTGCGCGGCGAGCGGCCTCGGGGCGACGGTGCGCGCCGGCGCCCTGCCGGTCGATGCGGCGGCGGCCGCAGCGTTCCCCGACGAAGCGATCGAGCTGGCGGCGACCGGCGGCGAGGACTACGAGTTGGTGCTCATCGGACCGCAGGCGGCGCTCGATGCGACATCGCAGGCGCTCGCCGCGCCGCTGTGCGTAATCGGCGAGATGCGCGGCGGCGATGCCGGGCGCGACGTGCAGCTTGTCGATGACGACGGGCGCGAGCTGTCGTTCGAGCGGCGCGGCTGGGACCACCTCGCGCGGGCGAAGGAGACGCGATGACGGCAGCGACCGTGCGCGACAGCGCGACGCCGGGCGAGACGCGGCGCTTCGGGGAGCGCATCGGCCGCACGCTGCGGGCCGGCGACGTGGTGCTGCTGTCCGGCGAGCTGGGCGCGGGGAAGACGGTGCTGGCGCAGGGCATCGGCCGCGGGCTCGGCGTCACGGATCCGATCAAGAGTTCGTCGTTCGTGATCATGAACGAGTACGAAGGGCGACTGCGGCTGTTCCACGCGGACCTGTATCGGCTCGAGGATCCGGCGCAGGTCGCGGAGCTGGCGCTCGACGAGCTGGCGACGGACGGCGTCCTGGTGGTGGAGTGGCCGGAGCGGGCGCCGCAGGAGCTGCCGGCGCAGCACCTGCTCGTCGAACTGGAGTACGGCACGGCGCGGACGCGGCGGATCGCCGTCTCCGCCCGCGGCGCCCGCTACGAGGCGCTGGTCGAGCGGCTGGGTCGAGGGCGATCGGGAGACCGACAATAGTTCGAGCGGCGCCCACTGCGACGTCAGCCGCGCGGCCGGTGCTTCGAGGAGCGCGATGCAGACGGCGACCGCACGACGCAGCGGCGACTGGCTGCGGCTACTGGATGTGGACGACGGAGACGCCTTGCGCCCAGAGGCCTTCGAGGTTGTAGTAGTCGCGTTCGTCGGGCGCGAAGAGGTGGACGATTGCGTTGCCGAAGTCGAGCAGCACCCAGCCGGAGTCGGGGCCGCCTTCGGTGCGCAGGGCGCGCACGCCATCGTCGCGCAGGTCGCGCTGGACGGAGTCGATGAGGGCGTTCATCTGCCGCGGGTTGCTGGCGGTGGCGACGACGAAGTAATCGGTGAACGACGAGACCTTGCTGATGTCCATGAGGACGATGTCCTCCGCCTGGCGGTCGGAGAGCAGGTCTGCGATGCGTTGGGCGAGTTCTTCGGACTCCAGTAGCGGTCTCCGGAGGCGGGCGCGGGCATCCTGCCGAGTGGCCGGAGTATAGCACGGCGGGCTACGCTGAGTTGGCGCGCGAAGCGGTATGCGCGCCGTCATCGGCGCGTCGCGCAGGCACCAGGGCGGCGGTGGGCGATGCGGCGATGCCGGCGAGCGAAGGTGAGGCTGATGTCGAAGCGGACCCGGGTGGTGGTGGCGATGAGCGGCGGCGTCGATTCCGCGGTCGCGGCCGGGCTGCTGGCGCGCGGCGGGTACGATGTCGTCGGCATCACGATGCGGCTGAGCACGCGCGAGGACCCGGATGCGCCGGCGACGACGAAGCGCTGCTGTTCTGTCGAGGACACGGAGGACGCGCGGCGGGCGGCGGATGCCATCGGCATCCCGCACTACGTGCTGAACCTCGAGCGGGAGTTCCGGGAGCGTGTGGTCGATGCGTTCGTCGGCGAGTACGCGCGCGGACGGACGCCGAACCCGTGCCTGGCATGCAACGAGCACCTGAAGTTCCGCGCCCTTCTGGATCGCGCCGTCGCGCTCGATGCCGGCTACCTGGCGACGGGGCACTACGCGCGCATCGAGCGGCGCGGCGAACGCTACGCGCTGCGGCGCGCGGCCGACGTGACGAAGGACCAGTCGTACGTGCTGTACACGATGGGGCAGGCGGAGCTGGCGAAGACGCTGTTTCCGGTCGGCGCCTACGAGAAGGCACGCATCCGCGAGCTGGCGCGGGAGATGCGGCTCGATCTGGCGGAGAAGCCGGACAGCGTCGACATCTGCTTCGTTCCGGACGGCGACTATCGCCGCTTCGTGCGAACGCGCCTGGCGGCGGCGCCGGGGGTGATGCGCGATGGCCGGGGCGAGGTCGTCGGGGCGCACGACGGCGTCGCCGGCTTCACGATCGGCCAGCGGAAGGGCCTCGGCCGCGCCTTCGGCGAGAGGCGGTTCGTGACGGGCATCGATGCGGAGCGGAAGGTGATCACGGTCGGACCGGAGGAAGCGCTGCTGGCGCGGGCGATGGTCGTCGAGGACGTGCGCTGGGTCGCCGGCGAGGCGCCACGAGAGCTGCGGGCGTCGGTGAAGATCCGGTATCGCACGGCGCCGGCGCCCGCGACGGTCGCGCGCCTGCCGGAGGGCCGGGCGCGCGTCGTGTTCGACGAGCCGCAGCGGGCGATCACCCCCGGCCAGGCGGCGGTGTTCTACGACGACGACGAGGTGTTGGGCGGCGGCGCGATCCTGCAGTCGGAGCGCGGGTAGCGCGTCCGAGGGACTCGGCGCCGCGGACGGGCGGCGCCGAAGACGATGCCCGGCACGGACGCCCTGTTCGGGCAGCAGTGGCAGCGCTTGGCGCGCAGTCGTCGGGTGCGACGTGCGGCCCGGCATGCGTCCGTCGCGCGGGCATCGCCTCCGGTCGTGCGATGGTATCGTGCGAGGGCGCGGTGACCCCGCGTGAAACGCTCAGCCACGGAGGAGGGCGGCCGATGGACTTCGAGGCGATCCTGTACGAAGTCGAGGGTGGCAAGGCGCGGATCACGCTCAATCGCCCGGAAAAGCTGAACGCGCTCTCGATGCGACTGCAGCGCGAGCTGAATAGCGCGCTCTGGGAGGCGGACAACGACGCGCGCGTGCACGTGATCATCCTGCGTGCGGCCGGACGCGCGTTTTCGGCCGGCTACGACCTGACGCCGATGCAGTCGCCGCCAAGGCGCGAGGACCGCGACGAGGCCTACACGGACGTCTACCGCGGCATGGCCTCGATGGACGACGACATCTGGCAGCTCGAGCGGCAGCAGCGCGAGCGGATGGCGATCTGGGACATCCACAAGCCAGTGATCGCCCAGCTCCACGGCTACTGCCTGGCGGGCGGCACGGACCTGGCGCTGCTCTGCGACATCGTGGTCGCCGCCGACGACGCCGTGATCGGCTTCCCGCCGGTGCGCGCGATGGGATCGCCGGTGGCGCACATGTGGACGTACCTCGTCGGGCCGCAATGGGCCAAGTACTTCCTGCTCACCGGTGACAGCGTCAGCGGCCGCGAGGCGGCGGCGATCGGGCTCGTCTGGAAGAGCGTGCCGGCGTCGGACCTGGCCGCCGAAGTGGAGGCGCTCGCGGGAAAGATGGAGAAGATCGATACGGAGCTGCTGGCGCCGAATAAGCGCATCGTCAACGTCGCGCTCGAGCTGATGGGGGCGCGGACGCTGCAACGGATGGCGGCGGAAACCGACGGGCGCGCGCACCAGGCGCCGGCGGTGCGGGAGTTCGGGCGGCGGGCGATGACGGACGGGCTGAAGGCGGCACTGGAGTGGCGCGACGGAACGTTCGGCGACAGCCGCACCAGCGAGGAGTACCAGCGGCGCCGGAGCGAGCAGGAAGCGCGCATGCGGCACGACGGCTAGCGCCGGTTCCGCAGGCCTGCCCGTGCCGCCGATGGTCAAGCGGCCGACCGGAACCGGCTCGCATCCTGCGGTCGCTCGGGCGGGCGAGAGACGAGAAGGACGGTGAATGTGACGGCAATCGAAACAGCATCGGTGACGTTCCCGGCGAACGGGATCGAGGGGATGGGGTATCTGGCCCGCCCGGGCGACGGCGGCGCGCATCCGGGTGTGATCGTGATCCAGGAGTGGTGGGGGCTCGACGAGCACATCAAGGATGTGGCGCGTCGGCTCGCCGGCGAGGGGTTCGTCGCACTGGCGCCGGACCTCTATCACGGCGAGTGCGCGACGGAACCGGACGAGGCGCGCAAGCTCGTGATGAACATGAACCGCGAGCAGGCGATGAAGGACCTCTCGGGTGCGGTGGCGCATCTGCGTTCTCTGCCGGAAGTGGCGCCGAAGAGGCTGGGCTGCATCGGCTTCTGCATGGGCGGCAGCCTGACGCTGGCGCTAGCGGTCGCGTCGCCGGAGATCGCGGCGGCGGCGCCGTTCTATGCGGGCATGCAGCCGCCGCCCGAACAGCTGGCCACGATCGAGGCCGAGGTCTTCGCGGCGTTCGGCGGCGACGACGGCGGCATCCCGCTCGGGAACGTCCGGAAGTTCGAGCAGGCGCTATCGGACGGGGGACGGAAGGCAGAGGTCAAGGTGTACCCGGGAGCGCCGCACTCGTTCTTCAACAACACGCGGCCGAGCTATCGGATGGAGGCGGCGCAGGACGCGTGGGCGAAGGCGCTATCGTTGTTCCGTCGTGCGCTGGTGTGAGGCGCGGCCACGGGGAGCGCAGGGACGCGGGTCGGGGGTGACGGAGGCCGGAAGCCGGGGGGCCGGGGGGCCGGGGCGCCGGCGGGGGCGACGGGAACCGGCGATCGCGCAGACGCGCGCAAATGCTGGGTGAGGATCCTCCTGTTCTCGGCGATGCTCCCGTCCTGAGTGAAGCGAAGGATCTCGCCGGCCGACGACCCGGCGTCCGCGAACGGCAGACCGACACTCAGTGGGCGGCGGCGGGCCGGCCGGCGAGCTCCGGGTGGCCGGACCAGGTCCACGCGAGGTTGGTGCGGCTGCAGCCCATCAGCACGCCATGGAGCGTCGACGGGTGAAGGAAGATCCCCTCCGGATTCGGGCTCTCCGGGTCGCGGCCGGCGTAACGCACGCCGTGCGCGTTGCAACGCCGCGCGATGGCGCCGACGTCCTCCGCCTCGACGTAGCACATGTACAGCGTCTCGCCGCCGCGCCGCTGCATGAAGCGCCCCATCGGCCGCTGCCGGTCGGTGATCTGCGACAGCTCGATGCGGTCGAGGCGCTCCGGCGGATGGAACATCGTCAACTGGCCGGCGTAGCCGTACTGCTTGCTCGCGATCGGCACGAAGTTCGCGGCGTCGAGGCCGAACGTGTCGGCGTAGAAGCGCGCCGCCGCCGTATGGTCATCGACCAGGTTCGTCGCCTCGTAGAGGTAGCGGATGTCGCCGACCATCGGCCGCTCGACGTCGCGCGAGATCACCATGCGCAGGCCCGGCGTCTGGTCGGGCGCGATGAAGAGTTGCTCGCCCTCGGCCGCGTACGCCAGCCGCTTGTCCTCGAGGCGTGACGCGAGCTTCGCGAGGCTCGCCGTCGAAAAGCCGGCGGCGAACAGGCCTTCGCCCCACGCTGCGAGGTAGTCGCGTACGGGGCCGTCGGCCGACGGCTCGAGCAGCTCGAACTCGCTCGTCCCCGCGCGCACCACGCGGCGGCGGGCGCCGAGCGAGCGGACGTCGTCGTCGCCCGACGGCTCGGCGCCGAGGACGTCGATCAGGGTCTGCGCCGCGGCACCTCGGTCGCGGACGGCGAGCTGGACGCGGTCGACGTGTTCGAGCATGAGACCTCCACGATCCGGGGAATACGGCGACGGCTCAGGCCGCAGCGACATCTTCGTACAGCGCGAGCGCCGGACGCAACCGGCAGCCGCGAGGCGACGCCAGGGCGTAGAATAGATGCGCTGCGCGGATGCGCGAGGAGGCGAGGATGACGAACCCACGGACGACGCGCCCACCGGAGACCCGGGTCGAAGACGAAGGCGGCGCCGCCGCCGGCATCCGCTGGTTCCTGACGGTGCTGGCGTGGTTCCTGCTGATCCCGCCGTGGGGGTTCATCGTCTATTTCTACGCCGTCAAGATCGTATCCGAGTACGAACGCGGCGTGATCTTCCGCATGGGGCGGCTCGTCGGCGCCAAGGGACCCGGACTGTTCCTGATCCTGCCGATCGTCGACCGCATGGTGAAGATGGACCTGCGGACGGTGACGATGGACGTGCCGAGCCAGGAGTGCATCACGCGCGACAACGTGACGGTGAAGGTGAACGCCGTCATCTACTTCCGCGTCGTCAATCCGGAGGACGCCGTCGTGCGCGTGCTCGACCACTTCCGCGCGACGTCGCAGATCGCGCAGACGACGCTGCGCAGCGTCATCGGCCAGTCGGACCTCGACGAGCTGCTGTCCGAGCGCGAGCACATCAACGAGCGGCTGCAGAAGATCATCGACGAGCAGACGGAGCCGTGGGGCGTCAAGGTCTCGACGGTCGAGGTGAAGGACGTCGAGTTGCCGCAGAGCATGCAACGGGCGATCGCCCGGCAGGCGGAGGCCGAGCGCGAGCGGCGGGCGAAGGTGATCAACGCCGATGGCGAACTGCAGGCTTCCGAGCGCCTGGCGGAGGCGGGCCGGATCATGTCGGAGCAGCCGGCGACGCTGCAGCTGCGCTTCCTCCAGACGCTGTCCGAGGTGGCGACGGAGAAGAACAGCACGATCGTCTTCCCGGTGCCGGTCGACCTGATCAACCTGCTGACCGCGAACCTTCGACGCAGCGACGGCGCGAACGACGGACCGCGCCCGCGCGTGCGCGTCGGGCCCAACGGCGCCTCGACGCCGCCCGCGAGCGAGGGCGGCGGGCCGGCAGGCGCCATCACCGCGCCGGCGAGCGAGCCGCCGGAGCCGCCGACGCGCGAGGGGACGGTGTCGTAGGGTCGGCAGGTCGCGGGGTGCGGGGCGCGGGGCGGATACGCCTGCGCGGGAACCGCAGCGTCACTTGCCTCGGCCGTGGCACTCCGCGCGCCGGACGGCGAGGCCGACACCGAGATAGACGACAGCGGCGGCGAGCACGACGAGGGTCGCTTCGGTCCCCCAGGCGACGGCGCCGCGGTCGAAGACGGTGATCAGCGCGATGCCGAGGATGAGGCGCGCGATGGCGAAGAGGACGAGCGCGCGCACGACGCGGCGCGCACCCTCGCGTGCCGCCGCCCACGCCGATCGCCCGCGCGCCCATGCCATCTGCATCGATGGAGTATACGATGCAGCGGCGGCAGCGGCGGCGGCGGCGCTCGATCGAGCCGCATCGCGTCAGCGTTGACCGGCGGGCGGACCGCGACGCGCGAACCCGGCGATCGGCGCCGTCGCAGGCGGCTCCCGGGGCGCGACGCACGCCGCATCATCGCCGGGCGACGGATGCGCACGAGAAGGGCGCCATCGGTCCGTCGCCGCCGGGACAGTGCGAAGGGGGAGTAGACGATGACGATCGAGACGGTGCTCGGGCCGATCGAGCCGGCGCAGCTCGGGGTGACGCTGAGCCACGAGCACGTGCTGGTGTCGATGGGCGAGGACAACCACCACTACCCGTGGCTGTTCGACTGGGATGTGACGCACGAGAACGCGATCCGCGAGCTGTGCGAGGCGAAGGCCGGCGGCATCGACAGCCTGATCGACCTGACCACGCCGGACCTCGGGCGCGATGTCGCCTTCGTCCGCGACGTCGCGGAGGCGTCCGGCATGCACATCGTCGTCGCCACCGGGATCTGGCGTGATGTGCCGCGCTCGTTCTGGGCGCGCGACATCGACCGCATCGCCGACATCTTCGTGCACGAGATCGATATGGGGATCGGCGACAGTGGCGTCCGCGCCGGCGTGATCAAGGTGGCGAACGACATCGGCGGCGTCTCGCCCGAGGGGGAGCGCGTGCTGCGCGGCGCGGCGCGTGCCTGCAAGCGAACGGGCTGCCCGATCAGCACGCACCAGTGGGCGCCGGAAGAGGTCGGACGCCGGCAGGTGGAGATCCTCGCCGACGAGCGCGTGCCGATGGACCGCGTCTGCATCGGCCACAGCGCGGACACGACGGACGTCGGCTATCTGGAGTCGCTGCTGCGTGAAGGCGTGTACCTGTCGATGGACCGCTATCCCGGGGCGGAGGGCCGGCCGACCTGGCGCGAGCGAAACGCGACGGTGCGGGCCCTCATCGACCGCGGCTGGGCGCACCGGCTGATGCTGGGGCACGACCACGCGCCGGGCGCCATCTCCGTCGCGACGGTGCGCGGCGGCAGGGCGCGGCCCACGGAGATGACTCGCTACCGCTTCATCACGGACACGGCGATCCCGGCGCTCATCGCCGAAGGCGTGCCGCAGGCGACGATCGACGTGATGATGCGCGACGTGCCGCGCCGCTTCCTCAGCGGCGGCGAATAAGCGGCCGAGACGCACCACGATCGGCGCGAGCAGCTGGCGCACTCGACCACACAGTGTGCCGCCATGAACAGGACGCATCCGCAGCGGCGATCATGTATCTCCCTGCGCGTGAATCGGCTACGATCGCGCAGAGGCAGACCGCTCGCCGACTCGCGGGCGCGAGCGAGCGGCTGGACGAACAGCGGACGCTGCCCGGCGAGCGGCGGGCATCACCTGAAGGAGACGGATCATGACACGACGTGTGTGCATCGGCGTGAACTGGCAGGGGGAGTTCGACCGCGAGCGGGTGTTCGAGCGCGTGAAGATCGCCGAGGACGCCGGCGTCGACAGCGTCTTCGTCGCCGAGGCGTGGGGGCGCGACGCCTTCACGCTGCTGACGCAACTGGCGGAGCGGACGACGCGCATCAAGCTGGGCACCGGCATCGTCAACTACTACTCGCGCAGTCCCGCCGCCCTCGCGCAGCACTTCGGCACGCTCGATGAGCTCAGCGAAGGGCGGATGATCATCGGCCTCGGCGCATCGAGCGCAAATGTCATCGAGCACTTCCACGGCATTCCCTTCAACCCGCCGCTGGCGCGCATGCGCGAGGTGGTGCAGATCATCAACATGCTGATGGCCAACCAGCCCCTCGAGTTCAAGGGCAAGGTCTTCCACATGGAGCGCGGCTTCACGCTGCGCTTCCGCCCCGTGCGCGAGCACATCCCCGTCTACATCGCCTCGTTCCGGCCCGCCGCGACCAAGGTCGTCGCGCAGGTCGCGGATGGCTGGATGCCGACGATGGTGCCGATCCAGCGTGCGAAGCAGGAGACGGACAAGTTCCTCGGCTATGTCCGCGACGCCGGCCGCGACCCGTCGCAGATGACGGTGCGCTTCCTCGGCGTCACCGTCGCGAAGGATCGCGAGCGGGCGCTGCAGGCGGCCAAAGCCGGGACGGCGTTCTACATCGCGCGGATGGGCGACTTCTACTACCAGCAGCTGTCGGACATGGGCTTCGCCGACGAGGCCAACGCGATCCGGCGGGCGTGGAAGGAAGGCGGCTCCGGCGCCGGCATCGCCGCCGTCAGCGACGAGCTGTCGGACTCGCTCGGGTTCATCGGCGACGTCGACCAGTGCCGGGACCGGCTCGCGGAGGAGGAAGCGGCGGGGATCAACCTGCACAACGTCGGCGTCGCCGGCTACTCCGACGTCGAAGAAGGACGGATCTACGAGCAGCTGCTGAAGTAGGCGAAGCTCGGCCGGGCTCCTCACGCACCAGCGGACGGACCCTGCGGGCCACCGCGGAGGGGCGCCGGCTGGCGCGCGGAGGCTCGCCCGACGGGACTTCTGCCGCGTGCCCGATCGTCCTCCGCCGTCCTGTCCCATCGTCGGGCGCTCCGCCTGAGCCGCCGGCCCGGCCGGGGGATGGCACCGTGCAGCCGCCGGCGGCGACGATGCGTTGTCCAGTCGGGGGTTGAAGCTGCGGCCGATCCGGTGTACCGTCGGCTTCTCACAGCGATGGCTCCCCGCGCCAGGTACGGACGTGACGGCAGGCGAAGGCGGCACGAATGCTCGGACGAGCGGCACGTCGATGCCGCTCGCTCAGGGGAGGGCGCGTCGCGACGGCGATGCCGCTTCCGGGCGGCCGGCGGACGACGTGCGGCCCAGCGACGGCTCCCGGCGCGATGAGCGCGAAGGTGGTGCGTCGGACGCACGCTTGACGTCGATCGACATGCTGCGCGGGCTGGCGATCCTCTGGGTGATCCTGTTCCACCTCTGGGGCGACATCAAGTTCTTCCCGCCGGTGCCGCAGCACTACTACGCGCGCTTCGCGGTGCAGGTGCGCGACGGAGCTCCGTTGTGGCGCATCGCCACGTCGGTGACGGACATCGTCTTCCGCGACGGCTTCCAGGGCGTGCCGCTCTTCATGATGCTCAGCGGCCTGTCGCTGACGATGGTCGCCTATCGCCCCGGCGGCATCCGCGACTGGCCGCGCTTCTTCCTGCGACGCGCCCGAAAGCTCCTCGTCCCGTACTGGGTCGGCGTCGCGCTGACGTACCTCGTGCTGGCGCTCATCGCCTGGCGGCAGACGGTGGCGCCGGGTGATGCCGGCTTCGTGCAGCAGTTCCAGCATGGCATCACGATCTCGCTGCACACGCGGCTGACGATCGACCGCGGGGTGATCTTCGCCAGCGTCGCGCTGGTGCCGCGGCTGCTCGAAGACCGCTGGTTCTTCGCGCCGCAGCTGGCGCTCTGGTTCGTCGGGCTGCTGGCGCAGTACTACCTCCTGTTCCCGCTGCTCTTCGCGCTGATGAAGCGCAGCGGACTCGTGCCGTTCCTGCTGCTGACGTTCGCGCTGACGGTCGGCGCCAACTGGTGGGTGCTGCATCGCTACCAGTATCTGGAGCTGCAGTTCCGGCTCGTGACCGGCTGGGCGCCGTTCCGGCTGTTCGAGTTCACGTCGGGCATGGCGATCGGCGCCATCCTCGCTGACCCGCAGCGGGCGTCGGTCCTGCGCCGCCTGCGGCGGCGCGAGGCGATCGTCGGCGCGCTCGTCCTCGGGTTCGCCGCGCACACCGGCGGCGACCTGATGATCGGCGATTGGGCGTTGGGAGCGTGGCAGGCGCTGGCCCTTCCGCTGACGACGCTGGGCCTGGCGCTGCTCATCGTGCCGGTTGTGACGAAGCTTCCGAGCAGGGTCGACCTCTGGGCGCCGTCGCGCGCGCTCGCGGCGGTGGGCCTGATGTCCTACACGGCGCTGCTCGTGAACGATCCGATGCGGCTCGTCGCGAGTCAGCTCCGGCTCGAGCAGGTGCCGGCGGCGGCGTGGTGGGCGTTCCTCGTGGGCGTCTACGTGCCGCTGACGCTGGTCGTCGCCTGGCCGCTGGCACGCCTCCTCGGGCTGCTGCCGAAGCGCTCCACGCGCCCGCGTGCGGAGCGCGTGGAGCGCGCCGATGAGGCGTTCGGCGGCGCGCCGGCCGGTTAGATCGCCGGCGCCGCCAGACCGTCGCGCGCCGCCGCGCAGAACACCCGCGCAGACGCCCCCCGGGCTTCGCCACCCACTCAGCGCCAGAGGCGGACGACGACGTTCAGGACGATGGTCAGGACGACGCTGAGGATGATCGACGTGGCGACCGGGAAGGCGATGCGGATCCGCGCGCGTTCGATCGCCAGGTCGCCGGGCAGGCGGCCGAGGCCGATGGCGGCGGCAGCCCAGACGATGAGGCCGGCCACGACGAGCACGCCGCCGGCAAGCACCAGGGCGCCCGCGACACCGTTCATATCGACAGCGTAGCGAAACACGGCGCGTCGGTGGGCGCGGACGTGCGGCGACAAGCGGACGCCGCCAGCACCGACGTGATTGCGTCCGCGACAGTCATTCGCACGCCGGTCGACGGCCGGGCACGACCAGGCAGGCACGATGCAAGGCGACAGGCATGCGTCCTCGCCAGCGGGCAGGTGGACGATCGCGCGACGGACTGTAGACTTTCGGGATGGACCTCGACCTGCTCCGAGAGCTCTCCGTGCCCCACACCACCAAGATCCTCCTGCTGGTGATCGACGGACTGGGCGGACTACCGAACGAGTCCGGCCGGTCGGAGCTCGAGCAGGCGAACATCCCCCACCTCGACCGCCTGGCGCAGGAGAGCATGTGCGGGCTCACGGTGCCGGTGGCGCCGGGCGTGACGCCCGGCAGCGGTCCGGGGCACCTCGCGCTCTTCGGCTACGACCCGGCCGTGTACACCGTCGGCCGCGGCGTGCTCGAGGCGCTGGGCATCGACTTCGACCTGCAACCGCAGGACGTCGCGGCGCGCGGCAATTTCTGCACGGTCGACGCGGACGGCCGCATCACCGACCGGCGCGCCGGCCGCATCCCCACGGCGCAGACGCTGCCGCTGTGCGAGATGCTGCGCGGCATCGAACTGCCGGGCGTGCAGGTGTTCGTCGAGCCGGTGCGCGACCACCGCTTCCTGCTCGTGCTGCGCGGCGAAGGGCTCTCCGACCGGCTGACCGAGACGGACCCGCAGCGCGAAGGCGAGAAGCCGCTGCCCGTACGGGCGACGGCGCCTGAAGCGGAAGCGACGGCGGCGCTCCTGAACCAGTTCGTCGCGCAGGCGGCGAAGCTGCTCGCCGGGCACGAGCCGGCGAATATGCTCACCCTGCGCGGCTTGGCGAAGCGTCCGCCAATGCCGTCGATCGCCGAGGCGGGCAAGTTCCGCGCCGCCGCCATCGCGGCGTACCCGATGTATCGCGGGCTGGCGAAGCTCGTCGGCATGACCGTGCTGCCGACGGGCGTGGCCTTCGCCGATGAGCTGGCGACCCTCCGCCAGCACTGGGATGCCTTCGACTTCTTCTTCATCCACTTCAAGAAGGCCGACGCCGCCGGCGAGGACGGCGACTTCCAGGCGAAGATGCGCGCGCTCGAGGAGGTCGACGGCTACATCGACGACCTCCACGCGATGCAGGCCGACGTACTGATGGTCGCTGGCGACCACTCGACGCCGGCGGTGCTCGCGGCGCACTCCTGGCACCCGGTGCCGTTCCTCCTGCACGCGCGCGAGTACGTGCAGATCGACGGCGCGGAGGCCTTCAACGAGCGCGCCTGCGCGCGCGGGTCGCTCGGCACGATGGCGGCGCGCGATGTGCTCTCGCTGGCGATGGCCTACGCCGGCCGGTTGACGAAGTACGGAGCATGAGCATGACGCGGACGCCGCTGATCGCCGGCAACTGGAAGATGCACCTGTCGCGCGACGAGGCGCTTCGCCTGGCCTGCGACGTCCGCACCCGCGTAGGCGCCATCGCCGGCGTCGAGACGCTCGTCTGCCCGCCGTACGTCTTCCTCCACGAGGTGCGCGCCGCGCTCGAAGGATCCGGCGTCATGCTCGGCGCGCAAAACCTCTACTGGGAGGAGCAGGGCGCCTTCACCGGCGAGGTGAGCGTCGCGCAGGTGGCGGAAGTGGCGCGCTACGCCGTCATCGGCCACAGCGAGCGCCGCCAGTACTTCGGCGAGACCGACGAGACGGTGCAGCGACGCGTCGCGGCGGCGCTGGCACACGGACTGACGCCGATCGTCTGTGTCGGTGAGACGCTGGCGCAGCGCGAGCGCGAGCTCACCGCCGACGTCCTGCTGCAGCAGGTGCGCGGCGGCCTCTTCGGTATCGACGTGCCGCCGGCGCTCGTCGTGGCCTACGAGCCCGTCTGGGCGATCGGCACGGGCCTGGCGGCCGACCCGCAGACCGCGGAAGCGGCCGTATCGCTGATCCGCCGCACGCTGCGCGAGCTGTGCGGCGACACCGCCGACGCCATCCGCATCCTCTATGGCGGCTCGGTGACGCCGGAGAACACGGCCGACTTCATGCGGGAAGCGGACATCGACGGCGGCCTCGTCGGCGGGGCGTCGCTGAAGGCCGAGGCGTTCGCCGCGATCGTCGAAGCGGCAGCGGCGGCCGTCAGCGCGCGGAGCTGATGCGCGGTGAGCTGATCGCGATCGTCGGTGCGACGGCGACGGGCAAGACGGCGCTGGCCGTCGCCTTGTCCGAGGCGGTCGGCGGCGAGGTGATCAACGCCGACTCGCGGCAGGTCTACCGCGGCATGGACATCGGCACCGCGAAGCCGAGCGCCGCCGAGCAGGCCGCAGCGCGTCATTGGGTCATCGACCGCGTGGCGCCCGACCAGCCCTACACCCTGGCCTCGTTCCTCGATGACGCGCGCGCGGCGATCGCCGACATCGCCGGCCGCGGGCGGACGCCGATCGTCGCCGGCGGCACGGGGCAGTACGTCTGGGCGCTGCTCGAGGGCTGGCGGGTGCCACGGGTGCCGCCGGACATCACCCTCCGGCAGGAGCTGGAGGCGCTGGCGGCGCGCGCCGGGGCCGGCGCCGTCGCGACGCTCCTCCGCGCGGAGGATCCGGAGAGCGCCGACAGCATCGACCGGCGCAACGTGCGCCGCATGATCCGGGCGATCGAGGTGACGCGCTCGAGCGGGCGGCGCTTCAGCGAGTGGCAGGTGAAGGACGGGCCGCCGGCGGACGACCTCCGCATCGTCGGGCTCTCGCTGGCGCGCGATGCCCTCTACGCCCGCATCGACGCGCGTGTGGACGCGATGCTCGCCGCCGGTCTCGCGGCCGAGGTGGCGGCGCTGATCGCCGCCGGCTACGACTGCGATCTGCCGGCGATGAGCGGCATCGGTTACCGCCAGATGTGCGGGTATCTGCGCGGCGAGACGTCGCTCGATGCCGCGGCGGCCGAGATGAAGACGGAGACGCACAGGCTGACGCGGATGCAGCACGCCTGGTTTCGGCGCGACGACGCGCGCATCGCCTGGCTCGATGCCTCGGCGCCGGATGTCGTCGGCCAGGCTCTGCATATCGTTCGGCGAGCGGCTGCCTCATAAGCCGGCGTGCGCCCGGCGCCGACGCGCAGGGCCGTGACCGCTGCCACGGAATCGTAAGGTTTTCGCATTCGAGCGGCGAGCCGGACGCTACAGCTTGGTATCGGTGGCGCGCGGAGGACGCCGGGTGGCCGACCGCGAGCGTAGACTGCGAGTAACGGAGGCTCGCGTGATCGGAGGAACTGATGTTGCGTGATCTGGGGCTACTGCTGCTGCGGCTGACGGCGGGCACGGTTCTTGTGGGACACGGCTACACGAAGCTCTTCGGCGGGCAGGGGAAGCACGCGCCGGAGTTCCTCGAGGGAGTCTACGGTCCGAACTTTCCGTCGGCCGTCGAGCAGTCCGGGCCGATGGCGTTCGGTAAGGCGCTGGAGGAGATGCACGTCCCCGCCCCGGCGCTCGCCGCCTACGCCTCCGGCTTGGCGGAGTTCGCTGGCGGCATCGCCTTTGTGCTGGGCCTGAAGACGCGGCGGGCGGCGCCTTTCGTCCTGTTCAACCTGGCCACCGCGATCCGCAAGGTGCACTGGCAGAAGGGCCTCTACGGCGAGGGCGGCTTCGAGTTCCCGCTGCTGCTGGCGGCCGCCGCCGGCACGCTGCTGCTGACCGGGCCGGGCGCCTTCTCCCTCGATGCCGTGAACCACGCCGCCGGGCACATCCGCGCCGGCGGCGACGACTGACGGCCACCGGGCTGTTCGCTCCACCTTCTCGGCGCGACCGCGACGCCTCCCGGCGCAGCTCGGGCGGCCACGCTCGGCCCCGATGCTGCGGCTGCGGGCGCCGGCAGGCGAGTGCCGCTCGCCAGCGCCGGCACCCTACGTTCGTTTTGCTATACGCGCGTTCACTCCGCCACCACTTCGGCATGAGGCTGTGGCCTCGATTCACGTAGGCTCCAGGGGGGATACAGAACCATCCGCGGCCGGGTTCCACGCAGCTTGCGCCGGCGCTCCGACGCGCGGACAGGGACGCGCACGCCGATGCCCACACAGCAAGAGTGGATGCTCCGCATCTCGTCGCTGGTCGGCGAGAAGACGCTCTTCAAGAACGCCTCCTACCGCCGCTTCTGGCTGTCTGAGCAGTTCGCGAGCACGGGCGTCGCCGCGCTCGTCTACACGATGTTCCTCGAGATCCAACGGTCGACGGGGAGCACGTTCTTCGGCAGCCTCTTCGCAGCCGTCTACATCGGGCCCGCCGCCCTGCTGGTGACGGTGTCGGGCGCGATCACCGACCAGCTGCCGAAGCGCGAGGTGATGTTCGCTTCGTACCTCGCCTGGGCGCTCCTCGCCGTCGGATTCGCGCTCTTCACGGACCGGCTTTACGCGATCTACCTGATCGCCATCCTGTTCGCGATCGTCTCGCAGATCAAGGGCGCGGCCAGCTCGTCGGCGCGGCCGCTGCTCGTGCCGCAGGAGAAGCTGGACCGGGCGAGCGCACTCGGGCAGTTGGGCGGCATCATCGCGCAGGCGATCGGCGTGCTCATCCTGCCGTTCGTGTTTCTGACGACGCTCGGCGCATCGGCGCTGGCGGCGTTCTGCGTGCCGCTGTTCGTCGCGGCGGCGCTCGAGGTGTCGCGGATCAGGAAGATCGGCGGCAAGATGGAAAGCGCGCGCACGGTGCTGTCCGGGAGTCGGGCTCACTTCATGGCGGGCTGGCGCTACCTGGAGTCAGACCAGCTCTCGTACCTGTCCGTCTGGATCTACGTGCTGACGAGTGTCGCCTCCTACGTCGTGATCACGCTGGTGCCGCGCTATACCAGCGCCGTGCTCGCCCTGCGGCCGGAGATCGGCGTCTTCATCGTCGTGCCGGCGGTGATCGGAGTATGGGGAGCCCTGCGCTTCGACCACATCGTGATCGAGCGGGTCTCGGCGCTGCCGGCGATGGTCTTCGCGTTAGCCGCGCTCGTGGCCGGCGTGCTCCTGCTGGGGTTCGTGCCGTGGCTCGCCGCCGGCATCGGCGAACTCGGCGCGCCGCTCGGCGCGGACACGCTGAAGATCGTCGTGACGATGCTGCTCGCGGTCGCGATCGGCTTCAGCTACATGTTCCTCAACGTCGCGGACAACGCGATCATCAACGCCCGCATCCCGCGCGAGATGCAGGGACGGGTATTCAGCGGTCAGAGCGTGTTCAGCAATCTGGCGTCGGTGCCGCCGATCCTGCTCGCCGGCATCGGCGCCGACGTGATCGGCGTCGCGCCGGTGCTCGTGATCACGGGCGCGGTCTGCGGTGGCGCCGGCATCTACGTCTTCGCACGGCACGGCGTCCGACAGGCGCTCGCGCGCGGGCGCCGTGGTGCAGAGCCTCCGCCGCGCGATGTCCCGGAGCAAACGGCGCCGACGCCGCAGCAGCAGGTCGGGCCGGTCGACGAGCCACGCTAGTGTAGGCGACCTCTGGCGCCGGCCGGAGGCCGCCGCGCATGCGGCAGCGGCTCCGCTACGATGCAGCGATGGCTCCGGTGTCCGACGACGAATTCGCCCCCATGACCGAGAGCGGGCCGCTCGTGGCGGAGCTGCGCCGGCGCATCGCCGCCGGGCCGCTGACGTTCCGCGACTTCATGGAGGCCGCACTCTACGACCCGCGCTTCGGCTACTACGCGACGCACGCCGAGGCGATGACGCGCGGCGGCGACTACGTCACCAGCCCGGAGGTGCATCCGGTCTTTGGCGCGCTGGTGGCGAAACAGCTGATCGAGCTGTGGCGGGCGCTCGGCGCGCCCGCCCGGTTCGACGTCGTCGAGCTCGGCGCCGGTGGCGGGCTGCTGGCACGCGACGTCATCGCCCGGATCGCGCGCGAGCGCGAGTGCGCGGCGGCGCTCCGCTACCGGATCGTCGAACGGAGCGGCGCGCTGGTCGGCCGCCAGCGCCGGACGCTCGATGAGATCGGACACGCCGCCGACGTCGGCTGGTGCGAGGACCTGCCGGAGGGCATCGAAGGATGCGTGCTGTCAAACGAATTCTTCGACGCGCTTCCGGTGCATCGGGTGCGGCGCGACGGCGACCGGCTGCGCGAGGTGTACGTCGCGCGCGAGGCCGATCGCTTCGCCGATGCGCTGGGCGAGCCGTCGACGCCGGCGCTCGCGGCATACTTCGACGCACTCGGCGTGCAGCCGGGAGACGGCTGCCTCGCCGAGGTGAACATCGACGCGGCGCGCTGGACGGAGCGGATCGCCGCATCGCTCATCCGCGGCGGCGTCCTCACGTTCGACTACGGCTACGAGGCGCCCGACCTCTACGCGCCCTGGCGCGGGGACGGCACGCTGCTCTGCTTCTACCGCCAGTCCGTCTCCAGCGACCCGTACGTCCGCATCGGCCGGCAGGACATCACGTCGAGCGTCGACTTCACGACGCTGCGGGCGACCGGTGAGCGCGCGGGGCTGCTCGCCGCGGGCGAGACGGACCAGGCGGAGTTCCTCGTGCGCATGGGCATCGGCGCCGGGCTGGCGGCGGTGGCGCAGGAGCGCCCGCAGCTCGAAGAGTACTTCGCACGCCGGAACGCCGTCCTCGACCTCATCGACCCCGGGAAGCTCGGCCGCGTCCGCGTGCTGCTCCAGACGCGGGGGATCGCCGCCGGTGCGCGGTTGAGCGGGTTCGCGGGGTCCTGACGGCAGGCCACCGGGCGCCAACGCCCGGCGCGTCCGTCCGTCGTCGGTCGTGCACGATTCCAGGCGTAGACCGCTACCGTAGGGTCAACGCGGGCCGTTAGAATGATGCCGTCACGGCCGACGCCACGACGAGCCGGAGAAACCTTGATGCGCTTCACCCCGCACGCGTACCGCAGAACCGCCGGCCGCGCGAACAGCTCGAGCGATGGGCGCCGCCGATCATGAGCGACGAAGAGGTTCAGGTTCGCCCGATCGACTTTGTGCGCGACGAGCAGCCGCTCAAGACGCTCCTGAACGACCGGGACAAGATGCGCCTCGAGCACGCCGAGCCCGCGCTCAACGACGGCGACTGCTTCATCTACGTTGCGGCGGAGCGCGGCGTGCCGGTGGGCTGGGCGATCGTCCACCTGAACTATCGCGACGATCAGGACTGGGAGCCGGACGAGGACGGGCGCGCCTACCAGTCCGGCGACAACGCCTACCTCGAGAATATCGAGGTGACGGCGCGCTTCCGCAGCCAGGGCCTGGGAGCGAAGCTGATCACCGCCGTCGAGGATGAGGCGCGCCGACGCGGGAAGCGCAACCTCTGGCTGCACACGAGCGAGAACAACTTCAAAGCGCACCAACTCTTCGAACGGCAGGGTTGGCAGCACGAGACGAGTGTGTACCCGGCGTGGAAGCCGGGCGCCCGCATGCGGGTGTACAAGAAGACGCTGTAGGAGGGCCACCGTGCGCAAGACGTTCGTCCGCGCGCTGCTCGTCAGCGCAGCCGTGCAGTTCACGATCACGCGACACTTCGCCGGCACCATCGTCGAGGAAGGGCGGGCCGAGCGGATGTGGCTGCTGTACCCGCTCAACGTCGTGCTCAACGCGCTCGCCTGGACGCTGATGCTGACGGCGACCGGCCGGGCGCTGCGCTTCGTGCGCCGGGCCGGGTGAGCATCCACCGCATCCGGCACGTCGACGCCTTCACGTCGACGCCGCTCACCGGCAACCCGGCCGCCGTCATCGATGGCGCTGGCATCGATGAGACGCTGCTCCAGCCGATCGCGCGCAATCAGAACCTGTCCGAGACCGTCTTCCTGCTGCCGCCCGAAGATGCGGCGGACGACGCCCGCGTGCGCATCTTCACGCCGCGCTCGGAGCTGCCGTTCGCCGGCCACCCGATCATCGCCGCGGCGCACATCGTCATCGAAGAGCAGCTCGCGTCGCCCGCGCGCGGAGCACCGCTGCGCATCGAGACCGGCGTCGGCGTGATCCCGGTCGCCGTCGACGACGCCGCGTCGCGGTATACGATGACGCAGCCGCGGCCGCAGTTTCGCGAGGCGAGCACGGCCGCCGGGACGGTCGCCGCGGCGATCGGCTTGCGGACCGCGGAGATCGCGCGCGTGGTCGAGGTGTCGACGGGCATCTGGTGGCTGGTGGCGCAGGCGGCATCGCTGGAGGCGATGCGGCGCGTGCGCCCGGACGTCGGCCTGCTGCGCTCGCTCCAGGTCGCCATCTTCTGCATCGGCGCCGAGTCGGCCGAGGCGGATGTGCACGTGCGTGTCTTCGCGCTGCCTCAGGGGATCAGCGAAGACCCGGTGACCGGCAGCGCCAACGGCTGCATCGGCGCCCTCATCGCGCGCGATGCGCTGCTCGACCGGCGCGACGGCGCGCTGCGATACGTCGCCGAGCAGGGGATCGAGCTCGGTCAGCCCGGCCGCGTGTGCGTCTGCGTGCGTGACAGCGGCGACCAGATGTCGGTGGAGGTGGGCGGCGAGGCGGTGACGGTGCTGCGCGGCGAGCTGACGCTGGCATGAGCGTCGCCGGCATCCTGCTGGCGGCGGCCGCGATCGAGCGCGACGGCGAGCCGCTGGCGTTGCAGGCGTGGGACGACGACGAGACGCTGGCCGAATGGCAGGCGCGCCAGCTGCTCGAGGCGGGAGCGGCGGCGGTCGAGGTCGTGGTCGGCTTCGAGGCCGACCGCATCATTCCGGTGCTCGCACGTGACGACGTCGAGCCGATCGTGCACGCCGCCTGGCTGGACGACGTCGCCGGCGCCGTGCGTATCGGCGCGGCAGCGGTGCCGCGCGGCACCGACGCGGCGATCATCGTCGACCTGGCGACGCCGCGCGATGCGGCCGCCTGCGCTCTGGTGCTCGAAGCGCACATCACCGGCGGCGCGGCGATCACGCGCGCGCGTGACGCCGGCGTGCCCGGCTGGCCGGTCGTCGTCGATGCCGCCGTGCTGGCGGAGCTGCGGAACGCTACCGACGAGGCCGGCGGTCTCGAGGCGGTGCTCAGGCGGCACGCCGGCCAGACGCGCTTCGTCGGGTAGCGCAGCGATGTGCGACCCGCTTCTCCCGCGACCGCACGCTCGCGATGCGCGTCGACGGGGCCGAGCGCTACGCAGACACCGGCTCGCGCTCGGGCAGCAGGCGCTGGAAGAGCTCGTTGCTGAGCAGGCGGCCGCGTCGCGTCAGGCGAAGGTGCGACGCCGTCTCCTCGAGCAGCCCGTAGCCGACGAACTCGTCGACGATCGCCCCGTACACATCGCGTACGTCACGGCCGTAGCGCCTGCGGAACGCGCCGCGGTCGATGCCCTCGACGAGCCGCAAGCCGAGGATCAGCTCGTCGGCGATCGCCAGCTCCGGCGTGATCTGCTCGGCGCCGGCGACCTGCCGCATCGGGCCGGAGCCGTCGGCGATGCCGGCGGCCGATGCGTCGACGAGCTCGGCATAGCGGTTCGGCAGGAGGACGGTCGAGAATCGCACGCCGTGAAGGTGCGAGTGGGCGCCCGCGCCGAGCCCGAGGTACTCGCCGTTCCGCCAGTAGATCAGGTTGTGCGCGCAGCGGCGACCCGGGCGCGCCCAGTTCGAGATCTCATAGTGCTCGTAGCCGGCGGCGGCGAGGCGGTCCTGCGTCCACTCATAGTGCTCAGCCTGCACGTCCGGGTCGGGCGACGCCACCCGGCCGCGGGCGATATCGCGGGCGAGGGGCGTCCCCTCTTCGACGGTGAGGGCGTACAGCGACAGATGCTCCGGCGCCAACGCGAGCGCCTCTTCGAGCGTGCGCCGCCAGGCGGCGAGCGGCTGCTCCGGCAGGCCGTAGATGAAGTCCAGGTTGACGTTGTCGAACCGCGCCTCCCGTGCCGAAGCGAACGCCGCCCGCGCGTCGGCCGCCGTGTGGATGCGGTCGAGCGCGACGAGCTCCTCGTCGTCGAAGGACTGGACGCCGATCGAGATGCGGTTGAACCCGATCTCGCGCAGGCCGCGAAGGTAGTCGACGCTCAGGCTGCCGGGGTTGGCTTCGAGCGAGATCTCGGCATCGGGGCTGACCACGAACGTCGATCGGACCCCGTCGATGATCGTACGCATCTCGGCCACGGGATTGAGGCTCGGCGTGCCGCCACCGAAGAAGACCGTCGCGACGGGGCGCGTGCCGACGGTCTGCCGCCAGAGCTGCGCTTCCTTGAGCAGGGTCTCCGCGTACGACGGGATCAGGTGCTCGTGGTTGGCGTAGGAATTGAAGTCGCAGTAGCCGCACTTCGCCGTGCAGAACGGGATGTGCAGGTAGAGGCCGATGCCGCTCATACGTCGATCGTAGCAGGCAGGCGACACGCGCGACACCGCCTCTGGCCGTCGTGCGCGGTTCGGGCCGGCGCGCCGGCGGTTGGACGGTCGCGGATGGAAGGTGGAGGCGGCGCGAACGCCTTGGCGTCGAGGCGACTGCGCCGGCGAGGATCGCCCTGCGCCGATGTTCACCTGGTGACGCCGCCGAGCCAGCCGACAGCGAGGACGGCCGACGCGATGCCGAGCAGGCCGAAGCCGAGCTGGAGCGCGAAGGCGCCCCGACGGACGCGGTAGGCGGCGATGCTTGCCAGCAGGCACAGCGCCGCGACGCCGGCCGCCGGCGCGTACCAGCGTCCGTCGTACGAAACGAGCGGCGCCTGCGCGCCACTGATGGCGAGCGCGGCGGCGAAGGACGCCCAGCCGAGCAGCATCGACCGGCGAGCGCCCAGGCGGTGGGCGAGGCCGCGCACCCCGTGCGCCGCATCGCCGTCGATATCGGCGACCGTGTTCTGAAGGTGCAGCGCGACGCCGATGAGGGCGCCGATCGGCAGCAACCACCAGAGCGCCGCGCGCCAGACGCCCAGCGTCGCCCAGACCCAGAGCGGCAGCGTCGGGATCGCGATCATGTACGGGACGACGCTGAACATCGTGCGCTTGAGCCGCGCGTCGTAGGCGAGCCCGCAGGCGAGGCCGAGAAGCGCCAGCAGGAGGCCGGCGGTGCCGAGCGTCGCCGCGAGCGCCACCGTCGCCGCGAACAGCACGAGCGCGAGCGCGACGGCCACGCGTGGCGAGACGAGTCCGGACGCGACGGGCTTCCACGGCTTCGTCGCCGCATCGAGCGTGCGGTCGTAGTAGTCGTTGACGACGCCGATCGTCGCCTGGGCGCAGAACATCATCGCCAGCATGCGGGCGAGCAGGCCGGCAGGCGGCATGCCGCGCGTCGCCACGAAGGCGAGGCCGGCGACCGCCGCCACGTTGAGCAGCGTCGGAAACGGGTGGATCACGCGGACGACGCGCAGCACGCGGTGGGCGCGGCCGGGGGCCGGCAGGCCGGGCAGTGGTTGCGGCAGCGGGATGGCGTTCGAACCCACGTCGATCCTCCGTGCGGCTTCGCCTGATCATACTCCGCGCGACCCCGCCCGGATGCGTGCACCCGCCAGCGCGCGTCGCCCGAAGCCGATGTCAGTACCGATCCGCGCCCTTCGGCGGCGAAGAGCACCGCAGATCGACGATCGCGCACCGCGCCGCGAGGGGCTTGCGACGACCGGGATGCCGCAGACGTCGGACGCTGCGCCGGGAGCAGCGATGAGGGTCGATCGCGCGCCGCGCCGCGTAGCCTCACCTCCCCGCTCTCACGCCGCACTCTCACGGTCAGCGCCTCCATCCGCACCATGTTGCGCCAACTGCGTGATCGACCCTCGTGCACACGCCCGCTACACTGCGTCATGCTGAAGACGGCGTACTGCGGCGACCTGCGCGAATCGGACGAAGGCCTCGACGTCGTGCTCGCCGGCTGGGTGCATCGCCGCCGCGACCACGGCGCCCTGATCTTCATCGACCTTCGCGACAGCCGCGGCATCATCCAGGTCGTCTTCGACCCGAAGCAGGCGCCACAGGCGCATGCCGTGGCCAGCGAGGCGCGCGTGGAGTACGTGCTGCAGGTGGAGGGGCGCGTGCGGCGTCGCCGCGCCGGCACGGAGAACGCCAGCCTGGCGACGGGCGCGGTCGAGGTGCAGGCGACGTCGGCGCAGATCCTCAACAGCGCGAAAACGCCGCCGTTCTACATCAACGAGGACGTCGACGTCGACGAGACGCTGCGCCTGCGCTACCGCTACCTCGACCTGCGCCGGCAGCGGATGCATGGGAACATCGTCCTCCGCCACCTCGTGACCCGGAAGATCCGCGGTTACCTCGCCGAGCGGGGCTTCGTCGAGATCGAGACGCCGGTGCTCGCCAACCCGACGCCCGAGGGCTCGCGCGACTACCTCGTGCCCAGCCGCATCAACCCCGGCAACTTCTACGCGCTGCCGCAGTCGCCGCAGCAGTTCAAGCAGCTGCTGATGGTCGCCGGCTTCGAGCGCTACTTCCAGATCGCCCGCTGCTACCGCGATGAGGACCTCCGCGCCGACCGCCAGCCGGAGTTCAGCCAGCTCGACCTCGAGATGTCATTCGCGGGACAGGAGGACATCCTGCAGCTGATCGAGCAGCTCTACATCGAGATCGGCCGCGAGCTGCGACCGGACCTGAACATCCCTGTACCCTTCGCGCGCCTGTCGTACGAGGAGGCGATGCGCCGCTTCGGCTCGGACAAGCCGGACCTGCGCTACGGCCTCGAGCTCGTCGACCTGACGAACGCCGTGCGCGGCACGCCGTTCCTCGTGTTCAAGTCGGCGACGGACAGCGGCGGCACGGTCGAGGGCATCGTCGTCCCCGGCGGCGCCGCCTTCAGCCGCAAGGAGATCGACGCCCTCACAGAGACGGTGAAGACGTACGGCGCCAGGGGCCTCGTCTCCATCGCCTACCTCGCCGACCCGGCGAACGCGGGCGAAGAGCAGCTGCGCTCGCCCGTGCTGAAATTCCTCGGCGCCGACCACGCGCGCGCGCTTGGCCGAGTCGCCGGCGCGCGCGCGGGCGACCTGCTGCTGATCGTCGCGGGCGTCGGCGGCGCGCCGGCGAAGGACGCCGGCTCGTCCGGGCGCGTCAAGCCGGCGCTCGACGCGCTGCGCCGTGCGCTGGCCGCGAAGCTCGGGCTGGCCGACCCGAACACGCTGCAGTTCTGCTGGATCCTCGAATTCCCGCTCTTCGAGTGGAGCGACGAGGACGAGCGCTACTACAGCGTCACGCATCCCTTCACCGCGCCGCTCGACGCCGACCGCGAGTTCGCCGCCGACCCCGGCGCCGCCCACTCGCAGTCGCACGACCTGACCTGTAACGGCCAGGAGATCGGCGGCGGCAGCATTCGCATCTACCAACGGTCGCTGCAGGCGGAGGTCTTCCGGGCGCTGAGTCTCAGCGACGAGGAGACGCGCGAGCGCTTCTCGCACATGCTCGAGGCGTTCGAGTTCGGCGCGCCGCCGCACGGCGGCATCGCGATGGGCCTCGACCGCACCCTCGCCCTCTTCGCGCAGGACGACGACATCCGCAACGTCATCGCCTTCCCGAAGACGAAGAGCGCCTCCGACCCGATGACCGGCGCGCCGCTCCCCGTCGACCCCGCCCAACTCGACGAGCTCGGGCTGCGCTTGAAGGATCCGTAGGCGCGCGCACTGCCACCTGCCAACTCTCGACCGGCGTGCCGGTGGCAGTAACTCGCGCCGACGACGATGGTGCGCCCGTCGAGCACCTCGACGCGGCCGGCGCAGTTGTGGTGCGGACGACGATGGCCGGCGCCAGCGCCACTGCGACGGATGCTCACATCCCGCTGGCCGCGATCAGCCGGAGTAGGTCCAGCCGAGGTCGTCGTCGCGCAGCGGGCGGCCGGCGTTGATCTGGCCGCCGTCCGTGATGCGGGCAACGATGAGGGTGTGGTCGCCGGTGGGCAGGCCGCCTTCGACTTCGCACTCGAACCAGGCGAGCGCCGCCTGCAGGATCGGGCAGCCGGCGGTCATCGTCGCGTGCGGGACGCCATCGAGCTTGTTCAGCGGCGCGACGCGTCCGTTGTGGCGGCCCTGCACCTTCGTCGGCAGTTGCGGCTGCAGAAACGATGCGATGAGCTCCATGCTGTCTTCGCCCATGACGTTGACGCTGAAGACGCGCGACTCGCGGATGTTCGCCAGCGTCCGCGCGTCGTTCTCGAGCGCGAGGGCGACCATGCGCGGCTTGAAGGAGATCTGCATCAGCCAGTGGGCGGCCATGACGTTGAGGCCCGCCGGGCCGCGCGAACCGACAACGTACATGCCGTAGTTCATCATGTCGAGCGCGATGCGGGAGTCGTCTTCGGCCATCGGACATGTCTCCAAGTGTGTTCCGATTGTATCGGGTTCGCGCCGGATCTTCGGGCGAACGCCAGTCGACGAGGCCTTGACAGGACCGGCGGATCCGTTCGATACTTTCCTCGGAGCAAAATATTCGTGCGTCACGAAGTAGGTGACGGGCAGGAGCGCTACCCATGACGCAGGCAGAGGCCGGCGCGGAGTTCTCGCTGTTCGACGACGGGACGATGGGGGCGAACCCGTACCCGGCGTTCGCGGCGCTGCGGGCGAACGCGCCGGTGATGAAGATCGGCACGGCGGGGCTGTGGGCGGTCTCGCGCTACGACGACGTGCTGCGCGTGCTGCGCGACCCGGCGACGTTCTCGTCGGAAGTGAGCATCGACGTCCTCGCGGGCGAGCCGGCGCGGCCGAGCATGATCTTCAACGACCCGCCCGTGCACACGCGCCTGCGTGGACTGCTCGCCCGCGCGTTCACGCCGCGCATGGTGGAGCTGCAGCGGCCGGCGGTGCAGGCGTACTGCGACGATCTCGTCGCCGCGCTGCTGGCGCAGGAGGAGGCGGACATCGTCGCCGGGCTGGCGTATCCGCTGCCGGTGATGGTGATCGCGAACATGCTCGGCGTCGGGGACGGCGACCTGGCGACGTTCAAGCGCTGGTCCGATGCGATCATCCAGAACGTCGGGGTGCTGCTGATGATGGGCGACGACGGTTCGCTCGACGGGATCAACCGGGAGTTCGACCGGTACTTCAAGGCGCGGCTCGACAAGCTGCGCGCCGAGCCTGAAGACAATCTGCTGAGCGGACTGGTGCATGCGGAGACGGACGACGGCACGCTCGGCGAAGAGGATCTGCTGCTGATCTGCCGGCTGCTGCTCGTCGCCGGCAACGAGACGACGACCGGGCTGATCGTCAACTCGGTGCGCGTCTTCTCGGAGTTCCCGCACGTCGTTACGGAGCTGCGCGCGCGTCCGGAACTGCTCGAGAGCGCGATCGAAGAGGTGCTGCGCTACTACGCGCCGTTCGCCGCCACCTTCCGTCGGGCGACGCGCGACGTCGAGATCGGCGGCGTGACGATCCCGCGCAACGACCGCGTGATCCCGCTGATGGCTTCGGCGAACCGCGACGAGCAGCAGTTCCAGCGGCCGGACGAGTTCATCATCGACCGCGATCCGAACCGGCACGTCGCGTTCGGCATGGGCATCCACTACTGCCTCGGAGCGCCGCTCGCCCGCATGGAGGGCGAGATCGCGCTACGGACGCTGCTGCCGCAGATCCGAGGGCTCCAGATCAGCCGCGAGCCCGACGCGGCGGCGCTGCTGCGGCCCGGCGGGCCGGATACGCTCTTCGTGCGGTTCGAGCGCTGAACCGAAGCGCTCGAACCGCCGCGGCATGCCGCCTCGTCCGCCGCGGGCTGCCGCCATCCGCTGAAAGAAGTCCGGCCGATCGTCCGCCATCAGGCGTTCGGCGCGAGTTGGCGCAGCATCTCGAGCGACTGGCGCGCGCGGTCGGCGGGGTCGCCGGACGCCGGCAGGAAGTTCAGTACCGGTACCGTGACGCCGGCATCGACGTACGCCTGAATCTTGCGACGGCATGTCTCGGCGTCCCCGGAGACCAGCAGGTCGTCGATGGTCTGACGCGGGATGGCGGCGGTCGCGGCCTTGCGGTCGCCGGCGTCCCAGGCGTCCCACATCGGCCGCAGGATCTCGCCGCGGCCGAGCCATTCGTGGAACTTGGCGTACACCGGCACCGTCAGGTAGCCGGCGATCGCCCTGCGGCCGAGGAAGTCGACCAGCGCTGCGTCGGTCGACAGGCAGACGAAGATGCGGCAGACGACCTCGAGCTGCGACGGGTCCTTGCCGGCGCGCTCGGCGCCGCTGCGGGCGGCGGCGACGGCCTTCGGCACATCGCGTGCGCCGAGCCAGTTGATGATCGCGCCATCGGACGCGGCGCCGGCAAGCGCCAGCATCTTCTCTCGCAGGGCGGCGATGTAGAGCTTCGGCGGCGGCGCAAGCGCGCGACGCGAGAGGCGCATGCCGTCGACCCCGAGCGTCGGCAGGCGTTCGCTCACCTTCTCGCCGGCGAAGGCGCGCGTGAGGAGCCACGCCATGTCGCGCACGCGGCCGTACGGGCGCTCGAACGGCACTCCGTTCCAGCGCTCGACGATGACGGAAGAGCCGGAGCCGATGCCGAGCGCCATGCGGCCCGGCGCCGCCTCGGCGATCGCCATCGCGGACATGGCGAGCGTCAGCGGCGAGCGGGTGTAGACGTTGGCGATCGCCGTGCCGAGCTGCAGGCGCTCCGTCCAGACGGCGGCGAGCGCGAGCGGAGAGAAGCAGTCGACGCCATCGACCTCGTACGACCAGGCGTCCGTGTAGCCGAGGCGCTCGGCCTCCTGCAGCGCCTCCTTGTGCGCGGCGAGGGGGAGGCCGTCGAAGGGGAACGTGAAGCCGAATCTGACCATGCGCGCATGATCGACGATGGGGCTGGTTGGCGGAAGGGCGGCGTCCGGACGTGGTGCGTGCCGGTCGAACGGCTGGGGCGGCCGACAGGACGCGCAGCCGGTCGTTCGATCTGTTGGCCGGCGGACCGACGTGGGCTACCCGAGTCCCTCGGCGATGAACGGGTCGAGGAGCGGGAACGTGTGGAGGAAGGCGATGCGCTCGGCCTTGAGCTTCGCCACCTGCGCGCGGTAGTCGTCGAGGCGGCCGAGCGCCACGTAGCGGGCGCGCGGGTGGAGCAGGTCTTCGTCATCGTGCGCGATACCGGGGATGTGCGCCGGCAGCTGGTAGCCGAAGTCCGGGTCGTCGTCCCACTCGACGCCGCCCTCGGCGATCGCCTGCACGCACGCCGATGAGTGCGCGACCTTCACCTTCTTCGAGCCGGGGCCGGACTGCTCGACGACCCAGCCCGTGTTCATCACGTAGACATCGACCGGGTGCGCGCGCAGGAGGTCGAGGAAGCGGTTGCCCTGCAGGGCGTTCGGCATCGGGAAGAACGGGTTGGTGCCGGGGACGCGCAGCGCCTTGCCGGCCTCGGCGGCGCCGCCGGCGCTCGTGCCCTGCGTCTCGCCGAGCATGAAGTACGCCGCCGCCTGCTGCATCGTCAGGCGCGCGATCGCCGGGACGACGCTCGTCGCGCGATTGAGGATGACGATGGCGCTGACGGGCGGGATCGTGCGGGCGTCCTCGAAGCGGCCGAGCGCCGAGAGCGGGAAGACGGCGCGGCCGTTCTGTGTGAAGGACTCGTTGAAGAAGTCGAGCGTGCCGTCGTCGTTGCGGTAGACGTTCTCGAGGTAGGCGCCGGAGCTGATCGTCGCCCGGTAGATCTCGGGCTCGGTCTCCTCGCTGAGGGCGAAGGTCTTCGCGAAGCAGCCGTCCTCGCTGCCGTGGACGCGGCCATCGGGCATCCAGGCGATGAAGTCGTCCTGCACCGGCTTCGCGCCGCCCGTCGCCTGGAAGGTGGTCGTCGTCTTGCCGGTGCCGGAGAGGCCGATGATGACGATCGTCTTCATGGCGCCGGCGACGGGGATCACCTTGCAGCCGGCGTGCATCGCCAGACCGCCCATCGTGTAGACGATCGTGTTCCACATCCGCAGGCCGCCCTTCTTCGACTCGCCGAAGTAGTCGGAGTTGAGGACGCGCGTGACGCCGCGGTCGAGGTCGACGGCGATGCAGCGGTCGTTGGGGAATCCCGGGGCGACGAGGTTCGGCGTGTCGATCACCGTCACCTCCGGCTCTCCGGCCGTCCGCTTGTCGAAGTAGAGGTACTTCTGCATGCCGGCGACGTTGGCGTTGCGGCGCTCGATGATCAGCCGCGCCGGCGTCCGCACTTCGGGCGCGTTCGAGATCTCGCCGTCGATGACGATCATCTCCTGCTCGCGGACGTAGGCGTCCTGGCGGCCGGCGACGGCGTCGTACTCGGCACGGGTCATCGTCTGCAGGCCGCGGAAGCTGTCCGGGTCGTCGGTGACGATGTAGGTGCTGGCGCTGCTCCGCGCGTCGACGCGCGTGAAGACGTCGGCGCTGCCGTAGACGGTGCGCTTCGCGTTCGGCATCTCCGCGGTGAGACGAGCGAGTTCGTCGTACGACGGGTTATCGATGAAGGCGCGGGCTTCGAGCTCGTACGAGCGCGTCTGAAGCGAGACGACGGTGCACCTCCTCGCTAACCCCACGCCCACTATCGATCGCACCGCTGTAGATGTCCACCGGAGGCGGCTGTGACGGGGCAGACGATGTGAGAGGTGCGAGGTGAGAATGCGGACCTGATCGCGGTCAGGAGTCGCCGTGCCAGCGGTTGTGGTGGGCGTAGTCGTCCCACGGAAGCCGGGCGGCTTCCGGCACGGACTTCGGCGGACGGGCGCGGTAGCCGAAGCCGACCGCGACGGGCACGCCGGCGTCCCCGGGCAGGCCCAGCGCCTCGACGGCGCACGTCTGTCGATGGAGCGAGATCGGGCAGGAGCCGACATCCTCGGCCCAGGCGGCGACCATCATGTTCTGCGCCGCGCGGCCGGCATCGAACTCCGCCCGCGTGCCGCCGATGACGGCGATGGCGACGACGAGCGGCGCCTGCGGGATCCAGGTGGCGAAGTCGCCACAGGCGGCGAACTCCTCCTTCACGCGCTGGTCGTCGATGATCACGAAGCGGCACGGCTGCGTGTTCTTCGAGCTGCCAGCCATGCGGCCGGCCTGCACGATGCGGCGGACGACGTCATCGGGCACCGGCTTCTCGAGGAAGGCGCGCGTGTCGCGCTTGCTGATGATCGTGTGGTAGGTATCCATCATGACTCCTTCGAGGCGGTGACCGCTGACGGCGTGCAGCGCATACTACCGTGAGGGAGGGGCGATGGGGGCGCGAGGTGGCAGGCGAGAGGTGGGAAGTGCGCCGTGAGGAGCGAGGAGTGAGGGGCTCGAATGAAACAGCCTGTCTGATAACGGCGAGGGCTCTGTGTTTCTGATTACCGGCTGCGGGCGTTCGGGGACGAGCGCCGTGGCGAAGCTGCTGGATCGCGCGGGCGTGAGCGTCGGACGCCAGCTGATCGCCGGCGATGCGGCGAACCCGGACGGCTACTTCGAAGAGCAGGCTGTGGTGGTGCTCAACGACGAGATCCTGGCACGCGCAGGGCTCTTCGCACCGTTCAGCATGGCGACGCGCGCCGAGGTACGGACGGCGGCGCGCCCGTACACCGACGAGATGCGCGCGCTGGCGGCCTCGGCGACGCCGGCGTGGAAGGACCCTCGCTTCTCCTGGACGCTCGAAGCGTGGCTCGCCGTGCTGCCGGAAGCGCCGCGGCTCATCGTCTGCCTGCGCAGCCCGGCGGAGGTGGCCGCGTCGACGCTGCGCTACTTCGGCCGCGGCGACGACGCCGAGGCGACCGCTGCGGCGCTGCATCTCTGGCGCGCGCAGTACGAGCGGCTGATCGAAGTGATCGAGGCATACCGGCTGCAGGCGCTCTGTGTCGAGTACGGCCGCCTGCACGCGGGCGATGCCGCGACGGTCGCCGCTCTCGCCGGATTCGTCGGCTGCGCGCTCGACGCTGCCGGCGTGCGGCGCGAGTTGCGGCACCACGTGCTGGCGGTCGAGCCGGGGCTGCAGCCGCTCTACGATCGCGTCAGGGCGCTCCGGCCGGGGCGGACGGCGGCGGCGCGGACGGACGCCGGCGCACCGTCAGCGTGAGGCCGCGCACGGCGGTGACGACGACGTGCTCGCCGCGGCGCACCGGCGCATCTTCCGCAACAGCCTGCCAGCGCTCGCCTTCGACGAAGACGAATCCCCGCGGCGCCAGGTCGGAGCGGGCGACGGCGAGGCGGCCGATCAGCGTCTCGATGCCGACGGCCGGCGGCAGGCGCCGCGCGCGCAGCAGGGCGCCGACGAACAGCAGGAAGAACGCCGCGACGACGGCGCCCGTCGTGACGACGAGCCAGCGCGATACCTGGAAGTCCGGGTTGCTGCTCGATGTGAGGATCAGTCCGCCGGCGATCAGCGACACGGCGCCACCGACGCCGAGCGCGCCGAAGCCGCCGACGTACACCTCCATCGCGAACAGCACGAAGGCGAGGCCGATCAGGCCGACGCCCGCCCAGTTCACCGGCAGCGTGCCGAGCACGAACAACGCGAGGATCAGCGAGATGACGCCGAAGACGCCCGGGAAGAAGACCCCGGGGTGGACGAGCTCGATCAGCAGGCCGAGGCCGCCAAGGCTGAGCAGCAGGAAGGCGATGTTCGGGTCGCTGAGCACGTTCAGCACGCGCTCGAGGAACGTCAGGTTGTCCTCGACGCGCGGCGCAAATTCCAGCCCGGTCAGCGTCAGCGAGCGCTGCCCGACGCGCACCGTGCGGCCATCCGCCTTCTGCAGCAGCTGGTCGATACTGTCGGCCTGGTAGTCGACGATGCGCTTCTGCACCGCCTCACTCACCGGCGCAGAGACGCTCTGGCGGACGGCCGCCTCCGCCCAGTCGGCGTTGCGCCCACGCGCCTCGGCGATGGCGCGCGCCTTCGCGGCGGCGTCGTTCTCGACCTTCGTGCCGAGCGTGCCCGTGATATCGCCACCGCCCGCCGCAACCGGGTGCGCGGCGCCGATCTCCGTGCCGGGCGCCATCGCCGCGACGTGCGCGGACATCGTGATGAAGGTGCCGGCGGAGGCGGCGCGGCCGCCGCTGGGCGAGACGTAGACGATCACCGGCACCTTCGCCGCCTGGATGCGCTGGACGATCTTGTCCATCGAGTCCGAGAGCCCGCCGGGCGTGTCGAGCTTGATGACGACGGCCTTCGCGTTGTTGCGCTCGGCATCGCCGATGCCGCGGTCGATGTAGCGCTGCATGACCGGGTTGACTTCGAAATTGGCGGTGAGGATGTAGACCGCACCCCGGCTGCCGGTGCGCTGCGCGCAGGCGCCGGTGAGACCGGCGGCGAGCAGGAACGCCGCGGCGAGCAGCCGCAGGCGCTGCCTGTTGGCGCTCGTGCGCGGATACCTCAGCCGGCGTTCCATGGCGTTCCTCACGACATTGTTGCCGCGCCGTTATGGAAACAGCAATCCGTTCGACGACCTGCCACCCGTCTCGCCCGATACGTGTCTCTCCCGATGCGCGGCAGCCCGTCGCAGGGGGTTCGGTGACACAAAGCCCTTCCGGCGGGCGGGCAAGAGCATCACTGCGGGCGAACCAGCGCCGCACAGGCATCGATCACGCGCCCGTCATCGAGCGGGTCGACGGTGCGCAGGTCGAGCAGCACGCGTCCGTCTTCGATGCGGGCGACGACGTCGCTGGCGCGCAGCCGCCCGGCGAGGGTGGCCGCCGACCGCACCGGCGCGAGCACGACGAGCCGCGTCGGCAGGCTCTCTTCGGGCAGCGAGCCGCCGCCGACCATCGAACGGCCGTCGACGACCTGCGCCGCCGCGCCAAGGGCCGCGACGACGGCGCCCGCCCGGCGCTCGATCTCGGCCACCGGCATGGCGATCATGCGCCAGACGGGGACGCGCTGCTCGGCGACGCCATCGATGTAGAGCCGGAGCGTCGCAGCGAGGCCGGCGATGCTCGCCTTGTCGAGCCGGACGGCGCGCGCGAGCGGGTGCCGCTGCATGCGGGCAATGAGTTCGTTCCGGCCGACGATCAGGCCGGCCTGCGGCCCGCCGAGCAGCTTGTCGCCGGAGAACAGCACGACGTCGGCGCCGGCAGCGACCGAGCGCTGGGGTGTCGGCTCCGGCGCCAGCCCGTACGCCGCCGTATCGAGCAGGCAGCCGCTGCCGATGTCGTCGATCAGCAGCACGCCGCGCCTGCGGGCGAGCGTCGCCAACCCATCGAGCGGCGCCGATTCGGTGAAGCCGGTGATGCGGAAGTTGCTCGCGTGCACGCGCATCAGCGCGGCCGTCCGCGGGCCGATCGCCGCTTCGAAGTCCTCGATGCGCGTGCGGTTCGTCGTCCCTGCCTCGACGAGGCGGGCGCGCGACTGGCGCATGACGTCCGGGATGCGAAAGCCGCCGCCGATCTCGACGAGCTCGCCGCGTGAGAGCACGACCTCGCGGCCGGCAGCGAGGGCGGCAAGCGCCAGCAGCACGGCGGAGGCGTTGTTGTTCACGGCCATCGCCGCTTCGGCGCCGGTGACCCGGCGGAGCAGCGGCGCCAGGGTGCTGTGCCGGGTGCCGCGCCTGCCGCTCGTGATATCGAACTCCAGGTTACTGTAGCCGCGCGAGACAGCCGCCATCGCGGCGATCGCCTCCCCGGCCAGCGGCGCCCGGCCGAGGTTGGTGTGGAGGATGACGCCGGTGGCGTTGATCAGCGGACGCAGCGGCGGCAGGCGTACCGCATCGACCCGCGCGGTGACATCGCCTGCGATCGCGTCGAGCGTCGGCGCTTCGCCGCCAGCACCGATACGCGCGCGGGCTTCGGCGAGCGCCTCGCGCGTCAGGTCGAGCAGCACCGAATCGGCGGCATCGACGCTACGCGCGCGCAGCTCAGCGCAGACGCGGTCGACGGAGGGCAGGGCGCGGTACGGCGAGCGTGGCATCGCGATCGAGTCTACCGTGCGACGTAGGCGATGAAACGCGGGGAGGCAGGGCCGCAACGCGGGCAGTCGGAGCGCGGGACGCTGAGGTGCGGCAGCGCGAGGGCCGAACGCCGGGCGGCGCCGCGGCCTCAGGCGGCCTGCGTCTGCGACTGGTCGAGGGCGACGCTGGCCGACAGCCGACGGTGGGCGCCGCGCGTGCTCAGCAGGTAGACGGCCGACACGCCGCCGATGAGCAGGCCTTCGGCGGCGGAGATCAGTCCCAGCAGCACGGTCATGTCGCGCCAGAATGGATCGGGGAACATCTGGACCAGATGGTCCGTCGCCGGATTCAGCTGCCACAAATTATTCGTGAACATGATCAGATGGAAGCGGGTGAACGCAGCCTCAAACCCGAACGAAGCGAAGATGGCGATGCCACCGACGAAGGCGGCGCCCAGCCCGACGCCGGCCAGCGACTGCGCCGCGAGCTGCCGCATGCTGCCTTCGCGCGCCCAGACGAAGACGGCGACGACGTACAGCAGCACGTAGACCAGCGCGACCTCCTGCACCGTACCGGTGATGACGAAGAGGCGCTTGACGTCCTGCATGTGCAGCGTCTCGCGCGCGTTGAACACGGGTGTCTGCAGGCCGTCCTGCGTCACTGTCTGGTAGAACGTCGGCTCGTCGTTGTTGAAGTAGGCCCGAAGCGCCCCGGCGGTCTTGTCGAGGTCGGCGCGCGAGAGCCCGGTCGAGGCCTCGGCGTTGTAGCGGTCGAAGGCGTAGCGGTAGACGAGCGGCGCGTTGGCGAGGAGCCGGACGTTGGTGCTGATCGCCGCGACCGGCAGCGCGATGATGAAGGCGATTGTGGCGAGCGTGCGGACGAAGCCCATGTGGGTTTCCCTCTGCCGCCCCGCCGCCGCGACGCCCGCATTCTCCGACGCGGGATCGCGCTTGTCAAGCGGCCGTTCTTCGTCCGTCTGCGCCGCTGATCCTTCGATGCCCATCGGTACCAGAGTAGCACCGTTTACCTGCCGGGCGGGACGGCGGCGACGCGACGAACGCGTCAAGACGGCGGCGGCTGGAGGCCCCGCGCCGGTGACCGCATACTGGAGACGTGGGTTCGCTGACGATCGTCGGGTTGGGGCCGGGCGACGCATCGCTGCTGACCGTCGAGGCGCGCGATGCCCTGGCGCGCAGCGCGGAGGTATGGCTGCGCACCGCGCGTCACCCGACCGTCGCCGGGCTGCCGGCGGGCCCGCGTTACGCCTCGTTCGACGAGTTGTACGACCGCCTCGACTCGTTCGAAGCCGTCTACGACGCCATCGTCGGCCGCGTGCTGGGGCTGGCCGCGCAGCCTTCCGGCGTCGTCTATGCGGTACCGGGTCATCCTCTCGTGGGCGAGGCGACGGTGCGGGGGCTGATCGAGCGCGCACCGGAGGCAGGACTGGAGGTCCGGCTCGTCGCCGGCCTCAGCTTCGTCGATACGGCGACGGCGGCGCTCGGCATCGACCCTCTGGCGGACGGCCTCCTCGTCCTCGACGCGCTCGCCCTCGGCGGACATCGCCGGCTGCTGACGCCGGAGCGTCCGACGCTGATCGGCCAGCTGTACGACCGGCGGACGGCGACGCAGGCGAAGCTCGCGCTCCTCGAGTCGTATCCCCCGGAGCATCGGGTGCGAGTCGTGCGGGCAAGCGGCACGGCGGAGGCGGCCGCCCGCGACGTCGTGCTGGCCGAGCTCGACCGCGGCGACGCCTTCGACCACCTGACGACGCTCTACGTGCCGCCGCTCGCCCTCACCGCAAACGTGCGTTCGTTCGAGGGTGTGCGGGCGATCGTCGCGCGGCTACGGGCGCCGGACGGGGGTTGTCCGTGGGACCTGGAACAGACGCACGAGACGCTCAAGCGCTTTCTACTCGAAGAGGCGTACGAGGCGCTCGACGCGCTCGACGCCGGCGAGCCGCATCGCGTCGCCGACGAGCTCGGCGACCTGCTGATGCAGGTACTGTTACACGCGCAACTCGCCGAGGACGAGGGCGCGTTCGCCATCGAGGACGTGCTCGGGGCGATCGGCGCGAAGCTCGTGCGGCGGCACCCGCACGTCTTCGGCGAGACGGCGGTGAGCGGCGCGGAGGATGTCGTCCGCAACTGGGACGTGCTGAAGAAGGAGGAGCGCGGCGACCAGCCGCTGCTCGACGCCGTGCCACTGGCGCTTCCGGCGCTCGCCCAGGCGCAGGCCGTGCAGTCGCGCGCCGCGAAGGCCGGCCTCGCCGATCCTTCGACGAAACCTCCTGGCGACGCGATCGCCGCGCTGGGCGGGGCGGCGCTCACACGCGACGCGCTCGGCGATGTGCTGTTCGCCCTCGTCGCGCACGCGCGAAGCCGGGACATCGACGCCGAGGAGGCGCTACGGCTGGCGGTGCGGCGCTTCCGCCGGGCGGTGGCCGCGGCGGAGCGGGCGGCGGCGCCCGGGCGGCCGTAGGCGCCTCACGATAACCGGCGCGGGCGGTAACCGGGCCTCCAGGACTGCTCTCGTCGGGGCCTGGCGCGTCATCGCCCCGCCGCGGCGCGACAGAATCACTGCCCATCTACACGCAGCAGCGGTCGCGTTGAGGCGGCCGATCCGTGCATGTTAGACTTGTGTGACCGCTGGGGATTCGTCTAATGGTAGGACAGCGGATTCTGGATCCGTATGTGGGGGTTCGAATCCTCCATCCCCAGCCATCCGGCGCATTCGTCTAGCGGCCCAGGACATCGCCCTCTCAAGGCGAAGATCGCGGGTTCGAATCCCGCATGCGCTACCAACAAGCATCGAGCGCCCCGCCGGCCGGTGGGGCTTCGTCGTTTGGAGACAGCGATGGCGGACGTGAAGCGCGGCGCTTCGGGGAAGCCTCGGCCGGCGGCGACGGCCGACGACGCCGGGGCGCGCTTCGCCGAGACCGCGGCGGCGTTTCGGCGCAGGCGCGGCGTCACCAAGAAACGGATGTTCAGCACCGAGAACGCGCTCGCCATCCACGGCAAGATCTTCGCGATGCTGACGCCGAAGGGCGCATTCGTCGTGAAGCTGCCTCAGGCGCGCGTCGATGCGCTGGTCGCCGACGGCTGCGGCGAGCGCTTCGGGCCCGGGGCGCGGAAGATGAAGGAATGGGTGGCGGTCGCGCCGGACGCCGGCGGCTGGGCGGAGCTGGCGCGCGAGGCGTACGCCTTCGTGAAGGCGGGCGCCTGACGTTCGCGGTCAGGCCGGCCAGCGGCTGCTGATCAGCACGTCGATGTCGTCGGTCGCCTCCTGGATCTCGACGCGCGTGTCGTTGCCCTCGCGGCGGTACTGCAGGGTGACGCTGCCGCCGCCGATGCGCAGGTTGCGCACCTGCACGGTGTTGAGCCAGTAGGGCAGCTTCGGGTTGACGATGCGCAGACGCTTCTCCGCCGCCTCCGGCTTGAGTCCGAGGATCGCCTGCGTGATCAACGGGAAGGCGCCGGCGGCCCAGGCCTGCGGGCGGCAGGCGACGGGATACGGCACGGGCGCGTGGTGGGCGGAGCGCATCTCGCCGCCGAAGAGCTCCGGTAATCGGAAGTAGGGGAACGACGCGGCGGCATCGAAGAGGGCCGTCGCCACTTCGTTCAGCTCGTCCTCGAAGCCGTACATCTTGAAGCCCATCGCGGCGATGCTGTTGTCGTGCGGCCATACCGAGCCGAGGTGATAGCCGATCGGGTTGAAGCGCGGGTTGCCGCCGCTCAGCGTGCGCAAACCCCAGCCGCTGAACATGTCGTTCTCCATCAGCCGGCCGATCGTCTCGCTGGCGTGCATGGGGTCGATGATGCCGGTCCAGAGCCCATGCGCCGGGTTGGACGTCGTGGATTCGACGGCCTTCCGGTCGCCATCGAGGGCGAGGGCGAAGAAGCGGCGGCCGGGCAGCCAGAAGTCGCGGTTGAAGTGCTGCTGAAGGCGCCGGGCGTCGCGACGGAGGCGCGTGGCCAGCTTGCCCTCGCCCACCTTGTCGAGCACAGGCGCGAGCCAGGCGCGCGCGGCGTAGGCATAGCCCTGCACCTCGGCGAGGGCGATAGGGGCGCGCGCGAGGCTCCCGTTGACGTGGACGACGGCGTCCCAGGAGTCCTTCCAGCCCTGGTTGACGAGACCCTTCGCGGAGCGCTTGGCGTATTCCAGGTAGCCGTCGCCCGTCGTGTCGCCATAGACGTCCATCCACGTGATCGCGCGGCGGACGGCCGGCAGCAGCTCGCGCACGAGCCGCAGGTCGCCGGTCCAGTCGTAGTAAAGCGCCAGCAACATGAGGAAGAGCGGCGTCGCATCGATGCTGCCGTAGTAGGGGTTGTAGGGCAGCTCGCCGGCGCGCGAGAGCTCGTCGAAGCGCAGCTCGTGCAGGATCTTGCCCGGCTCCTCGTCGCGCGCGCGGTCGATGTCGGCGCCCTGCCAGCGGGCGAGCAGGCGCAGGGTGGAGCGGGCGATGTCCGGACGGTAGGCCAGCAGCTGCATCGAGACGATGCAGCTGTCGCGGCCGAAGAGCGCATCGAACCAGGGCGTGCCGGCGGCGAGGAACCATTCGCCCTCGTCGTTCTCGCTCGACAGCATGCGGATGTCGTGCAGCGAGCGGGCCATGACGCGGTTGAAGAACTCGTTGTCGGTGAAGACCTGCGTCGCGCCTTCCGTCCAGCGCCGGTACTGCTCGGCGACGGCATCGAGGCGGTCGGCGCGCGGCAGGCGCTTCGACGGAGCGTTCAGGACGATGCGCGTGCGCATGGTGACGGTCTCTCGCCGTTCGAGGCGCACGTGGAAGAGCGCGCTCCGCTCGTCGACCTTGCCCGGGCTTCGGTCGAACTCGATGCGGGTGGTGCGGTTGCGGCCGTCGATCCCTGTATAGGCGTAGAGGATGGAGCGCTCGCCGATCTCTGGCGGGTGCTGCGCTCCCTGCGTCGCGCGCTCGTAGCCGCGGACGTCGAAGATGTCAGCGAAGTCGGCGTCAAACTCGTAGAGGAGGTCGAGGGTGATCGGGAACGGGTTGAAGTTCGTGATCCGGACGAGTTCCTCGACGATGTCGGAGATGACGAGCTGACGCCGGATCTCGGTGCTGCTCTGGCCGATGCGCCGTCCGTCGGCGGTGACGATCACCGGGTTCGTCATCACCTGCTCCATCGCGTAGCCGAGCTCGGCGGTCGAGAGGAGCATGACGGGCGGCGTGCCATTGAGCGTGAGGCGATAGGTCGAGAGGTGACGTGTGTCGGCGTGGTAGAGGCCGAGGCCCTGGCGGCTGCCGGCGGGGACGTTGCCATCGGCGTCGGTGATCAGCGCGGAGCCGCGCTCGCGGATGATGAGGACATCGCGGATGTCCTCGATGCCCATCGGCTCGCCCTCGGGGAGGACGTACCAGTCTTCTTCCGGGGCCTGCTCGGGCTCTACGTTCGTCGCGGCGTTCTCCCTCGGCGGGCGTCGGCTACCGTACAGCGCGCAGTGGGGCGACGCGGATGTTGTTCATCACATCGGACACGCGCTCGTACCAGCGCACGAGCTCCTCGACCGCGTCCCGCTGTTGCGCCGTGGCGACGGCGCCATCGAGCGAGACGACGCCACGATTGTAGCGCACGATGATCTCGCCGTGCGGGAGCGTCACCGAGTACTGGATGTACCGCGACAGGCCGTCGGCGAAGTCGCCGTCGTCCTCGTCCGGTCCAGGGACCGTGACCTGGTTGTGGACGTGCATGACGCCCGGCGCCTGCCAGGCCGCCGCCTCAATCTCCGCGCGCTCGCTCTCGCTCGATGCGATGCCGCCGATGTACGTGTCCCCCGAATCGACATGGGCGCTGATCCGCCCGCTGGCGCCAGGCACGGCGCGGCCGATCGCCGCTTCGACGGCGCGCGTCACGTCGGCGTCGCTGGCGACGCCCTGCGCCACCCGAAGCTCGTTGACGACGGCGACGCCCGGCATCGCTTCGGTGACCCGGCGGCCGGCGAGCTGCTTTGTCCTGTAGCAGGCGGCGATGCCGCGCAGGTACAGGCGTCCGGCGACCAGTTCGACGACCACCTCGTCGATGTCGAGGCCTGCCATCGCCTGGAGCGCCTGCTCGTGCGCGGCGCCGGGCCTGAACGTCATCATCGTCGTTCGGTCGTTCGTGACGGGACTGTTTCTCATGACGCTGACCTCGATGTCGCTACGGTCGCCGGCATGCCGTCGCGCGCCGGGAGAGCTGGCCGGATCAGCGGCCGCGCGACCGTCGCGGGACGCCGTCCGCTGACGATCTGCTCGTAGACGTGGACGTAGCGCGCGGCCATGATCGCCGGCGAGAAGTGCTGGCGGACATGGTCGCGGCAGGCGTACGGGTCGATCGTGTCGATGGCGCGTACGGCGTCCACCATCTCGTCGACGTCCTGGACGACGAAGCCGGTGCGGCCGTGGACGATGACTTCGGGCACGCTGCCGCGGTCGAATGCGACGACGGGCGTGCCGCAGGCCATCGCTTCCGGCATCACGAGGCCAAACGGCTCCCGCCACGTGATCGGCATCAGCAGGCACCTGGCGTTCGCGTACAACTCGCGTTTGCGACGGGCGTCTGCCTCGCCGACGAAGACGATCTGATCGCCGTCGATGAGGTCCTTCACGACCTCCTCGAAGAACTGCCGGTCGTAGCGGTCGACCTTCCCGGCGAGGATCAGCCGGCGACCGGTGCGCTTCGCCACCTCGATGGCGTACTGCGGGCCCTTCTCCGGAGCCAGGCGGCTGAGGAAGAGGAGGTCGTCGCCCTTGGCCGGCTGGAACGGGAAGGTGTCGACATCGACGGCGTTGTAGACGTAACCCCTGGCGCCGGCGCGCGGCGCGACTTCGGCGAAGTGGGCCTGCTGCCAGCGGCTGATCGTGTTGTAGTGGCCTCGGTAGCGCGCCCAGATGAAGCCGGTGTCGGGCGTCGTCATGCAGTGGGTCGTCGTCAGCATTGGCGTCTGAATCAGGGCGGCCATCGCCATCACGAGCTCGCCCGCGTGGTTGTGGACGACATCGAACTCGCCGGCATGCGCGAGCGCGGCGCCGATGTGCGTCCAGTCGTACGGGTTGCGGTCGACGAGGTCTTCGGCGCGGCGCAGGCTGCGGCCATAGACGGAGAGCAGCCTCGCTGAGGTGGTGGAATCGCCGGAGGCGGCGAGTGTGACGTCGTGCCCGAGCCGCACGAGCTCTTCAGTGAGCAGGCTCACCACCGCCTCGGTGCCGCCGTACGCCGGCGGCGGTACGGTCTCCCAGAGGGGCGCCAGCTGCAGGATGCGCATTCGTGGATCTCCTGGAATACGCGACGCCAGAACGCCGGAGCAGTCTCCCCGACGTTCTCTCGTCCCGTATGCATTTTTCGTTCGAAGGGACGGTGCGAGGGCCCGTGCGGTACCTCTGCTCTGTATGTACCACTGTTGGCCGTGGGTTGACAACCGGGCAACATCGGGAGCCAAGCGGAGCATCGGCGGCTGTCACGCAGATGTAATGCCGTAGCGGCTCTTCGCAACGGGACTATGTACGCGGACGCGCGCCGCCACGGTACGCTGACTCTGTGCCCGGCCCGCTGTTCACGATCGGCCATTCCACGCGCACGCTCGCGGACTTCGTCGCGCTGCTGCGGGCGTGGCACGTCGATGCCGTCGCCGACGTGCGGACGGTGCCGCGCTCGCGTCACAACCCGCAGTTCGAAGGCGCCGAGCTGGCGCGGACGCTCCCCGCCGCCGGCATCGCCTACGTCCGGATGCCGGCGCTCGGCGGCTGGCGCAGGCCGAAGGCCGACTCGACGAACACGGGCTGGCGCGTCGCATCGTTTCGCGGCTACGCCGACCACATGGAGACCGATGACTTTCGCGCCGGCATCGAGGCGCTGCTGGCATACGCCGACGGTCGTCGCGTCGCCGTGATGTGCGCCGAGGCGGTGCCATGGCGCTGCCACCGCTCGCTGATCGCCGATGCGCTCGTGGCGCGCGGCTGTGAGGTACGGGACATCATGAGCGCGACGGCCGCGCCGGAGCACCGGCTGCCGGCGTTCGCGCGCGTCGAGCGGGATCGCGTGCGCTATCCAGCGCCGGCGGACGGGGCGACGCACCCTCCCCCACGCCGCGACGGCGGACCGCGAGCGGCGGCGGGCGCTGATCGCCATCGATAGACTGAGCGTGTGATCCGCGATCTGGACTTCCGCGACAAGGGCATGGACCGCTACGTCCGGCGCGCGGCCGAAGACATGGCCAAGGCGCGAGACGAACTCATGTCGGCGCTCGGCCGGATCACGGACGGTGACTGGGCTCGCTACGTCCCGTACGGCTCGCGGACGCTGCACGACGTGCTCTCGCACCTCGCGACGGCCGACCAGACGTGGGCGCTGGCGACGCGCGAGCTGCTGAAGGGCGAGGCGGAGGATCTGAAGCCGCGCTCCCCGGAAGCGCTGCAGGTGGCGCGCCAGCGGGCGATCGCCCGCGGACGCACGCAGGCGCCGGCGGCGCTCGTGGACGAGATGGTGCGACGGCGACGGCTGCTGCTCGGGCTGTACGAACTGCTCGAGCCCCGGCACCTGGCGCTGCAGCTGCCGGCGTTCGGCGACGCGCACAACTCCGTCCGCGAGCACATCTGGCTCGGCTACCACGACCGTCTGCACGCGGCGGACATCCGGCGGGCGCTGCGGCTGCAGTGGTACCCGCCGAAGCTGCGCCTGCTACCGGAGCTCCGCGATGCCGCCGACGCGCGTTCGTCCGACGCGACGCTGTACGTGGTCTACAGCATCGACCCCATGCGGTGGGAGCACCCGTCGCCGGTGCTCGGCTGGTCGAACCGCGAGCTGCTGGCGCATCTCGCCACCGGAGACTGGGTGCTGCAGCAACAACTGCGGCACGTCATCGAGCGCGGTAGCCTCGCCGCGTGGCCGGATGTCGACGCCGGGAACGCCCAGCGCGTCCACGAGCGGCGGTTCTCGACGCACGCGGCACTCGTCGAGGAGTATCTCTCAATGCGGCACGAGACGCGGCTGCTGCTGGCGCGGCTGAAGCCGAAGCAGCTCGGACTGGCGACCAGCTTCTGGTGGGAGGCGCAGCCAAACGCACACACGCTGATCGAGTACGTGGAGCACGTCCCGGCGCACGAGCGCGCGCACCGCGAGCAGCTGCGGCCGGCGATGGCCTACGTGCGATGAGCGAGGCGCACTGATGCCGCTGTTCCGACGCAAGCCAACACCACCACCCACGCTCGACATCGACCTTCCGGCCGGCGAGGTGTACGAACGCGGCGCGCAGGCGACGATGCTGCAGGGCAAGACGGCGATGCGCGGGACGCTGTACATGACGGACCGCCGGCTCTTGTTCCAGGCGCAGAAGGGGGAAGCGCGCTGGCTCACGGTGCCCTTCGACGAGGTGCGGTCAGCGGGGCTCTACGCACCGCCGCGGGTGACGATGGGCGCGCCGGGCGGCGGCGCGCCGAGCCTGTTCATCGAGACGACGAAGGGCGAGCACGTCTGGTGGTCGTTCGACGGCAGGGAGCAGGAGGCATGGCTGACGATCGTGCGCGAGCGTGCAGCCGCGGCCGAACGGGAGCGGGCGTCGGAGGACGACGGCTCGTGACGGTCCGAAGCGCGGCCGCCGGTCGGAGGCGGCGCCTGGCAACGTGAACCGGTGAGGCGCGGCGAGCTGCCCTGGAGGCAGGCGTCAGCCCAGCTTCCCCGTCGCCGCCTCGATGCGGACCAGACAGCGTTCGCGGCCGAGGATCTCCATGCTCTCGAAGAGCGGCGGCGTCACGCGGCGGCCGGTGACCGCCACGCGGACGAGCGAGAAGAGGTCGCCCGCCTTCATCCCGTCGTCCGCCGCCTGGAGGCGGAGCGCTGCCTCGATCGCGTCGTCGGTCCAGCCCGGCAGCGCCGCCAGCACCTCGACCGCGCGCCGGAGCGCCGCTGCGGCTTCGGCGGCCTTCGAGGCGAACGCCTTGCCCGGCAGATCGTCTGCCGGGTACTCGAGCGCATCGAGGAAGAAGAAGTCGCTGTAGTCGACGACCTCCGTCAAGAGCTTCACGCGCTCGCGGATCAACGGCGCGATGCGCGCGACGAGCCCGCGGTCGACCGGGCGCGGCACGGACGGCGGCAGGCCGCGGTCGAGCCACGCGGCGAAGGTCTCGACGAGCTCCGGCTCGGGCATGTCGCGGACGTAGACCCCATTCATCCATGTCAGCTTGTCGATGTTGAACATGGCGGGATTCCGGACCACGCGGTCGAGCGTGAAGCTCGCGACGAACTGCTCGCGCGAGATGATCTCCGTCTTGTCGTCGAGTGACCAGCCGACGAGGCCGAGGAAGTTGAACATCGCATCGGGCAGGTAGCCCTGATCGCGATACTCGAATACGCTCGTCGCGCCATGGCGCTTGCTGAGCTTGGCGCCGTCCGGGCCGAGGATGCGCGGCAGATGCGCGATCACCGGCACGGCGACATCGAGCGCGCGGTAGACGAGCAGGTGGCGCGGCACCGACGGGATCCACTCGTCGCCTCGCAGCACATGGCTGATGCGCATGGCATCGTCATCGACGATGTAGGCGAGAGCGTACACCGGAAAGCCATCGGACTTGAGCAGGATAAAGTCGTCGATCGTCGAGAGGTCGAACGTCAGCGGGCCGTGGATCGCGTCGTCGAGCGAGACGCGGCCTTCCAGCGGCGTACGGAATCGGACGACGCAGCCGCGGCCCTCGGCCGTGGCCTCTCGGCGCGCCTCGGCACGCCCGGCGTCTTCGCGGCAGCGCCGGTCGTAGCGCGGCGGCTGCTTCAGCCGCGCCTGCTCGGCGCGCATCGCGTCGAGACGCTCGGACGAGCACCAGCACTCGTAGGCATCGCCTTGCCCGAGCAGGCGGTCGGCGGCGGCGCGATACATCGGCAGGCGCTCGGACTGCGTATAGGGGCCGTAGGGGCCACCGCGGTCGAGGCCTTCATCCCAGTCGAGCCCGAGCCAGCGCAGGCTCTCGGCGATGCCATCGACGGACTCCGGGATGAAGCGCGCGCGGTCGGTGTCTTCGAGCCGGACGATGAATTGACCGCCGAAGTGGCGCGCCAGAAGCCAGTCGAAGAGCGCCGTGCGGATGTTGCCGACGTGCGGGACGCCCGTCGGGCTGGGCGCATAGCGGGTGCGGACGTCCATAGAGCGAGTGTATCCGGACGATGCAGCGCGAAGTAGCGATACCGAGGCTCGCGCACGTGTGATGGGTGATGGGATGTTGGATGTTGGATATTGGGCGGGCGGCTCGGGCTGCGGCGTTTTGCGCTGCTTCGTCGGGAACCGGGGATGGTTGTGGTGCCTGCGGCCCTGGCCTCCGTCCCTCTTCCACAGGGGAGAGGGGAGCGACTCCGGGGCGCACGGTCATGCCGGTCCTTCCACGACCGATGTCGAAGCGACGGCGGGCGGCATGCCGACGGAACGCGACGGCGCGCCAGCCTCTCACAGCGCGTGACGTTGGCGGACTTCTTCGATGAGCGGGCCGAGTTCGCTCGCGGCGAGCGCGTGCGCGGGGAGGCCGAGGGGGTCCGGGCTGGGCGTGTCGCGGAGGAGGAGCTCGAGCGTACGGCGTACGCACCAGGGCAGCGCAACGAGGTCGTAACCGCCTTCGAGGGCGAGCAGGAGGCGACCGTCGCAGAGGCGGTTCGCCGCTTCGATCAGCCGTGCAACGAGCGCGCCGTAGCCGTCGACGCTCAGGCGCTCGTCGGCCAGCTCATCGGCGAAGTGCGCATCGAAGCCGGCGGAGACGAGCATGAGTCCGGGCTGGAAGCGGTCGAGCGCGGGCGCGACGATCTCATCGAAGACGCGCGCGTACGCGTCATCACCGCAGCCGGCCGGCAGCGGGATGTTGATGGTGGCGCCGCGCCCCGCGCCGGCACCCGTCTCCGTCGCCGCGCCCGATCCGGGGTAGTACGGGTACTGATGCGTCGAGATGTAGAGCACGGACGGATCGGCGTAGAAGGCGCCCTGGGTGCCGTTGCCGTGGTGGACGTCGAAGTCGACGACGGCGACGCGCTCGACGCCGTGACGGCGGCGGGCGGCAGCGGCGGCGATGGCGATGTGGTTGAACAGGCAGAACCCCATGGCCTGGATGGGCGTCGCGTGGTGGCCGGGCGGCCGCACGAGGCAGAACGCCGTCTCGGCGTCTCCCTTGAGAACGGCCGCGAGCGCCTCCAGCGTGCCGCCGACCGCGTGCGCGGCGACATCGTACGAGCGCGAGGTGATGCGCGTGTCCGGGTCCGCCCAGCCGCCGCCGGCCGCCGCCGCGCGCGCCAGCGCTGCGACGTAGCGGGCGTCGTGCACGAGCGCGAGCTCGTCGGACGTGGCGGCGCGCGCGTCGATGCGACGCAGGCGGCCGAGGATGCCGCTCGCCGCGAGGAGGTCGGTCGTCGCGGTCATGCGGCGGGCGTTCTCGGGATGGGAGCCGGTGTCGTGTTCGAGGAAGATGCGGTCGGTGAGGAAGGCGACGGGCGCACGCTTCACGGTCGAATTGTAGCGTGACGGGCCTCGGTGAGATGTCGCCGCTGCGCGGTGGCGGTCGGGTCTCGATGGGCACGGGAGGCACCGCAATTCGCGCGCCGATCGATGCGCGAGTGAGGTCGGGTCAACGAAGGGGCCAGCCCGACTCGACGGAGGCCGGTGCCCGTCGCGTGTTCTCCTCCCCGGATCTCCACACCGCGGCGGAGAGGAGCGCCGACGGCCGCTGCGCGCCAACGATCTGGCGTGCATGAGTGTGGCGGCGGTACACGCCCGCCCTGCCAATCACGTCCTGCGCCGTACGTCGCGCTGCGCATGGCCGGTCACAGGCGCGCGCGATGACGGCGGAGCAACGACGTCCCGCGGGCTAATTCTTCGGCGGTTCGAGGACGGCCTGGAGGCTGGCCGGCAGGCGGTAGCGCCGCTCGCCGATGCCGGCGACCTCGAGGCGGTGCATGTATTCGTTGAGCTGGCGCCGGAACGCGGCGAGCGCGAGCTTGCCGCCCTCCTCCTGATCGCCGAGCGAATGCCCGAAGAGGATGCCCAGCGACGTGCCGAAGATCGGCGAGCCTCCGGCGACGGGCGCCGTGCCGTTCGCGCCGCCACCGACGATCACCGGCTCCGCCTTCTCGAGATAGCTGTGGATCTCTTCGCGGCGCTCCGGCTCCGTCTCGAGGATGTACTTGAGGTGCATGACGCCGAACGCGACGTGGCGCGACTCATCCTGCGCTGACAGCCGGAAGATGCGCTTCTCCGCCTCGTTCGTCGCGATGTACTCGCCCATCCGGAAGATCGACTGCACGAGCCCTTCGCCCTGCACGTGCATGATCGTCGACATCTCGGTGAAGTCCTTGGCCTCGATGATCACGCGCAGGCCGGCGTTGCCGCTGGACTGCATGAGGCCGCCGCCGTTGGCGAGCGCGCGCTTGCGGAAGACGTCGAGGTGGCGCGCCTCGTCCATGATCTGCGAAGCGAGGAACATCTTCACTTCGTAGTGCTCGTTGCTGATCGAAGGCAGCCACTGGCTCGGCGTGTCGCCGGCGATGAACTCGACTTCGGTGAGGAAGGTGCAGAACTGGCTGTAGGCGCGCTCGACGTCATCGGGCAGCGGCTTCAGCTCCTCCCACGGGATGTCGGTCGCCGATGACCACTGGCGCTGCACCGCCTCTTCGTAGAGCATGGCGGCGTTGTCGGACCAGATGTCGGACTTCTTGCGCACGTGGTAGCCGACGCGCGGCACGCCGTCGCGGCGAGCGGCGCCGCGCAGCCCCATCGTCATGTCGTCGGAGGTCGCGGGCGCATTGCCGTACGAGGCCTTGTTGATCTCCTCGAGCGTCAGGCCGCGGCGGCCGGGGTGGGCGGACATGCCGCGTTCGCCGGTCTGGTCCATCCAGCTGAGATCCAGCCCTTCGCTGATGTCAGGCTCTCCCTGCAGCATCTCGATCGTCTTCTGGTCGACGGCCATGGCGGTGTCCTTTCGGTCGCAGCGGCGACTCCGGTAACTTAGCGTGCGCTCAATCATAGGTTCGGCGGCCGACCGCCGTCAACTCGTCGCCGGCGGTGATGTGGGTGCGGGCGCCGCCGGCGCGGTCGGGCGGAGTAACGCGGTCCTCCGTGGCGCTATCGCGGGGCGCCGTCACTGGTCATCGCCAGGATCCGTTCCATCGCCGCATCCTGCGCCGCGAGGTGCGCCTGAATCTGGCGCGCCTCTTCGAGGACGGCCTCTGCGTCGTTGAACGTGGCCTGGGCGCGCGAGTCCGCGGCCGCCGCCTGCACGTTCTGGCCGACGATGATGATCGGCAGCAGCACCAGCTGCAGGAACGTCTGCGCGATCCACGCGACGATGATCAGGGAGTTGCCGCTGCGAAGTGCCGACGGCGCGCTGACAAGCGCCAGCAGCGCGAAGAGGTATGCGCACCACATCGTGCCGACGATCAGCGTGATCTTCAGCCCGAGCTTCGCGTTGATGCGGCCGATCAGGCCCGGGCCGTGGATGTGCGCTGCCGCGGCGGCAACGGTCGGTGGACCGGCGGCACGGCGGCGCTCCAGGTGCGGATGCGGGACGTACTCGAACAACCTTGTCATCGAGGCGCAGGATACCAGAACCGGCGCGTTCGCCACCGCTGTTCATTGCAGTTCTCCCATGGCCGAATGACGCGTCCGGCGGGCGCCGTGCCGGCTCGCCGCCTGCGCCGCCATCGTGCTCCCGCCAGAAGCGCGATGCCCGCGATCCGTGGCAATCGGCCCGCGCGATCTGCGCGCGCGCGACGCGACGTCACATGGCCCACGGGCTCGCCCACGGCGACGCTCCAATCGCGCCTGGCGGTTCGCGCCGCAGCGTACGGAAGGAGGCCGCCGGCTCGGCGGCGGCGCAGGATGGGTGGTCGCCGGCGCGGCAGCTGGCGCCCGAAACTCGGGATCATCGCGCTGCCGTGCCGTGTCGTCCCCGACGTCAGGGCGCCTTGAGCCAGGCGATCAGTTCCGGCGCAAGCAGGCGCGCGCTGAGCTCGTCGTCGCTGAGGGCGATGAAGCCGCGCAGGTCCTGGATGATCAGGGCGCCGGTGTTGTCGAAGCGCTGGGCAGCCTCGCGGATGAAGCGGAAATCCGGGTTGGTGTCGCAGAAGCCGAGGAAGAGGAAGTACACCCGGTCGCCGCGCCGCTGCGACTCTTCGAGCACCTGCACCGTGCGCGCCTCGTCGCTCTCGTGGTTCTCCCCGTCGGTGACGAAGAGCACGAGCGACCGCTTCTGTTCGGGCGACGCCTGCTCTCTCGCCGGCCGTCCGAAGAAGCGGCTGAGGATGCCCTGGTCACGCTGCCGCTGCGGCAGCCAGCCGAAGTGCTCGAGGTTGCGTTCGAGCACGTAGCTGTACGTCGTGCCGCCGCCCCAGCCCGGCACGCGGTCGACGACGCGCCGGCGCAGGTAGCCCTCGGCGTCGTCGGGCGTCACCACGCCGACGTAGTGCACATGGTGCTCGCCGTCGGAGAACGTGAAGACGTCCATCTTGCCGTCCGGGTCGAGCACCATGCCGTACGGCACCAGCCGCTCGACGAGCCGGCTCGTCGTCCCCTCCTCGTGCTCATGCTCGAAGGAGCCGGAGACGTCGATGTCGAAGATCAGCTCCGCCTTGACGTCCGGGCGGACGCCCGCCTTGTCGAGGTTGAGGCGGATCGCCTGCGCCGACTTGTTGAGGTCCAGAGACAGCATGGTGAAGCTCCTTCTATCGTTGCATCCCTATCGTTGCATCCGCTCAAGGATCGTCCGCAGTTGGTACGCCATCTCGCTGGACTCCGTCGGCGTCGGCGCGCTGCCGGATACCGCCGTCAGCGAGGCGATGCTGCCGAGCCAGCCGGGCACGAGCACCAGCGCCACATCCTGGATCGCGCTGATCAGCTGGAGCGGCTGTTCGACCTGCGCTTCGCGCGCGGTCGAGCTGCCGCGGATCTGCAGCACGGTCTGGGTCAGGCTCATGCTGCGATCGAGGAAGCGCCGCGACAGCTCCCTGCGCTCCGCATCGGGAAGCTCGTCGTCCGCCGCCTCGGCGTCGCGCTCGTAGTACTTCGAGAGAAACTGCGCGGCGAGGGCGGCCGCTTCGACGTCGTCACCGACGGCGTCGATCTCACGCGACGACTCCTCGATCTCGCCCTTCAGGCGGAGCAGATCATCGAGCGCGCTCCGCATCAGCTTCAGCAACTGGTCGATCTCCACGCTGGCGGCGCGCAGTTCCTCCGGCGTCTCGATCTTCTTGGAAAAGATCTTCCGGAAGTAGGTGCCGACGCCCCCTTCGCGGGCGGCGCCGGCGACCGCGACGATGTCGATCGACCGGAGGATCTCCATCATGCGGTTCAGATGCGCCGTCACGCGTGTCAGGACGTCGGACTCCGCACGCCGCAGGCTCGCCGTGATGAGGTCTGCGTAGGCTTGCTGGACGCGGTTGCCCCAGAGCACGACAGCGCTGCTCCGGGCGTCGTCGGGCACGTACCCCTGCACGAGGCGCTGCGCGCGCGACACCACCTCGGGGCTGGCGCCCGCCGCAAGCGCCTGCAGCTCCTCGATCGTCACCGGCAGGCGCTTGCGCTCGACGCCGCGCACGGTAGTCGGTGTCGTGATCGGCGCGCCGGGCTCGTCGTGACCGCCCTGCGACGTGCCGGGCGACGGCGGGACGGCGGCCGGGTCGATCTGCGATGGGTGCGGGAGCGGGCGCTGCGGTGTAGCGTCGGCGGGCGCGGCGTCGGGCCGCGAGGGCGGCCGCAGGATGGTGGGGCCGAAGACACGCCGCCGCGGCGCGGGCTGCCCGTCCTCCGGCTTCTGGCTCTCCTGTTCGGGCATCACACCGCCTGTTCGATGTTCAGGAGAACTGCGCCAGCACGTCGTTGAAGGTGCCGACGAAGCCGCGACCGACGGGCGCGTACTCCCATCCCTGCTCGCCGAGGATGATCGACCCGAACTGGACGACGTTGAACTCCTTGAACTCGCTGGACAGCTGATACGCCCCCAGTTCCTTGCCGGCGTCGTCGGCGATCGTGATACCGGCCTGCTCGATCTCGTCGAACGTCTCCGCTTCGCCGTTCGAGTGGATGGTGACGAAGATCGGGATCTCGTTCACACCCTCCGGCAGGCGCGAGCCATCGATGGTGATCGTCTCCTCGCTCCCCTGCTCGCGGACGTCCGGGCTGTGCGTGACGGCGCCTTCCGGGGTAGCGAAGGAGCCGTCGCTGTTGTTGACCAGGACGCCGCCCTGGGGATTCATCAGCTTGGTGTTATAGGTCGAGAGGATGCTCTCCAGCCGCGACACCTTCGCGCCGGCGCCCGCGTTCCGCGCTTCGAGCGCGTGCACGTCGACGTCGTGGATGTGCGTGTGGCCGCAGCGCCAGCCGACCGTCACGTGGAAGCGCTCGCCTTTGCTCAACGAAAGCCGCAGCTTCGGCGTCGTCTCCCCCGGCTTCTCGAGCGCCAGCGTCAGCATGGTCGGACTCCTCGTCTATCGACGGCTGCGCGCGCCGTTCAGGGGACGGGATTCGCCTGGGCGAGCGTCGCGAGCTCATCGCGGGCGGCGGCGAACTTCTCGCGCGCCTGGTCGAACTTCTCTTCGGTCGTCTGCCGGGCGGCGGCGACGAGCGTGTTGATCTCCTTCGTCGTCGCGATGATCTGCTCGATCTGCTGCGCCTGGGCCAGGCGGTTCTCGCCGGGCGCCTGCGCGGCGGCGACGGCAACGTCCTTGAGCGCGCGGCCGCGAACCTCCGTCAGTTGCCGGTCGAGCTGCGCCTGCCGCTGCGCCACCTGCTGGACGTTCTTCACGGCGAAGGCGCCGTTGATCGAAAGCAGCGTCATCTTGATCGAGGCGAAGCGCGCGGAGACGGTGGTCGCCGTCTCCTGCAGCGTCGCCACGCCCGCCTGCTCGATCTGCTGGATGACGAGGCGGTCGGCGGGCAGCCGTGTATACGTCCCTTCGAGCGCCAGCGCGCGGCTCTCGAGCAGTTGCAGCCGGTCCTGCAGCTCCTGGATGCGCGACTGCGCGGCGACATCGCCCGGCGTCACCTTCGCCTGCTCCGCCGCCACGTACGGCCGCGCCTTCTCGAGGAAGGCGCGCGCCACCGCCGCGGAGACGGTGAAGTCCGAGAAGTGCGTGCCGTAGCTCTGCTTCAGGGCATCGAGCGACTTGAGCTCCGTGAAGAGGTTCTGCATCTCCCGCTCGAGCTGGCCTTCGAGACCATTCATCTCGTCGGCGAGGGTGCGCGTCCGGCCCGAGACGAGGGCGCCGATCTCGTCGAGCAGTTGCTGCTGCATCTCCGCGCGCTTCTTCCCGCGCAGCCGGCCGAAGATCGAGTTCAACAGGCCGGGCTTCTCGCCACGCTGCACCTGGTCGAGCAGATCCGGCAGCTTGGCGTCGTCGACGCCCTTCTGGAGCCGGCCGAAGAGGTCGAAGACCTTCGCCGCCGACTTCTTGTCCAACCGCGCCAAAAATCCATCCAGCGTCCGCTGCAGCGCCGTCTCGGAGTCGAGCCCGATCTTGATCACGTCGCTTGAGCGCATGGAGCCGAAGTCGAGAGTGGCGACCTGCTTCTCGACCACCGGCACCTGATCCGGCTGCAGCACGATGGCGCCGGTCTCCAGTCCCGGCGCCGTCGCGGGCACCGGCGCCGCCCCCGCGGCGGTCGAATCCGCACCGCCGGCCGGCGGCGCTGCGCTCCCGTTCGGAGCGGCGCCTGATTGCGGCGCCGGTGCGTCGGTGGCCGCTGCATCCGCCGCCGTCGGGTCGACTGGGCCGCTGCTGGTTGACTCCATGATCACTCCTCGCCGGTCTTCGGCAGGGTGGACAGAACCGGCCGGCAATCGGTGCCGGGGGCGTCGCCCATCCATTCCATTATAGGTCATCGAGGGTAGAGGCCATCGAAGGACTCCGGGAATCCGCCCCTCACCGCCCGCGTCACTTCGACTGGCGCCCGCGAAGCGTCGTGTGTATAGCCTCATGATGCAGCGGGTCGCCGGGGCGCGGCGCGGTTCGGAGCGTCCGACGAGCTGCCTGCGTTCACCGGGCGCGGACATGGAGCGTGGACGCATGCGGATCATCGATGTGAGCGTGCCGGTGCGGCCAGGCATGGCAGTGTACGAAGGCGACCCGACCGTGCGCCGCGAGCTCGTTCAGTCGATCGCCGGCGGCGGCATCTGCAACGTCAGCCGCCTCGACTGCGGCGTCCACAGCGGCACGCACATCGATGCGCCTGCGCACTTCATCGACGGCGCTCCCGGCATCGAGGCGACGCCGCTCGACGCGCTGATCGGCGAGGCGCATGTGGTCGATGCTACGACGATCACGACCGATATCGACGCCGCTACGCTCGCTGCGCTTGCCATCCCGCCCGGCGCCACCCGTGTGCTCTTCAAGACGCCGAACTCACGACTGTGGGCAAGCCCGGCGTTTTCGCGGGACTTCTTCGGGCTTACAGAGGACGCCGCGCGGGCGCTGGTGGCGCGCGGCGTCCGGCTCGTCGGCATCGACTATCTGTCGATCGCGCCCTTGGCCGCGCCGGCGCCGACGCACCTCGCGCTGCTGTCGGTGGGCGTCGTCATCGTCGAGGGGCTCGACCTGCGCGCGGCACCGCCGGGTGCCTACCGCCTGCTCTGCCTGCCGCTGCTGTTGGAAGGCTCCGACGGCGCACCGGCACGCGCGGTGCTGGTCGATGATGCGCGCCACGACGTCCTGCGCGACCGTTGAATTATGGACATCATCAGGCGAAGCAGGCGTGTACGCTGCGCGATGCGCACCGCCACGGCTGCTTCGCTCTCGCGTGCACCTCTACCTGGGCGTCAGAACGGACCTGCGCGGTCGGCGGCCGAGCCCATCGAGAGACCGGCCGCCAGCTGCATTCCGATCCCACGCCGCCGAACGCTACGCCGCGCGGACGCGGTTGCGGACGACGATCGCATCCCGCCCGAGCGAGATTACGTCGGCCGGGGCGATGTCGTGCTTGCCGCCGAAGCCAAGGATGCCGGCGCTCGCGTGGTAGCCGGCAATCTGTCCCTTCTCGTCGAGCAGCACCTTGTCCAGCTTGCCGACCGAGTCGCCGCCTTCGGTCAACACCTTCACGCCTTCGAGGTGGATGCCGGCCGCCGCCAACTCGCGGGCGTGCGCCGTGCTGGAGATGCCTTCGAGGTTGGACTCGCTGTCGATCGTGACGGCGTCGCCGCCGAAGCCGTGGATGTGCGAGCGGTCGAGGAACATGCGCGATCCGTGCAGCGCCGATGCCGAGACGAGCAGCCCGAGGACGCGCCGCGCCTGCGGGTCGAAGAGCACCTCCTTCACCGTGCCGAGGTCTCGCCCCTCCTGCGTCGCCAGCACGTGCATTCCCTGCAGATCCTTCACGTCTCGCACCGCCATCGCCGACTCCTTGCTGCTGGATTCGTACGCTCGCACGCGCGCGTCGGCGCGTGCCTGATCGACGACGTCGGCGACCGGCACGTGCTCTTCGCGCGCCAGCTCGGATTCGACCGCCTCGCCGTATGTGCCGTCGCTGACCGGCGGCGTCTCCGGGTCGCGCGCCGCATGCGTGTGGCGCAGCCGCTCGCGCTGGGCCGCAAGCTGGCGCTCCATCGACTCACGCTGCCGCGCCAGCTCCTCCTCGGGCAGGCCCGCTGTGTCCATGCTCGGCGCGGAGACGGCCTCCGTCGGGTCGGCGTCGCGGTTCGCCAGCTTGTGCGACGGCAACTCTTCGGCGGTGAAGCTGACGGTGATCGCGCCGGCGCCAGCGTCGATCACCAGCTGGCGGTCGAGCCAGAAGTCGCGGCCACGCTCGGCGTCCACCTGGAACTGCTTGCTCGTCACGTCGCGCACCACGCCGACATCGATGCCGTCCGATGTCCGCACGCGGAGCCCCTTCTCGACCTTCGCGGTCAGCGGCGTGGAATCGGATTGCTGCACCATCTCACACCTCCTCGACGATCCAGCCGCCTCTATGCTAGGCGGGCCATCATTGAGCGCTCGTCAGAGGGTAGGCGCACGGTGTGTCGGTTTCATTACGGAGCGCGGTTGAGCGGCCGCGTCACCCGCTTCGGGCAGCGGTGGTCTGCGGCTGGGAGATCAGCCGCCGGCGGCGACGGTCCCGGGCGGCGCCTCAAGGAAGATCGCGGCGAGCGGCGGCACCGTGAGCGCCAGTGAGTACGGGCGGCCGTGCGCCGGCGCCGGCTGCGCCTCGATGCCGCCGAAGTTGCCCTGACCGCTACCGCCGTACTCCTCGGCGTCGGTGTTCAGGCGCTCGCGCCAGATGCCGGCGGCCGGCACGCCCACCCGGTACCCGTGCCGCGGCACCGGCGTGAAGTTGCAGACGACGAGCACATCCGGCGCCCGCCGTGCGCGCGGGCTCGCCGCGTGCGCCGAAGCGTCGCGCTCTCCGGCGGTGGCGCGACCGCCAGCGCGGGCGGCGCTCGCCGCGGTGTCGTCGCCTATCGTGGCGCCGGACGCCTGGGCGGCGGGGGCGCGCGCGTGCCGCAGGAAGCTGATGATGCTGTGCTCGGCGTCGCTGGCGTCGACCCATTCGAAGCCGGCGGCGTCGCAGTCCAACTCATGCAGCGCCGGCAGCGACGCGTAGAGGCGATTCAAATCGCGGACGCACACCTGCACGCCACGCGCCAACGGCATGTCGCGGAGGTGCCAGGCGACGCTCTCGTCATGGTGCCACTCGGTGTCCTGCGCCAGCTCGTCGCCCATGAAGAGGAGCTTCTTGCCCGCCTGCCCGTACATGTAGCCGAAGAGCAGGCGCAGGTTCGCGTGCTTCTGCCACGCATCACCGGGCATCTTGTCGAGCAGCGAGCGCTTGCCGTGCACGACCTCATCGTGCGACAGCGGCAGCACGAAGTTCTCGTTGAACGCGTAGAGCGAACGAAACGTCAGCTCGTTCTGGTGGAAGCGCCGGTGCACGGGCTCGCGGCTCATGTAGCGCAGCGTGTCGTGCATCCATCCCATGTCCCACTTCGCGCCGAAGCCCAGTCCGCCGACGTAGGTGGGCCGTGAGACCATCGGCCACGCCGTCGACTCTTCGGCGTAGGTCTGCACGTCGGGGCGGGCGCGATAGACCTCCTCGTTGAGGCGCCGCAGGAAGGCGATGGCGTCGAGGTTCTCGCGGCCGCCGTGCCTGTTCGGGACCCACTCGCCGGCCTTGCGGGAATAGTCGAGGTAGAGCATCGACGCGACGGCGTCGACGCGCAGGCCGTCGGCATGGTAGGCGTCGAGCCAGAAGAGGGCGTTGCTGAGCAGGAAGCTGCGGACCTCCGGCCGGCCGTAGTTGAAGATGAAGCTCTTCCAGTCCGGGTGGAAGCCCTGCCGTCGGTCCGCGTGCTCGTACAGGTGCGTGCCATCGAAGTAGCCGAGGCCGTGCTCGTCCGTGGGGAAGTGCGACGGCACCCAGTCGAGGATGACGCCGATGCCGCGCTGGTGCAGGCGATCGATGAGGTACATCAGGTCCTGCGGCGTGCCGTAGCGCGACGTCGGCGCGAAGTAGCCGGTGGTCTGGTATCCCCACGACCCGAAGAAGGGGTGCTCCATCAGCGGCAGGAACTCGACGTGCGTGAACCCCATCGACGCCACGTAGTCCGCGAGCTCGACCGCCAGCTCGCGATAGCCCAGCGAGCGCATGCCCTCGGCCATCTGGCGTCGCCACGACCCCGCGTGCAGCTCGTAGATCGCGATCGGCGCGGCGAGGCTGTTGGCAGCGCCGCGAGACGCCATCCAGCCGCCGTCGCCCCAGTCGTAGTCGAGGTCCCAGACGACGGAGCCCGTCCGCGGCGGCGCTTCGGCGCGAAACGCGAACGGGTCGGCCTTTTCGACGGTGTAGCCGCGGTGGCGCCCCGTGATCCGGTACTTGTACAGCGCGCCGGCGCCGACCCCGGGCACGAACCCCTCCCAGATCCCCGAGCGCCCGCGCGGCCTCAGCGCCGCGCCGTCGCCGGCCCAGCCGTTGAAGTCGCCGACGACGCTGACGGCCGCCGCGTTCGGCGCCCAGACGGCGAAGTACGTGCCGCCGACGCCGCCGGCAGTCAGCGGATGGGCGCCGAGGTGCTGCGCGAGGCCGACGTGGCTGCCCTCGTTGAACAGGTACAGGTCGTCGTCGCTCAGCAGCGAGATGGCGGGCGATGCGGGAGCGTCGGCGCGCGGCGTGCGTCGACGTCGCGTCTCACTCATCGTCGCAGATCCATACCGGAACGATACCGGACGCGCCCGCGAGCGCATCGCCGCAGGCCCGCCGGCGCCTGCGCTGCTCGATGGGCGCCGGGCCGGCTGTCAGGAGGTGTGGACTTCGCTCTCGGCGACCGGCTCGACGGCCCAGGCGAAGATGCCGACCAGCGTCAGCAGCGCGCCGACCGGCAGAAGCGCCGGGTGGTAGATGAACCCCGACGCCATGACGGGCAGGCCGAGCGCCGCGATGATCGGGAAGAACGACGGCGACGGCAGGTGGATCTGGCGGTGCCCGACCGTGTCGTCGTCCTCCGGCGACGTATCGACCGCGCCGCCGGCCGGGATCGGCACCGGCCGGCCGTCCGGGTCCTGCACGTACTTGCGGTGCCAGAAGTCGTCGCGGGCATGCACGATCGGGATGACGGCGAAGTTGTACTTCGGCGGCGGCGACGAGGTCGCCCACTCCAGCGTGCGGCCGTCCCAGGGGTCCGCGCCCGCCTCCTCGCCGCGCTTGAGGCTGACGATGATGTTGATGACGAAGACGAGCGCGCCCAGGGCGATGATGAAGGCGCCGACGGTCGCGACCATGTTCCAGAGCCCCCAGCCGAGCCCCGCCGGGTAGGTGTTGATGCGGCGCGGCATGCCGAGGATGCCGAGTACCATCATCGGCTGGAAGGTGACGTTGAAGCCGATCAGCGTCAGCCAGAAGTGCACCTTTCCCCAGCCATCGTGCAGCATGCGCCCGGTGATCTTCGGGAACCAGTAGTAGGTCGCGGCGAAGAAGGCGAAGGCCGAGCCGCCGAAGAGCACCTGGTGAAAGTGCGCGACGACGTAGTACGTGTCGTTCTGCTGGTAGTCCGACGGCACGGCCGAGTGCGTGACACCCGTCAGGCCGCCGATCGTGAACATCGCGATGAAGCCGATGGCGAAGTAGAGCGCCGTCTTCATCTGCAGCTTGCCGCCCCACAGCGTCGCCAGCCAGTTGAAGATCTTCACGCCCGTCGGCACGGCGATGATGATCGTCGAGACGCCGAAGGCCGAGTTCGCCGCCGAGCCCAGGCCGGTGGTAAACATGTGGTGCCCCCAGACGCCCCAGCTGATGAAGCCGATGGCGATGCCGGAGAAGATCACGAACGGATAGCCGAACAGCGGCTTGCGCGCGAACGTCGGCAACACGTCCGAGACGATGCCCATCGACGGCAGGATGAGGATGTACACCTCGGGGTGCCCGAAGAGCCAGAACATGTGCTGCCAGAGCAGCGGCTGGCCGCCGGCCGCCGGGTTGAAGAAGTTGGCCCCGTAGAGCCGGTCGAACGTCAGGAACCAGAGCGCCGCACCGAGGATCACGAGCGCGAAGATCGCCAGGAAGGCGGTGACGAGCACCATCCAGACGAAGGCCGGCATCCGGAACATGGTCATCCCCGGCGCGCGCATGTTGAGGATCGTGACGATCAGGTTGAAGGAGCCGGCGAGCGTGGAGATGCCGAGGATCTGCAGCCCCAGCGCCCAGAAGTCATCGCGCACGCCGGGCGTGTAGGCGCTCTCGGTCAGCGGCGCGTAGCCGTACCAGCCGGTGTCCGGCGCCCCGAGCTTCCCACTCAGGAAGCCGGTGCCCGTGGTGAAGAAGCTGGCGTAGAGGAAGAGCCCGCCGAACAGGAAGACCCAGTAGCTGAACGCGTTCAGCCGCGGGAAGGCCATATCGCGGGCGCCAATCATCAGCGGCACGAGGTAGTTCGCGAAGACCGCCAGGCTGAGCGGCATGATGACCAGGAAGATCATCGTCGTGCCGTGCATGGTGAAGAGCGTGTTGTACTGCTCGGGCGTGAGCAACGACTGATCCGGCCGGGCGAGCTGGATGCGGAAGATCAGCGCTTCGATACCACCAATGAGGAAGAAGACGAGCGCCGTGATGCCGTAGAGAATGCCGATGCGCTTGTGGTCGACGGTGCCGATCCAGCCCCAGATGCCACCCCGGCTGGCGCTCCGGCGCGCCTCCGCGACCGCCTCGGCGATGCTCACCACCCTGCTGCGCCTGCGAGCGGCGACGGCCATCGCACCTCCCCGGCGCGTGCGCCGGACACGGCAGCAGCCCGACGACGCTTCGGGCGCGCTGCTTCGGCGCCGATCGTAGGCGGCGGAGCGATACAGCGCCATTAGCGACCGGCGACGCATGGTGAAGCGCGCATATCAAGCGCATCCTTCGTGCGACCTGGCGTCACGAGCTAGCCCGCATGCACCTAGAGCCTTCCGCAACGTACTGCCCGACCGCGCGACCACCACGTTACGCTCTGCGACCTACGCTATGCGCAGCCCGCGTCTGCGGCGTCAGGGTTCGATGCGGTTCGAAAGGGATCGTCGAGGTGGCAAGCATGCGCGCTTCCGGAATCCTCACCCTGCTCGCGGCGCTGGCGCTGGTCCTTGCCGGCTGCGCGTCCCCGTCAGGAACGGCATCGCAAGCCGGCGGCGCCGCGACCGCGAGCCCGCCCGCATCAGGCACGCCGGGCGCGTCGGCGAGCACCGCCGAGCAGTCGGCGACGGAACAACTCGTGCAGAAACTGCGCCCATCCGTCGTCCGCGTGCAGACGCAGAGCGCGAACATCGGGGCCTTCGGGCAGACGCAGCAGCAGGTGGGCGTCGGCACTGGCGTCGTCATCGATACGCAGGGCCGCATCGTCACCAACAACCACGTCGTCGTGGCGAATGAACAGTCGAACCAGCCGTCGAACAACATCACGGTGACGCTGTTCAACGGCAAGGCGGTCAAGGCGACGATCGTCGGCCGCGACGCTGCGACGGACCTGGCAGTGCTCAAGATCGATCCGTCCGGCCAGGGCCTGCAAGCAGCGCAGTTCGCCGACCCCTCGACGCTCCAGGTCGGCGAGACCGTCGTCGCCATCGGCTACGCGCTCGATCTGCCGGGCAACCCGTCGGTCACGCGCGGGGTGCTGAGCGCGCTCAAACGCTCCATCCAGGAGCCGCAGTTCACGATCAGCCCGGCGCTGCAGACGGACGCGAGCATCAACCCGGGGAACTCCGGCGGCCCGCTCGTCAACCTCGATGGGCAAGTCGTCGGCATCAACACGGCGGCGATCACCAGCGGCCAGAACATCGGCTTCGCGATCTCGGTCCAGCTGGTGCAGCCGATCGTCCGCCAGCTGATCCAGAACGGCGACATCACGCGCGGCTTCATCGGCATCGGCACGATCGACATCACGTCGGCGTTGGCATCGTCGTTCAACCTGCCGGTGAACCAGGGCGTGGGCGTCGTCAACGTCGCCAGCGGGTCGCCGGGGGATCAGGCGGGTCTGCAGGCGCAGGACATCATCGTCGCGCTGGCGGGACAGCAGGTGCAGAACAGCGGCGACCTGCTGAACATCCTGCAGAAGAACGGACCGGGCACGACGGTGAGCGTCGACTTCTATCGCGGCTCGAACAAGATGAGCACGAAGATGACGCTCGGCACGAATCCGAACGAATGATGGCAGCCGACGTCAGCGATCGTCACCGAGACCCGGAACGCCGATTTGGCTGAGTCGCATCCGTGACCGCACGTCGGGAGACCCGCGGCGCATCTGCGTCCTGCGCGCTCCGACGACATTCGACGGCCAAACGAAAACCCCGGGGAGATTCCCCGGGGCTCGTTCGTTCGACGGCTGATCCAGCTCAATACCAGCGGCCGCTGCGCGATCCTGAGATGAGGTTGAGTGCCAGCACCACCAGTGCGGCGATCAGCAGAATCCAGATGAACGCTCCCCAGTTCACCGCAAATCCCACCAACCACAGTACGAGCAGCACCACGAAAATCAACCACAGTAGTGACGCCATTGATCCCCTCCTCGCTCTGCTACGTGGCTCACGGATGGCGCAATCATCGCCGAAGCAGCGCATCAGCCACGGAACGTCGCCAGAACGCCGGGTTTCGTGCGTGTTACAATCCCAATATACGAAGCCGGGGGACGAGAAGACGGCGCGCGGGCGCCGCGAACGGTCAGTCACAATCCATAGCGACGCCGACGACACACCCCTTCTATGAAGGGATCGAAGGCAAATCCCGATCGCTACGACCGGATGGTATACGGGTCCCGCAGATCTCTTGCCGGTTCCCGGCAGGATCAGATCTCGAAGCGGTCGAGGTCGGAAGCGATGCTCATCTTGCCGTGGAAGATGTCGCTCATGCCGGCGACGAACTCCTGCATCTCCTCGGCGTCGGTGGCGACGGGCGGGATGAAGTGCGTGAGGATGAGGTGCCCGACGCCGGCCTGCGCCGCCACCTCCGCAACATCCTTCGGCGGGATGTGGTACTCCTTCGCGTCGGTCAGCAGTCCGGCGGCGAGGTCGTTGTGCGTCGCCCGGAGGAGGCTGATGCGGCGGTCCATCAGCTCGTAATTGAACACCTCCGACACCAACACATCCGCGCCCGCGGCCGCCCGCTCGAGCGACGGGCAGCGCACCGTATCGCCGGTGAACACGACGGTGCGGCCGGCGCGCTGCACCGTGTATCCGAACGCCGGCACGACGGGGCGATGGTCGACGAGGAATGCGCTGACCTCGATGTCGCCGATCGTGGCGATGACCCGCGCCTCGTCGCTCGCCTCGACCTCGTGCACCTCGCAGGCGACGCCGCCGGACCAGAGCTTCTCGCCGTGGTGCGCCAGGCGGTAGCGCACGTCCGCCTTCAGCGCCTGCTGAAAGCCTTCGACGGTCGCGCCCGTCCCCGCCGGGCCGTACACCGGCAGCGGCGACATCCGGCCTCCCGTCCACGCCGTCATCAGCAGGTCGGCGAAGTCGGTGATGTGGTCGGAGTGCAGGTGTGTGAAGAAGACGGCATCGAGCGTCGCCGAAGCGATGCGCGCATCCTGCATGCGCCGGGCGACGCCCCAGCCGCAGTCGATCAGGATCGACGAGGCGCCGCCAGCGATCACCTGGCCGCCGCCGCAGCGTTGTGGAGACGGCAGCGGGCTGCCGGTGCCGAGCATCGTCAGGTCGAGTACGCTCATCGGTTGGTGCTCCGGTCTTCCGCGCGCTCGAGCAGTGACGCAGCGCGGCGGCGCAGAGCGTCGTGCGGCCGACGACTCAGGCCGGCTTCTCGATCTTGACGATGCGCCACGCGCCTTCGACCTGGCGCACCGTCTCGCGCATCGTCGCCGACTTGTCGCCCTCGCCGGTGTAGGTCACGTCGAAGACGTGGTCGTCGCCGCTGCTGCTGACCGCCGCGATGTCGTAGCCGGTCGCCGGGTTCGGCAGGCCGGCCGCCATCGGCATCAGCTGCTGCATCGCGTCCGGCGTCAGGTCGCCGAGGATCTCGGCCACGCGCCCGCTCGACGCCTTCTCGGCATGGCCGCGCATGAATGTTTCCGCTTCGTGCATCGTCGCCTTCACTCCTCCCTCGCGCATCGGTCGACGCAAGGCTACTGGTCCATCGCCAAGCCGGCGATCTTCCACTGGCCGCCGACGTCGCGCCACGTCGCCAGCGCCGTGAAGTCCTGGTCGCCCTGGAACTTGATCTTGAAGATGTGGTCGTCGCCCTGCTGCTCATGGCTCTGGATGTCGAACGATGTCAGCGCCGGCATGGCGCCCATGTTGCCGCCACCCTGCATCAGCTGCGCCATCGCCTCCGGCGTCAGGTCGTTCATCACCCGCATCAGGTCGCCGATGAGCAGCGCCTGGCAGTTCTGCTTCACGGCCTCTTCGACGGTTATCTCCGGCATCGACGTGCTCCTTCTCGAAGTCCCTGGACGCTTGCCCGGTGGGCGCCACCTGGCGCGCGCCGCCGCGCATGACGCGGGGTGCGATCGTGCCGCTCCGGGTGCGTGCGCGCGATACCCGGAACTCGCCGCGATCATAGGGTCAGGGTGGCGCTATGTCAATGAATTACAGATTCGACAGGAAGCTGATCGGTCGCTTGACATGCACGATCCAGCGCGGTTACGCTCGGCGCAGTGTCAACCGGCGAACGCACGTCCCCCGCAGCCCGCAGCAGGAGCCCGCGCCTCATCGTCGCCGCCGCGATCGTCCTCTTCCTGATGATCGCGACATACCTCGCGCTCGTCATCATCACCCATGTCGACAGCATCTTCTTCCCGGGCAACGAGATCTCGATCCCCGGCGGATCGGCGATCAAGCCGTTCGTCCCCGGCATCGACCCGGTCGGCAACAGCGGGCCGCAGGCGCGCATCAACGTGCTCATGGTCGGCATCGACCGCAGGCCGACGGAGGGCAACACGCTGACGCGCACGGACACGATCGAAGTGGTGAGCATTGACCCGAAGACGAAGTCCGCCACCATTCTCGGCGTGCCGCGGGACCTCTGGGTGGAGATTCCTCTCAAGAGTGGCGGCACCTACCAGGACCGCGTCAACACGGCGCTCGTCGCCGCCGAGACGCAGAACTACTCCGAAGGCCCGATCGGCCTGATGAAGGAAGTGATCCAGCGGAACCTGAACATCAAGATCGACCACTACGTGATGGTCGACTTCAGCGGCTTCAAGCAGATCATCGATGGCCTCGGCGGCATCGAGGTCGACGTCCCGGAGCGCGTCTACGACCCCTACTACTCGGAGTCGGAGAAGCCCGGCGACTATAATCCCCAGGACTTCAAGCCGGGGCTGCAGCACATGAACGGCAGCACCGCCCTCGCCTACTCGCGCATCCGCTACAGCAGCGACGATCTGGACCGCATCCAGCGGCAGCAGCGCGTGATCTTCGCGACGATCGCCAAGGCGAACTCGCTGGGCGTGCTGAAGAACGCCGTCGACCTCTGGAACCAGTACAAGAACACCATCCAGACGGACATCAGTGACGGCCAGATCCCCGGCTATGCGCTGCTGGCGAAGCAGGTCGAGAACAACATCCGCGCCGTCTCCCTCGGCCCGGCGACCGTCCCCTGCAACAAAGGCGCGGCCGAGGTGCTGTGCAGCAGCCCGGAGGCGCTGGCGCGCATCGTCAACGCCGTCTTCGCCGACAAGCCGAGCGCCGGCGCCTCCGCGTCGGCGACGCCGCCGGCGCCTGTGATGGTGCAGGTGCAGAACGGCACCAGCATCAACGAGCTGGCGAAGCGGGTGACGGCCTTCATCGCCTCCAGGGGCTACCCGGTCGACGACCTCACGACGGCGAACGCGTTTGACGGCGCGTCGCACAGCCAGTCGGAGATCCTCGATATCAGCGGCAACAATCAGGCGAACGCCGAGATGATCGCGAACTGGCTCAAGATCCCGATCAGCCGCGTCCGCCCGGCGACCGCGACCGAACGCGCGAAGATCACCGGCGGCGCGGAAGTCGTCGTGCTGCTCGGCACCGATGGCAACTTCGGCGCGCTGACCCAGTCGGCCGCGAGCCCGAGCGCCGGCGGCTGATCGAACGCCGGAGCCCGGCGTCCGGGACGATGCTCCGGGTAGCTGGCGCCGCACGCAACGTCTTCGCCTCACCACACGGCGCGCCGCCGCCAGCACGTCTGGGCGCCACGATTTCGCCGCCTTCGACGCTACGCCGGCCGGCCGGCGAGGTACCGCTTCAGCGCGGAGAGCGGCGGCGTCAGCGACGGATGGACGTCGTTGAGCAGCCCCAGGTAGTAGCTCACATAGTCACCGAAGTAGAGCGCCCAGAGCATCTCCTGCAGGATGTGGCGCCCCGGCACCTGCACGACCTCCGCCGTCACGCCCGCGCGCCGCATCTCCTCGACCGTCGCATCGATCCGCAGCCGCAGCCGCGGGTGCAGCGACTCTTGCCGGAGGAAGACTGCGTGCAACAGCGGCACGACGCGCCGCGGCAGCCCGAAGCCCGTTTGCGCATTGTGGTTCATCTCCGGCAGCTCGTCGCAGAGCGCCCAGCTCTTGGCGTTCTCGTTCACCTGCGTCCGCCAGCGATACGCCACCGGCACCAGCACCTCGGCGCCGATGAACACAGGCAGGCGGCCGCTCAACGTGCGCGCCAGCCGCTTCGCCGGGTTCGCCGGCTCATCGACGCTGCGCGTGATCTGACCGCCGAGCGCCCGCATCGCGGAGAGCGCCTCGCCCAGCGCACCGTCGAGCACCGGCAACAGGCCGGCCTTCGAGCAGATGCCGAGCAGCGCGCCAAAGCTCCAACCCAGCGCCGCCCGCGGCTCACCCGCCCACGCGAATGACAGCGCCGGCACGCCGCGCTCGGTCGCCGTCGCCCGCAGCCGGCCGCCAGTGGTCACGGCGATGCACCTGGCCCCGGCAGCCAGCGCTTGCTCGAAGCATGCCAGCGTCTCCTCCGTCTCGCCGCTGTTCGATGACGCGAGCACGAGCGAGCGCGCGTCGACGTACGCCGGAAGCGTGTACCCACGCACGCTGACGACCGGCACATGCGCCTGCAGATGCAGGGCCAGCGCCCGCAGCAGCGCGCCGCCGATGCCCGAGCCGCCCATGCCCAGCACAACGATGCGGTCGACGTCGCCGTACTCGCCCGGCAGGTCGAGCGCCTGCCCCGCGCGCCACGCCTCTTCGAACTGCTCCGGCAGGCCGGAGATGCGGTCGATCAGCCCCTCCGGGTCGAGCCGGCCGTACGTCTCCGGCAGATCGAGGATGGAGTCAGCCATGGCTCGTTGTAGGCGATGACCCCGGCGCGGTCAATCGGCGTCCTGCATCGTCGCGCCGCCATTCTGGACACTGAGCGGCTGGCGCGCGAGAATCGGCGTATGCGTCGACCGCTCGCAGGCACGCGCGTCCTCGACCTGACGATCTGGCAGCAGGGCACATACGCGTCCGCGGTGCTGGCCGACCTCGGCGCGGACGTGATCAAGGTCGAAGAGCGGCGGTCCGGCGACCCCGGCCGGCACTTCGATGTGGCGGCGGGCCTCGGGCTGAGCGCCTACTTCGAGGCCCACAACCGCGGCAAGCGCTCACTCGCGCTGGACCTCAAGCACCCGCGCGGTCGCGAAGCGCTGCTCGCCGTCGCGAAGGACGCCGATGTCTTCCTGACGAACTTCCGCGCCGCCGCGATCGAGCGGCTCGGGCTCGGCTACGACGCGCTCGCCGCCGCCAACCCCGGCATCATCTACGTCGTCGCGTCGGGCCTCGGCGCGCGGGGCGACGACGCCGACCTCGGCGCCTTCGACATCCTGGCGCAGGCGCGTGGCGGCCTCATGAGCCTCACCGGCGAGCCCGACGACCCGCCGCTGCCGGCCGGCGTGCCGGTCGCCGACCAGGTGGGAGCGCTGCATGCGACGATCGCCGTCCTCTCGGGCCTGATCGGCCGCGCCACGAGCGGGCACGGCATGCGCTTCGACACGTCGCTGCTGGGCAGCCAGATCTCGATGCAGTCGTTCAACATCACGCGACACCTCTTTACCGGCGAGCTGACGCATCGACGCGAGCGCGGCGGCGTCACGCCGTTCTGGCGCGCATACGAAGCCGGCGACGGCCAGTGGTTCGTCATCGGCATGCTGCTCGACCGCGCCTGGCCGGACGTCGCTCGCGCCCTCGGCCATCCGGAATGGCTCGACGACGAGCGCTTCACAACGTATCGCCAGCGCGTCGGCGAGCACGGGCGGGAGTTGATCGCGCTGCTCGATGAGACGTTCCTCACCGCGCCCGCCGCCGACTGGGTGCGCCGGCTCAACGACGCCGGCATGTTCTCCGCGCCGGTGCAGGACTACGCCGGCGTCGCCGCTGACGCGCAGATTGTTGCGAACGGATACATCCAGGACGTGCCGCGGCCGGGGCACGAGCCTGTGCGCATCGCCGGCACCGGCATCTCGATCGATGGCGAGCCGCTGGCGATCGAGCGCCTGGCGCCGGAGCTCGGAGAGCATTCGGAGGCGGTGCTGCTGGAGGCGGGCTATTCGTGGGAGGACATCGTCCAGCTGCGCGCCGATGGCGTCATCGGCCCGCCGCCCCACGAACCGCAGGCGTGAGCGAACGGGACCGCCGGCGACGGGTCGATGACCTGCGATGCGGGGCGGCGGCCACGATGCGCCTGCGCCCGCCGCGCTCCCGGCGCGCGCGACGAGGGAGTAGCCGATGCAGATGCCGAAGATCTTCGCGCCGGCGCGCGGCTCCGACGACGGGATCATCGAGTGGGCGCGCGCGGTCGAGGCGGCCGGTGTCGACGGCGTCTTCGTCGGCGACCATGTGACGTTCTACGGCTCCGGCAGCGACGCGCTGATCAGGCTGGCGCCGATCGCCGCCGCCACCTCGACGCTCGCGCTGCAGACGTGCGTGTATCTGCTCGCGCTGCGGCATCCGACGCCCGTCGCGCTGCAGGCCGCCATGGTCGACCAGCTGAGCGATGGCCGGCTCGTGCTGGGCGTCGGCATCGGCGGCGAAGATCCGGACGAGTGGTGGGCGTGCGGCATCGACCCGAAGACGCGCGCGCGCCGCACAGATGAGTCGCTGCAGGTGCTGCGCAGCCTCTGGACGCAGGACGAGACGACGTTCGACGGCCGCTACTACCAGCTCGACCGCGTGCGCATGCGGCCGAAGCCGCATCGGCGCGGGGGTGTCGTCCTGCAGGTCGGCGGCCGCTCGGATGCGGCGCTGCGGCGCACGGCACGCTACGCCGACGGCTGGACGGGCATCTGGGTCTCCACCCGGCGCTTCGCCGAGGCCGGCGAGAAGATCGCCTCCTTCGCGCGGGAGGCCGGCCGCGCCGGCACGACGTTCACGCGCGGCATGCAGTTCTGGATGGGCGTCGACGCCGACCGGCAGACCGCGCGCGCGAAGGTGGCCGACAGCATGGAAGCCTTCTACAGGCTGCCCTTCGAGCAGTTCGAGAAGTACACGCCGTACGGCGGGCCGGACGAGATCGCGGAGTTCATCGCGCCGTACGTCGAAGCCGGCTGCGCGCACGTCAACCTCGTCATCGCCGACGACCCCGACGCCGTCCTCGAGCGCACACTCGCCGTGCAGGAGGCGCTGCGCCGAATCGCGCCTTCGCCGTAGCGTGCGCAGTCGTCGGCGCGGCGCCGGGCGAGCGACGGCGTGCGCAGTTCGTTCCCGACGCCACGGGGCCGCCTCACACGACGACGTTCTCGACGGTGATGAACGAGGCTACGCGCGTGTGGTCGATGAAGTTGGCTTCGTCGGCGAGGGCCGCCGCTGTCTCCGCTGAACGCATCGCCTGGCGCAGCGCGTCGATGTCATCGAACCAGAGCTCGGCCGCGCCGTCGTACGCGGGCCTGGCGTCGCCGGCGTAGGCCTCCGGCACGACGTGGCACTGCACGTACCGGCGGAGCCCGGGGATCGCCCCGGCGATCGGCGCGTGGGTGTCGCGCCAGTACGCCTGGAAGGCGTCGAGGCTCATCTCCGGCTTCTTCGAGATGCAGTAGATCAACTTCACCATGCTGCCGCCTCCGTGCGATCCGCCGGCGCCATCGTCGCCGGGGCGCAAGGCCGCCGATTGCTGTGGCGCGGAGTCACAATCCTGCCGAAACGAAGACGGGCGAGCAAGCCCCCCACGAGGGCCTGCAGGTCGGCGACGAACCCGCCGGTCGCTACGTCGCGTACGCCCGCACGGCGATCCGCGCCAGCTCGCGCACGCCGTCGGCGAGCCGATGCTCCGGCGCCCAGCGTCCTGTCGCGCGCAGCTTCGTCACGTCGATGCACGAGCGGCGGATCTCGCCGCGCGCCGGCAGCCGCTCGATGATCGCATGCTCGCCGAAGCCCTCGATCATCAGCGCCGCGAGCTCGTTGACGCTCGTCGCCGCGCCCGTGCCGACGTTCCACACGCCCCGCATACCGCCGTCGTCGAGGGCGAGCAGGATCGCCGAGACGACGTCGGCGACGTGTACGAAGTCACGCTGCTGCTCGCCGTCGCCGAAGATCCGCAGCGGCAGGCCGGCGGCCATCCGCTCGGCGAAGATGCTCGCGACGCCGCCCTCGGCGTCGGAGCGCTGGCGCGGGCCGTAGACGTTCGAGAGCCGCAGCGACGCGCCGGCGATCGGCGCCTCCGCGACGATGCGCTCTCCCTCGAGCTTGTGGCGGCCGTAGGGGTTCTCGGGCCGAGGCGGCGTCCGCTCATCGGCGGCGCCGCGCGTCTCGCCGTAGATCGCGCCTCCCGACGAGATGAACACGAAGCGTCGGACGCCGGCGAGGGCCGCCGCCCCGAGCACGTTGCGCAGGCCGTCGATGTTGATCCGGCGGTCGAGCGCGGGATCGGCGAGCGAACGCATGACGTTCGTCTGGGCGGCGCAGTGCACGACGGCGTCGAATCCGGCTTCGAACAGCCTGGCGAGCGGCGCCCCGGCCATGTCGAGGACGTAGAGCGGCACGGGCAGAGCCAGGTTCGCCAGCTGGCCCTTGCTCAAGTCGTCGAGGACGTGTGCCTCGTCGCCGCGGGCGACCAGCGCATCCACGACGTGCGAACCGATGAATCCGGCGCCGCCGGTCACAAGGATCTTCCGCTTCATCGCCGTCCCCTCTCCGCATGCAGCACGGGCGCCGGCGCCGCCGCCATCCGCCGCGCATCATCCCCTGTCCTCGTTCGCTCGTCGGCGGTAAGGGCGCGCGTTGCCGCGACCGCGCTTACCGTCAGGAACGCTGCGCCCACCAGCAGCATCGCCGGCCCGGCGCCGGAGACGCCGAGCAACACCGCGGCCAGTCCCGGTCCGATCGCATGTCCGAGACCGTCCATCGACATGAACCAGCCGATGACGCCGCCGCGTCCGCCGGCGCCACCCGAGAGCGCCAGCATCGTCGAGGCGATCGTCGGCACGGCGAGGCCGAAGCCGACGCCACCGACGGCTGCCGCGACGACGACGAACCACGGCGCGGCGAAGTGCGAGAGCAGCATGACGGCGATGCCCGCAGCCGCGAACCCCGGCACCATCACGCGCCGGGCGCCGACGCGGTCCGCCAGTGCGCCACCGACGATCACGCTCGCGCCGCCGAGCACGGCCGCCGGCGCCAGCAGGAGGCCCTCGCGCGCCAGCGAGACGCCGGCGATCTCGCGCCCGTAGGCGCGGAAGCTCGCCGCCACGGCACCGAGCGCGACCGATTCCGCGAGGACGATCGCCGAGAAGGCGAGGCGCTGCGGCGAGCGCAGGATCGTTGGCAGCTCCCGCAGCGAAGGCCGCGCGCCGGTCTCCCGCTCGAGCGCCTCGCCGGCGCTGACGGGCGTCAGGAGGGCGATGGCGAAGGCGGCGGCGACGGAGCCAATCGGCAGCGCCATCGCCGTGTTGAAGCCGGCGTAAAGGTTAAGCACGGTGCCGCCGCCGAGGCCCGCCAGCAGCGCGGCCATCGTCGCCACGGTGAGCAGCGCCGTGAAGCGCGAGCGCGCGCCGGCATCGAAGCGCGAGTTGCCGGCGGAGTAGATCGCCGGCCAGAGCACGGACGACCCCAGCCCCTCGACTGCCGCGCTGCCGATGATGGCGTACGGTGCGAGGTGCGCCAGCGGGAGCATCGTGCTGTCGGCGATGAGCAGGAGCGCGGTGCCGCCGATCATCGCCCGGCGGGTGCCCAGCCGGTCGGAGACGACGCCGCTCGCCACCTGCGAGACGAGCTTCGCCACGCCGAACGCCGCCAGCGCGTAGCCGGCGAGCGCCGGGCTCGCGTGCAGGGTCTCCGGCAGGTACGACTGCAGGGCGATGAGGAAGACGAAGATGAACGCCGCATCGGAGAGGAAGCCGATGGCGAGCAGCGGCAGGCTGCGCCGGACGATTTCCGGCCACGCCTCGAAGAAGCGGAAGGCCGTCCTCATGTCGTCGTGCACTCCTTCAAGGAGCTCGGCGCCGGTATGCGACGGCGGAACGTCGTCACGTCGTACACCGTCAGCCCGCGCCGCGTCCGGTACGTCACGCGCGCCAGACCGCGGGCGACGAGCGCGTCGAGCAGCGCCTGCTCGTTCGTCGGGAACTCCCTGTTGTACGCCCGCTCGACGATCACGCGGTCGACGCGCTTCGCCGCCAGGTAGCACTGATAGCCGGCCTCGCTCCAGTTGCCGCGTCGCTGGCTTTCGCTGAAGAACTCATTCGCCAGCACCGCCTGATGTTGCAGCAGGATGTACCCGCCCTGCTCACGCTCGTTCGGGCTCAGCACCCGGTAGACCTGACCCGGCGCGAAGTCCGACGACCGCAGGTACCCGCGATACTGGTTTGTGCTGCGATGCACGAGTCCGTAGTAACTCCCCTGCCCGGCGAACCGCTCGACCACCGGCATCTGCGCCAGCGCCGTGCTGCCCACGAAGCCCGAGCTGAGCGCGACGATCGCGACAGCAACCGCCAGGAAGCCCGTGCCGATGGCCCGATAGTGCCGCTGCAGCATCGGCGCCAGCGCCGTCAGCAGGAACGGCGCCCCCAGCACGAGGCCGCGCCGCGGCAGATCCTGCAAGACCGAGAGCACAACCGTCTGCGACGACCTCTCGCCGAGCGCCGGCGTCCGCAGCGCGAAGTACGCGAACGGCGTCAGGGCGACCAGCGCCGCGCCGCTCGCCGCCAGGAGCGGCAGGCGAGAGCGCGGCCGGAACATCAGGCAGAAGACGACGTACGACGCGACCGCAAGCCCCCCCTCGATCGGGTGCGTCGACGCCGTCAGCCACATCGCGACGGCGGCGAGCAGCCAGCGCTCCCGCTCGACGGCCCACACCAGCCCGAAGAACGCGACCGTCGCCCAGAGGAACGCGTACTGCCCGCCGGCGATGGCGTCGATGAAGAATGGGTTCGCGACCAAGAGCGCCATCAGCCACGGGTCGCGGACCTGCGGCCGGACGACCATCGCGGTGCCGGCGACCGCGACGCCGGCGAGCACGAGGAAGAGCGTCACCGACCAATCCCCGAGGAGCGGGTAGACCAGCGCGTTCGCCGTCCACGGCACGAGGCCATACGGGTAGGTGAAGGCGCGTCCGTTATCGAGGCCGGCGAATCGCAGAGGAATCGTGCCCGTATGGAAGATCGACTGGCTGATGTACCAGACGTGAGCGTAGTTGTTGATCGTGTCGTTCGCCAGGTAGATCGAAGAGCTGAGCATCACCAGCAGCGGCACGACCATCGCCGCGAAGAACAGCGGCAGGCCGTAGTACGCGAGGCTGCGCGGCATGCCGCGCGGCAGCCGCCGCGTCGCCATCACCCGCCACCAGGCGCAGGGCATCGCGATGAGGTCGATGACGACGTCCTTCATGCGTGTGCGCGAGCGGAAGACGGGGATATCGACGACGGTCGTATCGTGGATGTGGTAGCCGAGCAGCGGCAGGATCACCGCCACTTCGACCGTCTCGCTGTACCTGTAGCCCTTGTAGTAGGTGAGCGCATCAAGCAGCGGCCCGACGCGGAAGGCGCGGTAGCCCGATTCGACATCGCGGAACCGCCGACCCGACCAGACCGACGCCCACGCCGACATGATCCAGTTTCCGATACGCTTGTACCGCGGGTAGAGCCGGAAGTCGCGCTGCGCGATCACGGCGTCCGCGCCCGCCTCGACCGGCCGCAGCAGCAGGTCGAGCGAATCGGGGTCGTGCTGGCCGTCCGCATCGACGGTGAGCACAATGTCGTCGGGCGCGACCTGCTCGGTCTCGACCAGCATGCGCAGGTGCGAGAACGCCGCATAGTAGGCCGCGGACATGCCGCGGTTGCGGTTGAACGAGATCAGATGCGCGTGCGGCTTGTCGCGAAGCCAGTCGAACACGGCCTCGCGCGTATCGTCCGTCGAGCCATCGTCGACGATCAGCAGCCGGTCGACGAGCGGGTACAGCCGTTCCAGCACGCCGGCGATCGTCGACGCCTCGTTGTAGGCCGGCATGACGGCGATCAGCTGCGGCCGCCGCGTGCGTGCCCGCGGCTCCTCGGTGCGAGCCGCTGCGGGACGTCGTTCACTCGATGCGATCATGCCGTACGCAGGGCCGTTCGCTCCTGCTCCAGGTACCACTGCACGGTGCGCTCCATGCCGGTCTCGAAGTCCACCTTCGGCGTCCAGCCGATCTCGCGCGCCGCCTTCGCCGATGACACCTGCTTGCCGCCGTAGTCGCCGGCGCGCGCCGGGACGAACTCAATCCCCTTGCCGCCGACGAGCCGGTGCACCGTCTCGGCGATGCGCAGGATCGACACTTCCTCCGCGCCGTCGATGTTGTACGTCTGGCCCTCCGCCTCGGGCGCCAGCGCCAGCACGTGCGCGTCCGCCAGGTCCTCGACGTACACGAACTTGCGGTTCTGGCTGCCGTCGCCGGCGACCGTCATCGGCTCGCCGCCGAGCGCCTTGCGGATGAAGATCGGGATGACCAGCGACGGCCGCATGCGCGGGCCATACGGGATGCCGTAGCGGAGGATCGTGAACGGCACGCCGAACAGCGTCTTGTAGTCGTGGCAGAGCATCTCCGACGCGATCTTGGTCGTCGTGTAGACGTGCCCCGTCGCCGCCGGATCGAAGCACGAGCGCTCGTCGACCCGCGGTTCGCGCGCGGCGCCGTACACCCACACCGTGCTCGCCAGGACGACCCGCCGCAGTTCGTTGCGGCGCGCCGACTCCAGCACGCGCGATGTGCCGAGCACGTTCAGCGCCACCGCGCCCGTCGGATCCGCGACGACGTTGTTCACATCGGCATAGGCCGCCAGGTGGAAGATCACGTCGAGTCCGCGCGTCGCCCGGTCGAGCGCCTCCTGGTCGAGGATGTCGACCGCCACGCATTCGACGTCATCGCGATGTGGACGCGGCGCGCTGTCCAGCACCCGCACCTCGACGCGCGCATCCTTCAGCTTGTCGACGACGTGCGACCCGATGAAGCCGCAGCCGCCGGTCACGCCCACCTTCATGACACCTCCGCTCCTACGCGCTGCGAGGCCAGCGCCTTCACCAGCGAATCGACCACGTACTCCGCATCGTCGTCGGACATCACCGCCGACACCGGCAGGCAGATGTGCCGCGCGCAGAGCTCCTCCGCGACGGGCAGCGTGCCCGCGGCCTGCGGCCCGAACACGGGCTGCAGGTGACACGGCGCCTCGTACACCTCGCCGCTCAGTCCGACGTCGTACGTCTCGCGCAGCGTCTTCTTCAGCGCCGCCCGGTCGACGCCGGCCGGCGGCAGGGCGATGTACTTGTAGTAGTTGCAGGTGGAGCCCGCCGGGATCCGCAGCGGCTCCACGTCGGTGCCCGCCAGCAGCCGGTCGTAGATCGCCGCTACCCGCTGCCGCGCCGCGATGAACTCCGGCAGCCGCGCCAGCTGCGAGGCGCCGATGATCGCGTGGGGCTCGCTCAGCCGCCAGTTGTTGCCCAGCAGCGTGTGGAAGTTCGACGTGAAGCCGGCCTTCCCCTGGTCGCGGTAGACGCGCGCCTGCTCGTCGATCGCGTCGTCGTCGGTGGCGATCATGCCGCCCTCGCCCGCCGTGATCACCTTCGTCGGATAGAACGAGAACGCCGCCGCCCGCCCGAAGCTGCCGGCCGGCTTGCCGCCGAGCGTGCTCCCGTGCGCGTGCGCCGCGTCTTCGATGAGCGCGACTCCCGCCGCGTCGCACAGCGCCCGCAGATCCGGCATCCGCGGCGTGATGATGCCGCCGATGTGCACGACGACGACGGCGCGCGTCTTCGGACTGAGCAGCGCCCGCACGGAATCGAGGTCGATGGAGAACGTCGACGGGTCGCACTCGGCGAAGCGCACCGTGCCGCCGGCGTGCTCGACGGCCGCCGGCGTCGCGAAGAACGTGTTCGTCGGCACGATCACCTCGCCGCCGGCGACGCCGATGGCGCGGAAGATGATCTCGAGCGCGCTGGTGCCGCTGCTCGTCGCCACGGCGTGCCTCGTGCCCGCCGTCCGCGCAAGCGCCTCTTCGAATGCGGCGCCGTGCTTGCCGAGCGTCAGCTGGCCGGATGTCAGACAGCCGTCGATCGCCGCCAGGATCTGCTTTCGGTCTTCTTCAGGGATATGGATCTTCGCGGGTGGGACTCGCATGCACCTTCCTCTCTCGGCGTGGATGGTACGTGCCGCTCTGTGAAGGTTTGGTGAAGAGAGCCTTAAGCGCGGCTGTGGTTTGCCGCAGCGATTGCCAATCCCTCGACCGGCGACCCGTGGTGGCTGACCGGCGTCCGACTGCACGCCGCCGGCGGTGAGGCGGCGGAGACGCAACCGACGCTGTCCGGTGCGCGACAGCGGGCAGCGCTTGCGGAGCGATGCTTCGCTGCGCTCCGGGACGACCGGGCGCACGCACCCGCTGATCTGCGCCCATCTGCGGTTCCCCCATCGCCGGCGCCCGCCCGCCGACCTCCATCACGCGTCATCGGCGCTCACGCCCGCGCCAGCGGCAGCTCCACGCGCACGACGGTGCCGTTCGGCGACGACGAGAGGGCCACCGAGCCGCCGTGCGCCTCCGCGATGTGACGGACGATCGCCAACCCCAGGCCGCTGCCGTCGCTGTGACGCCGGCGGCCATCGCGGCCGCGGAAGAAGCGCTCGAAGGCGCGGCGCTGCTCGTCCACGCTCATGCCGGGGCCCTCGTCGCGCACCTCGGCGACGGCCTGCCGGCCGTTGCGGCGCAAGGTCAGGGCGATCGGCTTGCCGGGTTCGGAGTAGCGCGCGGCGTTGTCGATGAGGTTCTCGAAGATCTGGCTCACGCGCTGCTCGTCCGCCTCGACGCGGAGCGGATCCTCGGGCACGCTGAGATCGATGCGCCGCTCGCGGAAGCGCTGCCGTTCGTGCTCCGTCACGTCGCGCAGCACCTCGGCGAGGTCGAACGGCTGCCGCTGCAGGATCAGCCGCGCATCGACCTGCGACAGGAGGAGCAGGTCGGCCAGGATGCGGCTCATGCGGCGCGCCTCGTGCTCCGTCTCGCTGACCACCTGCTCGCGCTCCGCTGCCGGCAGGCCGCCGCTCCGCAGCGCCTCCAGGTTCCCGCGCATCACCGCAAGCGGCCGCCGCAGCTCGTGCGACGAGTCCGCCAGGAACGAGCGATGCGCCTCCAGCGTCGATTCCACCTTGGCGATCAGCTCGTTCAGCGTCCGCACCAGCTCGCCGACCTCGCCGCGCTGCCCCTCGCCACCGATCCGGCGCGAGAAGTCGCCCGTCGCCTCGATCTCGCCGGCCGTATCGGTCGCCGCGCGGATCGGCTGCAGCGCCGGGCCGGCGAAGAGATACGCGAGCCCGTTCGCGGCGATCAGCGTGACGATGCCGCCACCGATGAGCAGGATGCGGATCAGACTGAGCGCGGCGTCCGTCTGGTGCAGCGACCGCGCGACGAGCAGGCGGTCGCCTGACGCGAGCGGCTGATAGAGGATGCGCACTCGCTCGTCGTTCGACGTGTCGTGCGTTTGGAGGGCGGGGCCGTTGACTCCGCGATTCTTCGTGGCGACCGGCAGCGCCGCCACGAGGTTACTTGACTTCTGGAGCACGGTGCCGTTCTCGTCCAACACCTCGACGTAGACGCCCGGCTGAGCGATCTCGTCGAGCACGGACTGCTCGAGCTGGATCTCCGCGTTCGCGTTCGTCGATGCCTGCTGCGTCGACGTGATCTGCCGTGCTCGCAGGGTGAGGGAATCATCGATGGAGGCGTAGAGGCGCGCCGACGTGCGCACGTAGACGACGAAGCCGAAGACCGTGATCAGCGCCGCGAAGAGCAGGCTGTAGAGGAGCGTGAGACGGAAGCGAAGCGACACTTACGCCTGCCTGAGCACGTAGCCGAAGGACCGCACCGTCTGCAGCAGCCGCACGCCGCCGTCCGCCTCGAGCTTCTCCCGCAGATGCGCGACATGGACGTCGAGGTAGTTCGAGTCGCCCGTGTCGTATCCCCATACCTGCAGGATCATGGCGTCCCGCTTCATCACCGTCTCCGGGTTCCGGAGGAGCACCTCCAGCAGCCGGTACTCCGTCGGAGTCAGGTCGACCAGCCGGCCGGCCCGCGTGACGACGTGGCGACGCGCGTCGAGCTCGATGTCCGCGTATCGCAGCGCCTCGTCCGGCGACGATCCGCGCTCGGCGCGCCGCAGCAGTGCCCGCATGCGGGCGGCAAGCTCAGCCAGCTCGAACGGCTTGGTCAGATAGTCATCGGCGCCGGATTCCAGCCCCAGGATGCGGTCCGGCACTGTATCCCGCGCCGAGAGCATGAGGATGGGCATGTCGTTGGTCTGGCGCAGGTGGCGGCAGAGCGTGACGCCGTCGAGGTCGGGCATCGTCACGTCGAGCACGGCGACGTCGACGCGCGCCGCCTCCATGTACGCCAGCGCAGCCGGCGCGTCGCTGAACGTCTCGACGTCGAATCCGTGCACGCGCAGGCCGCGCTTCAGTACGCCGAGGAGGCGCTCGTCGTCGTCGACGACCACCGCCTTGGCGATATGCTGGCCGGCGGCGGCATTCAGTACCACCCGATCATCTTAACGCTTCCACTGCACTCGGCCCGTGTCGCGATCTTCAGGCCGACCCCGACCGTGCAACCCCCAACGCCGCCGCGATCGCGCGCGGGCGCCGCGATCGAGCCCGCGGCCGCCCGCCCTCAGCACGGGAGATACCCCGGCTTCCCGAGCAGCTTGTCCAGCGTGACGGGCTGCAGCCCGCGCGCCTTCAGGCCGTCGAGGATGATCGGCAGCGCCTGCAGCACGACGGTGCGGTCGGCGCCGATCTTGCCGTCGATGCCATCGTGCAGGAGGATGATCGACCCCGGCTTCACACCGGCCAGGATGCGCCGGGCGACGAGCTGCGCATCGTTGGTCGCCCAGTCGCCGGCGGAATCGTCCCACGTCACCATCGTCATGCCGTTGTCCGCGACGACGCGCGCCATGAACGGCGTGTGGCTGCCGTGCGGTGGCCGGTAGAACGCCGGACAGACGCCGAGGTTTCGCCGGAAGGCGTCCTGTGTCTGCTTCAACTCGCGATAGCGCGGGTCAAGCCAGCGCACGGCGTCGTGCGTGTACGAGTGATTCCCGAGCAACTGGCCGTCGGCGAGGAGCGCGCGCGAGACGTCGGGCCGTTGCGCCAGCGCTTTGCCGACGGTGAAAAACGTGCCCTTGGCGCTGTATTGGTCGAGGATCTGTGCGATTTGGAGCGAGAACGGCGGGTCAGGCCCATCGTCGAAGGTGAGCGCCACCTGGTTGCTCGAGCGTGGCCCGTGGCTTGTCAGCGCGCCGAACCAGGTCGCGCGCGGCGTCGTCGCACCGACGTACGCCGCCGTCGCCGTCGGCAGCAGCAGTCCGCCCACGGCCAGTGCGGCGACGCCGGCCGCCGGCCAGCGACCAGGCGCCGGCGACGGCAGGCGCAGCAGCGCCGCCAGCGCCACATACGCCGCTCCGACCGCGAGCGCCGCGTCGCGGCCGAACGCGGCGCGGAGGGCGACCAGCCCCGCCGCGACAGCGAGCGCGCCGACCATGCCGGCGAGCACCGGCCATCGGTCGCGCCCCCCTGCCTTCGCCTCTCGACGAACCCGGCGGCGGCCGCGCTCGTACTCACCGGCGTAGACATGGGCCGGTGACGCGCTGCGCGTCCCAGAGACGCCCACGTCTTCGCCGGAAGCAGGCGAGCCCCCAGCGAGGCCGGCGCCGAAGCCTAGCGCGGGTGCGATCAGCCAGGCTGCTGCCGGATACGATGCCTGCGCCAGCAGCCACGCCGCCGCGCCTGCGCCGAGCACGCCGACGAGCGCCAGCAGCCGTCCACGACCAGCCCACGTCCCGGCGCTGAACGCCGCCAGCGCGATCGCCGTGGCGATCCCAACGGCGAGCGGCGCCGCCTTCACCGGCGAGCCGGCGATCGCCAGCGCCGGCAGCACGATCGCGGCGCCAGTACCACTGGCGACGACACGGCGGAAGATGCCTGCGCTATCCTGTCTCCGCCGAGTGGCGGACGCGTCCTCCGCGCCGGATGCAGATTCGAGGACGTTGGGTTGCTGTGGCATGCTCAACCAGAGTAACGCACCTCACCGCGAGGCCATCGCCCCGACCGCCGGCCGGGCATCCGCAGTCGCACGCTGGCTGTCACAACCGGGAAACGTGGCTCTGGTGGTTGCCGCCGTCGCCTGGGGCATCGGCCTGGCGCTGATCCTGCGGCAGAGGCTGTTCGTCACCAACGACTCGCTCAGCAACTACGCGCACGTCTGGTATCTCAGCGACCGGCTCTGGCATGGGCACACGCTGCCCTTCCACATGCCCTCGCTGGAGCACGGCGACGCGTTCGCCGTGCCGTACGGCTTCCTGCCGTGGATGAGCGCAGCTGTCGTCCGCCCGCTCTTCGGCGACTGGACGGTGACGCTCTGGCTCGTGCTCGGCTTCGTACTGCTGGTCTCGGCGCAATGGTGGGCCTTCCCCGAGCTCCGCGGCGGCTGGCGGACGGCCGCCCTCCTCGCCGAGCCGGCGCTCGTCGAGAGCGTCCTGCTCGCGCAGCTGCCCTTCCTCTGGGCGGCGGCGATGGTGTTCGCCGCTATCGCCCTCTGGCGCCGCGAACGCTGGCTCGCAGCCGGCATCGTCCTCGGCCTGGCGCAGGCGACGCATCCCGCCGTGATCCTGCCGATCGCCGGTCTGCTCGTCGCCGCGCGTCTCTGCCGGGAGCAGGACCGGTGGCGCCTGCTCCGGGCCTACGCGCTCTCGCTGCTGGTCGCCGCCCCCGCCGCAGCGATCGTACTGATGTCGCCGGTGGTCGCCGAGAGCACCGACGCGCAACTCGTCGGCAACTTCCTCGCCACGGTGAGCCTGCGCGGCGTCGTCATCGCGGCGCCGTTCATCCTGTTGGCGCTGCAGCGCACGCCGCTCGCGCGGGCGCCGCTGGCGATCTTCGCGCTGCTCATCGCGCTGAACGCCGCACTCGTCCCCGCGCGCCACAACGAGTTCGCCTGGGCCGGACTCGTCCGCACGCCCGATACGTCGCTCGCGGCCTTCGTCGACTCGCCGGCCTTCCAGGCCGGCGCAACGTACCGGCTGCTGCGCGTGGGCGACGGCAAGGTCGGCATGTACGAGATCCTGCGCGGCGGCGGCAAGCTCGATGCGGAGTTCTTCCCCGAGAGCATCGACCGCCGCAGCTGGGACGATGCGTCGTCGTACACGGCGTTCCTCGTCGCGCGGCACGTTGACTACGTCGTCATCTACAACGCCTACGACGCGCGCTACCGGACGAACGAGCACGAGCTGCTGGCATCGATGTCGCAGGATCCGACGGCCGCGCAAGGGGCCGGCGTCTGCACGGCGCTCGAACAGCATCGCCCCCAGTACGATGTCTACCGCATCTCCGCCTGCGCCTCGGTCCGCGCCGCGCCGTGAGACCGGTTGCCGCGTCTGCGACAGTCCAACTCACTTCGTCGGCATGGCCATCTTCTTCGCTGTCTCCAACAACGCCGCAGCCTGTGGGGAGTCGATGGGTTCGGAGTATCGGTGCGTCGTGATCGACGCGCCCGTGGCGGCTGGGTGTGAGCCGTTGCTCGCCGCCGGCGTTCGCGACGGCGGCGTGGTCGCAGTCTTCAGCCTCCCGCCGGCGCACGCCCGCATGTCCTGCGGCGGCCGCCACCTTCACACCTCGAGCCCCAGCTCGCGCAGGAAGGCATCGCTGTTCGGCTCGCGGCCGAGGAAGTCGCGCACCAGCACGTCGCCGTCGACGCTGCCGCCGCGCTCGAGGATCGTCCGCCGGTAGGCCACGCCGGTCGCCCGGTCGAGCACGCCCGCCGCCTCGAAGCGTGTGAACATGTCGTCGCCGAAGACGCGCGACCAGAGATAGCCGTAGTAGCCCGCGTCGTAGCCGAAGAGGTGCCCGAAGCCGCTCTGGAAGTGCGTCCCCGGCGGATACGGAAAGCCCGTCACCGGGTAGAGCTCCCGCACGGCGCGCGTCGAGTCGCCGTCGAACGCCGCCGAGTGCAGGCGCAGGTCGAGACGCGCGAAGAACATCTGCCGCAGGCTGGCGATGCCCGAGCTGACGTTCTTCGCCCGGATCATCGCATCGAGGAGGGCGTCGGGGAGCGGCTCGTCCGTCTCGTGATGGCGCGCGAACCGCCGCAGCACGTCGCGATCCCAGACCCAGTGCTCGAGCATCTGCGACGGCGCCTCGACGAAGTCGCGCTCCGTCGACGAGCCGGCGAACTCCGCGAAGCGCGCGCGCGTCAGCGTCTGGTGCAGGATGTGTCCGAACTCGTGGAAGAGGGTCACGACCTCGCTGTGTCGCAGCAGCGACGGCGCGTCCGGCGTCGGCTTCGTGAAGTTGGCGACGATGGCGCTGGCCGGCTGCTGGTACGAGCCATCCGGCAGGAGGCGTCCGGTGCGCAGCGGAAACGCCGCGGCGTGTCCGAACTTGTTCGGACGCGGGTAGAGGTCCATGTAGAAGCGCGCGAACGGCGCCGCGCCGCCTGCCTCGAAGATGTCGAACGCCTGTACGTCTTCGTGCCAGACGGGCGCATCCTGCGCGCGCTCGTAACGGATGCCGAGCAGCTCCTGCGTGACGAGGAAGAGCCCTTCGATGCAGCGGTCAAGCGGGAAGTAGTGCGCCACCTCGAAGTCATCGACCGCATACTCGGTCTTGAGCAGGAAGTTGGTGTAGAACCACCAGTCCCATACGTGCACCTCGGCGCTGCCGGCATGCGCGAGCTTGGCAGCGGCGAGCGCCGGCTGGTCGAGCGCGGCCTTCGCATCGAGCTTCGCCTGCAGGTCGACGAGGAACCGCTCGACGTGCTCGGGCCGCTTCGCCATGCGCTTCTCTATGACGTAGGCCGCCCAAGACTCGTACCCCAGGAGCGCGGCGATCTCGGCCCGCACGCGGATCGCCTCTTCGAGCACGGCGACGTTGCCTTCGCCGCCCTTATTCTGGTTCTTCAGGAAGAGCTCTCGCCGCAGCTCCTCGGACTCGCCGTTGTCCATGAACGGCATGATCTCCGGGTAGTCCAGCGACACCCGGTACTTCGTCGTCCCGTCTTCGTCGACGGTCGTCAGGGCGGCGATCCAGCGGTCGGGCATACCGGCGAGCTCCTCGCGCGCGACGACGATGCCGTCGTCCCAGTCGTCGATCGCCTTGCGGAAGTCGGTCCCGAGCTCGACCAGGCGGTTCATCAGCGCCTGCACCTGCTCGCGCTGCTGCCGCGGCAGCCCGAAGCCGTTCCGGCGATAGTCGCGCAGTGTGCGATCGAGCAGCCGGCGCTCCTCGCCCTCGAGGGCGCCGGCTTCCGGCGTTGCGGCGAACTCCTTGACAGCGTTGTAGAGGTCTTCCCGGAAGGCCAACTCGACGCCGTACTTGTCGAGCCGCTGCTCCCACTCGCGCGCCGTCTCGCGGAGCGCGTCATCGGCCGCGACGTAGGCCATGAAGGCGTACTGTCCCGCCGCCTGCCCGACGTGGTCAGCCGCCGCCTCGAGCGCGACGAGCGTGCTGCCGAACGTGCGCGCCTCCGCCGGCACGGCGACGATCGCCGCGATGCCCGCGTCGCACGCTCGTATCGCCGCCTCGCAGGCGCGCGCGACCTCGTCGGGGGTGAGGCTGCTGAAATCGATCATGGCGCTCCGGCGCGCCGCGCCCCCGCATGCAAGCGCCGGGCACGGACGCGGATTCGACGGTGCTGGTTCGGGATCGTAGCGAGCCGGACGCCGGCAGCGGAAGCGCGCTTGTCAACGGCCGCCCACCTTCCCGTACGCCGCAGCGTCATCGGCCGGAGCGATCCTTGGCTTCGCTCAGGAAGACGGGCGCATCCGCACACCAGGAGCGCCCCCTCACCTGCGTGCAACTGCGTCATCTACGCGTCGCCGCGTCTCCTCACGCCCTTCGGCCTCCGACCGCCATCATGCCGCCGGCGCTTCCCCGCCTCTGCACGGCCGCCGACCGCCATCATCCCGCCTGCGCCGTCCGCGCTTGCCCTCATCGCCATCGCGCGCGATCCGCCGATGGCGGCGCCTACGACGATGCGCGGGCTTCGGTTACCATCGTCGCATCCCCATTGGCTCATCCGCGAGGCGCGCGTGTCTTCGACCCCACCGACATCGACCGCGGCAGCCGCGGAGGCGCTCGCCCAGCGCGGGGTGCGCGGATTCCGCGACCGCACGCTCTATTCGCTGGGAAAGTACCCGGACTTCCGGGTGCTCTGGCTCGGCAACGTCGGGACGATGCTCGGGCAGTGGGTGCAGTTCGTCGCGCAGGGCTGGCTGATCTTCGCGCTCACCGGATCGTCGTTCCAGCTCGGCGCGATCGCCCTCATGCGCGGCGCCATGTACGTCGTCGTCGCCCCCTTCGCCGGCGCCATCACCGACCGCTTCAGCCGCAAGTCCGTTCTCGTCGTGATGACCGGAGTCAGTTCGATCAGCGGTACGGTGCTCGCCGTCCTGGTGCTTACGCATACGATCAGCGTCTGGATGCTGTACGTGACGGCGACGGTCGACGGGCTCGCCGAGAGCGTGAACCAGCCGGCGCGGCAGGTGATGATCTACGACGTCGTCGGCTCGGACGACCTCCCGAACGGCATCGCCGTCAACTCGCTCGGGGCGAACACGATGCGCATCGTCGGCCCGGCGCTGGGCGGCGCGCTGATCGGCGTTGCCGGCGTCGGCGCGGCGTTCGTGCTGCAGGCCGCCGCCTACCTCTTCTCCTCCTACGCGACGTCGCGCATCCACGCCAGCGGTGAGCCCGGCGGCGAGCACTCCGCCTCCGTGCTGCAGAGCATGGGAGACGGCATGCGTTACGCGCGCGGCCATCCAGACGTGCGGCTGCTGATTTTGATGGCGGCGCTGCCGAGCATCCTCGTCTATCCCTACGTGTCGTTCATTCCCGTCTTCGCCGCGGAGGTGCTGCATTCCGGCTCGACCGGCTACGGCTTCCTCGCCTCGGCCGTCGGCTACGGGTCGATCTTGGGCGCCGTGCTCGCGGCGAACTTCTCGGGCGTGCGGAAGCGGGGGCAGATCCTCGTCTGGACGACGTTCGTCTACATGGCGCTGGTCACGCTCTTCGCGCTTTCCAACGTCTACCTGCTGTCGTTCGGACTGCTCGTCGTCGCCGGCGTCGCCAACTCCGTGTACCTGATGTTCAACCAGGTGATGATCCAGCTCATCGTCGACGACGACTACCGGGGCCGCGTGCTCTCGCTCTACGTGATGGTCAGTGGCATCACGCCGTTCGCCGCCTTCCTGATGGGCGCGCTGATCGCTGTCTTCGGTCCCCAGATCACCGTCGCCTGCTTCACCGGCCTCGCGGCGACGATCGTCCTGGTCATCGCCGTCACGAGCCGCCGTCTGCGCGAGATCTGACGGCCGCAGCACGGGCCACGGCGGCGTGTTTTATGCGCCTGCAATGCGTGTCGCGCTACCGTAGAAGCCGGAGGTTCGACAGATGGTCAGCACCACACAGACGCGCATCATGCCGGCGCTGCGGCGCTCGCAGGCGAACGCCCTCGTTATGTACCTCAACAGCAAGCGCTACCACTGGTTCACCTACGGCCCGCACTTCCGCGACCTGCACCTGTTCTTCGACGAGATGGCGGCGGCCGCGCTCGCCGAGGTCGACCCGCTCGCTGAGCGGGCACGCATGCTCGGCGGCGATCCGCTCTCGACGCCGGCCGAGATCGCCGACACGGCATCGGTGCGCATCGCTGAGGGGAAGCCGCAGCCGCGGGAGATGCTCGAGGAAGCACTGGGCAACGAGCGCCAGATCATCGGCGAGATGCGCGACGCCGCGCGGGTCGCCGAAGACGAGAACGACTACGGTACCAACGACGTCTTTTCGACGCTCGTCCAGACGCACGAGAAGACCGCCTGGTTCATCGAGGAGTTCCTGCGCAACGGCGACGGCATGGGCACGTAGGCCGCAGCCTCATCCCCGGTCCTTCTCCCACGCGGACAGTTGCAACAAATCCGGGAGCCACACCGTACGGGCCGCCGCGTCCTCGAGCCCAGCCTCGAAGGTCGCAGCCTCCAGCTTCCGTCGGCACGCACGGGGAATCGACGATACCGCCTACCATCGTACCGGCGCGTCCGCTACAATTGCTTATCAGATGTAGCGTCTTACAGCTTGGGGCGGACGTATGATCAGCAGCCCGTTCGAGAACTACCTCGACCTCGTCGAGGCCGCCCGCCTGCTCGGCATTCATCCCCAGAGCCTGCGCCGGCTGATCAAGCAGAAGAAGGTGCCTGCGGTGCTCTTCGCTGGCAAGTACCTCATCGAGCGCGACAAGCTCGAGATGTTCAAGTCCAACTACGACCCGCGCCCCGGCCGTAAGCCGATCCGCCGCCTCATCTGAGCCTCATGGGGGGCGCCGCCTGACTGAGCGCGTCCGATCGTGTGGGCGATCAGCGCCTCCAACAACCACGCTGGTCGCCAGTGACTGGCAACCCGTACCGGGAACGGGCAACCAGCCCGCCTAGATCAGCGCTTCCGGCGGCAGCTCCAGGAAGGCCATGCTCTTGCGGTACCACTCCTCGCCAATTTTCCCGCTCGACATCAGGTAGTTCAGCATCACCTTCAGCGTCAACAGTGACACCAGCCGGATGCCCATCTCCTCGAGCCGCTGCCGGCCTCCCGACTCCCGGTCGAAGAGCACGACGGCGTCGCGAACGAAGAGGCCTTCGTCGCGGAGGCGGTTGGCGGTGAGGATGACGCTGCCGCCGCCGGTCACCAGGTCGTCCATGATCAGCGCGGTCCGGCTCGGGTGGTACAAGCCCTCGACGTCCGAGTCGAGGTCGTCCTTGTGCGGGTGCAGGTAGATCAGCGGCACGCGCGACGCCAGCGAGAACGCCTGACCGATCATCAGCCCGCCGAACGGCACGCCGCAGACAAGGTCGAACGGCGCGCACTGCGGGTTTCGCATCGACTGCAGCGTCTGCAACTCGCGCAGCACGATCTGCGCCGCGCGCGCGAGGGCTGTCGGATGAGCGACGAGCAGGCGCAGGTTCACGTACACCGGCGAGTGCACTGTCGTGCGGCCGAGCGTGAAGTCACCGAACTGAACCGAACCGAGCCGCCAGAGGGTGTCGGCGAGCCAGAGGTTGGACTCGTTGTCCAAGCGTTGTTCGGTCATCATGCGGCGCCAATGGAAAAGGCCTTCCGATGGAAAGCCTTTTTCGTCTTATCTGTCACCGTGGATCCGGCAGGCTCCGGAACGGGTTACCCCCGTGATGGCTGGGACCTGCGTCTTCGACGACACCCGTGCTGCCATTGATGTTGGAGTCCTGCCCAGCCGCGCGCCCTGCCTGAGGGCAGGGCTCACCTGTCAACTTGCCAGATACCCCAGCGGATTCGGTTGTTCATGAGGCACCTCCTGTCACTAAGGATTGCCCATGACCGGTGGCACCGCGCCACGACGGCTACCCTCACAGTAGTCCCGTGCGCGCACGCCTGTCAAGCATCTGCCGCGACGCTTCGCCATCGCGCTCGATGCCGGGCGCCGGCCGCCCGCCCTCATGCCGGAGACGTCGTGGGCGTCGGCAAGGCGCGTCTCCCGGTGGCGCACGAAGCGGACGCCGTCCGTCAGGCGCTCCGTCGCGCGGACCGGGTGGTCCGGCGAGCGCCACACAGGTAGCCGGGATGGCTGCGTCATCGGCCACGGTATTCACGGGCGGTCGATGGTCGCGCGATTGCGACGCCCGGCGCCCGTCACCGCACGCCCATCACCGCTATGGAGGGCGCGCGCAGGCGCGAGTAGGATTCAGGGGAGCCACGCGGGGTGCGCGGCCGCGTCCGAACGCGGCGACGCTCACGCCGGCTGATCTGCGATGATCGAGGGGAAACGGAGGCGCAGCATGGAGGACAAGGACGTGCTCGGGCATATCGGCAGCCTGGTGGAAGAGGAGAAGCGGCTGCGGGGCGAGCTGCGCGGCGCGCCAGAGGCGGACCCGCGCCATCAGCGGCTGCACTCCGTCGAGGTGAGCCTCGACCAGTGCTGGGACCTGCTGCGCCAGCGACGCGGCCGCCGCCACGCCGGCGAGGACGCCGACGCCGCGCAGCCGCGCTCGCCGGACACCGTCGAGGGGTACGTGCAGTAGGGCGGCCAAGGTCCGCCTCGGCTCTCATGGCTCGCGGCCAAGGCCGCCGTACAGGCTACTGCGGCGCCTGTGCCATCCCGCGGCGTACGAGGCGTACGAGATGTTCCGCGACAAGAAGGACGGCTGCATCAGGCTCGTGATGCAGCCGTCAGGTGGCTGAGACCTCTCCGCCGACCCACTCCACGTCGTGGTGTGCAGAGGGGAGCGGCGGGATGGCGCGTGGTGCGACGGCATGCGTCGTTTTCAAGCGCCGCACAGCATCTCGCCGGACGACAACCCGGCCGGCGCCCGGTGCCGCTACCGGCGGCGCGCTGGGTCCGCGCTTCGATGTACCCGAGCTTCATCTGGTTGTACGACAACTCGCGGAGGTTCGCCGGCGTCTCGCGGTCACTCATGCTCTCATGATCGCGGACGTGCAGGCGCGGCGGCGTCACCCGCATGGTGGTAGCCGCCCGACGTGGGCGACGCCCGACGGTAGTGGCACGCTCGCCCGTGCGACGAGCGGATGCGCGGGACGTGGCGATCGCGACCTCGGCGAACCCGATGCCCGGGACGGCCGGGCGTGCTCGCCGTCTCCGCCGCGCCGGCGATTGCGGACGAGGACGCGCTGGCCGCGGGCGCACGAGAGCAAGCGGCAGGTGCGTGTTCGCGGCCGGAGCGTCACTCAGCAGAGCGCCCACGGGGCATCCACGCTGCGGTCGACGATCGTCGTCGGCAACTCCTGATGATAGACACCGGACGGGAGGAGGCCGCAGCCGCCGTAGCGCTCCATCACGCGCAGTTGCGCCAGCACGTCTTCGCCGGCGTGCAAGGTCGGCAGTCGCGGCCAAAATCCGAAGCCGCCGGCGGCGCGCAGCTTGGCGACGTCGTACAGCACGCAGCCGCCGACCCACGCCACGCGATACAGCCGCTGGCGCTCCGGCGTCAACCCCAGACGGCGCTGGAGGTGCAGCGGATTCGCGGCGTTGTGCAGGCGGTGGCGCTGCCACGCCGGCGAGCCCGGCCGCACCGCTTCCGGCTCGACGCGCCCGTCCCAGAACTCGACCTCCTGCTCGTCCTCGCGCACGTCGTCGGCGTAGCTGAGGCCGATGACGGGACAGCCGACAAACCCGCACCGCGCGTCCTCGATGGCGGCGAGCATGCGGCGCAGCACGTGCGGCTCCAGGATCAGCTCGTCGTCGAGCAAGAGCGCGTACGGCGCGCGCGCTTGGTCGAGCAAGAACTGGCGCTGCTCCGCCATGCCGCGCCGCGGCAGGTGCTTGTGGAGCTCGACGGCGTCGCCATGGAGCCGGAGCACGCGCAGCACCGCCTGCGCCTCGGGCGAGCAGGCGGCGTCATGGCGGTCGTCCTGGTCGGAGATCACGACGCGCACGTCGGGCAGGTCCTGCATCGCGAGTGACGTCAGCGTGACGGCGAGCGCAGTCGGCCGCGCGTATGTCGGGATCAGCACATCGAGCGTCATGCGCGCACTTCCACTTCGTGCCGTGCGCCCCACGTCCCGGCGTAGAGCTCGCGGGCGGCGGCGGCGACCTCCGCCGGCTCGACGAGGCGCAGGCAATGATGGTGGCCTTCGGGGCAGATGCGGCGGTAGCACCAGCGGCACGGCACGTCGCGCGACAACACGCGCGCCGGCGCCCGCCACGGCGTGTGCTGCGGGTTGGTGAGCGCGTAGAGGTCGACGACGGGCGTGCCGACGGCGGCGGCGATGTGCACCGGGCCGCTGTTGTTCGAGATCAGCAGCGGCGCGAGCGAGAGCAGCGCCGCCATCTCCGCCAGGTCGACGACGCCGCAGAGCGAGAGCGACGGCGCCCGCATCGCCCGCTGCACCGCCTCGACGATCGGCGCCTCCCCGGCCGTCCCGGTGACGACGACTTGCCAGCCGTCGCCGGCGACAAGCTCGTCGGCTGCGGCGCCGAACGACTCCGCCGGATAGCGCCGCGAAGTCGCCGTCGCGCCCGGGTGCAGCACGCACCAGGGGTGGGCGACGTCGATCCCACGCGCGGCGAGGAGGCCGCGGACGCGACGCAGCGCATCATCTGGCACCCGGAGCGAGAGCGTGAGATCGGCCGTCGCGCAGCCGACGGCCGCGACGAGGTCAAGCTGGCGTTGCGCCTCGTGGCGCAGCTGTTGGTCCGGCTCGCTCTCGCGCACCCAGTCGCTGAGCAGCGCGTACGGATTCTCGCGGCAGTGCGCGAGCTGACGCGGGATGCCGGCGAGGCGGCAGAGGAGCGCGGCGGGCAGCGCGCTTTGCGTGTAGACCGTGAAGATCACCGACGCGTCGAACGCCCGCCCGCGCAGCAGGTCGGCCATCTCCCGCTCGCGGCGCCCGCTGACGGCCGACTTCACCCACGGCGCCTCGTACGTGATCACGTCGTCGATCTCCGGCACGAGAGGCGCGACGGCGGCGCCTGCCTGCGATGTCAGCAGCGTCAGCCGGCGTCCGGCGACGGACGACTTCAGCGCCCGCAGCGCCGGCGTCGTCATCAGCACGTCACCGATCGTGTCGAGTCGGATGCAGAGGACGTTGCGCGCGTGCTGCCAGCGCGCGGCTGCGCTCTCGCCTTCGACGTTTGCCATGGTCATCCCCCGCCTGGATGCGCTCGATGATATGCGACGTACTGCGCTCCTCGAGGTACGGCAACAGCTGGACGACGCCGCCGAGCGCCTCGACGAGCGGCGCCTCCGGCAACGTCTCTCGCGTGTAGTCGCCGCCCTTCACGAAGACGTGCGGCCGCAGCGCCCGGATCAACTGCTCGGGTGTGTCGCCGTCGAAGGGGACGATGTGATCGACGCAGCTCAGCGCTGCCAGCACCTGCACCCGGTCGTCGAGCGCGTTGATCGGTCGGCTCGCGCCCTTCAGCCGCGCGACACTCGCATCGCTGTTGATGCCGACGATCAGCAGGTCGCCGAGCGCCTTCGCGCGGTTCAGGTAGGTGATGTGGCCGCGATGCAGGATGTCGAAGCAGCCGTTGGTGAAGACGATCCGCCGCCCCTGCTCGCGGTGAAACGCCACGCGTCGCGCGAACGCGCCGAGGTCGCTGACCGCCTTGTCGTCGGCGGTCAGGTAGGCACGCAGCTCGCTCGCCATGCACGTCGACGTGCCGTCCTTGCCGACGACCACGGCCGCCGCCGCGGACGCAAGCTCGGCCGCCGTCGTGCTGCTCGCGCCGACGGCGAGCGCGCCCGCCAGCGTGGCGACGAACGTGTCGCCGGCGCCCGCCGCGCGCGAGTGGCGCGTCGGACGCGCGTACGTGCGATACGGCGGCGCGTCGCGCTCGCAGAGCACGGCGCCATCGGCATCGAGCGTGATCGCGGCGCAGCCGGCGCCGGTGAGTTCGAGCAGCCGCTCGCCCTGCGACGCCATCTGCTCGGCGCGCGCGTCCGCCCCGTCCAGCCGCCGCACGCCGAGCAGGCGCACGGCCTCGTCGTAGTTCGGCTTGACGGCCGTCGGGCGCAGCGCGCGGTACGAGGGCAGGTCGTGCGCGTCGACGACGAGCACGCGACGGCGCAGCTGCCGGAGCGCCGCGAGCTCGTGGATCACGGCGGGCGTCAGGATGCCGTAGCCGTAGTCCGAGACGACGATGACGTCGGCGTCGGCTGCCGCGCTGCGAACCCGACCGACGAGCGCCCGCTCGGTGTCGGCCTCGAGCGCGCTCGTCGTGCCCTGGTCGAAGCGCACGAGCAGTTGCGAGCCGGCGATGACGCGGTGCTTCGCCAGCGTCCGCCGCGCGCTGCCGCGTATGACGTGCTCCGTCTCCACGCCCGCCGCCGCGAGCGCGCCGCGGACGAGGCGGCCCTCAGGATCGTCGCCGACGACCGACACCAGCGCGACGCCGGCGCCCAGCGCCGCAAGGTTGAGTGCCGTGTTGGCGGCGCCGCCGGCGGCATCGGTCCGCGCCGCCACGTCGACGATCGGCACCGGCGCCTCGCGGCAGATGCGGCCGGCGCTGCCGGTGAGATAGCAGTCGAGTATCGCCTCGCCGATGACGAGCGCGCGCACGCCGCGCAGGCGGTCGAGCGTGTCCAGCAGCAGCGGCGTCACGCGCGACCTCCGTCGATGATGATCGCCGCGGCGTGCGCGAGGTCACGGGCGACGTAGTGCGGTGCGCGTTCCGGCGAACGCCGCCACTCGGTCTCGTCGCCGTTGTCGAGCAGCACCGTCCGGCAGCCCGCACGCCGGCCCGCTTCGACGTCATCGAGGATGTCGCCGACCATCCAGGAACGACGGCACTCGATCGCGCCTGCGGCGGCGAGCGTCGTGATCAGCCCCGGCGCCGGCTTGCGGCAGGCGCACGCGACGGCGTACCGGCCGACGACGCCGTCCGGGTGATGCGGGCAGCAGGCGAAGCCGTCGAGCGCGACGCCGGTCGCCGCCAGCATCTCGCGGAGCCGCGCCTCCACGCGGGCGAGCGCTGCGGCGTCGAAGTAGCCGCGCGCGATGCCGGACTGGTTCGAGACGACGCAGATGCGATACGAGGCGGCGGCGATCGCCGGCAGCGCCCGTTCGGCGCCCTGGGCGAGGCGCACGCGCGCGGGGTCGACGTTGTACGGCACGTCGTCGACGAGCGTGCCGTCCTTGTCGAAGAAGACGGCGGCGGCGCTCACGGCCATGACGTCTCCCGCATCGGCAGCACCATCACCTCCGGGATCACCGTTTCGGCCGGCTGCGTGAGGACGAAACGCACAGTCTCCGCGACATTCTGTGGGTCCTGCAGCAGCGCCGGATCGAGATCCGGGAAGCGGTCGAGGAGGAACGGCGTCCGCATGCCGCCCGCGACGACCGCCGTCACCTTCACACCCTGCACGCGCGCCTCGACGTGCAGCGCATGGCTGAGGCCCAGCAGCCCCCACTTGCTCGCGTGGTACGCCGAGGCGTTCGGCCACGCGCGCTTCGCCGCGGTTGAGACGATGTTGACGATATGCCCCGAGCGCCGCTCTTGCATCGATGCGAGAGCAAACTTCGCCATGAGGAAGGGGCCGCGCAGGTTCACGCTCAGCACGCGGTCGAACTCCTCCACGCCCAGCTCGTCGACGCTCGTCGTCACGTCGACGCCGGCGTTGTTCACGAGCACATCGATGCGCCCGTGGCGCGCGATCGTGCTCTCGACGGCGTCACGCGCCTGCTGTTCGTCCGACACGTCGAGCCGCAAGGCGCTCGCCTGCCCGCCCGCCGCCGCCAGCTCGTCGGCGAGCCGCCGCACCGGCTCCTCGCGCACGTCGGCGGCGACGACAGTCGCTCCGGCGCCGACGAGCGTGCGGCAGATCGCCTCGCCGAGCCCGCGGCCGCCGCCCGTCACCAGCGCGACGCGGCCACAGAGTTCGTGCGTCATGCCTCCGCCTCGTTTCTTCCCAGCCGCTCCATCGCCGCCCGCCCGCGCACGCGCCACTCCTGCTGGCCGCTGCCCAGTCGTGGCGCCGGCGACCTCATCTCCCGGCGCAGCGGCGGCGGCGACGCATGGGCGCCGAACAGCCGCTCCTCGACGAGCTCGCAGAGCAGGTGAATGACGACGATCTGCACCTCCTGCACGCGCTGCGTGTCACGCGCCGGCACGACGATCGCCGTATCGGCGAGCATGCGGACGGCGCCGCCGTCGCCGCCGAGCACACCGATCGTGTGGATGCCGCGGCGCCGCGCCATCTCGAAGGCGCGCACGACGTTCGGCGCCCGGCCGCTCGTGCTGATGCCGATGAGGATGTCGCCGCCGCGCCCCAGCGCCTGCACCTGGCGGGCGAAGACGTCCTCGTAGCCGGCGTCGTTTGACCAGGCGGTGAGCACCGCCGTGTCGGCGTTCAGCGCGAGCGCCGGCAGGCCCGGGCGGTCGGCGGCGCGGAAGCGGCCGACGAGCTCGCCGGCGAAGTGCTGCGCATCCGCCGCGCTGCCGCCGTTGCCGCAGATCAGCACCTTGCCGCCGCGCGCGAAGCAGGCGCTGATCTGCTCCGACGTCTCGCGGATCAGCGCGCGCAACCGGTGCCGCGACTGGCGCAGCGCCTCGATGCTGTCGTCGAAGCCACGGTCGATGCAGCCCATGTGCTCCGACTCGACGGCGAAGCCCGGGCGCGCTGCGGCCAGCACGTCTTCGTACAACAGGGCGACCGAGTCGCCGACCTTGCGCCACGTGAAGAGGTCGTTGACGCGGCGCACCGCCTGGTAGCGGAAGACACTGAGCAGCTTCGGGTGCCGGTAGAGATGGGACAGCCGCTCGGCCAGCGCGTCGGGGTCGTTCGGAGGCACGAGATAGCCCGTCTCGCCGTCGCGCACGGTGAACTTGATGCCGCCGACGTTCGCGCCGACGACCGGCGTGCCGCAGGCCATTGCCTCTACGGGCGTGATGCCAAAGGGTTCGTACCAGGGCGTCGTGACGAAGATGTCGGCGGCGCTGTAGTAGTACTTCAGCGCATCGCGGCCACGGCGCCCCACGAACTGCACGTCGTCCGCGACGCCCTCCGTGCGGGCGACGCCGCGCAGGCGGCCGAGCTCCGGCGTCGCGGTGTCGTCGGGCTCGTCGGATTCGCCGCCGACAACGAGCAGCCGGGCGCCGATGTTGTGGCGCTGCGCCAGCCGCGCGAAGCCGCGGATGACGTTGTCGACGCCCTTGCGCGGCACGACGCGCCCGAGCTGCAGGATGATCCGCTCCTCCGGCGCGATGCCCAGCACGACGCGCGCCAGCGCCTTGCTGATCGGCGAGAACTCGGCGGGGTCGAAGCCACAGGGGATGATCGTGAGCTTCGCCGGGTCGGCGTTGTAAAGCTGGATCAGGTCCTCTTCGTCCTGCGGGCATTCGGCGATGATGTTGTCCGCCTCGGCGATCACCCGGTCCTCGACCGCCGACCGCTCCTCCGGGAAACCGTCGGCGTCGCCCTGATGGTGGCGGCGGACGCGGCCCAGGGCGTGGAACGTGACGACGAAGGGGATCCCGAGCTCGCGCTTGATCTCGCAGGCGACGAGGCCGGACGTCCAGAAGTTGGCGTGGATCAGGTCGTACGCGCGGCGCTGGCGACGGCAGAACTTCAGCACGTAGGCGTTGAATTCCGGCATCAGCGGCAGCAGCTCCTCCTTGCGCACGTACGACGGCGGCCCCGCCGGCACATGCACGATGCGCACCCCGCCGACCCACTCCGCCGTCTCCGGCAGGCGTTCGCTGTCACGCCGGGTGAAGACGTCGACCTCGTACCCCGCTTCCGCCAGGTTCTTCGCGAGCTGGCCGACGTAGACATTCTGGCCGCCCGCGTCGACGCCGCCGAGGATGCCCAGCGGCGATGCGTGCTCGCTGATCAGCGCGATGCGCTTCACCATACGCCCGCTCCGTTCCCGCGCCCCGTCGATGCCGGCGCCAGCTCGCGGCGCGCGCCTGTGACGAGCGCGAAGGCATCGTCCCAGTCGCCGGCGAACCGCCGGATGTTGAACCGCTGCTCCGCCAGGCGCCTGGCGCCCTCGCCGAGCCGGCGCGCCTCGGCGGGGTCCCGCAGCAGGTCCTGCATGACGGCGATCAGGCGCCGAGCATCCGTATCGACGTAGCCGGAGACGCCGTTCTCGATCACCGTCGCCATCTCCGTCGTCGCCAACCCGATCACCGGCATGCCAAGCATCATCGCCTCGCAGACGGCGAGCCCCAGGCTTGTGTAGCGGATCGGATTGAAGAAGAAGCGGCGCTGCGTGATGAACGCCGCCAGCCGGTCGCGCGAGAGGTCGCCGGCGCCTCCCAGCGCCTCGGATCCCATGCCGGCGATATCGAGCGCCACGTCGCGGCGCACGCGATCGAAGAGGTCGGCGCCCAGACGGCGGCCACGCTGCCGCAGCCCGTTGACGACGACGACGCCGCGCGGCAGCTCGCCGCTGTAGCGGGCGCCGGCGGGCACCGTGACGCCGTGCTCGATGACGCGCGTCGGCGTGCGGCCGCTGTCCCACATCAGCGCGTTGAACGGCGTCACGTGCACCAGCAGGACGTGCGGGTCGTCGACGACGTGCTGTGTATCTGTCGGATGCTGCCGCGGCGGGTCGTGCTCGAGGTAGATGCGTGGCAACCGCTGCTGCGCGTCGGACAGCAGCTCATACTGATCGACGAGGTAGTTGTTGCGCGACTGGAACAGCACGCAGTCGAGCTCGAGCCGGCGCGCGGCGTCGGCCTCGACCTCGTGCACGTTCTCCGGCCACGGCAGCGTGCCGGCGCGGCCCCCGTAGCCCTCCGGCCGGCCGGGCTTCACCGGCACGTAGAAGTCGTGTCGAGCGTGCGCCAGGTACCACAGGTAGCTGCCGTGCACATGCCATGTGAGGACGCGCATCTTCCGCATCAGCCGGATCTCCTTCCCTTCCCCTTCGTCCCGCCCGTCACGCGGCCGCCAGCCGCTGGTACGGCGCGCTCTGCGCCCCGGCCAGCAGTCGCAGCGCCGCCGCGGCGACTTCCGCCGGAGCGATGTCCAAGCACTGCATCTCATACGGGCAAGTGAACCCGTAGCACGGCGAGCACGGCGTCTCCCGCCGCAGCAACACGGCCGGCGCGCTTCGCGGCTCCCACTGCCGCTCGAGCTCCGTCCCCGAGAACAGGATCACCATCGGGCGCCGCAGGGCGTCGGCGATGTGCATCGGCCCCGAGTCGTTCGCCAGCACGAGCGCCGAGCGGCCGATCACCGCGGCCAGCTCGGGGATCGTCGTCTCCCCGGCGATCGACGCCACGCGCGCGCCGGCCATGCGGGCGACGATCTGGTCCGCGAGCAGCCGCTCCCGTTCGCTGCCGGCGACCACGACCGGCAGGCCGCTCTGCTCGGCGACGATGCGCGCGGCATCGGCGAAGCGTGCGGCGTCGTAGCGTCGGGCGGCGCAGCTGGCGCCCGGCGCCAGGAGCACGAACGGCGCCCTCGGGTCGACGCCATGACGATGCAGGAGGATGTCGGCGTCCGCCAGCGCGAGCGACGGCACCCGCAGCTCGAGGTCGCGGCGGCGTACGGCGAAGCCGACGCTCTCGATGAGCTGCAGGTTGCGCTCTGCCTGATGCGTGTCATCGGGCATCGAACGGGCGGCGTGCGAGAGGACCGAGCCACCAAACTCCTTCGACTCGCCCGCCCGCAGCGCGATGCCCGCGAGGTAGCAGACGTACGCAGGCGGTAACGGCGACTGCGAGAAGCTCGTGAAGATGAGCGCCGCGCCGAAGCGCCGTGCGCGCAACGTCTTTATCAGCGCCTGCTCTCGTGCCGGATCGAACGCCATGCTGCCCGATGCATCCTGCCAGACCACCGAGCGGCTGATCACATCGTCGACCCAGGGCAGCAGCGGCGCTACCTGACTCCCCGCCGGCGTCGCCAGCAGCGTGATCTCGGCCGCCGGCAGCGCCTCGCGCAGCGCCCGCAGCGCCGGCGAGAGCAGTACGAGGTCGCCGACGTTGTCGAGCCGGACGACGAGCAGGCGCCTGGCATCGAGCCAGCCTTCAGCGCGCATGGAGCGCCTCCCGCTCCAGCAGCCCATCGGCCTCCGCGAGCACGCTCCCGACCTCGACGCCGATGCCGCGCAACACGCGATGCCGGGCGCGGTCCGCCGGCGCCCAGCGCTCGGGGTCGCTTCCCGTGAAGACGATCACGCTCGGCGTGCCGAGGGCGTCGGCGAGATGCGAGACGCCGGTGTCGTTGCACACCAGCATGCGGCTTCCGGCGAGCAGCGCGGCGAGCGCGCCGAGGCTCGTGCGGCCGGCGAGGTTCAGCGCCGGCGCGCGCATGCCGCGCGCCACCTCGTCGCAGATCCGCCGCTCGTCCCCGGAACCGCTCAGGACGACCGCGAGGCCGCGCGCGGCCAGGGCATCGGCCGTCGCGGCGAAGCGGGCAGGCGCCCACCGGCGCACCGGATGGCGGGCGCCGGGATGGATGCAGACGTAGGGACGCCCGTCGAGCCGCTCGCAGCCGTCGACGGCCAGCAGCTCGCGGCTGTCGGCATCAGAAAGCGGCAATTCCAGCTCGTCGCCGGCAGAGGGGACGCCGATGAACTCGAGCAGGCGGAGCAGCCGCAGCCGCTCCGGCCCCTGGTCGGGATAGGACAGGAAGGTCGCCTCGTCGGGACACGCGTCGCCGCCCGCGTAGAAACCCGCCGTCGCGCGGGCGCAGAACAGCTGCACGAGCGGGTTGGTGATGCGGCCGCTGCCATGCAGCTGCAGCGCCAGGTCGAAGCGCCGCTCCTGCATCGCGCGCAGGAACGTCGGGAACCGATGTGCGGCTGGCGGCTGCTCGGGCAGGCCGGGGTAGCCGGGGAACTCGATGAACTCGTCGACGTAGCGGGCGTAGCGCGCGGCGAAGACCGCCGCCCACGGCAGGCCGATCAGCGCGACCTGCGCGTCCGGGAGCGCCGCCCGAAGCGCGCGCAGCGCCGGTACGGCGCAGAGCATGTCGCCGAGCTGGAGGGCGCGCAGCACGGCGACCGTGCGTGGCGGCGAGAACCGGGGGCGGGGAGCGTCTTCCATCCGAGGTCCTGCGTGCCTTTCCCCGCGTTTCTCGCGTGCGCGCTGCTGTTCATGCGTTGCGGCGGATGAGGAATCTCGATGGCGGCGCGGTGCGCGGTGCGGCACCGGCCTGTGCGAGAGGACGGCCGCGCGGCCGTCCTCTCGCTCTCCGATGACGTGGTACCATCCGGCCAATCACATCCACATAACATTCGCGCCGATCCCTGTGAGAGAGGAGGGACGATGAAGCGTCTGCGGCCTCGGTGCGAAATTCGGCCGCCAGTTTGATACAGCTCACCTACGCGCGCCGCAGCGCGTTCGGAAGCCCGAAGGACGGCGACCGCCGCTCCAGACCGGCGCCAGCGGCCGGGAATTGATCTCGCTTCGACGGCTGCTAGACTTCTCCTATGGCGGCGGACAACGGCAAGACGAGCAGGCGCGTCGAGCGGGATGTCCCGTTCGAGACGTCGTCCGGACGCCCGGTGCAGGGGGTCTACGGCCCCGGCGACCGCGACGGCTTCGACGAGCTGCGCGACCTCGGCTTCCCCGGCGAGTATCCATTCACGCGCGGCGTCCAGCCGACGATGTACCGTGGCCGCTTCTGGACGATGCGCCAGTACGCCGGCTTCTCCGACGCGGAGGAGTCGAACCGCCGCTACAAGTACCTGCTCTCGCAAGGGCAGACCGGCCTCTCGGTCGCCTTCGACCTGCCGACGCAGATCGGCTACGACCCGGACGACGAGATGGCCGAGGGCGAGGTCGGCAAGGTCGGCGTCTCGATCTGCTCCCTCGAGGACATGGAGACGCTCTTCCGCGACATCCCGCTCGAGTCCGTGACGACGTCGATGACGATCAACGCGACGGCGTCGGTGCTGCTGGCGCTCTACGTCGCCGTCGCCAGGAAGCAGGGCGCCGACCTGGCGAAGGTCGGCGGCACGACGCAGAACGACATCCTGAAGGAGTACATCGCCCGCGGCACGTACATCTTCCCCCCGCGGCCGTCGCTGCGCCTGATCACCGACATCTTCGCCTGGTGCAACGAGCAGCTGCCGCAGTGGAATACGATCAGCATCAGCGGCTACCACATGCGCGAGGCCGGTTGCACCGCCGCACAGGAGGTCGGCTTCACCATCGCCGACGCCATTGAGTACACCCAGGCGGCCCTCGATCGCGGCCTCGCGGTCGACGACTTCGCGCCGCGCCTGGCGTTCTTCTTCGCCTGCCATGGCAACTTCCTCGAAGAGATCGCCAAGTTCCGCGCCGCCCGCCGCCTCTGGGCGCGCACCATGCGGGAGCGGTTCGGCGCGAAGGACCCGCGCTCGATGATGATGCGCTTCCACACGCAGACCGGCGGCGCCACGCTGACGGCCCAGCAGCCGATCAATAACCTCGTCCGCACCGCGCTGCAGGCGATGTCGGCCGTGCTCGGCGGCACGCAGTCGCTGCATACCAATAGCTACGACGAGGCGCTCTCGCTCCCATCGCAGCACGCCGCCGAGCTGGCGCTTCGCACGCAGCAGATCATCGCCTACGAGACCGGCGCCGGCGACACGATCGACCCGGTCGCCGGCTCCTGGTACATCGAGCACCTGACCGACGAGGTGGAGCGCGACGCTGACGACTATGTGCGCCGCATCGACGACATGGGCGGCGCGCTGGCGGCGGTCGAGCGCGGCTTTCAGGCGAACGAGATCCACGAGAACGCGTTCCGCATCCAACGCGACGTCGAGGCGCGCCGCAAGATCGTCGTCGGCGTCAACGACTACGTCGACGAGGAGCCGCCGCCGCAGGGCCTGCACCAGCACGACCCGACCGTCGGCGGGCGCCGCCGGGCGCAGTTGGCCCGCCTCCGCGCGGGCCGCGACGGCGCCGCGGTCGAGGCGTCGCTGCGGCGGCTCGAAGACGCGGCGCGCGGCGACGATAACCTCATCCCGCTGATGGTCGATGCCGTCGAGCGCTACGCAACCCTGGGCGAGATCTGCCGACGGCTGCGCGGGGTCTGGGGCGAGCAGCGCGAGCACGTCGGCGTGTAGTCGGCCGCTGCGAATTGGCCGCCGTGACCGGCCCGCGCGAGACGCCGGGCGGCCGTCATGCGATCAGGCCGATGTTGGATGCTCGATGCTGAAGGCGGGCCGCGTCGCCGGCGCCACTCGACGTGGCTGCGCGGCCGCTGTGAATTGGCCGCCATGGCCGGCCCGCGTGGGGCTGCCCGGTCAACCGTGCGTCGGCAGAGACAAGGGCGTGCGCCGTTCGACTGAACGCTTACGCTCACCGACAGCGGCTCGAGCACTGTCTTTGCGTCAACAACCTGTGCGAACTACAGCTAACCGCGGCCGGCGGCGATGTTCAGGGCGGCGGCGACCGTCTGCACTTCGTCCATCAGGTCGGCGATCTCGATCTCCCCGGCGAGGCTGAGGAGCAATCCCCGGTCGTCCGCCTCGTGGCCGGTGGAACCGAACATCGACAGCAGGTCGACAGCCGCATCTGCCGACGGCTCGTCCGGCGCGCCCTCATCGGCGTCGGCGTCTCGCGACTCGGACGCCGAGCCGGCGTCGATGGCCCCCCCGGCGTCATCGGCCGCTGCCGGGGAGTCCGCCGCGGGTCCGGCGCTCGTCGGCTCGGCAGCGAGCGCGGATCGTGCGGGATCGCTGGCCGGCAGCATCGCCGCGGCGGCGGTAGCGTCGAGTTCGGACGTCGGCTTCTTCTTCAGCAGGCCCATGGCGGCGCGCCTCCCTCCCGGTGTTCGCGGAAGTATCGGCGGCGGAGGCGGCCGGCCTTAGGGGAGAGCGCTATCTGGTTATGTAACGGCTGGGCCTGGCTCGCGTGGCCCCCCGCTCTCGGGAGCAGCCCTGCTACCCTCGCGCGTACGAACCGTCCGGCCACCGTCACGCGCCGGTCGTCGCGGCCTCCGCGTACTTGAGCAGCAGGGTCGGGCTATCGCGCTGCCGCGACGGCGGCCGTCGGAGCGAAGAGGCGCGTTCTTCCATTGCGCGCCGCCCGGTCCACGTCCCGGGTGAGCGAGCCACGATGCAGCGATGCGCGCACGATCGGCGCCTTTCGCCGCCGATCTCCGACCTCTGCCCTCCTAAAACAGGCCCTGCTTCTGCGCCTTCGAGAGCAGGCCGAAGAGGTCGTAGAAGTTCGTCACACCGGACGCGCCGAGCTTCTCCAGCAACGCGCCGCGGCGGTCCACCTCCTTGTAGATCTCGCGCCTTCGCTTCTCGTTCAGGCCGCGCGATGGCGCGATGCGCTGCTCGAGCAGATAGCTGTTGAAGTGCCCGGTGAACTCGAACACGTCCTCCGTCGGGTTCCAGCGGAAGATCTCGACGAACGAGAACGAGTTGTTGATCGGGTCGTAGCCGATGATCTCGGAGATGGTGATCACGCGCCGGCCCATCTTCCCGCTCGGGAGCCGCACGGCGCTGGCGATGATGACGACGTTCAGGTTATCGACGTAGGTGCGCGGCACGCTGATCGGCGCGCCCGTCACGCGCTGGATCAGCTTCTCGACCGTTGCCGCATGGAAGGTCGCGCAGACGGCGTGTCCGGTCATCATCGCCTGGAAGGCGATGTTCCCCTCCTCGCCGCGGATCTCGCCGATGATGATCTCGTTCGGGCGCTGGCGCAGGGCGGCCTTCAGCAGGCTGAACATGTCGACCGAGCCGCCCGCCTGGCTCATCTGGCCGCGCACCACCTCGCGCGTCCAGTTCGGGTGCGGCACCTGCACTTCCGGCGTATCTTCGATGCTGACGATCTTCGCCGTCGGCGCGATGAACGTCATCAGCGCGTTCATCAGCGTCGTCTTGCCCGACGCGGTCTCGCCGGAGACGAAGAAGTTCATCCCCTCCTCGACGATCAGCGAGAGGTAGCCGGCCATCTGGTACGTCAGCATGCCGCCATCGCAGATGTCGACGATGCTGAGCGGGATGCCCATGAACTTCCTGATGGTGAAGTTCGAGCCGTTCTTCGAGACATCGCCGCCGTAGACGATGTTGATGCGGGAGCCGTCGGGCAGCGTCGCGTCGACGATCGGATTGCGGAAGGTCACGGGCTTCTTCATCTTCTCCGCGAGCTTCAGGACGAAGTCGTCGAGCTCCTCGTGCGTCTCGAAGCTGATGCTGCTCTTCAGCCCCTTGAAGACCTTGTGCTCGATGTACACGGGGCCGATGCCACTGCAGCTGATGTCCTCGATCCACTCGTCGCTGATCAGCGGCTCGAGCGGACCCATGCCGATCTTGTCGCGGATCACCATGTACTTCAGGCTCTCCAGCTCCGCCTGCGTCATGCGCAGCTTGCTGCCGCCCGGCGATGCGGACTTCGCGCCGAACGGCAGCTTGATGAAGCCGGCCTCGCTCGCCGCCACGGCCGGCCGGGACGCCGCCGGCGACGAGCCGCGGTCGCTGACCTCGACGCTGTCGTCGATCGCGCGCAGGATCACCTCCGTCTTCTGCTCCGGCGACGTCGCGTCCGCCAGCAGCTCGACGAAGTCCAGCAAGCGATACTCGATTTCCTCGACGAACTCATCGAGCCGGTCGGCCGTCGGCTCGATGGCGATGTAGTAGTTCCGGGCGCCGGACGCGTCCGGGAAGATGTGGATAAAGGTGTCGTGGCCGACGGGGTAGATCAGGTTCGGTTCCTTGATGTCGCCCATCTTGCGCGAGATCTGCGGGTAGTACACCGGTACGCCGAAGTCGCCCATCGGCACCTTGTGCAGATAGGACATCAGGTGCGGCGCCTGCTCCGCCTCCGTCCGCAGCTCCGGCGAGAGGATGTTGTGGATCGGGCACTGCGCGGCGGCGCCGTTCCGGTGGTTCTCGGCTGCCTCCGCAGGCTCGAACGGCAACCGCTGCGGCATCGCCCTACGCCTTCGCCGTCGAGACGGGGATGATGCGCATGCCGAGGCCGGGCTCGACGTCGAAGCTGATGATGTTTCCGGTGGACTTCTCTGCGCCGCGCACCTTCGCCACCTCGAGCACCTTCATCAGCTGGTCGCGCATCTCCTCGACGCGCAGCTTCAGGTGCGCGTCGCAGAGCGAGCGCATCCGCATGAACATCGCCTCCTCGAACGCGTGCGAGTGGAGCGAGAAGAAGATGGTCATGTTCTGGTCGCAGAACTCCTTCACGGCGGTGAGGAAGCGCAGCGTCGCTGACTCCGGCACCTGCGAGACGAACGACGTCAGCGAGTCGATGAAGACCACCTCGAACCGCCCCTGCAGGCGCGAGAGGTGATGCAGCATCTTGTCGAAGGCCGTCACCGCCGCCTCCTCGGACATCGCCGCCGGCACCGGGTAGACGTTGAAGGCGCCGAGCAGGAAGAAGTCCGTGACGTCCAGGCTGAGGCTCGTCATCTGGCGGAAGAGGCTGCGCGGCGTGTTTTCCGTTGTGTACAGCGCGCAGCGGAAGCCGCCGTTCAGCGCGCCGTGCGTGAGCTGCTGCGTGACGACGCTCTTGCCCGCGTTCGACTGCCCCTCGATGAGGATCAGCGAGCCCTCGGGGATGCCGCCCCCCATCTTCTTGTCGATCTCCGACGACCCCGTCGAGATCGTGCGGCGCGCGCCGGCCACCTGTGACATCGCCGCCTCCCGGTACCGCTTCCCCTACGGGAAGCGGAGGCCCATCGCGCGAGGTGCGCGCAGATACGGGACAGATGCTGTGTCCCCGTATCCGTTATCGGCGCGCCGGGCCGGAAACGTAGGTGGGGACACCCCTGATCGGAGGGCTGCGGGGAGGTGAGAGATGGAACTGGGTGGTTGTCTTGTGCGCGCGGCGGTGGGTAATGGCTGCGATGTTGGACGTTGATGTTGGATGCGGAGGCGCGCCGCGGGCGGTCGGAGGAGATGAGACGTGGGATGGTCGTTGTGCGGAAGGCTGTGGGGGACGGATGCGCTGTTGGTTGTTGGATGTTGGATGCGGGCACGCCGATGGAGGGCGCCGAGCCGCCGATGGCTTACCGCGGGCGGTAGCGGTTCGCGATGGGTAAGCGGCGGTCGCGGCCGAAGGCGCGCGGCGTCACCTTCAGCCCCGGCGGCGACTGCCGCCGCTTGTACTCGTTGCGGTCGACGAGCTGCACGACGCGCTGCACCGTCGCCTCGTCGTACCCCATCGCCACGATCTCTTCCACGCTCCGGTCGTCCTCGACGTATGCCTGCAGGATCGGGTCGAGCACGTCGTACGGCGGCAGCGAGTCGCTGTCGAGCTGGTCCGGCCGCAGCTCGGCGCTCGGCGGCTTGTCGATCACGGACTGCGGTATCAGCTCGCGGCGGGCGACGCGGTTGCGGTATCGCGCGAGCTCGTAGACCAGCGTCTTCGGCACGTCCTTCATCACGGCGAAGCCACCCGCCATGTCGCCGTACAGCGTCGAGTACCCGGTCGCCATCTCGCTCTTGTTGCCGGTCGTCAGCACGAGCCAGCCGAACTTGTTGCTCAGCGACATCAGGATGTTGCCGCGGATGCGCGCCTGCAGGTTCTCCTCTGCCAGCCCGAACTGCGTGTCGGCGAACGGCTCCGCGAGCATCTCCAGGGACGCGGCGAAGGCGCCTTCGATCGGCACGGTCATCAAGCGGATGCCGAGGCGCTCTGACAGCGCCGCGGCATCGGACTTGCTGTGCTCCGACGAGAAGCGCGACGGCATCGAGACGCCGACCACATGCTCGGCGCCGATCGCGTCGGCGGCGACGCAGGCGACGAGCGTCGAATCGATGCCTCCCGAAAGGCCGATGAGGACCGTGCCGAATCCGGTCTTCGCCAGGTAGTCGCGGACACCGAGCACCAGCGCCTCCCAGACCTCCGCAGCCGGCTCCAGCAGCGGCGCGCACGACGGCGGCGCGATCGGCGGCTTCCCGGCAGCCAACGGCCGTTCGCTGACGACGGACCGTGGCGCCGCCCGCTCGTCGCGCTCGAAGTGGCCCTTGCGCTGCCGCGGGTCATGCAGCCGCACCTGCAGCACGCCGTCGATGTCGACGTCGCAGATGACGAGGTCCTCGCGGAACTGGGCGCCGCGGGCGACGAGCTGGCCGCGCTCGTCGTAGATCAGACTGTGGCCGTCGAACACGAGCTCGTCCTGGCCGCCGACCATGTTCACGTGACAGACGACGACGGCGTTGTCGTTCGCGCGCGTCGAGATCATGTTCTCGCGAAAGCTGCCCTTCGCGCGATGATACGGCGACGCGTTGATGTTGACGACGACTTCGGCGCCGGCCCGCGCCTGGTCGCGCGTCGGGCCGTCGGGATACCAGATGTCCTCGCAAATGTTGACGCCGACGTCGACGCCGGCGATGCGGAAGACGGGAGATGAGGCGCCGCGCTGGAAGTAGCGGTCCTCATCGAAGACGCCGTAGTTCGGCAGGAACTGCTTGTGGTAGCGGGCGACCAGCCGCCCGTCGCTGATCACGGCGGCGGCGTTGTAGATGTCGTCGTCCAGATCGACGAAGCCGACGACCGCGGCGATGCCGCCCGTCGCGGCGACCACCGCCTCGAGCGCGCGCACGTTGTCGGCGATGAAGGATCGCCGCAGGACGAGGTCTTCGGGCGGATAGCCGGTGATCGCCAGCTCCGGGAAGGCGACGAGATCGGCGCCGAGGTCGCGGGCGCGCGCCGTCCAGTCGATGATCTTCGCGGCGTTCGCGTCGAGGTCACCGACGGTCGTATCGATCTGCGCCAAGGCGACGCGGAGGGTGCGCATGCGGGCCGCCTTTCGCTACCGAGTATATCGGCGCGCGCCAGACCCACCCTGCACCACAGCCGATGCCCGAGCCCCAGCAACCCGTCCCCAGCAAGCGGCCGCAACCAACGAGCCGCCAGTCACCAGCAACCAGCCTGCGATCCCCAGCCTGTGGTCAGCAGTCACCAGTTGCCAGCACCTATCCCGCTGCGCGCATGCTGGCGAGGTGGCCGCTGACGTGCTCGATCAGGACCGGACCTTCGATGAGCTGTTGGGCCGTGAGCTCGGCGCCGCCGGCGAGCGCGAGCGGCGCCGTCCGGTCGAGTTGCTCGTCGCTCAGGCCGCGGATGTAGGCCGCCATCGACCCGCCGCCGTCGCGAAGCAGCGTGAGAACCGCATCCTTCGTGCAGCCGGCGTGCGCGGCCGCGCGGCCGTCGTTCATGCCGTTGATGTCGTCCCAGCTGTACGTCAGGCCCTTGCCTCCCGACGCCGCCTCGTCGATGAACTCGCGCTCGAGCGGAAACTGGCCTGCGACGTGCTGTGCTGTGACGCCGACGGTCCAGCCCTCCGCGCCGCAGCGGGCGTCCCACTGCGCGTCACCGCAGGACTGCACTTCCTTCGCGAACTCGTCGACCGCCTGCTCGAAGCGCCGAGCCAGTTCGTCGGATCTGGTACCCATGGCCGCCTCCTTCTTCACAGATGCCATGCTGTGCGAAAACTATCGACGATTCGACGGGCCGATGTCCAGCGCTTGCACTCGTCCGGTACATCCCGCTACAGCGGCCTCCCCAGCGCCGTCAGCCGCCGTAGAAGACGCCGACCTCGGCGAGCGTCAGCGGCGGCGCCTCGCGGCGCCGGCCGGCATCCGTGACCTCGGCGACGACGACGTGGTGGTCGCCGCGCTCGACGATGTCGCTGACGCGGCACTCGAACCAGGCCGGCGCGTCGATGAGGAGCGGCGCGCCGGCGGCGCCGGTCTCGAAGTCGTAGCCGCTGAGCTTTGCGCCTTCGACCGTGGTCGGCTTGAAGAAGGCGAATGCCACGTCCTTCTGGCCGCTCGCGAGCACGTTCACGGCGAAGGCGCTGCCGATGCCCAGGTGGGCGCGCGTGGTGCTGTCCGCCTTCATGCCGAGCGCGACGAGCGGCGGCTGGAAGGACACCTGGGTCAGCCAGTTGATCGTGGCGGCGCTGTACTCATCGCCCTGCTTCGTCGTGACGACGTACAGGCCGTAGGTGATCATGCGGAGCGCGGTCTTCTTCGCGGCCTCGTCCATCGTGGCGCCTCCTGCTCTCTCCCGCCGCGAGCAGATGCGCCCGCCTGCGGCGTTGCGTCCCTGGGCCGGTCCCATCGACGTGTCGGCCGGCCGGCTCCGTCGTCGCGTCGGCTACGGGTTGAAGTTGGGCTCTCGCTTCTCGAGGAACGCCCGGACGGCCTCCTTGTGGCCGGCGCTCTCGTACTGGCGCGCGATCGCGGCGCCTTCCCGGCGCACGACCTCCTCGCGGTCCTGCTCGACCATGTTCCGGTGCATCAGCTGCTTCGCGGCGCGCACGGCGTCCGTCGGGTTGGCGGCGATCTCGCCTGCCAGCGCCATCGTCTCGTCCAGCAGCCGCTCGTGCGGCACGACGCGGCTGACCAGCCCCATGCGCAGCGCGTCGTCGGCGCCGATGATGCGCCCGGTCATCGAGAGCTCGAGGGCGTTGGCGATGCCGACGATCTGGGGCAGGTAGGTCGTACTGCTCGCTTCGGGCGTGATGCCCATGCGGACGAAGCGCATCGCGAAGCGCGCCCGGTCGGAGGCGATGCGCAGGTCCATCGTCAGCGTCATCGTCAGGCCGACGCCGATCGCCGGGCCGTTGATGGCGCAGAGGACCGGCTTCGACTGCTGGTAGAAGCCGGTGCCGCCGCCGCGTCGCGCGGGCGGCGCGCTGGCACGCAGCTTCTCTTCTTCGGTCGTCGCCTGCTCCCGCGCTTCGATGGCGCGGTTGAAGTTCCCCATATCGGCGCCCGAGCAGAAGCCGCGCCCGGCGCCGGTGATGACGATGGCGCCACACCCGTCATCGTCGTTGCAGCGGCCGATCGCTTCCGCCATCTCGGCGTTCATCTGCCACGTCCAGGCGTTGAGGCGCTGTGGTCGGTTCAGCGTGATCAGCGCGACGCGCCCGCGCTGCTCGAAGAGGATCTGCTCGTACTCGGTCGTCGTCGTCATGCTGCCGCTCCTTTCCGTCGCCAGTGCGCGGTGCGACGCGCCGTCAGGCGTCATCCATCGCCAGTGTACGCCCTCGGGAGATGATCGCCAGCAGCCGCGCCCGGCCGGAAGTACGCGCGGTCGCCGCCGTGCGGAGGCGGGCTGCGGCTCAGGCCGGGACGGGCGACGCCGCCGGCCGGCGCAGCGGCTCGGGCGCCTTCGCGGCGACGAACTTCAGGAGCACGAGCGCCGCGGCGAGCCGGCCGCCGGCAGAGAGCAGGAAGACGGCGCGGAACCCCGTCGCATCGATCACGTAGCCGCCGAGGAGGGGGCCGGCGAAGGCGGCGGCGAGCATCACCGTCTGGAACGCGGCGGCGTAGCGGGCGCGCTTCTCGGGCGGCGACATCACCATCACCATGTTGCTGAGGGCGAGGTTGTAGCCGGCCCAGAGTGCGCCGCCGAATGCATTAATGAAGATCACCTGCCAGGGCGCGTTGACCAGCGTCCAGGCGAGCGGCAGCAGCGGGATCAGCAGGCCGCAGACGACCATCAGCGACTTCGTCCCGCGACGGTCCATCATGCGCCCCATATACAGGAGGCCGACAAGGGCGCTCAGCGACGGCAGCGCCGCGAGGATGCCGACCCAGAGCGACGAGGCGTGCAGGTTCTTCACCAGGTAGACGTTGAAGAAGGGGCCGGAGACCTGCAGCGCCAGGTTCCAGATCGCCACGCTCGCCAGGTAGGCGACGAAGTTGCGGTCGGCCAGCAGATCGCCGAAGAAGCCGCGTTCTGCCGGCTCGGCGGCGGACACGGCGGCGGGCGGGTGCGGCGGCGGCTCCGGGATGCGCGCGTAGGCCCAGGTCGAGAGGGCGCCGGTGGCGAAGGCGACCATCCAGACGAGCTGCCAGCCGTGGAAGCCGGTGTACTGGTCGATGAGGAAGCCTGCGAGCGGCGCGACGGCCAGCGCGCAGATGCTCATGCCGATGTTGCGCGACGCGAGATAGCGGCCGCGGATGCCGGCCGGCACGATGTCGGAGGTCAGCGACGTCCACGCCGGCACGTGGAAGTAGGCGAAGAAGCCGCGGAACGAGGCGATCGCCATGACGAGCCAGATCGCCGCGCCGCCGCGGGCGAAGAACGGGACCAGCGCCAGGGCGACGAGCGCGAGGCGCGCCAGGCCGCCGCCGGAAGCCAAGACCGTCGCCTTGCGATGCCCGACCGTCTCGGCGACGTGGGCGCCGGGGAAGAAGGCCAGCGCGGCGAAGAGGCTGCTGAACGACGAGAGGAGGCCGACCTGTGCGTTGCTGGCGCCGAACGCCAGCAGGTAGAGGCCCAGGTAGTTGAGGACGACCGTCTCCGAGCCGCTGGCCCAGAACCCGTCCCACCAGAAGGCGCGCATCGCCCGCTCTTGCAGCGGCGTCACGTGCTCGTCGAAGTCCGTATCACGATGTCGCGCGTGGAAGGGGCCGGGGACGCCGCCGAACGGCGCCCGAGCGGCGGCGCGCAGACGCCGCGAGCCGCGCGCGGCGATGCCGGGAGGCGCGGCGCCGCCGGCGTTCACTGCGGGAGCGGGCGGGTGGAGGGGATCGGAACCGGGCACCGGGGATTGTACCTGCTGCCTCGGGTGCAGATCGTGCATCGTGCGTGGAGGCTCGGCGGCGAGCGATGAGGAGTCGCACCGGACCGCGCCGAGGCCGCTCTCCGGCCGAAGTGGATCCCTCTTCCGCCGCCGCTCGACACCTCTCCCGGCGTGCATCGACCCACCGCCTGCGGTTCGGTATCCTGTGGTGGAGCGAATTCACCAGCCATTTTGAAGATTGCAACCGCCCCAGGCATCCCCGTCGCAGCCGTCGCCCCGATGCAGCCGCCTGCTGTCGCGGTGCGCGGCCTCACCTACCGCTACGGCGAGCGGCAGGCGCTCGCTGGCCTCTCGCTCCGCATCCCGGCAGGGTCGGTCTTCGGGCTGCTGGGACCGAACGGCTCGGGCAAGAGCACACTGCTGTCGATCCTCATCGGCCGCCGGCTGGCGCAGGCCGGGCACGTGCTGCTGTTGGGCGAGTCCCCGACCGACCGGCTGCGGCGGCGCGTGGCCATGGTGTTCCAGGAGCCGTCGCTCGACCCGCTCATGACCGTGGGCGAGACGATGCAACTGCAGGCGCGCATGTTCGGGCTGAAGCGGCCAGCGGCGATGACGGCGATCGACATGCTGCTGGAGCGGGTGAGCCTGAGCGACCGCGCCGCCGCCTTCACCTCGACGCTCTCGGGCGGCATGAAGCGGCGGCTCGAGCTGGCGCGGGCGCTGCTCACGGGGCCGGATCTCCTGCTGCTCGACGAGCCGACGCTGGCGCTCGACCCGGACTCGCGGCTCCGGCTCTGGGAGCACCTGCTCGAAGCCAACAGCGCGGGCTGCACGCTTCTCCTCGCGACGAACGACGTGCGGGAGGCCGAGCGTTACTGCGGCGAGGTGGCGCTGATCGACGCGGGCGGCGTCGTCGCGCAGGGCCGCCCGGAGGAGTTGAAGCGCGAGCTGCGCCACGAGTCGGTGAGGATCGAATGGGCCGACGACCCGGCGGACGACGTCGCCGTCCTCGAGTCGTGGCCCGGGGTGGGCCACGTCCGCCTCGCGGGCCAGACGACGCACGTCACGGTCGACGAGGCGAGTCCGTTCCTGGCGCGGCTCTTCCAGGGCAACGGCGACCGCGTGCGCGGCGTGCGGATCGAGGAGTCGACGCTCGAAGACGTCTACTTCCAGCTCGTCGGCCGGAACATCGCGCCGGCGGACCGACGAGAGGACAACGGACGATGAGCGAGATCGCCGTGCGCGGGCCGTCCGGCGCGGGACGCGACGACGCGGGCGGCGGCGACGCGCTCGCCGCGGTGGCGGCGCTGGTGCGGCGCGATCTGCGTGCCTTCCTGCGCTCGCGCTCCCAGCTCTACTCGTCCGTGGTGTTCCCGCTGATGCTGCTGGCCATCCTCGGCACCGGCGTGAACGACGGCCTCGACCCGAAGAACATCCGCGACTACGTCACCTTCCTGACGCCGGGGATGATCGCCATGACGGCGGTGTTCTCGTCGACGTTCTCGAGCGCTTCGTACTATCAGGACCGCGATTCGGGGATCCTCAAGGTGCTGCTGGCATCGCCGCATTCGGCGCGCGTTGTGCTGCTCGGGAAGACGCTGAGCGCCGTATGCATCGGCGCCGTGCAGGCGCTGCTCGTGCTGGCCGTCGCCTCGGCGATCCCGGCGATCCACTTCCAGTGGCAGTATGGCGTCGTCGGCAGCCTGCTGGTGTCGGTGTTCGCCATCGTCGCGCTGAACCTCTTCCTCTCGGGCCTCGGACAGCTGCTCGCTTCGAAGATCCACAGCATGCAGGGGTTCCACCTGGTGATGAACCTGGTGCTCTTTCCGTTCCTGTTCTTCTCCGGCGCGTTCTTCCCACTCAATGACCTGCCGGTCTGGCTGAAGGTGCTCGGGCGGCTCAATCCGCTCTCGTACGGCGTCGACATGATGCACCTCGCGCTCTACGCGGACGGCTCCGGCGGCTACTTCGGCCTGCCGCTGGATTTCGCCGTGCTCACGGCGCTGGCCGTCGCCGTCTTCTACTTCGGCACCAGCCGCAGCGTCAGCCCGGACCGCTGAACAGCCCGCCGCGCCGAGACGGAGCGCCCCGCGGCGTGCTTCCGAACGCGCGACGAGCGGTCGCCGGGCGCTTCGTGCTGTCTGCGCTTCGCCCTTCCATCAGCGCGATGCAGCCGCTACCATTTGGCGGTTCGTGAAGGATTGCGCAGACGGCGCACAGCCTACGGCAGAGGGACGAACATGGAGCAGGTACAACGCGTCATCGTCGAGATCGCCGGCGCGCCGACCGACGCGCTGATCGGCGACCTCGAGGCGCACCGCGAGGAGTTGCGGGGGCGTCCGGGCTTCCGCGGCATCAGCATCGCCCGCTCGCCGAACACCGATGGCAACACGCTGCTGAGCATCGAGACGCGCTGGCGCGACAACAACAGCCTCGCCGACTACTCGTCGCAGCAGCCGAACGTCGAGAGCATCATCGCCGGCCACAGCGACGAGACGGTGAGTGGCAGCCTCGAGGTGCGGCGACTCGAGACGATGACGGACGAAGAGGGCGAGCCTTCGGGGCCGGTGTACGAGCGGATGGCGTTCGCGCTGTTCGTGCCAATCGGCGTCCTCGTCTTCGCGCTCCTCGTGATCTACGGGCTCTCGCGCGTCTATCTCGCGCTGGACCCGAACGTGGCGACGCCGGTGGCGGCTGTCATCGCCCTCGGCATCCTCGCGGCGTGCGGCTTCATCGCGGCCAATCCGATGCTGGCACGCTGGCAGGTGGCGGGCATGGTCGGCGTGACAGCGGCCGTGCTGCTCGGCGGCGGGATTTACGCCGGCGTCAACGGCAAGCACGCGGCCGAGACCCCGAAGTCCGTCGTGGCGGCGACGCAGACGGCGGGCGCAGGCGGCGCCGGCGGCACGCCGGGCGCGGCGGCGACTTCGGCGCCCGGCGCGTTGACGATCACGACGCCGGACGACACGCGCTACGACAAGACACAGCTCAACGCGCCGGCGGGCGTGGAGCTGACCGTCACCTACGCCAACAAGAGCGCGATCGTGCATAATATCCACTTCTTCCAGGGGCCGGACGGCAAGTCGCCGACGATCAAGGCGACGAAGCTCGGGAGCAACGACACACAGACGATCACGCTCGGCGCATTACCTCCGGGCCGCTACTTCTACCGGTGCGACGCCCACCCGACGCAGATGACCGGCATCCTCGTCGTCCAGTAGCCCGGCGAAGTACCGTCCCCGGAGGACGCTGGCGCCCGCCCGATCGCGGGCGTCTTCGCTTCGCCGGCCGCCAGCAGCACCACGCTCGCCGGGCGCCGCGTGCGACGAGACGCGCTGTATACTCAGACGATGACACGCGCCGGCATCCTCAACGTCACCGGCTACGCCGGCAGCGAGCTCGCCCGCCTGCTCTCCGGTCACCCGGAGGTGGAGCTGGTCGCCGTCACCGGGCGCAGTGCCGCGGGAAGGCGCCTGGTCGACGTCTTCCCGCACCTCTGGCAGCTGGACCTGCCGGTCGCAGATTCGCTCGACGCCGCTGCGGTCGATGTCGTGCTCTCGGCGCTGCCGCACGCGGCCGCGGCCGAGCAGCTCGTGCCGTACGTCGGTGCCGGCGTGCCGGTGATCGACCTGAGCGCGGACTTCCGCCTGAAGCGCGTCGACGAGTACGAGCGGCACTACGCCGTGACGCACCCGGCGCCGCAGCTGCTGGCGCGCGCCGTCTTCGGCCTGCCGGAGCTGCACCACGACGAGATCGCGAACTCGAGGCTCGTCGCGGCGCCGGGCTGCCACTCGACGGCCGTCATCCTCGCGCTGGCGCCGGCGTTCGCCGCGGGGCTCATCGAGCCGGACGTGATCGCCGATACGAAGACCGGGCTCTCGGGCGCGGGGCGCGGCCTCGGGCTCAACGTCCACTTCCCGGAGGCCGACGAGAGCGTGGCGCCATACGGGCTCGATGGCCACCGCCACCTGCCGGAGATGACGCAGGAGCTGGCGGCGCTCGCCGAAGCGCCGGCGCCGTCGATCACCTTCGTCCCGCACTACATCCCGATGACGCGCGGCATCCTCAGCACCTGCTATGGGCGCCCACGCGGCCGCCTCGCCTCGATGGCACCGGCTGCGGCGCGCGTCGAGCTGCGCCGGGCCTACGACGACTTCTACGCCGGCGCGCCCTTCGTGCGCGTGAGCGACGTGCCGCCGGCGACGAAGCACGTCGCGGGGACGAACTTCGCCCTCGTGCACCCGAGCATCGACCTGGAGACCGGGCGCGTCGTCGTCGCCTGCGCGATCGACAACCTCGGCAAGGGCGCGGCGGGGGCGGCCGTGCAGTGCCTGAACCTGATGCTCGGCCTGCCGGAGACGACGGGGCTGCGCCAGAGCGCGTTGTTCCCCTAGTGAATACGGCACCGGCGATCGCGGCGCTTCCGGTGGTTGAACGCGGCAGCATCAGCAGCCCGCGCGGCTTCCGCGCCGGCGCCGTCTACGCCGGCATCAAGACCGCCGGTGCGGGCAAGCTCGACGTCGCGCTCCTCGCGTCCGACGCGCCTTGCGTGGCGGCGGCGATGTTCACGCGCAACAGCGTCCGGGGCGCGCCGGTCATCGTCTCCCAGGAGCACAGCGCCGACGGGCGGCTGCAAGCGATCGTCGTGAACGCCGGCGTCGCCAACGTCGCGATGGGCGCCGCCGGCCTGGCGAACGCGCGCGAGATGTGCGCCCTGGCGGCGGCCCGGCTCGGCGTCGCGGCGGCCGACGTCCTCGTCGGCAGCACGGGCGTCATCGGACGGCCGCTGCCGATGGACCGCATCCGCGACGGCATCGCACGCATCGAGCTGCGGGAGGACGGCGGCGATGACTTCGCCCGCGCGATCATCACGACGGACACGCGGCCGAAGACGCTCGCCGCGCGCTTCGAGTGCGCCGGGCATGCGTACACCATCGGCGCGGCGGCGAAGGGCTCGGGCATGATCCACCCGGACATGGCGACGATGTTCTGCTTCCTGACGACCGACGCGCCCGTCGAACGCGCGTTCCTCGACGGCGCGCTGCGGGATGCGGTCGCCGACTCACTGAACATGATCAGCGTCGACAGCGACACGAGCACCAGCGACACGACGGCGCTGCTGGCGAACGGCCTCGCAGGCGGCGCTGTCATCGATGCGTCGCATCCGTGCGCGGCGCAGTTCCGCGCCGCGCTGCGGTCGACGTGCATCGAAATGGCGAAGATGCTGGCACGCGACGGCGAGGGCGCGGAGAAGCTGATCGAGGTGCGGGTCGAGGGAGCGGCGAGCGGCGCCGACGCGCGCGCGGCGGCACGCACGATCAGCGCGTCGCCGCTGGTGAAGACGGCGGTGCACGGTAACGACCCGAACTGGGGGCGCCTGCTGATGGCGGCCGGACGCAGCGGCGCCCGCATCGACCTGGGCCGGGCGCGGGTCTGGCTGGGCAGCACGGCGGTCTTCGCCGGTGAGCCGCTGCCGTTCGACGAGGAGACGGCGAGCGATGAGCTGCGCGGCGCCGATGTGCTGCTCCGCCTGGATCTCGGCTGCGGCGACGCCGCGGCGACCGCCTGGGGCTGCGATCTGACGGCCGAATACGTCCACATCAACAGTGACTACACGACCTGAGGCACCGCGACCGATCGTCGTCAAGCTCGGCGGCTCGACGCTCGGCGGGCACGACACCTCGCTGGCGGACATCGCCGTCGCGCGACGCGAAGGGCGGCCGCTGGTGGTCGTGCACGGCGGCGGCGCCACGATCAGCGCTTGGCTGGGACGCAGCGGCATCCCGGCGACGTTCGCGCGCGGCCTGCGCGTGACGGACGCGGCGACGCTCGAGATCGTCGTCGCCGTGCTGGCGGGCGTCGTCAACAAGCAGCTCGTCGCCGAGCTCGGCGCGCTCGGGGCGCCGGCGATCGGCCTCAGCGGCGCCGACAGCCTGATCCTGCAGGCGCGGCGCTACGACGCCGAACTGGGCTTCGTCGGCAAGGTCTCGCGCGTGAACCCGTATCCGGTCGAAGAGTTGCTGCGCCTCGGCTATCTGCCCGTGATCGCGCCGATCGCGATCGAGGTCACGCACGGCGCGGCGCCGCAGCTGCTCAACATCAACGCGGACTCGGCCGCCGGCGAGCTCGCGGCGGCGCTGCACGCCGAAACGCTGGTCTTTCTCACCGACGTCGCCGGCGTCCTCGATGCGTCGCGCGCCGTCATCCCGCGCCTGTCGGTCGATGCCGCGCGCGCGCTCATCGCCGGCGGGATCGCAGCCGGCGGCATGATCCCGAAGCTGGAAGCGGCGGTCTGCGCGGCTGAGGCCGGCGCGCCGAGCCGCGTCATCGACGGCAGGCAGGGTGGAGCGCTGGCGGCGGCGCTGTCAGGCGAAGGCGCCGGAACGCTGGTGGGCTGATGCCGGGAGTGGCGCGCGCGATCCAGACGCGTCGCAGCGCCGGGAAGCATCGACGATCGTAGCCGCGGTCGCGCGTGAGAAGCGCGCCATGGTGCAGCTCCGCACGGGCGGCGATGATGAAGTCAGCCACAAGATGCTCGCGGCCGCGGACCGGTTCGCCCGCGGGAGCGACACGTCGGCTGCCGTGCCGCGCCGCACGGGTGCCTTGGACGGGGCGCACCTGCCGCCGCCAGCGCGGATCGCCCTATCTTCCGCCGCCTACCCCTCGTCGCGCACGGACGGCGGCGTGCCCTCGGCCGGGTGGTCGCCGTTGGGGGCGATGACCGGCGGCGCGCCGACGCCGTCCTTCGCCGAGCGCGCAGTCGCGACGGATGAGCCGACCTGCTCGATCACCTCGAAGTCGCCCTCGGCGAGCGGCGCCAGCTCGCCGCGGCGGTGCGCGTCGAAGAGCTCGAAGAGCAGCTTCTTGTGCGGCCGCTTCTTGCCGATCGGGCAGGCCTGCCAGTCGTCGATCGACTCGTCGCAGTAGCCCCAGCGCTTGTCGCCGCACTTCGGCTGGATGTACTTCGCCAGCTCCGGGAAGCGCTTGTGGATCTCCGCGCGCATCTGCGACGCGACCTGACGGAACTCCCACTGCGCGCGCGTGCACAGCCGCAGGTCGCAGATGTGCAGCAGCTCGAGGAAGTTGACGACGACCTTGAAGTTCGTGTTGGCGGCGTTCGGGATGAGGAAGCGCGCGTCCTCGGCAGGGACGCCGGCATCGATCATCTCCTGGTAGAGGTCGCCGAGGCGGTCGAACGCCACCTCCATCTTCGGCGCGAAGCCGAGCCTGCGGACGGTCTCCGGCACGGTGTAGGGGAACTCGCCCTTCTTGAATGCGACGTAGCGCTGGCTCTGCTGCTCGAAGCTGATGCCGATGTGGTGACGGACGAACTGGTGGCTGAAGGCGCGGCTGACGCCGGCGATCGCGAACTCGAACCACACCTGCTCGAGCGGCGACGCGTGCCCCGTCTCGAGGCGCTTTTCGACGAAGTCGAGCATCTGCGCGCGGGTGATCTTCTCGGCGTCGATGCGGTCGTAGATGGTCTGCGGCCGCAGCGCCGAGTACGCCGTGCGGTAGGCGATGTACAGCGAGCGGACGGGATCCGTCGTATGGTCGAGCAATCGGACGTCGATCTGCATGGGGCTCCTGTGCGCCGGCTTCATTCTAACGGACACAGGCGTCGTGCGGTCGGGCGAGGAGGCCGCAGGCATCGCGACGCCGGTCGGCGGTTACCCCGTACCCGCTGTCGTCGCATACCAGGCGTCGAAGTCCCACGGTGTCGGAACATCACCCAGCGAATCCCAGGAGCATCTCGCGTCATCCTCCGGGCGCATTCGGCCTCCGCTAGGCACGCGTTCGCCGGCTCGCGCACGCCGATCCAGCCGCGCTACGATCGCCGCATGGACGCGGCCGCAGACATCGAAGCCCGCGCGCGGGCGTACGCCGCCGCGCAGGTGCCGGCGCTGGCGGCGCTCGCGTCGGCGGACGCGGGCGTGCCGGCGGGCGGCGGACGGCTCGTCGTGGCCGTCTCCGGGGGCGCCGATTCGGTCGCGCTCGCCGCGCTCCTCGTCGAGGCGGCGGGCGTCCCAGCGGCGGCGATGCTGGTCGCCCACTTCGAGCACCGCCTGCGGACGCCGGCCGAGGGCGCGCGCGAGCGGGCAGTCGTCGAGGCCGTCTGCGAGCGCTACGGGCTGCGCCTGGTATGCGGCGCCTGGGAGGCGCCCGCGCGCGGCGAGGCGGCGGCGCGCGGCGCACGCTACGCCTTCCTCGCCCGGACCGCACTCGATGCCGGCGCCTCGCTCGTGGCGGTCGGTCACACCGAGGACGACCAGGTCGAGACGGTCCTGCTGAATACGACGCGAGGCGCCGGCGCCTACGGGCAGGCGGGCATGGCGCCCGAGCGCGCGTGGCCCCACGCCGGCGACGGCCGCAGGAGCGGCCTGCGACTGCTGCGGCCGCTGCTCGGCCTGCCCCGCGAGTCGACGCGCGCCTACTGCGCCGCCCGCGCCCTCACCTACATCGACGACCCGTCGAACGACGACCCGGCCTTCGCCCGCAACAGGCTGCGGGCGATGCTCGCCGAGGCCCGCGTCGAGACGGCCGAGGCCCGCGCGGGCGTGCTGAAGATGGCCGGGCTGGCGCGCGGCAGTATCGCCCTGCTCGAAGGCGCCGCGGCGAACGCGGTGGCGATGTCCGACGCGGAGGACGGCCGCGCGGTCGTGCTGGAGCGAGCGGCGCTGCGCGCGCTGCCGGCGGAGCTCTCCGGCTATGCCTGGCATCGTGCGGTCGAGCGGCTGCTCGGCGACACCTGCGAGTTCGGCCGCCGCCACTATGCGGCGATGCAGGCCGCGGCGCGGGCGCGGACCGGCTGCATCTTCCCGCTGCCGCGCGGCGTCGTACTCACCGTCGACCCCCACGCGCTGCTCTTGTCCGTCGGCCCGCTCGACGAGCCGGCGGTCGCCGCCGATGCCGCGCAGGCGCTGCCATTCTCCGGCGTGCTCGGTGCGTGGCGGGTCGATGCGCGGCCGGCGGATGCGGCGTCCGGCGGAGCGGGGGGCCGCGCGCCGGGCGGCGACGGCGCCGTGCTGGCGGCGCCGCCGAATGCCGTCCTGCGGGCGCGCCGGCCCGGCGACCGCGTCGCGCTGGCTGGCAGTGGTCACAAGAAGCTGCAGGATGCCTATGTCGATGCGAAGGTGCCGTTCCGGCATCGCGCGGCGGCGCCTGTGCTCGCCAGCGGCCGCGAGGTGCTGTGGACGCCGCTCCTCGCGCTTCCATCGCGCGCGGATGCCGGCGGCGCGGCGTATCGCATCCGCTACTCGCGCGATGCCGCCGGGGCGCCGGCGGGATGAGCGCCGCGGTGCTCCCGACGCCCCGGCGGCATCACATGCCTGTCAGGCTTGACTTCGACGATCGCCGTCGGTAGGATGGTCGTAACGACTGACGATCGCTGGGCCATGCGTGGCCCGCGCCCGGTGGCCTCGCGGAGATGCGGGGTCGTTTCTACGCCGGGCGAAGCGCGCAGCAGAGCCGCCCCGCACGCGTGCGGACGTGAGCTAACCTGAGCGCCGGTAGTGTTTCCAAGTCAACATCGGGAGCGTCGTGGCCGCGGGGCTGGCGGGTCGATTGACACGCGTACTTGGCGGCGATAGACTCTTCCGCTGCCTGCCGCGGGCGGGCGGTGCACCTTAACAATTGGATAGTGGTAAGAAGCTAAGCGGGTGAGGGTTCTCCGTTTGGGACTCGATGCACTTCGGTGCATGGAATTGTCGGAGAGTTTGATCCTGGCTCAGGATAAACGCTGGCGGCGTGCCTT
>JADMII010000009.1 GCA_015478665.1 Dehalococcoidia bacterium
AACGTCGACTTCTACGCCGGCGCCGTCTACTCGCTCCTCGGCATCCCCGACGAGCAGTTCATCCCGATGTTCGCCGTCGGCCGCATGCCCGGGTGGATCGCCAACGTGCTGGAGCAGTATCAGGACAACGTGCTGATCCGGCCGCTGCTCGACTACACCGGTCCCCGCCACCGCAAGTACGTAGCGATCGACGAGCGCTCCGCCGCCTGACGCGCGCGCCACAGACGACGGGTCCGCCGCCGGCGGGTTGCCCGGCGTCGGGACTTCACCGGCGCCGATCGCGGCGTCTCCCCTATAGGAAGCGGACGCCGATTCGATCATCATGCCGGCTGCACGGGCGCAGGGACGCGTCCGCGCTCCGGAGGACGCATGAACGGACTGCCACGGCACGCGACGGACGCCCGCATGGAGACGGTGACGAGCACCTTCGTGGCCGCCGGGCGCCCGAACGGCATCCACGACCTCGGCCGCCTGCTCGAACAGCTGAACAACCCCGTGCTCGGCGACCAGATCGAGTTGCACGAGGCGACGCTGCGGCCGCTCTACCGCGGCGGCCGCCCGCTCGATGTCGATGCGCCGGTCGTCGTCCGTCGCGACCAGCTGATCTTCTGCAACTTCGAGGGCCCGTACTTCACGCGCGGCATCGTCCAGCCGGTACGGACAAGCGCGCCGGTGCTCCTGCTGGCGCCGCCGTTCCAGATCCGCGGCACGATGAGCTTCGCGCTCGAAGCCGACCGGACGGCGGCGCTGCGCACGGAGCTGCACCGCTTCTTCGTCGTGCGCGACGCCCTCGTCTTCGACGCCGAGGGCAACGAGCTCGGCGAAGGTGATCAGATCGTCGTCAACGGCGGCGCCGTGCAGATGATCAGCGCCACCGCGCTGCACATTCCCGCACTCCCGGCCCGAGTCGCGCCCGCTACCCATCGCGCGTCGCCGGTCGCCGACGACGAGACGGACGCCGACGAGGCATCGCGCGCAGCCTGAGTCGTCCATCGCAGCGTCGGCGGCTGTCCGGTGCACGTCCAGGCGATGATCTGCCTGTCGCCCGGGCCCCGCCCGATGTCGGACGTTCGATGTTGGTTGGCGGGTGTGCGCGCCCACGCCTGCGGTGAACGAGGCGATGTTGGATGTCGGACGTTGGATGGCGTGCGAGCCGAGAGCGATCTCCGCTTTCCCGTTGTCTCCCACGTCCCACGTCCCACCGCCCGGCAGCCAGCCGCCCGGAGTACAATCCCCGCATGCCCGAATCGATCCGCGTTATCGTCTCCGGCAGCGGCAAGATGGGCCGCGCGATCATCGACGCCCTCGGTGCCGCCGATGGCATGACGCCGGTCGCCGTCATCGAGAAGTTCACCGAGGAGCGGACGCTGGCCGGCCCATCGGGCGGCGCAGCCCTGCCGGTTACCGCTGATCCCGCGGAGGCGTTCGAGCGCTGGCCCGCCGACGTCGTCGTCGACTTCACGAACGCCCTCTGGACGCCGGCGGTCATCGATGCCGCCGTCGCCGCCGGCGTGCGGCCGGTGATCGGCACGAGCGGCCTCGCCGACGCCTACGTCGGCTCGCTCGCGGGACGCTTGCGGGAGCAGCGGCTGGGCGGCGTTTTGGCGGCGAACTTCGCGCTGGGCGCGGTGCTGCTGATGCACCTGGCGACGATCGCCTCGAAGTTCTTCGATTCGGCCGAGATCATTGAACTCCACCACGACCAGAAGGTCGACGCGCCGTCCGGCACGGCGGTCGCCACGGCGCGGGCGATGGCGGCGGCGCGCGGCGCGCCGTTCGCCCGGAATGTGCCGGAGATGGAGGCGGTGGCCGGCGCGCGGGCGGCGGCGATCGACGGCGTGACGGTGCACAGTGTGCGGCTGCCGGGGCTGGTCGCGCATCAGGAGGTGATGTTCGGGGGCCGGGGTCAGACGCTGACGCTGCGCCACGACACCATCGGCCGCGAGTCGTTCATGCCGGGCATCATCCTCGCGGCGCGCGAAGTGATGCGCCGCGAGGAGCTGGTCGTCGGCCTCGACGCGCTCATCGGGCTGGCGTGAAGCCTTCGGCCGCCAACGCCTCTGCCCACGCCGGGATGCTGGCATCGGGCACGGCGTCGTAGTTCGGGAAGTACGGCTTCACGTCGAGCACCGGCGTGCCGTCGATGGCGTCGAGCCCTTCGACGCGCATGATGTTGCGTCGCCGCTTCAGCAGCCGCACCACGGAGACGCCGATCGGGCTCGGCCGCAGTTGGCTGCGCGTCGCCAGCACCCCCTGCTCGGGGATGCGGGCATCAGCGCCGGGGCGCACGCGCACACGCTGCTCGGACTCCGGCACCTTGTGGAGCGCGTAGACGACGATGATGTGCGAGTAGCCTTCGATGCCCTCAAGCATGTCGAGCAGCTCGGCCCGCAGCACGACGTCCGACACCACGTGCGCCCAGCCCTCCGGCCGCGGCGTGTGCACGCCGTTGCGCACGATGCCGACCGGCCGCACGTTCAGCGTCTCGCGGGGGATGGCGCTGCGGCCGTGGCTGCCGAAGGTGGCCGTCAGCCAGTCGAGGAATCGGAACCAGTAGTTCATCGGCGCGTTTCCAAGCGTCCGCCGCTCGTCGATCGCCCTTACGCGGGCGCGGCGACCGGCGCCTCGATGACAATGCGCAGATTCTCCGCCGCCTTCATGCCGAGCGTGACCTCGCGGCCATCGAGACGCACGGTGATCGTCGAGTTGTAGGCGGCGACGTCGGTGACGGCGAGGCGGGCGCCGGGCTTCAAGCCGTTCTTCTCGTAGAACGTCATCAGCTCGTGGTCCTCCTCGGCCTCCTCCTCGATGCCGTCCAGCGTCCACTCCTCGCCGGCGCGCGCCGTCGCCAGCGGTCGCGTCCGTGGTCGCGCCTCCGGGTCGATGCCGGGGAACGGGTTGCCATGCGGGCAGGTCGTGGGATTGCCGAGCACGGCCATGATCCGCTCTTCCACGCGCGGCGTGATCGTGTGCTCGATGAGGTGCGCCTCTTCGTGCGCGTCGGCCCAGCCGAGGCCGAGGATATCGACGAGCAGCCGCTCCGTCAGCAGGTGCCGCCGCTTGATCGATTCCGCGGCCGCCTGGCCGGCCGGCGCCAGCGTGATCTCCTTCGAATCGCTGATCGCGACCAGTCCATCGCGCTGCATGCGGTGCACCGTGTTCCAGACGGTGGGCGCACTGACGCTCATCTTATCGGCCAGGCGCGCGGCGATGACGGTGCGGCCGGCGCGCGCCTGATCGTAGATCTCCATCAGATAGTCTTCGATGATCGATGATGGCCTGTGGGGCATGGCGCCTGATTATAGCGGCAGCGAATCCTGCGCAATTCCTGGCAGGACGAGGCGACAATACTTCCCGAGATGTCAATGTAGCCTTGACTAAACCGGGCAGTTAGCATAGGCTAACGACAGGTCTGGCGCCCGCCAGATGACGCCCGGGGAGGTCCCATGCTCTTCTCGCTGCTCGTCACCCTGCGCGAAGGCCTCGAGATCGCCCTCATCGTCACGATCCTCCTCGGCTACCTCCGCAACATCGGACAGAAGCAGCACTTCCGCGAGGTGTGGTTCGGCGTCATCGCAGCGGCAGTGCTTGCGCTCAGCGTGGGGGTCGGGCTGGTCGTCGCGTCGCGAGAACTGAGCGGGCGCGTGCTCGAGGCGTTCGAGGGCTCGGCGATGCTGTTCGCCGTCGCCGTGCTGACGTGGATGGTGTTCTGGATGAAGCGCCAGTCCGCTGGCATCTCGGCGAATTTGCGACGGGAGATCGATGTCGCGCTCTCGACGGGGTCGGTGGTGGCGCTGGCGCTCATCTCGTTCTCCTCCGTCGCGCGCGAAGGCATAGAGACGGCGCTCTTTCTCTTCGCGGGCTCGACCGGAAGCGTCTCCGGCGTCCAGTTCGTGCTCGGCGGCGCGGCCGGCTTCAGCATCGCGGCGGTGGCCGGCGTCGTGCTGTATTACGGCGTGGCGCGCCTGCCGCTGAGGCCGTTCTTCCTGGCGACGGGCATCGCCGTCATCTTCCTCGCCGCCGGTCTCGTCTCGAACGCCATCAGCGCCCTGCATGGCGCCGCGTTGCTGCCGAACATCGGCGCGCGGCCGTGGGACACGGAGGCGACACTCTCGATGACGTCGACGATCGGGCGCTTCCTGAACACGGTGCTCGGCTACGACTCCGCGCCGGCGTGGGCGCAGATCGTTGCCTACTGGGGCTACCTGATCGCGGTGCTCGCCGCCTATGTCGCCTGGCCTGCGCCCCGGCGGAAGAAGTCGCATACGGAATCGGCGTCGGCCGCGCTGCCGGCGACGCAGCCATAGCCGGGAGGGAGATCGATGATCTGGACGAAGGGCGGCGTCGCGGGCGGCGTCGCGGGGATGATCGTGCTGTTCGCAGCCTGCTCGAGCAGCGGCGCCGGCGGTCGGCCGGTGACGATCACGCAGGCGTCCGCCGGCTGCACGCCGACGACGATCCAGGCGAAGCGCGGAGAGAAGCTGAAGCTCGTCGTGAAGAACACGAGCGGCAAGGACTACGAGGTCGAGGGGATCGAAGGCACCAAGCTCGAAGAGCTGATCGTGCCGGCGGGCAAGATACGCACGCCGGGCTACAACGTCCCGAGCACTGCCGGCACCTACAAGATCAAGTGCTACGTGCCGAACGGCGTCTCGACGACGATCGAGGTGCAGGCGTCGTAGCGCCGGGGCGCACCGGCGCCGCGGCTGTCGCGGCGGACGTGCTGCCGGCGGCGTCCCGCCAACCCACCCGGCGCCCATCGACACCAGCTACGCGCGGCCGGCCTGCGCCCGGAACCAGGCGACCGTGCGTTCGAGGCCCTCGCGCAGCGGCACCTGCGCGCGCCAGCCCGTCGCCGCAGCGATCTTCTCCGACGAGGCGTACGTCGCCGGCACATCCCCCGCCCGCTCGCCGAGGTCGTCGATCGGCGTCTCGTAGCCGACGATGTCGAAGATCTCGCGCACGACGTCGATCATCTTCGTCCCCGTCTCCGAGCCGATGTTGAAGTACTGCAGTCCGTTCAGCCCGAGCACCGCCGTGTGCGCGCGCGCGAGGTCATCGACGTAGACGAAGTCGCGCACGACCTCGCCGTTCCAGTACAGCGGTACCGGCCGCTTCTCGATCGCCGCGCGCACGAAGTTGGGGATGGCGTGCGTCTCCGGCTCGTGCCGCTCGTCGGGGCCGTAGGGGTTGAAGTAGCGGAGGATGACGGCATCCATGCCGAACAGCTGGTTGTACGTCGCGACGAAGGCCTCGGTCGACACCTTCGAGGCGCCGTAGGGGTTCGACTGCACGCCGAGCGGGTCGGTCTCGCGGATCGGCAGGCTCTCGGGTGTCCCGTACACCGTCGCGCTCGACGAGAAGACGAGCTTGCCGACGCCAGCGCGGCGCATGCCTTCGAGCAGGCGCAGGGAGTTGATGATGTTGTTCTCGGCGAAGACGAGCGGCTCCTGCACCGACTGCGCGACCTCGATGAACGCCGCCATGTGGATGACGGCGTCGTGGCCACGCAGCCACGCCGGCAGCTGCGTCTCGTTGCGCAGGTCACCCTCGATGAAGCGCGCGCCGGGCTGCACGAGCGCACGGAAGCCCTTCGAGAGGTTGTCGAGGACGGTGACGTCGTGGCCCTCTTCGAGCAGCACGCGCGTCACCGCCGAGCCGATGAACCCCGCGCCGCCGGTGACCAGTACACGCACTTACGCTTCGAACTTCCTGAACACGAGGCAGGCGTTCTGGCCGCCGAAGCCGAAGCTGTTCTTCAGCACGACCTTCACATCAACGCGCCGCGACGCGTTCGGGATGTAGTCCAGGTCGCAGTCCGGGTCCGGGTACTCCTGGTTGATCGTCGGATGCACGACGCCGGTGAGGATCGACTGCACGCAGGCGACCGCCTCGATCGCGGCCGAAGCGCCGAGCGTGTGGCCGATGAGCGACTTCGTCGAGCTCATCGGGATCTCGTAGGCTAACTCGCCGAGCACCCGCTTCAGCGCCACCGTCTCGTACTTGTCGTTCGCCTGCGTCGACGTGCCGTGCGCGTTGACGTAGTCGATGTCTTCGGGCTGCACGCCGGCGTCGGCGAGCGCCAGCTGCATCGCGGCGGCCGTCGTCTCGCCATCCTCGACCGGCGCGACGACGTGATGCGCGTCCGACGTGCAGCCGTAGCCGGCGAGCTCCGCGAGGACGCTGGCGCCGCGCCGCTGCGCGTGTTCGAGCGATTCGAGGATGAAGACGCCGGCGCCCTCCGATGAGACGAAGCCGTCGCGCTTCGCATCGAAGGGACGGCTCGCCTTCTCGGGCGGCTCGTTCTGCGTCGAGAGCACCTTCATCACCTGGAACGCCGCGAGGCCCAGCTCCGAGAGCCCGGCCTCGGTGCCGCCGGCGATGATCACGTCGGCGCGGCCGGCGCGGATCATCTCCGCCGCCTCGCCCATGGCGTTGCCGGCCGATGCGCAGGCGGTGGAGATCGTCGCGTTGTAACCCTTCACGCCGTAGCGCATCGCCACCTGCGCTGCCGCCATGTTCGGCAGCATCTTCACCATGTAGAAGGGGTCGATGCGGTTGCCGCCCTTGCGCACGATGTCCTTCACCGCGCGGTCGGTGTCCGGATAGCCGCCCATGCCGTTGCCGAACATGACGCCGACGCGGTACGGGTCGATGCCGGCGAGGTCGAGCTGCGACTGGGCGACGGCTTCGTGGGCGGCCACCAGGGCCAACTGCGAGAAGCGCGCCATGCGACGCGCCTCCTTGCGATCCATGAAGTCCTCCGGCACGAAGTTCTTCACCTCGCCGGCGATGTGCGTCGCGTAGCCTTCCGAATCGACCTGCGTCAGCCAGCCGACGCCGGACTTGCCGGCGACGGCGCCCTGCCAGAACGCCTCGACCGTGTTGCCGAGCGGGTTCACCGTGCCCATGCCGGTGATGACGACGCGCTTACGGTGCCCGTTCCCGTCCTGCATGCGTCTCCTGTACCCTCACCTCGGTCCCTCTCCCGTTACGAGGGAGGGGACGCCCGAGTCACCAGGAACCTCTCTCCGGCCCCGCTCCGCTGCCGGGAGAGGGGAGTGCTGCACAGTCCCCGGTCAACAGTCACCAGCGGTCATCAGATCATATCCGGTTGGATTCCGAGAAGGTACTCGCGGACCGCTGCGGCGAAGCTGATGGCGCCGAATGCAACGACGGCGCCACGGTCGCCGGCCTCCGTCAGCGCAGCGTCGCAAGCGGCAGGAAGGGCGGCGAACGCCGTCACCGGCACGTCGCAGGCGCGGAAGGCCGCGGCCAGCTGCGCGGGGTCGGCGGCGCGGCGGTTGCTCCAGGCCGGGCAGATCGCCTGCTGCGCCAGCGGCGCGACGGCTTCCGCGATGGCGGCGGCGTCCTTGTCGGCGAGCGTGCCGGCGAGGAACACGGCCCGCGTCAGGCCGAGGTACTCGCGCAGCGCCGCCACCATGCGCGTCGCCGAGTCGCCGTTGTGGGCGCCGTCGACGACCACCAGCGGCCGCCGCTTCAGCACTTCGAGCCGCGCCGGCCAGACGACGTCGGCGCAGCCCCGCCGCACGTGCGCGGCCGTCAGCTCGAAGCCCGCCCGCGCCGCCAACTCCTCGCACGCGACGATCGCCGCCGCCGCATTGTCGAGCTGATGGCGGCCGATCAGCGGCAGGTGCGCGCCGTAGGTCGCACGCGGCGTCTTCAGCCGGAAGTCCTGGCCCTCCGCCGTCGCCGATGTCCGCGCGACCTGGCAGGCCTGCACGACCTCGAGCACGCGCGCGCCCTGCGCCGTCGCCTGCGCGCGCACGACGTCGCGCGCCGACTCCCGCATCGGCGCGATGACGACGATGTCGTCGCGGACGATGATGCCGGCTTTCTGCGCCGCGATCTCGGCGATCGTCGCGCCGAGCACGGCCGTGTGCTCGAGGCTGATCGACGTGATCACCGAGACGTGGCCCTCGCGACGGACTGCGCCAGCCTGGAAGACGTTCGTCGAATCCAGCCGGCCGCCGAGTCCGACCTCGACCACCTGCGCGTCGACGGCCGCCTCGCGGAAGGCGACGAACGCCGCCGCCGTCAGCGCGTCGAAGGCCACGAACTCGCGCCCGGGGAAGCGCTGCGCCACCGCCGGCATCGCCTCGGCGACCGCCGTCAGCGCCGACGCGAACTGCTCGCGCTCGACCGGGCGGGCGTCGACGCGAAGGCGCTCGGTGTAGCGGTGCAGGTGCGGGCTGATGTAGCAGCCGGTGCCGCGTCCGGCGGCGCGCAGGACCGACTCGGCGATCGCCGCCGTGCTGCCCTTCCCCTTCGAGCCGGCGATGTGCAGCGTCGGCCGGCCGCGCTCAGGCGCCCCGAGCGACTCGAGCAGCGCGAGCATCGGCGCGACATCGGGCCGCGAGCTGAACTGTCCCGTCCGTTCGAAGTCGGGCAGCGTACGCAGCCAGAGGAGCGCCTCGTCGTAGTCCATGCCAGAATCGTAACGCCTGCCATCGGTCGCAGAAGACCGGCCGGCCCGCAGCCAGGCGACCGGCAGCGCGCACGACCGGCCGTTAGGCTGCATGACGTCGATGAGCCACGACCCGCAGATCGTCGACCTGCCCGCGATGGTGCTCGCCGGCGTGCGTTGCGACGGCGACGCGGCCGGCGGCGAAGAGCACTGGCGCCGCTTCCGTGCCTGGCTCGCGGCGCAGGACTTCGTCCCGTCCGACGACGTGCTTGCGGTCGCCTATACGCCGCCGCTCGCGTTCGGCGCCGGCCGGTCGGTCGAACTGTGCGCGCCGGTGGCGGCGGCGCAGCCCGGAGACGCTCCGGAGGGACGCGTCGCAGGCGCCGACGTCGTCGTCACCCGCACCCTCGCCGGCCGCTTCGTGCTCGCCGCCGGCGCGCCGCAGGACGTGCCCGCCCTCGTGCGGTCGGCGCGCCACTTCGCCGCGGCACACGGACTCGCGTTCGAACGCGGCAGCGTCGTCATCTACCGGCGCACCGGCGGCGAGGCAGTGCGCGCAGACGCCGGTGTCCGCATCCACGACTGAGCCGGGCGCGGCGATGCGCGTCGCTCCGTCGGCCAAGGGGCGCGGGCAGGAGCGGTCTGCGGATGCCGGTCCGGGCGGCGGTTTGAGCCGCCTGCGCCGCTCGGCGCGTTCGTCCGAGACCCGTGGCATCGCGAGGCGCGCCTCGTCGCGGAGAGGTGCGTACACCCGGATCTGGTACGGACGCCGCCCGCGGGTGGCGCCGGGCCGGATGCATCACAAACCGATGTGCCAGCACCCGCTATACTGCTGTGCCGCACGGCTCCCCGCGCCGATACTCTGGTGTTCGCCTGTACGCCTGCCGTGCGCATCGCGGCGGCCGTCGATGCGGCGTTGTGCAGAAGGAAGACGCGCCGCCGCTCGCCCGCGTGTCGGGCCGCGGCCAGAATCGACGGGATGGTTATGACGGACGATCGGGCGCAGGACGAGGCCGTCGAGCGCGCATCACGGGTCATCGCGCAGGCGCTGAAGGAGGCGGAGATCGTGCTTGCCTCCCAGCGCGAGAGCCGCCAGCAGCAGCTGGCGCCCGAGCTCATCGACACGCTCGAGCGCTTCAGCTCGCTCCTCGCGCGGCTGGTCGAGCACACGGAACACCTCGCCGAGCGCATGACAGAGCTGACCGAAGCCGTCGCCGCGCTCGCCGACATGCGGGCGCGCGGCGCGACGCCGCCGGCGAGCACGCCGCAGCTGCCCGAGATGGAGCGCGCCTTCGCCCCCGGCGGCGAGGGCATCGACGTCACGATCGAGGCGGTGCCGGGGTTCCAGGGGCTCATGGAGCTGCAGCGTGCGCTCGTCCGCCTGCCGGAAGTGCAGAGCGCCGCCGTCCGCAAGTACCAGGACGACGAAGCCGCGATCCAGCTCGTGCTCGCGCAGCCGATGACGGCATCGAGCGTCGCCGCCGGGATTACAGGCAGCACCGGCCACCCGATCATCGTCGACGACGCGCGCCCCGACCAGCTCCGCCTCCGCCTCCGCTTCCTCGCCTGAGGGACCGCCGTCGGCCTGCACTCTCCGCACGACAACGGCCGCCGCCGCCGTTGAGGCTCATGCGCCATCGCCGACGCGCTCGCCCCGTGGCGATGGAGCGCCGCGACCGGCGCCCCTGGTGAATGTTTCCCGGGACGGATGCCTGTCACCGATGATGCCCCTCTCCCGCCCGACCTGCTCGCGTCGGCGCGCCAGCCGACGCGACGATGCGCACCACGCGCGCGATCGGCGAGCATGCGGCGCCGCGGTTGCTGGCGCTCCTCGCGGCCGGCGTGCCGCTTGTCCGCCCCATCGACCGCCTGCTCGAGGAAGGTGCTGGACCCCGATAACGCCGCCGGCCGCGCAGGGATCGCCGCCACTACGCGTCGCCGGGGCACCCGACGACGCGTCGGTGCGCGCTGGCGCGGCCGTATTCAGCGTGGCGCTCGCCGTGGCCGCCGGGCGTCGCCGTGCGTTACGGACGCGCGGGTCGCTCTCCGTCCGGCGCCGGTGCGGCTGACCTGGCGGCCGGTCCTGCTCCCTCAGCGCCGTCCCGCCGAACAGGTTGGCGCTACTGCTCCGTGATTTCGATCGTATTGATGCGGGTGCCGGGCGTCGTCGCGGTCGCCGGGTCTCGCGGCATGATCTTGTCCAGCACATCGCGGCCGGCGACGAGCTGCCCGAACGCCGTGTAGCCGCCGTCGAGGTTCGGCTGCGGCGCGTAGTCGATGAACCACTGGCTGCCGGCGGAGTTTGGTGCCGTCGTCTTCGCCATCCCCAACGTGCCGTCGAGGAACTTGCGGGCGTTCACCTCGTCCTTGATCGTGTAGCCCGGTCCGCCGGAGCCCGTGCCCGTCGGGTCGCCCGCCTGCGCGACGAACCCGGGGATCACGCGATGGAACGTCACGCCGTCATAGTAACCCTGACGCGCGAGGAAGACGAAGTTGTTCACCGTCATCGGCGCATCCTTCGGGAAGAGCTCGAGCTTGATGTCGCCGATGTCCATCTTGATCGTCGCGAAGTACCGCTTGCTGACGTCGATCGTCATCGGTGGTGGGGACGAATACTTCTTGGCCGTGGTAGTTGCTCCTGTCTGTGTCGATGGCGCGGCCGCCGTGTTCGCCGGCGCCGCCGTCTTCTGTGATGTGCCGCCGCCGCCGCACGCCGCGAGTAGCAGCGCACCGACGGCCGCGATGCCCGCGACGATCAGCTTCCGCCTCATCCTTCTCCCTCTCCCTGCCGCGGCTCGGCGCCGCTCCTCATCCTGCTGTCGTCGGCGAGCGAAGGGGGCGCATCGGCGCGCCCGCTCATCGGCGAGCGATCGCCGGGCGCTTTCACCCCGGCGCGTTCGACCCGGCCAGCGGTCGTTTGGCCCCAGCACGATAGCAAACTTATGATTTCCGAGCCTCGGGGCGCAGCGCGCGGACGACCTCGTCGCAGAGCGCCTCGATGCCCCGGCGCGGGACCTGCACCACCTTGAGGCCCTCGTATCGCTGCTCCGTGTACAGCTCGGACACCGCGTGCCGCACGGGCGTCGGCCCCCAGATCACCACGAGATCTGCCCAGCGCTTGTTGTGCTCGGCGTCCTTCTGCGAATGCGACGCCCGTGTGCCGTCGACGAACCGCAGCTCGACGGTCGTATCCGCGAACAGATCGCGCACGTCGCGCTGCTGCGGCGGTGTGCCGCCGACGATCACCACACGGCCGATGCCGCGCCCGCGCATCACGACGACGCAGCGCTCCACCGCGCGGCGGTTGTTCGAGCCGCCGCAGAGCTCGCAGCGTCCCGGTGACACAGCGACGGGGCGGCGCCCCGGTGGATCGCCGGCGACGCGGCGGCAGCCGGCGCACGTCCGCACCAGCGTCGAGCGCAGCGCCGCGCGCGCCCGGGGCAGCTTGCTGGCGACGAACGCCTGCTTGCCGCTGCGCGTCAGGCGCTCGCGCTCCAGCACGATGCGTCCTTCGTGCACGGCCTCGTCGGTGTCGAAGCCCTCCTGCCGCAGGAACTCGTCGATGTTGACTGCCTGCTGTCCGTCGTCCATTCGCTCGCACCCATGGCCCGCCGCCGTCCCGGCGCCCGACCTCCCTGCGCAGTGTCGCGCATCGACACGACAGCCGCTGTCGTCGCGCCTGCCCGATGCGGGTCAGCCGAGGCGGCCGCCGGCTGCCCGATCCCATCGTGTCACGCGCCGTCGCCGGTACCGGCCGTGCAGAAGGGACGCCCGCGGGCGTCCCTTCCGTCTGCGGCTGCAGCAGGGCCTGGCTTACTTCACCGTCAGCGTGCCCTTCATCTGCAGCGGATGGACATCGCACTGGTAGGAGTACGTGCCCGGCTGCAGGTTCATGGTCAGCGTGTCGGTCGCCGGGCCGGGCTTGATCGGCGTCGCCGCGACGCTCTGGCCGTTCGCATCACTCCCCTTGAAGAAGTGGATGTTGTGCGGGATGCCGCTGTCCTTGTTGACGAACGTCACCTTCACCGTGCCGGCCGAAGCGGTGAGCGTCGTCGTGTCGAAGGCGATGTTCTGGCCCGTGACGGTCAGCGTCGCGCCCGTCGTCGTGCCCGAAGCCGTGCCGCTCGCCCGGGGCGAAGGCGTCCCGGACGCGGCCGGCGACGCCGTGCCGTTCGCGGCCGGCGTGCCCGTGCGCGAGGCGGCCGGCGTGCCCGGCGTGGTCGTGCCCGTCGCCTTCGCCGCAGGCGTCGGCAGCGAGTTGCCGGCGCCGACCCGCAGCGCCACCAGCGACGGCGTGGCGCCGACGCCGGCCGGGAAGATGATCGTGTCGCCGGAGACGGCCGGCCAGCCGTTGATGCCCGCCGGCAACTGCGCCCGGTACACCTGCTCGCCGGTCTTCGCGTTGAAGCCGTACAGCGTGCCATCGAACGTCGTCGTGAAGACGATGTCGTTCACGACCGTCGCCGCGCCGTAGTTCGCGCTCGGCAGCTGCTTGTCCCACAGGTACTGGCCCGTGTTCACGTCAATGGCGACCAGCTCGCCCGTGCCGCCGCTGAAGTCGAACTTCGACACATCGAGCCCGCAGGCCGTGTAGAACGCTGCGAGGTTGTTGACCGGCACGTAGACGACGCCATTGGCGTAGGCCATCGGCGTCTCGACGCCGCCGAGCGGACCCGGCAGCACCTGGACGCTCTGGTTCTGCGGCAGCGTCTGCAGGTTGTCGTTCATGTGCTGGCCGACCGCGACCTTCCACACGACGTCGCCGGTGTTCCGGTCGAACGCCACGACGTATCCCAGCTTGCCGGCGCCGATGACGATATCGCGCTGCTTCCCCTGCGCGCTCGACGTGGCGAGGATCGGCGACGCTTCGAAGTCCAGGTCAAACAGGTCGTGCGCCTTCACCTGGTGGTACCAGGCGAGCTGCGCCGGCGTCCCCTTCAGGGGCACGTTCGCCGTGTTGCTGTTCGAGGATCCCTGCGGCGGCTGACCGCCGCCGCCCTCGACCGCCGGCGCGTTGCAGTTCGGCGAGGGCGGTGTCGCCGCTGCCGTCGGGGAGCCCGCCGGCGCCGTGCCGGTCGCGGGCGCGACGGTGGCGTTGCCCGGGACGCCAGGCCCGCTCGTCGACGGCGTGCCCGTGCCGCTGGCCGATGGCGTCGTGCTGCCACTCGCCTGCGTGCCGCTGGCCGACGGCGTCGTGCTGCCACTCCCCTGCGTGCCGCTCACCGACGGCGTCGTGCTGCCACTCCCCTGCGTGCCGCTCGCCGACGGCGTCGTGCTGCCGCTCGCCTGCGTGCCGCTCGCCGACGGCGTACCCGCCGGCTGACTGCCGGAAGATGGCTGTGGCGCCAGCGAGATCATCGAGTCGGTGTAGAGGTTCGGACCCGGGCGGCTGCTGCCGTTCGGGAACTCCCTGGTGCCGGGGAACGGCGCCGGGTTGCCGATGCCCCAGAACGACCGCCCGCTCGTCGCGTCGATCGCCGGCGGGTACCAGGCGCCGCCGCCGCTGTTCACGTTCGGGTTCCCCCACCGGTTCGGCGATTCGACGGTGTCAAAATTCCAGAGGATCTCGCCCGTCTGCTGGTTGAGGCCGTAGAGGACGCCGGTGTCGCCGCCCTTATAGAAGCTCTGTCCGGTGCCGGGCACCGTGCTGACCCAGACCGTGTTGTCATACGGGGTCAGCTGGATCGTGATGCCCTCGCTGTCGCTGCGGCTCAGCTTCGTCTGCCAGAGCTGGTTGCCGTTCGTCGCATCGAGCGCGACGACGCTGCCATCGTTCAACGGCACGAACACCTTGCCATAGGCGACGCCCGGGCCGTTGGGGCCGGATGCCGGCTGGTTGTAGTCCTTCTTCCACTTCATCTTGCCGGACTGCAGGTCGAACGCGTAGACGTTGCTCGCGAGGTCCTGCAGATAGACCGTGCCGCCGCTGATGATCGGGTTGCTGGCGGCGTTCCCGAACTGCGCCGAACCGGGGATCTTGAACGTCCAGGCGACGCCGAGCCTGCCGACGTCGCTCGAGTTGATGGTCGAGCCGTTCGCGGCGCGCGTATTGGCGTAGTCGCTGTTTGCCAGCGGCCACTGATTCGCGTTCTGCGAGACCTCGGGTGGGACGCCGGCCGCAGCCTGGGCGCCGCCCGTGGACGTGGCGCCGGCGCCCGGCGTCGATGCGCTGCCGGACGGCGGCGTCGCGGTGCCGCTGCCCTGCTGCGCGCTGGTGATGCCGCCGGCGCCGATGAGGATCGCTGCGGCCAGCAGCGCGCCGGCGCTGACGATGGCGAAGAGGAAGCGTGAACGGAGACGACGGTGCATGACGGCCCCCATGTCGGAAGTAGCCCCTGCCACCCCTCCCGAGGACGGAAGCCCGGTATCACGATATACCCGGGCCGGCGACCACCCATTGCCCGCCTGAGTGACCGCGCGGCGACCGCTCATGCGTTGTGATGATGCTGTCGCGCAGGCTCCCTCTTCTGATCCGGTTCGTTCGTGACGGGGCGCGGCCGCGGCCAGCTCGCACCCGCGACCATGCCGCAGCGAGCAGAGTTTGCGCAGCGTTTACCCGCGCGTGACGCCTGCGCGATGCAACCAGTCCCCTCGCGGTCGATCATCGATTCAAATGGAGTAGCTGCGATGGAATGTCGAGGGCGAGCCGGACACGGACGCACCCCTCGCAGCTTCCGGCAGAGACGCGGTCATCAAGAGGGCGTGATGGGCAACGGGGTGCGGGTCAGCCGGCGACGATTCCTCCGCGGCGCGACGGCGGGTGTCCTGCTGACGGCGGGTGGCGCCTCGGCGGCCGTCGTCATGCGCGAGCGCGGCGGCGAGGCGCGGACCGCCGTCCTCCGCCCCGGCGCGCCCTCCGTCGCGACGCCGGCGCCCGCTGCTACGGCCCCCTCGACGGCGCTGCGCGACCCCGACGTCCGCCTGCGCCACCTGCTCCGCCGGACGACGTTCGTGGCGCTGCCGGCGGACGTGCGGCACTTCAGTGGCCAGCCCCTCGACAGCGTCGTCGACCAGTTGCTCGGCCAGGCGGCAGCCGACGATACGCTGACCGAATCGGCGCTCGCGGGGCTCGGCCTCGACCTGACGAAGCCCGCGGACATCGTCTCGTGGTGGCTCGCCCGCATGGTGCTGACGCCGCGGCCGATGCTCGAGCGGATGACGCTGTTCTGGCATGGGTTGCTGACGAGCGGCATCGCCAAGACCGGCGCCAGGCGCGCCTCGCTGCTGCTCGACCAGAACCGGCTCTTCCGGGCGCACGCCTTCGACACGCTCGACGTGCTGCTGAAGTCCGTCGTCCGCGACCCGGCGATGATGCTCTGGCTCGACCTCGCGACGAGCAAGGTCGGCCACGCGAACGAGAACTACGCCCGCGAGCTGATGGAGATGTTCACGCTGGGCGCCGGGAACTACAGCGAGCAGGACGTGCGCGAGTCGGCGCGCGCCCATACGGGCTACGCACTCAGCGCGCGCGGCACGCAGTTCGTCTTCCGTCCGGCGCAGCACGACAACGGCCCGAAGACGTTCCTCGGGCAGACGGGCAACCTCGATGCGGACGCCATCGTCGACATCATCCTCAAGCAGCCGGTGGCCGCGGAGCACTTCGCGCGCAAGGTCTTCGAGTCGTTCGCCTACGCCGCGCCCGGCGCCGCGACGCTGGCGCCGATCGCCGCCGTGGCGCGAAGCAGCGGCTTCAGCCTCCGCGCCGTAATGCGGGCCGTGCTGACGTCGGACGCCTTCTACGCGCCGCAGGCCTATCGGGCGCAGGTGAAGAGCCCGACGGAGTACGTCGTCGGCGCCGCGCGGCTGCTCGGCGTGCAGGGCAACGGCCGCGGCCTGGCGCAGGCGAGCCGGCTGATGGGGCAGGTGCTCTTCAACCCGCCGGACGTCTCCGGCTGGCCGGGTGGGCGGACGTGGATCGGCACCAGCACGTGGTTCGCGCGCGTGAACTTCGCGGCGGCGCTCGTGAACGGCGGCGGGCGGGCGCGAGCGCGCACGGCCCAGGCGCCCAACGTCGCATCGCTCTTCGCATCGCCGGCGTCGGCGCAGGAGGCCGTCGGCCAGGCGGCGCTGGCGACCGTCGACGGCCAGCTCAGCGCGCCGTCGCGCGCCGCGCTGGCGGCGTATCTCGATGACGGCGCCGGCTTCGCGACGCTGGCGGCGGACCAGCGCGACGCGCGGCTGCGCGGGCTCGTCGCCCTGTTGCTGTCCTCGCCCGAGTACCAGCTGGCGTGAGCCGAGGAGGAGAGGATGATCGGTCGACGTGACTTCGTGAAGAAGGGTGTGGCGCTGGTCACGCTCGGGACGGCGCAGGCGATGGTGCCGGCGGTCTTCAAGGGCGCCTTCGCGATTCGCGCGTCGGACGCCGACGCGGCGGCGGCATTGCCGGCGAAGACGCTCGTGGTGCTGCAACTCGCCGGCGGCAACGACGGCCTGAACACGCTCGTGCCGTACCGCGACCCCGCCTACGCCGCCGCCCGCCCGACGCTCGGCGTCGCGGCGAAGGACGTGCTGGCGCTCGACGAGGCCGTCGGGCTGCACCCGAAGCTCAGCGGCCTGAAGACGTTGTGGGGCGGCAAGAAGCTCGCCGTCGTGCAGGGGGTGGGCTACGACCAGCCGAGTTTCTCGCACTTCCAGTCGATGCTGATCTGGCAGAACGGCGGCGCCCGGGCGGCGGCCGGCGAGGGCTGGCTCAGCGATTATCTTTCGCGGCTCGAGTCGGAGGAGCACGACCCGCTGCACGGCTTCAACGTCGGTCAGTTCGTCGCGCCCGAGCTGTACTCGACGAAGGCGCCGACGGTCGCCGCACCCAGCGCCGACGCCTACGGATTCCAGCAGCTGGCGCCGGACGCCGCCGACGCGCGGCTACGCCAGACGGCGCTCCTCCGCATGTACGAGCAGTTCCCGAAGGACACGCCGTACGCGGCGCTGCTCGAGACTACCGAGGCCGACGCCGTCTCCAGCCAGACGTCGCTGACCGCCGCCGTCGCGGCGCACACGCCGGCAGTGCAGTATCCGAACACGTCGATCGCCAACGGCCTCAAGCTGATCGCGCAGGTGGTGGCGAGCGGCGCGAAGCTGCGCGTCGCCCACGTCACGCTCGGCGGCTTCGACACGCACTCGGCGCAGCGGCCGGAACAGGAGCAGCTGCTCGGCGAGCTCGGCGATGCGCTGGCGGCGTTCTATGCCGACCTCCAGGCGTTGGGAAAGGCCGGCGACGTGCTGACGATGACCTGGTCGGAGTTCGGCCGGCGCGTGCAGGAGAATGCGAGCGCCGGCACCGACCACGGCACCGCGGCGCCGCTCTTCGTCATCGGCGGCGGCGTCAGGGGCGGCGTCTACGGGCGTGCGCCGTCGCTGACGGACCTCGACAACGGCAACCTGAAGTTCACGACGGACTTCCGCTCGGTGTACGCGACGCTCCTTGAGCGCTGGTGCGGCGCGCCTTCGCAGGACGTGCTCGGCGCGCGCTATCCGCTGATCGACGGGCTGATCGCATAGCGGCGCGCCTGCCTCGCGCGGGCTGGTCGACGTGCAGAACAGATTCTTCGCTGGCGCTACACAATGACAGTCGCTGCGGCCTGCGACGCGGGCCGGCGGTTCCGCTTGCCTGCCGCCGCGTCGCAGCGTGCACGCCGGGGCTCCAACTCGGCGCAGCCCCAGGAGACAGGGATGCGTGTGCACTGTGGCGCCGGCGTTACGGCAGCAGCTCGCGCGCCCGCAGCTCCTCGATCGCCCGCAGCGTGCGACGGGAGATCTTCGTAAAGAGCTCGACGCCGCGCTCGTTCGCCGAATCGAGTGCGCCGATCGTCACGACGGAGTACGCCAGCAGGATGAGCATCGAGACGCGGTAGTCGTCCCAGCAGCGCTCGAAGCTGTAGCCTTGCACGCCGTGCTCGACGAGCGCGTCGTGGTATAGCCGCACGAGGTCGCGCTCCCGCGCCGCGCGCTCCTCTTCGGGCAGCGTGCCGGCGATGAAGTATGCAGCATCGAAGACGCCGCCGCCTTTCGTCGCCAGTTGCCAGTCGATGACGGCGAATTCCGGACCGCCGCCGGGCGACGCGAAGAACATGTTGTCCAGCCGGTAGTCGCCGTGCACGATCGTGCCCGGGAAGTCCGCCGTCAAGTTGTGGAGCAGCGGCCGGATGCGACGGCCGAAGCCTGCGCCCAGCTCGCGCATCTCGGGCGTCAGGTAGGACGACGTGAACTCACAGAACGGCGCCCAGCCGGCCTCGTAGCTCTGCTCCGCCGCAGCGACGTTCCACTCGGCGTCCGCGCCCGGCATCCACTCGAGCGCGTCCAGCTCGCCGCTGTCCCACCACGCCGCCTGAAACGCCGCCAGCTCCCGCAGCGCGAGCCGCGCGTGCCCGAGCGTGCATCCCGCGAGCTGGTCGCCGACGCGCGCCGGCGCCAGGTCCTCGAGCAGCAGCAGGTAGTCGCCGGTCCCCGGCTCGAACGCATGGAAGTAGCAGCGCGGCGTCCGCAGCCGCAGATCCCGCGCGATCTCGCGATAGAACGCCACCTCGCGCTCGTAGAAACGAAAGTACATGGCGATGGCGCGGTTCCCGGGCGCCGCCGCCGGGAACTTCGCGATCAGCGACGCCGGCGCGCCCGGTTCCGGCGCGTCGTAGCGCAGCGCGATCTGCGCGAGCTGCCCCATGAAGCCGGAGCCCTCGCCGATGATCCGGATGTCGTGCCCGTGCACGCGCGCGCGGTCGATGGCGCCGCTCGTGCGGAGGGCCGTCGTCAGCCACTGGGGCGTCACCTCCGCCGGAGTGCCGGGGAACATCGAGATCGCCATTGCGCCGATTATCCTGCGTCGTTCCGGACGGCGTCAACAGCTGCCACACAGGGGTCTACGAACCGCCGTTCACGCGTGTGTGAGCGCACGCACGCAGGGCGCGATCCGGCACGCCGCGCCGTCGCCTCCGGCTACCCCGAGAGCTCGGCGGCCTCGGCCTTCTCCAGCTCGAAGGCGCGGTGCAGCGCGCGCACGGCGTCGGCGACGCGGTCTTCGGGGATGATGCAGGTGATGCGGATCTCGCTCGTCGAGATGATCTCGATGTTGATGCCGGCGTCGGACATCGTCTTGAACATGCGGGCGGCGTAACCCGGCGCGCTCTGGATGCCGGTGCCGACGATGCTCACCTTGCCGACGCGCTCGTCGGCGTCGGCACTGCGGGCGCCGATCTGCTCGGCGACATCGCGCACGAGCGGCAGCGCGCGATCGACGTCGTCCTTGCCGATGGTGAAGGTGATGTCCGTGAGTTGTCCTTCGCTCTGATTCTGGACGATCGTATCGACGGACAGGCGCGCATCGGCGAGCGGCGCGAAGACTTCGGCGGCGATCCCCGGCCGGTCCGGCACCTGGCGGATCGTGATCTTCGCGACATCGAGGTCATGGGCGATGCCGCGGACGCGGTTGAAGCCTTCCATATCGACGCCTCCGTGAATCAGCGTGCCCGGCTCGTCCTCGAAGCTTGAGGCGACGAGAATCGGGATGTTGTAGACGCTGCCCAGCTCGACGGCGCGCGGCGCCATCACCTTCGCCCCCTTGCTTGCCAGCTCGAGCATCTCTTCGTACGTGATGTCCTGCAGCTTGCGCGCGTCGGCCACGACGCGCGGGTCGGCGGTGTAGACGCCATCGACGTCGGTGAAGATCTCGCAGCGCGCGTCGAGCGCGGCGGCGAAGGCGACGGCCGTCGTGTCGGAGCCGCCGCGGCCGATCGTCGCGACGTCCATGCTCTCCGTGAGGCCCTGGAAGCCGGCGACGATGACGACGCGCCCGCGCCCCAGCTCATCCCGCAGCCGCGCCGGCTCGATGGCGAGGATGCGCGCGTTGCGGTGCACCGAATCCGTCCGCATGCCGGCCTGCGCGCCGGAGAGGCTGATCGCCTCGACGCCGAGACCGTGCAGCGCCATCACGAGCAGCGCGCTCGACTGCGTCTCGCCGGTGCTCAGCAGCACGTCCATCTCGCGCGGCTGCGGGTGCTCCGTCACCCGATGGGCGAGGGCGATCAGCTCATCGGTCGTGTCGCCCATCGCGGAGACGACGGCGACGACGCGGTCGCCGGCCGCGGCGCGGCGCTGGATGCGACCGGCGACGTGCTTGATGCGTTCGGCGCCGGCCACGGAGCTGCCGCCGTACTTCTGGACCACGAGTGGCATGGGTGCATCTCTCTCGCCGGCGAATTCGTCGCGCCGTCTGGTCGATCCTATCGAATCGGTGCGACGGGCGCAGGCGCTGGCCGGCCCTTGGCCGGCGCCCTCAATCTGCGGCGCTCGGCTTGGCCTGCGACTGGATCGTCGTGCCGGCGATCGGCGCCGCGCGCTGCCACCACGGCCACGACGCCGCTGTCGCCGCGTAGTCGCCCGCACGCCCGCGCACGATCGCGTCGGCGATGCGCGCCGCCTCGACGTTCGGCCGCACGGCGTGTACCCGCACGATGTCTGCGCCGCCAGCGATGGCCAGCGCGGTCACCGCGACGGTCGCCACGTCGCGCTCCTCGGGCGCCAGTCCCAGCACGCTGCCGATGAAGTGCTTGCGGGAGTGCGCGACCAGCAGCGGATGCCCCAGTGCGCGGAACTCCGCCAGGCGCCGCAGCACCTCGATGTCCTCGTCGTGTGACTTGCCGAAGGCGATCCCCGGGTCGACGATCAACGCCTCCTCGCCGATCCCGGCCGCCCGCGCCAGGCGGATGCGCTCCCGGAAGAAGGCGACGTGGGCGCCGGCGAGATCGTCGTAGCGCGGCGGCGCGGCCGGTCGCACCTTCGGCCGCTCGTAGGTGTAGTTGATCACCAGCGCCGCCCCGTGCCGGGCCGCCGCTGCCGCCGTCGACGTGTCGCGCATGAAGCCGCCGATGTCGTTGATCATGTGCGCGCCCGCCTGCAGCGCCGCCTCCGCTACCACGCCCTTGTAGGTGTCCGCCGAGATCACGAGGTCGACATCGCGCGCCACCCGGGCGACCGTCTCGCCGACAAACTGCGCCTCTTCGTCCGCCTGTCGCACCGGCACGTCGGCGCGCGCGCTCTCCCCGCCGATGTCGATGATGTCGGCTCCGTCCTCGGCCGCCTGCACCGCGCGACGCAGCGCTGCGTCCAGATCGCGGCCGGTGCCGTCGTGCGAGAACGAGTCGTCGGTGAGATTGAGGATCGCCATCACGTAGGTGCGCGCGCCGAGCGGCAAGGCACGGCCCCGCACCCGCAGCACGTCGAGGCTCACGGCTCAGTCGTCCGCATCGAACTCTTGCAGCGTGTCGAGCGCTGCGTCGTCGATGTCCACCCGCACGACGTCGGCCACCACCTCGACGACGCGGTCGATCGGCAGGACGACGTCCTTCGAGAAGATCAGCCCGCGCCGGATCACGAGCGCGCGGACCCGGCCGCTCGCCTCGTCGTACAGCACACGGTCGACCTCGCCGATCTTGCGGTGCGGGTTGAGGCGCCATACCGGCGAGTTGTGCTGGATGTCGACCTCGTCGGGCGCGTGCGCCATCACCTCGTGCAGCATATAGGGGCCCGGCTCCCCCGGGATCGACGTCACGATGCGCGCGATGTCCGAGGCGTCCGGCCAGCCCTGCTTCCTGTCCGGCAGGTAGTCGAAGTGCTCCTCGATGTAGTCGACCGAGTGCTCCTTGAATTCCCTGGCGCTCATCGAGATGCGCACGTCGTCGGAATCGGCGCTCGTCACCGTCGCGAGCGGCACGACGCGGTCATGCGAGAGCCCCCAGCCGCCGGCCCAGAGCGGCCGCTCGCTGCGCAGCACGCCGACGTCGATCACGATGTGGGTCAGCGCGAGCGTCTTCGGGTTCAGTACGAAGCGGCTGAGCACGCCGAGCTTCTCGCCGTCGCGGCTGATCACGCTCACGCCGAGCCGCAGATCCTCGATCCGTGTCATCTCACCCTCGCGAAGGGCAGACCCGCAGTCACACTGTCGCCGTCGCCGGCAGCTGCACCGGCCGCGGGTTGACGACGTAGCGGTCGAGGAACAGCGCCATGATCGATGCGCACTGCCGGCCGAGGTCGGGCGCCGCATCGAAGCCATGCGGCGCGTCGGCGAACATGTGCAGCTCCACCGGCACGGCCGCCTCGTCGAGCGCGCGATACATCCGGATCGATGCCTGCTGCGGCACGAGCTCGTCCTTGTTCCCGTGCATGAGCAGCGTCGGCGGAAAGGCGGCGCTCACGTGCGCCAGCGGCGACACGTCGCGCAGCGCGTCGGCGCTCGCATGCTCCCCCATCAGCGCCTGGACGACCGGCGCGAGCGGCGTGCCGGACGCGATCTCCGCCGCCGGCGCGTAGAACGCGATCGATGCCGCCACCCGGGTGCTGACGCCGGCGTGACCGCCGTCGCCCTCGAACACCGGCAGCCCCGGCGTGCCCGCCGCGACGAGCGAGAGATGACCGCCGGCCGAGTTGCCGGAGATGCAGACCTTCTCCGGGTCGATGCCCAGTTCGGCGGCGTTCGCGCGCATCCAGCGGATCGCCGCCTTCACGTCGTGGATCTGCGCCGGCCACGTCGCCTCGCCCGTCAGGCGGTACTCCGACGCCACGCAGACGTAGCCGAGCCGCCCGAGCAGGATGCCGTAGCCGTGCAGCTGCGAGCGGTCGCCGCTTGCCCAGCCGCCGCCGTGCACCAGCAGCACCGACGGCGCGCCCGCGCGCCGCTCCGGCGGCCGATACACGTTGCATCGCAGCTCGCGCCCGCCGCCCGTTCCGAACACAACGTCCCGCTCGATGGTGACCCGCCCCGTCTCGCTGGCCATGCTGCCTCCCCGGCTGTTCACGATGCTCCTTCGCTGACGGTACGCCCTGCCCGCAGCGCAGGCAAGCGAGACGGAGAGCCGCGTTCGGGCGGAGGCCAGCGGTTCGCCGGATCGCCCCGTCAACGCGGCATCGTGGCTCGTCGCACCACACCCGCTACCCGCGCCCGTCGGCGCCCGCGCCCCTCATCCACGCTCCCCCTCCCACCTCCGTGCTCCACCGTCGACGTTCCGTCCAATATCCGACAGCGCCCGGCACGACTCTCGCCGCCCATCGACAACCAGATGCGTCGTCTCGTGCCAGGCGGCGCGCTTCGGTATACTCCGGCGCCCGTTGTTGCGGCCGGCTGCCGTACGATGACGCGCCCGATACTTCGAAATCAGACGCCGCCGCCCGTGCTCTCGCCGCGCGGGGGCGATGCGGCTGCGAGGAGGAGCAGGCATGAGCTCGGTCGTCAAGAAGCGCCGCAAGAAGATGCGGAAGCACAAGCACCGCAAGATGCTCAAGAAGACGCGCTGGCAACGCAAGCACAAGGGCTGATCGCGCGCCCGCGCGCATGGCGTAGCTGCGGGTCGCACGCCGCCGCTAGAGGGCGCCGGATTCACGTCTCTGAGGGGCGCCTCAGCGGCGGCGCGAACAACGTCGGCTGATCGCCCGCGCCGATGCCTGCGCTCCGGCCTCCGACGGCCGCCCCTCCGCTACCCTGCTCCCATGGTCGCGCTCAAGCTCACGCACGACGAGCCGAAGCTCGTGTACCTGGCACTCGTGTATCACCTCGGGCGGCCCGGCTCGGAGCTCGACCGCGAGACGAAGCTGCCTGTCGAGCACGGCCTGCGCGAGGTAAAGGTCGAGCTCGGCGCGCACCTCGCCGATGACGCAGCGATCATCGAGCTGGACGATGCGCAGTATCGCCGTCTGCTCGATGCGGTCTACGGCGCCGTGAACGAGCTGCGTGTTCACCACATGCGCAGCGGCGCCGAGAGCACCGTGGCGCGATTCACCGAGACGGCGCGCACGCTCTTCCCGGAGGTCGCCGCCGACCCGGAGGCCGCGCTCACGGTCGCCGAGGCGATGATCATGCTGCACCGGCGGATCGAGCGTGCCGTAACGCGCGCCGCGCGCGCAGCACCGGCTCCTGCGAGGCCGGCGAAGCGCCGCCGCTGGCCGTTTCGCCGCTGACCGCGCGGCATCGCCGTCGAGGGCCGCCGTCAGGCACCGGCGTGCGATGGGGCGCCCGGCGGCAGCGCGTCGCCCGGTAGCGCGGCCGGTCGACGCATTGCCGGGCCGGCCGCGGCACACATCCGCCTCCGGCGCGCCTGCCGTATATAACGAGGAGGCACGAAGCCCTCATCGCGACTGCGGCGCCGCGTTCGCGGCCTCCCGCCAGCCGGAGGATGGAGCGGACGTGGACTACACGACACTCCGGGACGACGAGTTGATGGAGCGGCTCTGCGCGCGCGATCTTGCCGCGTTCGAACATCTCTACGATCGCTACAGCGACCTCGTGCACTCCGTCGTGCTGCGGGTCGTCGGCGATGGCTACGTGGCCGAGGACGTCACGCAGGACGTCTTCCTGCGGCTCTGGCGCAAGCCGGAACAGTTCGACGTCAGCCGCGGCAAGTTCGTCACCTGGCTGCTCAGCGTCGCCCGCAACCGCTCGATCGACGAACGCCGCTCCCACGGCCGGCGGCTGCGCCACGAAGCACTGCCCGCCACGCCCGACGAAGACGAGGCGCTGCCCAGCATGCGCGACGACGAAGACCCGGCGCTCGCCAGCGTCGTCGCCGATGACCGGCGCGCCGTGCGGCAGGCGATGGAGCTGCTGCCGCCGGAGCAACGCCTCGCCATCTCCCTCGCGTACTTTGGCGGCCTCACGCAGCAGGAGATCGCGAACACGCTGGGCCAGCCGCTGGGCACCGTGAAGACGCGCATCCGTCTCGGCATGCAGAAGATGCGCGGGGCGCTCGAGACGCGGCAGATGGAGGACAGCCTACGGTGATCTGGATTGACTGCGAGACCGCGCGTGAGAGCATCGACGCCTACGTCATCGGCGCGCTGGACAGCGACGAGCTGCCGGCGTTCCGGGCGCACGTCGCGGCCTGCGATGCCTGCGCGCATCTCATCGAAGAGGCGCGCGACGGCGCGGCGGCGGTGGCGCTCTCGGTGCCGCTCGTGCCGGCGTCGTCGGCGCTGAAGGCGCGCGTCATGGCATCGGCCGCCGTCCTCACACCGAGGGCGCGCCGGCCGCGGCCGATCGCTCGCCTGCGTGGCTGGCCGGCAGTCGCGGCGGCGCTGCTCGTCGTCAGCATCGCCGCCCTCGCCTGGGGCGCGGCGATGCAGCATCGCGCGGGCGACCTCGGCGCGCGCAACGATGCGGCGACAGCGCGGGCGGCTGATGCCGGCGCACAGCTCGCGTCGCTGACGACGTGGCAGCAGGGGATGCTGCGCATCGCCGGTCAACCGGACGTCGCGCGCACGGATCTCATGGGCACGGCGCTGGCGCCGTCGGCGCGCGGCACCTATATCTGGAGCGCTTCGCAGCGGACGGGCGCCTTCCTCGGCAGCGGCCTGCCGCCCCTGCCGAAGGGCCAGACGTACCAGTTCTGGTTCGTCTACAGCGGGACGTGGGAGTCCGCCGGCGCGTGCGTCCGCGGCGCCGACGGCAGCGCCCGCCTCATTGTCCGCCGCGACGAGGGCGCGGCGAACGACGACGCCGGCCCCGTGCGCGGCTTCGCCGTCACCATCGAGCCGGCGAACGGCAGCGGCCAGCGCACCGGCGCGCTCGTCCTCCAGAGCGCGTTGAACTGACCGCCGGCCGCCTCGTCCTCCCGGCGGCCGACGCGGCCTCGTACGGCCGTCGAGCGGGCGGCAGGCCAGAATGCCGCGCCAAGCCGACTCCCGCCTGCCTTGCTCCTGATACCCCGTCTCACTAGAATGAGACATGGTCTCATCGAAGCGCACGGCGCCGGACGCCATGTCCGACATCGACCTGATCGTCGAGCGGCTCGAGATGCGCGGGCATCGCGTGACGGAGAGCCGCCGCCGCGTGCTCGCCGGCGTGCTCGCGCAACCCGCCCACTTCACGATCGACGACGTCGTGCACGCGGCGCGCCAGGTCGGCCGCGCGACGGTCTTCCGCACCGTCAAGCTGCTGCTCGACCTCAACATCCTCTGCCGCATCCTGCTCGATGACGGCACGCTGCACTATCGCCTCAGCACCCGCGGCCATCACCATCACCTCGTCTGCCGCGACTGCGGCCGCGTCGAAGACTTCACGCGCTGTGACGTGCCGGCGCTGGTCCGGCAGCTCGCGCGCGCGACGGACTACGAGATCGAGGGCCACTGGCTGGAGGTCTACGGCCGCTGCCGCGCCTGCGCGCGCCGCGACGGTCGTGCGCGCTCCGGTCGAGCGAAGAACGCGGCGCGGCGGTCGATCGGCGCGACAGCGGGCGCGCAGCGCAGACGCCGGACGCAGGCGCGATGAGCGCGGCGCTGCTGCTGCTCGGGCTGGCCACCTGCGCCTCCACCATGCTCGGCGGGCTGCTGGCGCTGCGCCTGAAGGACAAGCTGCACCTCGTCCTCGGGTTCAGCGCGGGGGCGGTGATCGGCGTTGCGTTCTTCGAGATCATCCCCGAGTCGATCAACCTCTCCGCCGGCCGCTTCGAGGGCTCGGTCGTCACGTCCGTGATGGGCCTGGGCTTCGTCGCCTACCTGGTGCTGGACCGGGTGATCGTCTTGCACGCGCACCAGGACGGAGAGGCGATGCAACTGCTGCCGGCGGTGCAGGACAGGGGACGGCTCGGCGCGAGCAGCCTCTCGCTGCACAGCTTCCTCGACGGCATCGCCATCGGGTTTGCGTTCAAGGTGTCACCCGCGGTCGGCGCCGTGGTGGCGAGCGCAGTGCTCGCGCACGACTTCTCCGACGGCATCAACACGGTGAACCTCATCGTGAAGGACGGCGGCGACGCCCGCGACGCGCTTCGCTGGCTCGCCGTCGATGCCATCGCGCCGGTGCTCGGGTTGCTGGCGAGCGTGCTGTTCAGCGTCTCACAGAGTTCGCTCGGCCTCCTGCTGGCCGTGTTCGCCGGCACGTTCACCTACATCGGCGCCGCCGAGCTGGTGCCCGAAAGCCACCACGCCCACCCCAAGTTCATGACGACGGCGATGACCGTCTCGGGCATGCTGGTGATCTTCGCCGTCGTTCGCATCGCCGGCTGAGCGGCGCGGACGCACGGTCCGGCCACCCCGATCGCCGCCCGTACGCCCGCGCCCGACGCTGAACCTGCATCCCCGGCGCCGCCGCCGTCGCAGCCCGTCGCACCATCGCCGGTGCGCTGCAGCGTCCCTCCGGCAGCGTGCGGGCCGGAGGGCCCTTTGGGTGCCGGCGGCCGGCGGCCCGCCGACGCTTGGTGTATCGCGCCGGCGCGTGGCATCCTTACGCCGGACGGTGTCGCGCGGCGGCCGCTTCCCCGGCTGCCGCCAAAGGTGGAAGCGGAGACCGTCCCCGCTTCCCCGGCGACGCGCCCGTTCTGTGCAGCATGAAGGCACGCCTGCGTACCCTCGCCCTGATCAGCCTCGCCACACTGGCGTTCGCCGCCTGTGGCGCCGGCGCCCGCGCACGTTCTGGCGTCATCATCGAGCCGCTCGACAAGGCGACCGCGCCAGCGGGCGTCATCGCCGCCCCGACGACGCCGTCGTCCCCCACGCCCGAGCCGACGCCGACAAGCGAACGCGTCATCGCGTCCCCGACCGTCGCCCATCCGACCGTCGCGCCGGCGACCGTCGCCCCGGCGACCGTCGCGGCGCCGACGGCGACCGCAGTCCCTCCGCCGGCCGGCGATGCGTCGCTGCGGCCGTCCTCCGGCCGCTGGATCGAGGTCGACGTCACGCGCTTCACCGTGCGGCTGATGGACAACAACACGGTCGTGCAAACGATCGCGCCCGTCGGCGTCGGCGTCGAGATCAACACCGGCAACTACCAGTCGACGCAGACTGGCCTGTTCCGCGTCTACAACAAGATTCCCGGACTCGCCTACGACGCGCCATACAAGACGTACATCAGCGACTGGGTCGGCTTCGACCCGGCGAAGGACAACGGCTTCCACTCGTTCCTCAAGGACAAGGATGGGAACGTCGTCGACCCGACCACCGGCCGCATCTCCAACGGCTGCATCCGCACCGGCGCTGCGCAGGCGATCACCGCCTTCGCCGAGATCGGCATGCCGGTGTGGGTCCACCTCTAGGCGGGCTGGCACTGACCGTGGGGACTGCGTACTGGTACCTGTTGATTGGCGGCTGGTAGGTGGCAACCCGGGCTGTTGCTCTGGCCGGCTCCGCGGTTAGAGCACCGACTCTGAGGCGGCGAACGGCGGGTAGGGTGGGAAGAGCGACTCGAGTTCCCGGCGGATCGGGTCTTCCGGCGGCAGGTAGCGGCTGAAGTCGCCGTCCGGCTCCGGGCGCTCGCGCTGCCCCGTCACCCGCGCGTCCATGATCTTGTTCTGTAGCATGATCAGCCCCGTCAGCAGCGACTCGGGCCGCGGCGGGCAGCCGGGGACGTAGACGTCGACCGGGACGATCAGGTTCACGCCGGGCAGGACACTGTAGGCGTAGGCGAAGGGCCCACCCATAATCGCGCAGCCGCCCATCGAGATCGCCCACTTCGGCTCCGGCATCTGCAGCCAGATGCGGCGGATCGCCGGCGCCATCTTCCACGTGCAGGTGCCCGAGACGATCATCAGATCCGCCTGGCGCGGCGACGCGCGGAAGATCTCGGCGCCGAAGCGCGCGATGTCGTAGCGCGGCGTCGCCGTCGCGATCATCTCCATGGCGCAGCAGGCGAGCCCGAACATCGTCGGCCACAGCGATGAGCTGCGGGCCCAGTTCATCACCGTGTCGACGCCGGTCAGCAGCAGGTTCTGTGAGACGTCGCTGTCGACGCCTTCGATCGCCGGCGCCGCCGGCTGGCCGTAGAGCGGGATCGTCTCCTGTACCATCGACTCATTGTCGCGCATCGACGAAGATTGGGCAATCTTTCACAATCGCCGGCGATGATGCGCGCGAGCGGTGCTCCGCTGTGCGGGAGCGCACGCAGGCCCGCCCGGCCGACGGCGTCAGCCCTGCGCCCACTCCTCACTCGCATGCACGTAGCCCACGATGACGACGTCGTCGCCGAGGCGCTGCGTCTCGACCTCGTGCAGGCTGACAGCGTCCGCCATCCGCGCGACGCCTTCGCCCGCTACCGCCGGATAGGCGCTGCCGCCGACGATCTTCGGCGCGATGATCGCCTGCACCTTGTCGACGAGGCCCGCCACGAAGAGGCTCGCGTGCAGCACGCCACCGCCTTCGACGAGCAGCGACAGCACATCGCGCTCGCCGAGCAGGCGCAGCAGCGCCGCCAGGTCGACGCGTCCACCGGCGTCCGATGGCAGCACGCGTACCTCGGCGCCGGTCCGCTCGATGCCCGCGCGCCACCCCTCCGCCGCCGCCGCCGTCGTCGCGATGAGCGTCGGGCCGCCGGGACCGAGCACCTTCGCATCGGGCGGCGTCCGTCCGCGTGAGTCGGCGACGATGCGCAGCGGCTGCCGCTTCGCCGGCGTGCCGCCGGGCCGCGCCGTGAGCTGCGGGTCGTCGAGCAGGATGGTCTGCACGCCGCACATGATGGCGTCGATTTTCGTGCGGCATTCGTGCGCCCACGCACGCGCCTCCGCTCCGGCGACCCAGCGCGAGTCGCCGCTCGCGGCCGCGATCTTTCCGTCGAGCGTCGCGGCGAACTTCGCTGTGACGAACGGCCGGCCCGTGCGGCGATGCTTCAGGTACGCCTCGTGCAGCCACGCCGCCTCGCGCCCGCCATCGCCGACGCGCACCGCGACGCCGGCCGCCCGCAGCTGCGCGACGCCGCGGCCCGCAACCGCCGGGTTCGGGTCGAGGATCGCGACGTGTGCCGCGCGCACGCCGGCGGCGACGATCGCAGCGGTGCAGGGCGGCGTGCGGCCGTGGTGCGCGTGCGGCTCCAGCGTCACGTAGAGCTCGGCGTTCCGCGCGGCCGCGCCGGCGCGCTCGAGCGCGACGACTTCCGCGTGCGGCCCGCCGGGCGGCCGGGTCGCTCCCTCGCCGACGATGCGGCCCTCGCGCACGACGACACAGCCCACGCTCGGATTCGGACTCGTCGTGCCCAGCACCGCATCACCCAGCTCGACGGCGCGTCGCATGAAGTCGGAGATCACGCACCAGCATATCGGCCCGCGGTGAAGGCCCGTAACCCCCGCAGGTCTCCCGCCGGAGGAGGGGAGCGGCGGTTGGTGTCATCGCGCGAGGAACTTCCTCTGCGCGTGTGATCGAAGAATTGCTCCGGCACTCGGACCGCAGCCCGCGTACCAGCGCGGACGCCGCTGTCTTCGTGAGCGAAGCGCAGGATCCCTCCGGCGCACGATGCTGTACGCGAGGGGAGACCGGACGCGGTTTCCGCTCCCGGGCCGCCACCACCGCGGTGGAGACGGCGTGCGCGAAGGAGCTCTGTTCCGCGAAGGAGCTCTGTTCGAGGAAGATCGCGGTCACCGCAGGTGCCGCGGAGCGCCACACATGCGCCGGACGATGGCATCGGCAGACGTGCGCGTGTCGCACCATCGCCTGTCCCATCGCGCGCTACCATCGGATTCGGGCCCTGCGTCTGTATCCGACGCGGCGCGGTCGGTTGCGCGAGGCGGGGGTGGCGCGGCAAGCTTCCCATAGCATGACGGGGGGCAGCGCGCATGGTGACTTCGATCCTCCGACGCACGACGACCGTGACCAGGCCCGACGACTGGGCGGCGCGGACGGCCGCGCTCGAGCCGCGGCTGCGGGCCGTGCTCGACCGGCAGCCGGGCTTCGTCTCGCACGAGCTGCGGCGCGACGGCGACGGCGGCAGGATGGTGGAAGAGACGTCGTTCCGGACTGCGGACGACTGCCGTGCCTACCTGCGGAACGGCGCCGCGGCGATGTGCGCCACCCTGCTCGACGCCGCCCTGCCGACCGCTGCCTTCCCCCACGGCACCTGGCACCGCGAGACGGTGGAGCGCGCGTGATCCACAGCTGCACGCAGACGAGGGGCGATGGAGGTCGCCGGCCGGAGGCCGCGCGCGCGGACGAGGGCGGTGTTCTGTCATCGTTGAGCGAAGCGAAGGCTCCCTCCGGCGCTCGACGCTGCGCCACACCGAACGGCGCACGCAGATGGACAGACGACGGTGATCGAAGTCAGAAGTTGGAGGTCGGCGGTCTGAGGCCACGCGGGGTTGAGGGGGAACCGCAGATGGCGCAGAGGGGACGCAGTGCAACCCGCCTGAGTGCATCCGTGGGTCAGCCGTCTGCGATACATGCTTCTCCCTCGCCCCTTCCCATGCACCCGTGGACCGACCGGCGATGACGACTGAAGTCGCGCACGCGCCGGCGGAGAATCCCTGGGACAACGCCATCGAGCAGCTCGATGCCGTCGCGGGCAAGATGCGCATCGACCCTGGCATGCGCGACGTGCTGCGACACTGCAAGCGCGAGTTCACGGTGAACTTCCCGGTGAAGATGGACGACGGCTCAACGCGCGTCTTCACCGGCTATCGCGTCCACCACAACGAGGCGCGCGGGCCGGTGAAGGGCGGCCTGCGCTACAGCCTCAACGTCTCCATCGACGAAGTGCGCGCACTGTCGATGTGGATGACGTGGAAGTGCGCCGTCGCCGGACTTCCGTTCGGCGGCGCGAAGGGTGGGGTCATCGTCGACCCGGCGACGCTCAGCGTGCACGAGCTCGAGCGCCTCACCCGGCGCTTCGCCGCCGAGATCAGCATCATCATCGGCCCCGACGAAGACGTGCCCGCGCCCGATATGGGCACGGACGCGCAGGTGATGGCGTGGTTCATGGACACCTACAGCATGCTCCACGGACATTCCACGCCGGCGTCCGTCACCGGCAAGCCCGTGTCGATCGGCGGCAGCAGCGGCCGCTTCGAGGCGACCGGGCGCGGCGTCCTCTTCGTGACGCAGGAGGCGTGCCGGGCGCGCGGCGTCTCGCTCGACGGCGCGACGGTCGCCGTGCAGGGCTTCGGCAACGTCGGCAGCATCGCCGCGCGGCTGCTGAGCGAAGCCGGCGCGAAGGTGGTCGCGCTCAGCGACGCCACCGGCGGCATCTACGACCCCGACGGCCTCGGCGACATCGCCGCGCTGCTCGCGCGGCCGCGCGAGCGCGGGCTGATCCCGCGCGAGCGTCCGGGACGGTCGATCACAAACGGCGCGCTGCTGGAGCTGCCGGTCGACATCCTGATCCCGGCGGCGCTCGAAGGCCAGATCCACGGCGGCAACGCGGCGCGCGTGCAGGCGCCGATGATCATCGAAGCAGCGAACGGGCCGACGACGCCGGAGGCGGACCGCATCCTGGCGGCGAAGGGGACGTACGTCGTGCCGGACATCGTCGCCAATGCCGGCGGCGTCATCGTCTCGTACTTCGAGTGGGTGCAGGACCTGCAGTCGTTCTTCTGGGAGGAGCAGGAGGTGAACCTGCGCCTCGAGCGAATTATCAAGCGTGCCTTCGGCGAGGTCGCGGAGATCTACGACCGCGAGCACGGCACGATGCGGGAGGCGGCCTACATGCTCGCCGTCGGCCGCGTCGTCGAGGCGACGGAGGTGCGCGGGATCTTCCCGTAGGGAGGTCGGTCGCACGCCCCACGTCCCAGGCGGGCGGACCGACGGCCGAGCCAGTAGCCCGGGGAGCGCGATGAATCGTCGCCTTCGCACGCCGCCCCCGGCCTTCAACCCACCACCCTGCCTCCTGTCGGCCGCGCGCCGCGGGCCGTACACTCTTCGATGCGCGGCGGCGGCGCCGCGGGAGTTCGAGGAGTCCCGGAATGGCGCAGATCGATGGTGGCGACCTCGTCGCACGCATGCTCAAGGGCGAAGGGATCGATACGGTCTTCACGCTCTCCGGCGGACATATCCAGAACATCTACGACGGCTGCATCGATGAAGGCATCCGCGTCATCGACACGCGGCACGAGCAGGTGGCGGGGCACGCCGCGGAGGGCTACAGCCGGCTGACGCGCAAGTGCGGCGTCGCGCTCGTAACGGCGGGCCCCGGCGTGACGGACACCGTGACCGCCGTAGCGACCGCATACCAGAACGCCAGCCCCCTCCTCGTGATCGGCGGCGCCGCGCCGCTGACCACGTCGCTGATGGGTGCGCTGCAGGAGATCCCCGGCACTGTCGAGATGATGCGGCCGATCACCAAGTGGTCCGCGACGATCCCCTTCACCAAGCGCATCCCGGACTACCTGGCGCAGGCGTTCCGCGTCGCGCTTACCGGCCGTTACGGCCCCGTCTTCCTCGAGATCCCTTCGGACATCCTGTTCGGGCGGGTCGACGAGGCGGACGTGCCGCTGCCCGTGGGATATCGCACCGAGGGGCGGACGCAGGGCGACTTCGCGCTGATCCGCGAGGCCGCGCAGCTGCTGGCGGCGGCCGAACGGCCGGTGATCATGGGTGGCACCGGCGTCTACTGGTCGGACGCCGGCGCTGCGCTCGTCGAGCTGGCGGAGACCCTGCAGGCGCCGATCTACCTCAACGACATGGGCCGCGGCACCGTCAGCCAGGAGCATCCGCAGTTCATGAGCCGCACCCGCCGGACGGCCTTCGGCGAGACCGATGTGATCCTCTTCGCCGGCACGATGATCGACTTCCGGCTCCGCTACGGCCGCAGCATCAACCCGCAGGCGAAGGTGATCTCGATCGACATCGACCCCAACGAGCTCGGCCGCAACCGCGGCATCGATGTCGGTATCGAAGGCGACCCGAAGAACGCGCTGCGCCAGCTGACGGCCGAGATCGGCGAGCGCGTCATCCGCCACGACGCGTGGCTGGCGAAGCTGCGGGACGGCGAGACGAAGGTCGTCGAGCTGCGGCAGCGCTGGTTGCACTCCGACGCCTCGCCGATCCACCCGCTGCGCCTGTGCAACGAGATCGCCAGGTTCGTCGACGACGAGACGATCGTCGTCGGCGATGGCGGCGACATCGTGGGCCTGTCATCGCAAGTGCTGCCGGTAAACCAGCCGGGTCAGTTCATGGGGCCGGGGCCGCTCGGCACACTGGGCGTCGGCACCGGATTCTGCATCGCGGCGAAGGCCGTGCACCCGCGGAAGAAGGTGCTGATGGTGAACGGCGACGGCGCCTTCGGCCTCAACGGATTCGACTTCGACACGCTGGTGCGCTTCGACATGCCGGTCGTCTCCGTCGTCGGCAACGACCGCCAGTGGGGGCAGATCCTCGTCGGCCAAGAGAAGATGTACGGCGACGAGCGCGTCGTCGCGACGCGGCTCGCCGACAGCGCGCGCTACGACAGGGTGGTCGAGGCGCTGGGCGGCCACGGCGAGTTCGTCACCGAAGCCGACGACATCTTCCCGGCGATCGAGCGCGCCTTCGCGTCCGGCAAGCCGGCCTGCGTGAACGTGATCATCGACCAGAAGCCGGAGGGCGTCTCGGGGGGATACGAGTTCCTGGGATGAGCGCGCGGCGGGCGATGCCCCTCGGGTGCGGGTGCCGGCGGGCTGAGCGGTATCGCGGGAGAGGTTGGATATTGATGTTTGGATCCGGTGGTGGCGAGCGACGGTGGCTTCGCCGGACGGAGGTGGGGCTACCCGCTGAAGGTGAGGATCACGTGTGGGTGAGTGCGGCGTGAGACTCCTGCCGGCAGGCCTCCGACGACTGGCGCCGCTGGCGGCCCTGCTGGCAGTCGTCGCGTTCGCGGGCATCTTCTCGGCCGCAAAGTGCTACCCGCCGAACACGCGCGTCGTCGTCTTTATCCAGGGCCTGTACTCCAGCTACGACGCGAGCGGCACGGCGCCGGACGGCGTCGAGCAGCACACGTTCGACACGCTGAAGGCCGCCCTCGTCGCGAGGCAGTACGGCGCGACGAAGCTGCTCGACTTCTCCTACGCCGGCGGCCGACGCCCTACGGATGCGAGATCACCGACCGGCCGTCGGCGGTGAACCTGGCGCCGCTCGAGCAGATGCTGCGGGACTATCGCGCACGGCAGCCGAAGGCGCACTTCGCACTCGTCGGCCACAGCCTCGGCGGCTACCTGGCGTTTCTCGAGGGCGTCCGTGAGTCGCAGCGCGCGCCCGACCAGCAGCTCGGCATCAGCGAGGTGGTGACCTTCGATGCGCCGATCGGCGGCGTCAACGCGGACAAGAAGACGGTGCTCGACCTGGCGTCGCCGTGCGCAAAGACGTATCAGGCGGGCGCGGAGCTGGTGGGGGTCCGCGAGGACCCGACGACGCCCGCGACGCGCGCCGCCCAGGCGGCCGCGATGGCGCGCCAGGGCGTGCGGCTGGCGACGCTGGGGAATATCGACGACTGCCTGTACAATCTGCCCGCCTGCGCCGGCTTCGGTGCTGACGATACCGAGAGCCAGTTCGTCGCCGGCGCCGCCCTCTCGAAGCGGTACGAGATCAAGGTCGACCCGTTCCTCAGCCACACGGCGATCCTCGCGAACCAGGCCGCGGTCGGCGATGCCGTGGCATTCATCGGCCCGCCGTGAGCGGGCGACGGATTCGGACGGAGCCGCGCTGAGGCCGGGTTGGGCTTTGAGCTCCGGGCGCACGTAGATTGAGGCGGACGGGTGGGATTGATTCGCAGATGATGCCGGCGCCCGTAGATGCGGAGAGACCCTCGCGTCCGCTGTCTGTTGTCGGTTCTCCGCGGACAGCCGTCTGCTGTCTGCTGTCGCTTGATTGCCGTCGCCGGCTGGATCTGTCACCGGCAGGGCAACATTGTCCACACTATCTCCATCCATGATCAAACTCGCCCATCCGCAGATCGATGACGACGACCGCGCGGCGGTGCTGGCGGCGCTCGATTCGGGGCAGCTGGCGCAGGGACCGCGCGTCGCCGCGTTCGAGCAGGCGTTCGCCGCATTCGTCGCCGCGATCGGCTCGACGCGTCCGACAGCGGGCGAGCACACTCCGGCCGATGCGCCCGACGGCACGGACAGTGAGCCTCGCGGCGACAACGCTGCGGCGCTCCACGCCATAGCAGTGAGCAGCGGTACGGCCGCGCTCCACCTCGCCCTGCTCGCGCATGAAATCGGCGACGACCGCTCCCGTCCCGGCAGCCCGGACCTCCGACCGCCGTCCGACCCCCGGCCGCTGCCCGCCGATACCCCGGACGAAGTCATCGTCCCCGCCTTCTCCTTCGCGGCGACGGCCAACGCGGTCCTCCACGCCGGCGCGCGGCCGGTGTTCGTCGACGTGCGCGACGAGGACTTCGGCATCGACGTGGCGCAGGCGGCGGCGGCGATCACGCCGCGGACACGCGCGGTGATCGCCGTGCACCTGTACGGCCAGACGTGCGACGTCGGATCGCTCGCGGAAGTGTGCGCGCGGCGCGGCATCGCGCTCATCGAGGATGCCGCACAGGCGGTCGGCGCATCGATGGCGGGGCGCGCGGCGGGCGCCTGGGGGACCGGCTGCTTCTCGCTCTACGCCACGAAGAACCTGCAGACCGGCGAGGGCGGCATGATCACGACGCGCGACGCGACGGTCGCCGCCGCCGCGCGCCTGCTGCGTTCGCAGGGCGAGCGCGAGCGGTACGTGACGGAGGCGCTCGGCTACAACTTCCGCCTGACCGAAGTGGCGGCGGCGCTCGGCCTCTCGCAGCTGGCGAAGCTCGCTGCGCGCAGCGGGCGGCGGCGGGCGAACGCGGCGCGGCTGAGCGGGCTGCTCGCGGCAAATCGGCAGATCGTCGCCCCACGCGAGCTCCCCGGACGACGCCACGTCTGGCATCAGTACACCGTCCGCGTGCGGGCGGGGGCGGCGGCGCGGGCGCGTTTGCAGGCGGCGCTGCGGGAGCGCGGCATCGAATCGGCGACGTTCTATCCGACGCCGATCCACCGGCAGCCGCTCTACCGCCGCCTGGGCTACGGCAACCTCGATCTGCCGGTCGCCTCGCGGCTGGCGTCGGAAGCGCTGTCGCTGCCCGTCCATCCGGCGCTCTCCGATGATGAGATCGACGCCGTCGCTTCGACGGTGAACGAGATCACGGGCGCCTGGTGACGCGCCCAACCTCCAGCTTCCAACCGCCAACCACCGCTCCGCCCGATCGCCGCCCGCTACACTGCGCCCATGAGCGATACGATCCTGCGCGCGGGCGTGATCGGCCTCGGGGCGATGGGCGCGCACCACGCCCGCGTCTACGCTGAGATGCCGGGCGTCGAGCTGGTGGCGGTGTGCGATGCCGACGGCGCGCGCGTGGCGCAGGGCGCCGGCGAGCGCGGCATACGCGGCTACAGCGACGCGCGGGCGATGCTCGACGGCGAGCGCCTCGACCTCGTGAGCATCGCCGTGCCAACGCGCGCGCATCTCGATGTCGCGCTGGACGCGATCGCGCGCGGCGTGGCGCTGCTGATCGAGAAGCCGCTCGCCGCCACGCTCGACGAGGGAGCGCGGCTGCGCGCTGCGGCCGCGGCGGCCGGCGTGCCGATGACCGTCGGGCACATCGAGCGGTTCAACCCGGCGGTGCTGGCGATGAAGGCGCGCGTACAGGCGGGCGAGCTGGGTCGGGTGCTGCAGGTGCATGCGCGCCGCGTCGGACCGTTCCCACGGCGCGTGCGCGACGTCGGCGTCGTCCTCGACCTGGCGCCGCACGATATCGACCTCATGCGCTTCATCACCGGCAGCGAGGTGACGCGCGTGCAGGCGGAGACGGAGCAGCGCATCAACACCGACCACGAGGACATGCTGAGCGGGCTGCTGCGCTTCGCGAACGGCGTCGTCGGCGTGCTCGATGTCAACTGGTTGACGCCGACGAAGATCCGCGAGCTCGCCGTGCTCGGTTCGCGCGGCATGTTCATCGTCGATGAGCTGGCGCGCGAGCTGACGTTCTTCGAGAACGACTTCCATGCCCGCGACCAGCAGGGCGACTGGGCGGCGCATCACCTGAAGGGCGTCAGCGAAGGCCGCCGCACCAGCATCGTCATCGACAAGCGCGAGCCACTGCGCGCCGAGCTCGAGGCCTTCGCCCGCACGGTCGCCGACGGCGCGCCGCCCGCCGTCACCGCCGACGACGCGCTCGCCGCCATGGCTGTCGCCGAGGCGCTGGTGCGCGCGGCGGAGACGCACGCGGCGATCGAGCTCGTGCAGCCGGCGCCGGCATGAAGCTCGCAGGTCGCCGGTGGCAGGTCGCAGGTCGGTCGTCGGCGGCCGGCAGCCGTTCGCCGGCACGAGCGTTGCTCTCTGCTGTTGGCTGTTTGCTGTCTCCGCTCGCAGCTCGCAGGTCGCAGGTCGCCGGTACTCCATCGGCCGGCGCGTTGCTCCTGGCCGTGTGCCGCCCGCTGCCCGGATCCCATCGATGATTGTCGCGGTCGTCGGCCTCGGGAAGATCGGGGTGCCGCTGGCGGCGCAGTTCGCGTCGAAGGGCGCGCGCGTCATCGGCTACGACGTCGACGGCGCGCGCGTCGCCGACATCGCTGCCGGGCGCAACCCGATCGCCGGCGAGCCGGGGGTCGATGAGCTGATCGCTTCGGCGGCGGGCGACGGCACACTGCGCGCCACCACAGACGCGCGCGCCGCCGTCGCCGAGGCCGACGTCGTCGTGCTGATCGTGCCGGTCGATGTCGATGACGGTCAGCGGCCGGACTTCGCCCTGCTCGACGCCGCCGTCGATGCCATCGCGCCCCATCTGGCACGCGCCCCCGGCGGGCCGCTGTTGATCGTCGAGACCACCGTGCCCGTCGGCACGACGCGCGGTCGCGTCGGCGGGCGCATCGCGGCGGCGACGGGCAGGAGCGCCGGCAGCGACTTCGCCCTCGCCTTCAGTCCGGAGCGCGTGTCATCCGGCAGCGTCCTGCGCGACCTCCGCATCTACCCGAAGATCGTCGGCGGCATCGACCAGGCGAGCAGCGGACGTGCGCTCGCGTTCTATCGCGCGGTGCTCGATGCCGAGGTGATCGCCGTGCGCGATGCGGAGACGGCCGAGTTCTCGAAGCTCGCCGAGACGACGTACCGCGACGTCAACATCGCGTTGGCAAACGAGTTCGCGCGCATCGGCGACGGCCTCGGCGTCGACGTGCTGCAGGCGATCGAGGTGGCGAACACGCAGCCGTACTCCCACATCCACGCGCCCGGCGCCGGCGTCGGCGGGCACTGCATCCCCGTCTATCCGCACTTCCTCCGTGCGGCCGGCGAGCGCGGCGTCGCCGCGCCAGCGGCCGCCGCGCACGACGGACCGCAGCGCCACGGTCGTCCTCCCCCTCACACGTTGGCCGTGACGGCGGGAGGGGCAACCCCGCTGATCTCGGCGGCGCGCGCGATCAACGACGGCATGGCGGCCTACGCCGTCGGCCGGCTGGGCGACGCGCTCGGCACGCTCGCCGGCGCGACGGTAGTCGTGCTCGGGCTGTCGTATCGCGCCGGCGTGAAGGAGTGGCGGCACTCGAGCGCCTTCGGCCTCGCGCGGGCTCTCAGCGAGGCGGGGGCGCATGCCTACGTCCACGACCCGCTGTTCCCGGCCGACGAAGTCCGCGCATGCGGCCTCGAGCCGCCGCCGCGTTTCCCGCTGCCGGCCGACGCGATCGTGGTGCAGGCGTGGCACCCGCAGTATCGCCCGGAGGGCGAGTGCGCCATCGACTTCGCTGCCTTCGCCGGCCTGCGCGCCGTGCTCGATCCGCGGGCGGCGCTCGAACCGGCGGCCGTGCGGGCGCCGGGCGTCCGGTACGTTGGCGTCGGCCGGTAGAGCGGCGATGCGCTGCCGGGGACGTACGCCCATGCCGCCCGCTGGCCGCAATCCAGCGGCCTGTTACGCTGTAGGGGAGATGACGACGGCAGCCGCTACCGAACACGAAGCCTTCCTCGCTGAGGTCGACGCCTGCCTCGACGAGATGCGCCCGTACGTCCATTCGCACGGCGGCGAACTCAACCTCATCGACTGGCTCGCAGACGAAGGCCGCCTCCGCCTGCAGCTCGCCGGCGCCTGCCACGGCTGCCCGATGAGCATGCTGACGATGAAACTCGGCATCGAGCGGATCATCCAGGACCGCTTTCCGCAGGTGAAGCACGTCGAAGCGGTCAAGGTCGACGACTTCGACTTCCCGGAGCTCGCGCCCGGATAAGCGCGCATCGACAGCGCGCCGAAGCACGAAAGACAGCCGTCGTGCGACGGCTGTCTTTCGTGAATTGCGGCGCGCCCTTGCGGTAGAGACCGGAGTTACGGCTCGCGCATCGGCCGCGTGCTGCGGCGGTCGTCGAACGTCTCCTCGGGATCCACGACGTGGTGCTCACGGCGGAAGACGTTGGCGCAGATGCCCAGGATGATCGCCCCGACCATCCAGGTCATTCCGCCTTCAAAGTCCGTCAACCCCGATGCGTGCGTGATGTACCCCATCGCGGCGAACCAGCCGATGATGCCTCCCGCGATCGCGAGTGCGGCGAGGATCAGCGCGAGGCTGTTCGCGAGCCACGTCTCCGCGTCCTTGGCCATCCCGGATTGTCGTGCCGTCTCGTAGTGTTGCGTGCGCTGCATATGCACACCTCCTTTCATTCAACCTACCGCGATGGCGCCACCACATGGGGTGAATTCGAGGCCTCTGCAAAGGTCGCGGGGAATCTGTAAGCCGCGCGCAATCATGCCTCTCGCAGACGATTCAGAATCGTGACGGCGAGCCGGTGGTGGGCCGCGGCGAGTGGAGGGAGCACCACGTGGTTGTGCCGGACGGGGACGCGATCCGGCGCTGGGCGCCGCTTCCGCCCGTCGGCGCGAAGCGGACAGGAGCGGCGCTGCGAAGCCGCGCTGCGCTCAGCCGACGGGCGAGGCGTGCGCCGCGCGGGATCCCCAGGCGCCACCCTGCGTCCACAGGGTGTACCGTAGACGCACGGCCGCCGGAGCACGGACGCGCGCCGTCGCGATGCGAACCGGCCACGAGCCCTCGTCGCCGCGAGGCGATGGCATCGGGCGGCATCGTCATCCTCAGCCGAGCGGAGGTGCCGGACAGATGCAGCTTGCAGGCAGCACGGTGATCGTGACAGGAGCCAGCGCCGGCATCGGCCGCGAGACGGCGCTGGCCTTCGCCCGCCGCGGCGCGAACGTCGTGCTGGCGGCGCGGCGCGAAGAGCGGCTCCAGGCGCTCGCCGACCGGCTGCGGCGCATCGGCGTCGAAGCGCTCGTCGTGCCGACGGACGTCGCCCGGCCGCAGGAGATCGAGCGGCTCGTGCAGGCGGCGCTGGACCGCTTTGGTCGCATCGACGTGCTCGTGAACAACGCCGGCTTCGGCTTCAGCGGCACCATAGAGGAGACGACGGAAGCGGACATGCGTGAGCTGTGGGACGTGAACTACATGGGCGCGTTCCTGGCGACGAAAGCGGTGCTGCCGACGATGCGGTCGCAGCGACGCGGCCACATCGTGAACGTGTCGTCGGTCGTCGGCAAGCTCGCCTTCCCGTTTCACGGCGCCTACTCGGCCACAAAGTTCGCGCTCATCGGCATGACGGAGGCGCTGCGCGGCGAGCTCGAAGGCTCCGGCGTCACGGCGACCGTGGTGCTGCCGGCGAGCACGCGCACGGAGTTTTTCGACGTGCAGCGCACCCACGACGGCCACGTCTCGGCGCCGACCGGCCCGGTACAGTCGCCGGCCGTCGTCGCGCGGGCGATCGTCCGCTCCGTCGTCCGTCCGACGCCGGAGGTGAACCTGGTGCCGGCGTTCCGGCTGGCATTCGGCCTGTCGGCGTTCTTTCCGTTCCTGCGCGACATGGCCGGGCGTCAGTTCTATCGCCGTAGCGGCGGCCGTCCCCGGCGCGCTCCGGGCCCGGATCCTGCTCCGCGGCGAGAATGACGGGCGGATCGAGCGTGCCGCTCACGCCACGTCGGCAACTGCGGCTTCGGCGAACCCGGCGTGGCGAGCGGAGCGGCCGCGCACCGGACGTCGTCTGCAACGCCGCGGATGCATCGCCCACGGCCCTACGTGAGCTCGGCTGATGCCGCGGCCGGTCTCGAAGTCGCGATCGTGAGGCGAGCGGCCGCAGATCGCCGAACGATGGCGCGGCGACAGGGGGGCGATCAGCGGCGGCCGGCTCGCCGCGCGGCAACCGCGGCGATCAGCGTCGCCACCACGATCGCGGCGAGCGCCGCCGGCCACCAGGCGCGCATGCCGCCGCCACCGGCGAGGCCGACGACGGACGGCGCTTCGGCGATGCCGCCGACGGAGGCCGGGGCGAAGGGCTGCGCGCTCACGGTGAGTGGCGCGCGGGCGCCGGCGTCGAGCGCCTGCGCGCCGGCGACGGTCTCGCCCGGCGCCTCGTAGTACATCGTGCGCCGGGTGGTGAGGGTGGACGTGCAGCCGAGGCCGGGGTCGGTGCAGGGGATGGCCTGGTTGACGTAGACGCCGCTCGAGCCATAGGCGGACGAGTCGCCGGTGCACTGCGCCGTCGAAGGCGATGCGCTGTCCAGGTAGTACGACGTGTAGTTGAAGCCGGCGATGTTCGTCGAGTTGATGCCGGACATGACGAGCGAACCCTGCGCCCCGGTCACCATCTCCCATCGAATCGGCCCGGGCGCCGGGCTGTCGGGGACGCCATCGATGGTGACGCCGCCCGTATTGAGGTCGTTTCGGTACACCATGCCGGACGCGGCGGCGCTGTAATCAAAGAAGTCCATGATCGACGGGATCGCGTGCACGCGCAGGTCAGTGATGATGTCCTGGCGCTGCGCGTAGAAGATCTGGTCGCGCTCCGTGTTGGGGCCGCTGTTCGCCCCGACGAACGAGCGGATCGCGCGCACGGGCCCGCTCTTGTTGGCGATGAACGCGCCCTCGCCGCGATAGCCGCTGGAATCGCCGTTGTCGAACGTGTCCTCCGAACGGACGCAGTTGCCCGGGGCGAAAAGCGCCTTATGGCGGTCGAGGATATCGGCGCCGGTGGCCGCGCCGGCGGTGATCTTCAGGATGTCGTCGTCCCAGCGGTCACCGAAGCGGTGCGTGTAGTACGGCGTCGTGATGGTGGAGTTCTCGGGGTTCGGGCCGTCAAAGATGTTGTAGGTGGTTTTGTAGGCGCCGGAGAGCAGGTTGAAGTTGTAGGTGACGTAGCTCTGGCCGGCGCCGGGGTCGAGCGTGCCGTCCTGCCGGAAGGGATACACGATGCCGCCGGCGCCGGGGTCGAGCGGGTCGTTGATCGTCAGCTGCACACCGCTTCCCGCGATGGTGTGCGCCGGGCCGGTGAGGCTGCCCGCCGCGCCCCCGGCGTCCTTCGCCATGAACGCCAGCTCGTCATCCACGTCGAACGCCGGATTCGGGTCCGCGCCGGTGAAGGTATTGGGGTCGGCGTACACCAGCCCGGTGATGTTGGTGCTGGAGGCGGGCGGCGCGACGTTGTTGTAGATGGCCGAGAACGTCTGGGCGAAGCGCTCATCGACCTGGACGGGGATCTGCTGCCAGCCGCCGGTGTAGCGGAAGCCGACGATCTCGCCCGGGGCCACTCCCTGCAGCGCCGGCACATCGGCGCCGGTGATGACGACGGGATCTTCCGGGCGATTGAGGGCGCTCGTCGCCCGCGCCGGCGCGGCGCGCGCCGACAGCGCGAGGACGAGCGCGAGTGCGCAGATCGCCGGAAGGACGCGCGTCATCAAGACACCGATCGCGAGGAACGACGGCAGCCTGGCACAGGTTGGCTGCCGGTTGGATGGGTACGGCTCTGATTGTAACTGGGCCGTGATTCTGGCACTCCGTAACCGGGCAATGATCCTGGCACCCGCGCGTGCCGCGGGGCGGCGCCCGAAGCAGCGATTCCGCAGTCGCGCGTGAACGTCGCGACGGAAGCGTGCGGGGCCTCGGGACGTCTGATCGCGCCTCGCATGCTACTCCACGCGGCGTGCTACACGCGTCTGCCGCAGGTAGCGCGCGCGGCCGTCCTCGATGTCGCTGAAGCGGAGCGGCGTGTAGACGCGCATGTACGGATTGCGCTCGAGGAAGAGCCCCGGCTCGACGGCGATCAGCTCCGACGGCGGCAGCGGCGGCGCCAGCGCGGCGAGCGGGCCCGTGTTCGTTGTCGTCAGCGTCAGCGCGCCGTCGTGCTCCTCCACCTCGATGCGGAAGCCGAGTCTCCCATAGACGCCGGCGTACGGCCGCAGGTCGATGCGCACCGGCTCCTCCGGGGGGCGCGGATGCTCGGGCATCGCGATACCCAGCGTTTCGGCGAAGAGCCAGCGCATGATGCGGCTGGCGAGGATCGCGCCCGAAGTCACGGCGTTCGTCAGCACGGCGACGGCGAAGCGCTCTTCGGGCAGCACCCGCAGCGACGATATCTGGCCGATCGTGCCGCCGTCGTGGCCGATGACGCGCCGGCCGCCCCAGTCGAACAGCATCCAGCCGAGGCCCCAGTGGGATGGACCCTCGCCGGGCTGCGACGGCAGGTCGTGTTGCACCTGCTGCATCGCCCGCACGGACGCCTCGGAGACCAGGCGGGTGCCGTCGGATGCGACGCCGCCGGCCACGTGCATGCGCGCGAAGGCGAGCAGGTCGTCGACGGTCGAGCAGGGCGTCGCGCCGGCCGGGCCGGCGGAGCGCGCCATGCCCCAGACCGGCGCCGGGCGGAGCGCGAGCTGCGCATCGAAGATGTGCCCGGCGGCGGTGCGATGCAGCAGCGCCTGTTCGGGCAGCGTCACGGTGTGGCTGACGCCGAGCGGGCGCAGCAGACGCGTCTTCAGCGCATCATCCCATCCCAGGCCGGTCATCGTTTCGATGATCCGGCCGAGGACGACGAAGCCGGCGTTGCAGTACGAGAACATGGCTCCCGGCGCGAAGACCTGTGGCAGCGTCGCGCACGCCGCCACGTACTTCTCGACGCAGTCGTCGCCGCGGCCGAAGTCTTCGAAGAAGTCGCCATCGACGCCGCTCGTGTGCGTCAGCAGCTGGCGGATCGTCACCGTCCGCGTCGCCGTCTCGTCGGCGAAGCGCAGGCGCGGCAGGTACGTGCAGGCGGGCGCGTCGAGCGCGAGGCGGCCTTCGTCCACGAGCTGCATGATCAGCGTGGTGGTGTAGACCTTGGTGATGGAGCCGATCTGGAACAGCGTATCCGGCGTCGCTTCGACGCCCGTGCCGAGGTTGATCACGCCCGCGGCCGCCGAGTGCGTCTCGTCGCCGTGCGTCCAGGCGATGGACGCCCCCGGCACGCGGTAGCGTTCGCACCAGGCCGCGAGGCGCTCGCGCATCTCTTCGGAAGACGGAAGCTGAACGCCGGTCGTCGTCATCGTGCACCTCCCATCGCTGTCCAGCGATTGTACTCCGTCGTCCGACGGGCGGCACCGAACCGTGTCTGCCGGTCCGGCAGCGGCGGCGGGTTTGCTTCGACCGCCGGGGCGAGGACTGCAGACGTCCATCGACGACGGCCACCGCGCGCTGGCGACGCCCTGCCGGCGTCCGGAGCGCGGATACACTGCGCAGGATGGAGACGGACGAGCGGGCAGAACGACGCGAGGCGCGGCAGCGGGCGAAGCGCGAGCGCATGCGCAAGCACGGCGCATCGACCGCGAGCACGTACCGGAACGCGATCCTCAAGCGGCTGCGACGGAACGCGGGCGCCAGCGATCGCCGCGCGTGCTGACGCTCGCCCGCGGCCGGGGCGCGATCGACACCGGCGCGGCATTGACCTGCCCGCGCCGCTGGCGGATAATGGCGATCGCCTCTCCGCCCGCGCGCCGGGCGGCAGGCCGTGCAGCACGTGGATGCGAACACCTGCGGGCGCGAGGAGCGCCCGGGCACGGCTCCAATCCCTCACTGCACGCGGCTGATCATGGACGCGCACCGAGCGGCGGCGGCGCCTGGGCATCCGCCACGGTACGGCGTCTCGTCCCACGACGAAGGAGGCTTGTGTGCCCGAAGCAACCGCGCCGGCGCCCGGCAAGAAACCGATTGTCCCGTTCCTGGCGTTGCCCAGCGACCCCGGCGAGAAGCCCTACCTCACCGGAAGCCGCTGCACGAACTGCGGAGCCAGCTATCTCGGCACGCGCATGGCGTGCAGCAAGTGCTTTTCGACCGAAGCGATGGAGCCCGTCAAGCTCAGCGACAGGGGTGAGCTGCACGTCTTCTCCATCGTCCACCAGTCGGCGCCCGGCGTGCCGACACCGTACGTCGCCGCGATCGTCGACCTGCCCGAAGGCGTCAGCGTCCGCTGCAACATCGCCGGCGTCGGCGCCGACCCGAAGGACCTGAAGTTCGGCATGCCCGTGCAGATGGTGACGGAGGCGATCCGCAAGGACCGCGACGGCAACGACGTCATCGCCTTCAGCTTCAAGCCGGTGTAGGCGGCGGGAGGCGACACGCGGGCGGAGCGCAAGGGACGAGCCGGCGAGGCGCAACCGCCATGCCGCCGCGCACGGGATCGCGCCGGGGATATTGCCGCCGACGACGGCGGCTGAGAAGGAGCAGCAGAGATGCGTGAAGTAGCAGTCGTCGGCGTCGCGATGATCAAGTTCGGACGCTACCCGGAGAAGACGGTGCCGGAGCTGGCGGGCCAGGCGGCCCTGCTGGCGCTCAAGGACGCCGGCATGGACATGAAGGACATCGAGCTGCTGGCGAGCGGCAACCTCTACCAGTCGAACGCGATGGTCGGCCAGCGCATCCTGCAGACGATCGGCCAGACCGGCATCCCGGTGATCAACGTCGCGAACGCCTGCGCCACCGGCTCGACGGCCTTCCGCGAGGCCTACTTCGCCGTCGCGTCGGGCGCCTATGACACGGCGATCGCCATCGGCTCGGAGCAGATGGGGAAGATGGGGCTGCTCGGCGCCGGAGGTGGCGGCGGCAGCGACCCGGCGTACAGCACCGAAGGCGTCCTCGGCTCCGGGCTGATGCCGGCGGTCTTCGGCATGGCCGGCGTCGAGCACATGCGCAAGTACGGGACGACGGCCGAGCAGTTCGCGAAGGTGTCCGTCAAGAACCACAAGCATTCGATGCACAACCCGTACTCGCAATACCAGACCGAGGTCGGGCTCGAGGACGTGATGAACGCGCGCGTCGTCAGTTGGCCGAACACGCTGTACATGTGCTGCCCGACCGGCGACGGCGCCGCGGCCGCGGTGCTGTGCTCGATGGAGAAGGCGCGGCAGTACACGACCAAGCCGATCCGCGTCGGCGCGTCGGTGCTCACCAGCGACCCGTGGACTCAGCGCGACCTGACGATGCCCGACATCAACACGCTGACGCGCAACGCGTCCAGGGAGGCGTACGAGACGGCAGGGCTCGGGCCCGAGGACATCGACCTGATCGAGCTGCACGACTGCTTCGCGACGGCGGAGCTCCTGCACTACGAGAACCTGGGCATCTGCGGCGAGGGCGAGGCCGGCCGCATGATCGATGAGGGCGCGACGTACGTCGGCGGCAAGATCCCGGTGAACGCGAGCGGCGGCCTGCTGTCGAAGGGGCACCCGCTGGGGGCGACGGGCGTGGCGAACGTGTGCGAGGTGGTGTGGCACCTCCGCGGCGAGGCGGGCAACCGCCAGGTCGAAGGCGCGAAGGTCGGCCTGGCGCACGTCATCGGCCTCGGGTCGGCGTGCACGATCCAGATCCTGGAGAAGGTCTGATCGGTCGCAGGTCGCAGGTCGCAGGTGACGGTGTCTGGTGGCGCCCCGGCAGGTGTTGGTACGGATCGCAGCAGCAGGACGGACGCTCACGCGAGCGCCCGTCCTGGAACGTACCACTTCGGATCTTCGGCGATCTTCCATCGCATGGGCGCCTGAACCCCGACCGGCGCGCCGCCTGTCTTACCAGCCTGCACCAGCCCGCGGACGGCACCCCGATCGATGGTCGACGTGCGCTCACCGCTGGCTCTCCAAGCGCGGCCGGCAGCCGCGGTCGACGCGATCGGAGATGACGCCAGATGGAGCCACGCGCCCACCGGCTGGGCCGGCTTCGATCACCGCCAGGCGGCAGACGCCCGACGACGGAGCCCTCGAGGACGTGCCCCGTCGGCGCCTCTCGGTCAGCTCATGAACCGCGGCGGCCCATCGCGCGCGAAGTGACGAGCCGGGTACAGGCCCGACGAGTGCACGGCTATCACCAACCCGGCGCGCGAGTTCCGGCCGCCCGCACGCATCCCGAGCGCCCGGGCGCCGTATGCAGGCGCGGTCAGCCGTCCGACGGCGCTCCGTAGCGCTTGCGCAGCTCCGTCTTCAGCACCTTGCCCAGCGGGTTGCGCGGCAGCTCGTCGACGAAGGCGAAGTAGGTCGGCGCCTTGTAGCTCGCGAGGCGGCCCTTCGTGAAGTCCACCAGCTCCTGCGGCTCGACGCGCGCGCCCGGCCGCCGGACGATGATCGCCTTGATCACCTCACCCCAGTCCGGGTCCGGCACGCCGATCACGGCCGCCTCGTCGATGCCCGCGTGCGCCTCGAGCGTGTCTTCGATCTCCGCCGTCGAGATGTTCTCGCCGCCACGGATGATCAGGTCCTTCTTGCGGCCGGTGATGAAGAGGTAGCCGTCTTCATCGAGGTAGCCGACGTCGCCGGTATGCAGCCAGCCGTCCTGGATCGCGCTCGCCGTGGCGTCGGCCTGCTTGTAGTACTCGCTCATGATGCGCGCGCCCTGGACGCAGATCTCGCCCTCGCCGCCTGCTGCGAGCGGCCTGCCGGCATCGTCCATGATCGCGACGTCGATGTCGTCCATCGCGCGGCCGACGGAGCGCAGGCGGTGCAGCTTCTTCTCGCGCTCCGGCCCGGGCTCGCGCGGGATCCTGTGATCCTCCGGGCCGAGATACGTCATCGTCGATGTACTCTCCGTCTGGCCATAGGCGTTCATCAGGCCGCAGTCGAAGACGTCCACGGCGCGGCTGACGACCTCGTACGGCATCGGCGCGGCGCCGTAGGTGATCAGCTTCAGCGAGCTGAGGTCGTACTTCGCGAAGTCCTCGCACTCCATGATGCGCTTGAGCATCGTCGGCACGACGAAGCTGTGCGTGACGTGCTCGTCCTGCACTGCCTGCAGCCAGAGCCTGGGGTCGAACTGCGGCAGCACGACGAGCGTCCGGCCGCCCCAGATCGACGACATGATCGGCGTCACGCCGGCGACGTGATAGATCGGCACCGAAAGCAGCGTCACCTCCGGCTCCTCGACGGGGTCCGCCGGGTTCATCGTGTTCGTCACATAGACGGAGAGATTGAGGTAGCTCAGGGCCACGCCCTTCGGCTGCGATGTCGTGCCGGACGTGTAGATCAGCACCGTCGGCCGGCTCTCGTCGACCTCGACGAACGCCTCGTCGGGACTCGCCTCGGCGATGATGTCCGGAAAGTACGCCATGCCTTCGGTGCGCGCGTCGAAGCACACCAGGTGCTCGACGCGCTCGAGCGTCGGCCGCAGCGTCGCCACGAGCTCGAGGTAACGCTGCCCCGCGAAGAGCACGGCGATCTCCGACGTGTTGATCATGTACGTCAGCTCGTCGTGCTTCGCGCGATAGTTCAGCGGCACGAACGTGGCGCCGACCTTCGCCGAGGCGTAGTAGGCCTCGATGTACTCGATGCCGTTGACGGACATCGCCCCGACCGGCCGCGACGGGCCGGCGCCGACGGACTGCAGCCAGTTCGCCAGGCGGTTCACCCGGTCCGCCATCTCGCTGTACGTCACGCGCTGGTCGCCGCAGACCAGCGCCGTGCGGTCCGGCACGACCATCGAGCTGATCTGGAGAAACTCCGCTGTGTTCATCGGCGTTCAATCCTCATCGGCGGCCTGTCGGCGCGGCGGGGACGGCGATCGGGCAGCAGCCCAATCTAGCCGATCGCGTCCCATACCGACAACGAGCTGCCACGGAGCCGATTGGCTTCGCCAGCCGCCTGTTCGCGGCGTCGTCGGCGCGCCGCGGCCACCCTCCGCGGTCGATGATCGAGCGGCCGATCCTCCTCCGCCAGCGACCGCCGGCGCCCGCGCGCCGCAGACCGCAGCAGCATTCACTCGCGCGCCGACGCAGCCCCGTCCGCGAGGCGCCGGCCGCCCCGCGCGTTCCTCGCTGACCCTCGCACGAGCAGCCGCTCGCTCGCTCGCTTGGGCGTGCGGGTGTGGGCGGCGTAAGCTGCGGTCGTGCTCTCCGCCGTCCTCTTCGCGCTCTCGCGCAGCCGTCGCGCCGAAGCGATCGCCACGCATGCGCCGGGCTTCCGCGGCTTCTCACGCCGCTTCGTCGCCGGCACCACGCAGGCCGAAGCGCTCGCCGCTGTCGCGCGGCTGAACGATGACGGCTTCGTCGCCACGGTCTCGTTTCTCGGCGAGGCGGTGAGCGACGCGCCAACCGTACGCGCCGCGGTCGACGAGTTCACGTCGTTCGCAGCGGCGGTCGGCGCTCCGGCAGGCCCGGGCGGCGGCCCGCTCCGCTGCACGATCTCCGTCAAGCTCACGCAGCTCGGGCTCGCCTTCGACCGCGCGCTCACCGAGCGCTCGCTCGATGAGGTGCTGTCGCGCGCCTCCACGGCGGGCGTCTTCGTGCGCGTCGATATGGAGGACTCACGCTACACGCAGGCGACGCTCGACATCGTCCGCGCCGCCCGCACCGGCCATGCCGGCGTCGGCATCGTCCTGCAGGCGGCGCTTCGTCGCAGCGCCGGGGACATCGCGGCGCTCGCCGCTGAGGGCGCGCCGGTGCGTCTGGTGAAGGGCGCGTACCGCGAGCCGGCGGCGGTGGCCTTCGCCGCCAAGCGCGACGTCGACGCCGCCTACGTCCGCCTCGTCGACAGCTGGTTCGCCGGCGTGAGCCGGCGCGGCGACCCCGGCCGGCGGTCAGCCCGATCGCCGGCCGCGGACGAACGCGAGCCGCCGGCCGTGGCGCCCGTACCTGTGCCGCCGCTCGCCATCGCCACGCACGACGCGCGGGTGATCCGGGCGGCGCTGCAGTCGGCGCGTCGCCACGACGTGGAACGCGATGCGTTCGAGTTCCAGATGCTGTACGGCATCCGCACAGATCTGCAACGGAAGCTGCGCGACCGCGGCCACCCGGTCCGGGTGTACGTGCCCTACGGCAGCCACTGGTATCCCTACCTCATGCGCCGTCTCGCCGAGCGGCCGGCGAACCTCTGGTTCTTCCTGCGCGGCGCCCTCCGTCGCTGAGGCGTCCTGATCGGTGCGAGCGGAACGCGGCAGGATCCCCGTCCTTCCTCTTACCACCCCGATCCCGATCCCATAGCCTTATCTCATGGCTCCCCGCACGGTGGCCGCAATCCTCGCCGGCAAGCTGGCGGCCCGCGCGAGCCGCGCCCTCGGCCGCGGCGGCGGCACGGCCATCGCCGGTCTCGTCGCCGCGCGCATCGACTCCGACGTGATCCCGGCGCTCGCCGGGCAGGCGGCGCACGGCGCGATCGTCGTCACCGGCACGAACGGCAAGACGACGACATCGCTGATGCTGAGCCGCATCGCCCACGCGGCCGGACTGCGGCCGCTGCACAATCGCAGCGGCTCGAACCTGATGCGCGGCGTCGCGGCGGCGCTGGTGCAGGACGCGACGGCCGGCGGCCGCCTCCACGCGCCGTCGCGGACGCTGGCCGTGCTCGAGGTCGACGAGGCGACGCTGCCGCTGATCGTGCCGGCCGTGCGGCCGCGCGTCATCGTCTTCACGAACCTCTTCCGCGACCAGCTCGACCGGTACGGCGAGGTCGACACGGTCGCACAGGCGTGGCAGCGCGCGCTCACGCAGGCGCCGCCCGGCACGACGCTCGTGCTCAACGCCGATGACCCGGCGGTGGCGCGCCTCGCCGACGACGCGCCGGCCAGCGCGCGCGTGCTGTACTACGGCATCGACGACGCCGGCGCCGGCGGCAGCGCCGAGCAGCATGCGTCCGATTTTCGCACGTGCCTGCGCTGCGGCGCGGAGCTCGCGTACGACGTCACGTTCTACGGACACATCGGCCACTGGCGCTGCCCGGGCTGCGGCAACGGGCGTCCTGCGCCGGCCGTGCGGGTCACTGCCGTCGGCGTGCACGGCGAAGGGACGCGGATGACGATCGTCGCGGACGCGCCGGACGGCGAGGCGCCGCTGACACTGTGCGTGACGCTGCCGCTCGCCGGCCTCTACAATGCCGAGAATGCGCTGGCCGCCGCCGCCGGCGCCATCGCGCTCGCCATCGCACCGGCTCCCATCGTCGCGGCGCTCGAGGGCTTCCGGGCGGCGTTCGGGCGGCAGGAGCGCTTCCACATCGAAGGCCGCGACGTCGAGGTGATGCTGGGGAAGAACCCGACCGGCCTTACTCAGGTGCTGCGGACGATCGCCGCGCGTCCCGGTCGCACGCGCCTGCTGTTCTTCCTGAACGACGGCATCGCCGACGGTCGCGACGTCTCCTGGATCTGGGACACCGACTACGAACTCGCGCAGCCGGGCGCCGTCTGGGTCCTGGCCGCCGGCAGCCGCGCCGAGGACCTGGCGCTGCGCCTGAAGTACGCCGGCTTCGGCGAGGACGTGCCCGTCGAGCGTGACGAGCAGGCCGCGGTGCGGCGGGCGCTACGCGAGACGCCGGCCGGCGAGACGCTGTACGTCGTGCCGACGTACACGGCGATGCTGCGGGTGCGCGAGCTGCTGGCGCGTCGTGAGGGGCGCGCGGCGCACTGGGCGGGTGGCGAGGAGGGCGACGCATGACGGCGCCGGTCTTGCGGGTCGCGCACCTCTACCCGCGGCTGATGAACATCTACGGCGACCGCGGCAACATCATGTGCCTGCGTCATCGCTGCGAGGCGCGCGGCATCGGCTTCGAGCTGACGGAGCTCGGCATGGGCGAGAGCTTCCACGGTGACGCCTACGACCTCGTCTTCGCCGGCGGCGCGCAGGATCGCGAGCAGCGCGGCGTCGCCTACGACCTGCTGGCGACCAAGGCGGCGGCGCTCCGCGCGGCGGTCGAGGATGGCGTCGCCCTCCTCGCCGTGTGCGGCGCCTATCAGCTCTTCGGGCGGTTCTACCGCGACGCCTCCGGCGCGGAGCTGCCGGGCGCCGGCGTCTTCGACCTGTCCACCGAACACCCCGGCGTCGACGCGAAGCGCTGCATCGGCAACATCATCTGCGAGTGGCAGCCGGCGGGCCGGCGATCTCGCCCGGAGGCTCTCCCTGCGGCGATCGTGACGATCGTTGGGTTCGAGAACCACGGCGGCCGCACGCGCCTCGGTCCCGGCGCGCGGCCGTTCGCCCGCGTGCGACACGGCTTCGGCAACAACGGCGAAGACGGCAGCGAAGGCGCGGTCTACCGCAACGCCATCGGCACCTACGTCCACGGGTCGCTGCTGCCGAAGAATCCGGTACTCGCCGACGCCGTCCTTGCCGCCGCGCTCGAACGACGCTACGGCGCCATCGAGCTGACACCGATCGACGACCGGGCGGAGCTGCGAGCGCACGCGGCGGCGCTGCGCCTGCGCTAGCAGGGCGCGCCGGTCCGGCGATCCGGCGCTGCAAGCGAAACGCGGTCGGACGAAAACCTCTGCCTTGCCCCTCTCCACAGTGTGGAGAAGGGAGCGACAGGTGCGCGGGCGGTGGGAGCATTGATGCCGCCGCTCGGCCGGCGGGGCGCAGCGCGCGCGTCGAGCCACTGTCCCGGCCGCTGCTCGCCGGCGCACCGTACGGTCGATGATTGAGTCTCGCGTGGACCCGGGCCGACGGCGTGCCGCATCATGCTGCTACCAGTGCACCGGACGGTCGATGATTGTGTTCACAACTGCTGGCCGTCGCCGCCGGTGCGACCGCGCTGCTACGAGTGCACCGCCATCGATGATTGCGTCGGCTACATCCGACGGAGTACGGTCTCCGTTGAAGAGGCACGCACGAACATAAACCCAACGCCGCAAACCGACGACCCGCGCGCGTGTCCGCGCTGCGGCTGGCGCCATACCGCGCGCCAGGCGTGCGGCGTCCCCGCATCGTCGCCGGCGGCCCCGGTGACCAACGATGCAGCGCAACACGCGGCCCAACCGCCCGGCGCTGGCGGCGATTCGGCGCTGATCCGGCCGGTCGCCGTGCACCGCGCAGATGCAGACGTCGGCGGCTCCGTCGCGTTGGCGCACCCCGCCGTCGTACCCGCTGTATTCCCGCGCCCGGCGCCCTTCGCGGACTCCATCACGATGCCACCGGTGGCCATCGCGCCGCGCTGGCCGAAGTTCGCCGATGCCGCCTTCGCGCGGCAGGAGCCGCGGTGGCCTGCGCGCCGGCGGGCGCGAAGGAGCACGTCGCGCCGCGCGGCGACCTGGGCCGGCGCCGTCGTCGGCACGACCGTGCTGCTGGCGTGTCTGATCGCGGCGGCGGCGTCGGTCGTCGCACTGACGCAGTCGGACCGGAGCGCGCCGGCGGCCCTCGGCGTGATGGCGGGCGCCGTCGCCTTCGGCGTCTTCGCGATGGGGCTGCTCTCCGTTTCGGCGCGCGCATACGCGAGGATCCTGTGCTCGCTCCTCGCCGTCGTCCTCATCACCACCGGCTGGCTGATGCTGACGCTGGCGCCGGCGCTGCGGCAGATGAACACGGTCGGTCTCGCCGAGTACCGGGCGTTCGATGAGCTGCTCGGCTTCGGCGTCCTGAGCCTGCTCGCCGGAATCGTGCTCGCCGTCGCCTGCGTGCGCTGGGCGCTGCAGCGCGCAGCCCGCCGCGCGCTCGCCCGTTGGTCGCGCCTGCTCGGCTCGGCCTACGGCGTCGCGCTCGGCATCTCCGGGCTGCTCGTGGTCTTCACGCTGCTTTTCGCCGGCGCCTCCAGCGGCCCGGACACCAGCGTGGTGGAGGCGACCATCTACCTCAGCGCGACGGCGATGTGGGCCTTCGTCCCGGGGTTGATCCTGACCTACCAGGGAATCTCGGCATCGATGGGCGAAGGCTCGTCGCCCTTTCACCTCGCCCCGGCGGCGTGGCTCGTCGCCGCCTGGGCGGCGGTGCTCGCGCTGGGCTGGTGGATGATGACTCGCGACGTGCCGGTGGCGGCGCCGATGCCGCTGCTGCACGTGCTCGCCGCCGCGCTGCCCGGCCTCGCCCTCGTCGCCATAGCGGCGCACGCATCGCCGCTCGCCGGACATCCCGTGCGCGGGCTGACGTGGCGCCAGGTGACGCTTGCGGCGGCGATCAGCATGACCGTCGGCGTCAGCCTGTCGCTCTACGTCGAGTCGCTCGGCAGCTTCTCCGGCGTCGTGCTTCTGCTCGTACACAACGGCGCCTTCGCCGGCGTGCAGGACAGCGACGGCTTCTTCCGCGCCATCCGCGACTCCAGCGACCTCCTGAGCCGCAACGAGCAATTTGCGGCGAACCTGATTGCCGCCTCGATCTTCGCGCCGATCGTCGAGGAGTTCGGCAAGGGGATCGCCGTGCGCTTCCTGCTGCGGCGCGATACGACGCGGGCGCAGGCGTTCGTGCTCGGGGCGGCGGCGGGCGCGGCGTTCGCGTTCCTCGAGACGATGCTCTACGCCGTGCCGACGTCGGCGGCGGGCGGCGCCGGCAGCTGGGGTCCGACGATGCTCATCCGCGCCGGCGGCCTGCACGTCATCGGCACCGCCGTCGTCGGGCTGGCCTGGTGGTACGCGGTCAACGGCGGGCGGCCGCGCCTGGCGTGGCTGCTCTTCGCGCTGGTCGTGCTCAACCACGCCGCCTGGAACGCCTTCGCGACCGTGCTCGATGCCCGCATCTTCGGGCTCGACACCCTCAGCAGCCGCATGGTCGACATCATCGCCTACGCGGTGATCGCCGTCGTCTCCGCCGGCTACATCGTCGCCATCCCGACGATCGCCCGACGGCTGCGGCGCGCCGACGCGGCGCCGGTGAGCCGGGAGCTGGGGGCGCTGGCGCCGTGGCTCGGGGACGGCGGGCTTCCGGCGGCAGGATAGCCGTGCGAGGAGGGCGGACGGTCGAGGCGCAGGCGGTGCGCGGCCGCCCTCGTTGTCTCGCTACACTCGCTGGCGCGAGCGATGCAGCCGCGTGGACCGCGCCTGCACGCGCGTGGCCGGCTGCAGAGACACGAGGACGCGTCCACACGCTCCTCGCGCCGCGCGTCGCCGCACCTGATCGCTGCCGGACGCGCGGCAGCAGCACGCTGGTGCGCGCCGGCGTTCACGACGTGCGCTCGGTGCGCGGCCGGAAAGTGCGTTCGCTCGCCGGGACGTCCTTGAAGAACTGCCGGTTGGCCGCGATGTAGCCCTTCCACTTCGCCGGCACGTCCTCCTCGAAGAAGATCGCCGTCACGGGGCAGACGACCTCGCACGCGGCACAGTCGATGCAGGTGTCAGGGTCGATGTAATACTGCGGGTCCTCCTCGCGCGTGTAGATGCAATCGACGGGGCAGACGTCGACACAGGAGGCGTCCTTCGTGCCGATGCAGGGTTCGGTGATGATGTAGGCCATCGCTCGGACTCCTCTTCACGCCGCTTCAGTCCGCTTCAGTATCGCAGCCACAGCGCGCTCGCACACGCCGCACGTGACGTCCGCGGACGCCGTTGTACCGCTTGCGGCCACGGCGGCCGGTCCCCGGCGGCATTGCCGCCGCCGCCGCCGTGCCGAATACTGGATCCGCCATGGCATCGATCTCCCGCAGCGCGCCGCCGTCCCTTCAGGCCCGCACGCGTTCCGGCGCGACGCCGCTCGTCTGGGGCGCGCCGTTCGCGGCGGTGCTCGCCGGCATCGGCGCCGAGTTCCTGGACTTCCGGGAGCTGCGCCTGCCGTTCCTGCTCGGCGTCGGCCTGGGCGTGCTGGCGACGTCATATGCGCTCTTCGGCACGCGCGCCGGCGGCCGGCGGTTCGCCCTCACCACGCTCATCGGCATGGGGACGTGGGGCGGCGCCGAATCGCTGTACGCGGTGCTGCACGTCGCGCGCGGCGAGGCGTTTCAGGCCCCGCGCTTCGGCCCACAGGCCACGCAGGCGCTGGCGCTGATCGGCGTCCACGCGCTCTTCCTCGGCCTGCCGACGGGCGCCGCGGCGGCGGCGATCGGGCATCTGGCGCGGCTGCGGACGCGCAGCGCTGCCTGCGCTGACCGCGACGAGCCGGCGTGATGCGGTTCGAAGACGGCCCGCAGCTTCCCCTCAGCGCGCGCAAGCGCGTCCTGCTCGCGCTCGGCATGGCGATGTTCGCCGCACAGACGGCCGCCGCGCTGATCGCCGCGCCGCGCATGACCGGCACGGGCGCCACGCACGCGACCTGGCTGCTCGCGCTGTGGGCCGCCTCGATCGCCTGGTCGGCGCTGACGGCGCTGCTCGTCGTGCGGCAAGCCGACCTGCCGGACATCGCGACGGCGTCCTTCGTCGTGACGATCGCGGCCTGCGCGTCGTTCGCGCTCTCGGCGGCCTTCGCCGCGCGCGGTACGAGCGCCGAAGTCAACCTCGTCGACGCGCTCTTCATTGGCGTCACCGGCGGCGGCCTGACGTCGGTCATCGTCTGGGGGCTGGCAATGCTGATCGCGCGCGCCCTGCGGCTGCCGACGACGGAGGACCTCGATGCCGCGCGCTGAGACGCAGGTCGAGATCGACGACACGGACCGCCTGCTGCTGAACAACCTGCAGGGTGGGTTTCCGGTGGCGCATCGCCCCTTCAAAGACGTCGCCGACCGCCTGGGTCTGCGCGAAGACGACGTCATCGCCCGGCTGCAGCGCCTCGTCGACACCGGCGCGCTGAGCCGGTTCGGCACCATCCTCAACGCGCCGCAGCTCGGCGGCGAGCGCACGCTGGCGGCGATGCGCGTGCCCGCCGGACGCTACGACGATGTCGCCGCGTACGTCAACGGCCTCGATGCCGTCTCGCACAACTACGAGCGCACGCACGACTTCAACATGTGGTTCGTCATCTCGTCCGAGGACGAAGCCGAGATCGCGCGCACGATCGCATCGATCGAGCGGGAGACCGGGCTCGAGGTGATCGACCTGCCGACGCTGGAGGAGTACTTCGTCGACATCAGGTTCAGGTTCTAGCGATGGCAACGATCAGCGACGACGAGCGCAGGGTGTTGGCGGCGATCCAGGATGGGCTGCCCCTCGAGCCGGAGCCGTACCGCGTCGTTGGCGAGCGGGTCGGCATGAGCGAAGAGCGCGTGCTGGAGCTGATCCGGCGCATGCTCGCCGAAGGCAAGATCAAGCGCATCGGCGCCGTGCCGGACCACTACGCGCTGGGGATTACGGCGAACGGCATGTCGGTCTGGGACGTCCCCGACGACATCGCGAGCGAGGTCGGCCGGCGGCTCGGCGCGCGCGACGAGATCACGCACTGCTACCGGCGTCCCCGGCAGCCGGGCTGGCGGTACAACATCTTCGGCATGGTGCACGACCGCTCGCGCCACGAGGTCGTCGCCACCGTCGAGCGCATCGGCCGCGAGCTCGGCATCGCGCAGTACCCGCACGACGTGCTGTTCTCGACGCGGCTGCTCAAGAAGCGCGGCACCCGCGTCCGCGCCTAGACTGCGGTGGTCCATCGGGGCGGTAGCGGCGATGGAACTCCGCGGGCCTTCGCCGCCTGCGGCGTCCGTCGCGGGGCGCAGCACCTGCCGTCAGGCGCCGACCGCCGCGACGATCTTCGCCGCGTGCTGGATGTGGTCTTCGTCGTGGACGCGCTGGAACGCCGCCCATTCGCGGCAGTTCAGCTCGCCGAAGAAGGGATGCGCCGCCGTCAGCGTCACGTTGGCTTCGGCCGGCAGCGCGGCGATGATCGTGGTCAGCCGCGCATTCGTCTCCCGCAGCCGCTCGAGCAGCGATCCGTAGGACGCCTGTCCGTCGTTCGACGACATACCTGCGCGCGCCATGGCGGCGGCCGATTCTCCACGCGACAGCCGCTCGATCGTCAGTCCGACGCCATGCTCCGCAGAGACGACGTGCCGCGCCAGTTCGCGCATCGACCACTCGCCCGGCGCCGGCGCGCGCAGCGCCGCATCGCCGTCGCAGGCGGCGAATGCATCGAGCAGCCGGCGCTGACTGTCAGCGACGAGCGCGGCGAGCGCTTCCGGCGGCTTCGCGGCCTGATGGCGGATGTAGGAGAGAACGCGCGCGGCGACGTCTTCGCTGACCATGCGCGGATTGTAGGCGCGGCCCGTCAGCCCGTCAACGGACAGCCCCGCGCCGCGGCGCCGGCCGTCGCGCCGGTACGGGCGAGTGCGCGCGGCTACTTGCGGAAGTATGGCTTCAGCATGTCGTACGCCCAGCAGAGGATCGCACCCATCATGAACAACCAGAACAGATTGCCGAGCAGCTCCATGAGGCCCATCGGGGACGCTTCCTTCCTGACGATCTCCGACGGCGGGGTATGCATTGAGCGTACAACGCATGCGCGCTGCCGTATAGATGCGCGGGCGATGTTTCGCTCCAACTTGACGATGCGGCGTCAAGCACCGTCGTCGGGCATCAGCCGCCGACGCCGACCTCAACCACCGCCGTATCGCGCCGTCCCGCGCGCTCGGCTCGTCCACGTCAACACACCATGCCCTGCCGGCGGCGGTTGCACGCGCCCGCACGCTCACGGATGATGAGGGATCCCACTCCCGGCAAGCGAGGCGCCATGACGACGACCGACCGACGCATCCAACGCAGCGAGGACACCGCCGGCGTCGTCGGGCCGGAGCGGCTCGCCGGGCAGGGGCTCGACGAGCATCAGCACGAGTCGGGCGACCGCGCCATACGCATCCTCCTCAGCGACCCCGTCGTCGGGCCGCAGACGGACCTCGTGATCACCTGCCGCGACGGCGCCTACGAGGTGTGGGCGGCGCGCGGCATGGTGCGCTTCGTGCGCCGCTACGCCGAACACGGCCGCGGCCCCGCATACAGCGTGATCGAGCAGATCGGCGAGAACCCGATCGCACGCCAGGACCCGCGGGCGCTGGCGACGATCGACGATGAAGTGGCGGCGTCGCGGGCGTCCGGCTTCCCCGCAGAAGAGCCGAGCCTCGCGTACGTCGATCCGGCGTACCTGACGTACCCGCTGGCGTACGAGCGGATCGCGCAGCTGTTCGACAGCCCGAACGCACCCGACCTCGTCGTCAACCCGAAGGCCTACCTCTTCGGCGCCCAGCCCGGCCAGCACGGCGCGCTCGACGTCGTCCAGTCCCGCTCACCGCTGATCTTCGCCGGCCCCGGCATCGCACGCGGCGTCACGACCGACGCGCTCTCGCGCCAGATCGACATCGCGCCGACGATCGCCAAGCGCTGCGGCTTTCCGCTGATCGACGGCGCCGACGAGACGGGGCGCACATCGGGCGAGCGCGGCGTTGCGCCGGACGTCTACCTGAAGCGCCAGGACGGCCGCCCGCTCGACGCGATCATCGAAGCCGGCGCGCAGCCGGCGGAGCGCGCCTACATCTTCCTGCTCGATGGCCTCAGCAACGCCGACCTCACGCACCGCCTGGGGACGGACGCCGACGGCATCCCCAACCTGCGCCGTCTGGTCCGCGAAGGCGCGATGTTCGAGTACGGCTCCTTCACCAACTTCCCCAGCATCACCTGGCCGAGCCACAACGCCATCGGCACCGGCGCTTGGGGCGGCCACCACGACATCGTCAACCCGACGTACTATCTACGTCCGACGCGCGAGCTGGTGACGCCGCAGGGCCAACAGTTCGAGACGGCGCGCTTCCTCGGCGACGGCGTCGAGACGCTGTACGAGGCGTTCCACCGCGTCTTCGGCGACTGGCACGGGCACGACGGCGCCTTCACCGCATCGATCCACGAACCCTGCACGCGCGGCGCCGACCACGCGACGCTCGAGCGCGCCGTCATCGGCGACCGCGACCGCCTGCGCGACCTGACGGCACAGCACGCCGGCGACAGCGACCCGAAGTGGCAGCAGGACGGACAGCGCGGCGCCTACGCCGAGTCCGTGATCGAGACGCGCGGCCTCGCGCAGGTGCTGCTGCTCTACACCGACGCATCGCACCCGCCGCCGAAGTTCATGTTTCACGAGATGCCGCTCACCGACGGCGTCGGCCACGACTACGGCCCGCACTCGGACGGCGTGCGCGCCGCGCTCGATGAGACGGATCGGCGCATCGGCCACATCCTGCGCATGCTCGAGGAGCAGGGGCTGTACGACGGCACGCTGTTCGTCATCACGACCGACCACGGCATGGCGGCGACCGACGCCGCGGTGAAGGCCGATCAGACACGGGCGGTCATCGTCGCCGGCATGAAGGCGGTGGCATGCCCGCCCTTCGTCTATCTGCTCGACATGGCGGTGACCGTCACCGCGCACCCGGACGGACGCACGGCGATGGTCGAGGTGTTGGCGAACGACGCCGACGCATCGGGCCAGCGGCCGCCGGTGGCGGGCGCCGCAGTGACGCTTTCGGGGCACGATGCGGAGGTGCTGGCGCGGGCGACGACCTCGCCCGGCGGGACGTGCGGGCTGCCGCTGCCGGTGAGCATCGAGCCGGCGGAGCTCGTCGTCACGGTGCATCACGAGGACTACAATCGGCGCCACCTGCGCCTCGACGGCTCGCCCGTGCAGGAGGACCTGCGGGACGCGCTGTACGGCGGCCGGTAGGGCAGCGACAGCCGCAGCGCAGAACCGCCACACGCCGCGCTGCCGGCGGCGACGCGTGGGCGCGAGCGCGCCCCGACGGACGACGGATTCCACCTGCGCCGTCTCTTGTCCGCGCGCCGGCCGGCCGATACTTCCCGGAGGTGCACGCCATGCGAAAGCTCTTCGGTACATCGACGCCCGCCGGCCCTCGCCCGGCGCCCACCCAGCCGACCGGACGCGACCTGCTCATCGAACGCGAGCTGTACGCGCGCTGGTACATGGATCTGCGGCTCGACGAAGAGGCGGAGCGCGCCCGCCGCTACGAGCGTCCGCTCTCCCTCCTCCTCGCCGGCCCGGCGCTGCTGGCCGACGAGACGCCGACGCCCGATTCGCTCCAGGCGGCCGCCTCGGCGGCCCGCACGGCCGCGCGCGCGATGGACCTCGTCGGCTGGGTCGACTCGGCGACGATCCTCATGGTGCTGCCGGAGACGACCACCGATGAGGCGCGCGCCGCCGCCTCGCGCCTGCGCAGCGAGATGTGGCTGCGCAGCCGCAGCTTCGGCGGCCAGAAGTGGGAGATCCGGCTGGCGACCGGCACGTCGAGCGGCGCCAGCGGCGGCGAGCGGATCGCCGAGCTGCTGTCACAGCGGGGGTCGTTCGAGCTCGCGGCCTAGCGCCGCACGCGGCTGCCGGCGTTCTCGGCTCTGAGGCGCACAGGGACGTCACGCCACCGGCCGTGCGGGGACCGAACGCTCGCCGCCCTCACCGCCCCGTTCGGCCGTCGAGCATCGCGATCGGCGGCGGCGCGAGGTCGTGGCCCCGCGTGCAGCAGCGGAGAGCGGCCGCGCGAGGGGCGTCATGGCGGGCGCCAGCCTCCGGCAGGCGCGCCGTCGTCCACACTTCGTGCACGATCGCCCACGATCGCCCGACTCGTGACGCATCCATCGGTGTATCCTGCACGCATGGATGCGCCGCGCTGGCACGGACGTCCGCTCCGGGCCGAGATCGACCTTGATGCGCTCGCCCACAACGTCCGCACCCTCAGCGCGCTCGCCGCGCCCGCCCGTCTCTGCGCGGTGATCAAGGCGAACGCCTACGGCCACGGCGCCGTCGCCGTCGCCGCCACCGCGCTCGATGCCGGCGCCTCAAGCCTCGGCGTCGTCTGCGTCGACGAGGGCGAGGAGCTGCGACGCGCCGGCATCGAAGCGCCGGTCCTCGTCCTCGGCTTCTCGCCGGCGTCCGAAGCCGAGAAGGTCGTCGACCTGCGCCTGACGCCCACCGTCTGCTCGATGCAGACCGCGCTCGCCCTCTCGCGCTTCGCCAGCGAGCGCGGCATCGTCCAGAAGGTGCACGTCGAGCTCGAGAGCGGCCTCAACCGCTACGGCCTGCCGCTCGAAGCGCTCGTCGCCTTCGCCGAGAGCCTGCGCGCGCTCCCGGGCATCGCGGTCGAGGGCGTGTACACGCACTTCGCGGCCGCCGAGGAAGGCGACCAGAGCTTCACCCACGCCCAGCAGGCGCTGCTCGTCGAGGCGGCGCGCCGCCTGCCGTGGGTGCCCGTGCGTCACAGCTCGCCGACGGCGGGCCTCCTCACCGCGCCCGGGATGGCGCTCGATATGGTGCGCACCGGCATCGGCCTCTACGGCTACCACCCGGCGCCGGGCTGCGGCGTCGACGTCGACCTGCGGCCGGTGCTCGCGCTGAAGTCGCGCGTGGCGCGCGTCGTCGAACTGGCCGCCGGCGAGACCGTCGGCTACGGCCGCGCCTGGCGGGCGAGCGGTGCGGCGAAGGTGGCGCTCGTCATGTGCGGGTACGCCGACGGCTATCGGCGGGCGCTCTCCGGCCGCGCCGACGTGCTCGTGCGCGGCTGCCGGGCGCCGCTCATCGGCCGCGTGGCGATGGACATGTGCATGGCCGACGTCTCCGGCGTGCCCGGCGTTGCCCCGGATGATGAAGTCGTTATCATGGGAAGGCAGGGCGACGAGCGGGTCGACGCCGACGAGCTGGCGGCGCTCTCGGGCACCATCTCGTGGGAGATCCTCGCCGGCATCAGCGCCCGCGTCCCGCGGCTCTACCTGCGCGCTGGCGCCGTCGTCGCCGAGACGACGCTGAACGAGCGGCTGGCGTGGCCGCCGCTGGCGGCGCCGGTCTCCGCCTGAGCGCTCGCCGACCGACACGACGGAAGAGGCCCGAAGGCATGGCAGACGCACCGAACGTCTTCACCTATCCCCGCAACGAACCCGGCACGACCGGCCATCTCGACCTCGTCGAGCCGCTGCGCGAGCTACCGGATCGGCTGCGCGCCGAGCTCCGCGGCGTCAGCGAGGACGTCGCCAGCCATCGGCCGGCGCCGGACGCCTGGTGCATCCGCGAGATCGTCGGCCACCTGGCGGACGCCGCGGCGGAGTACCACAAGCGGCTCTACATGATGTCGACCCAGACGGACCCCGTCCTGCCCGCCTACGACCAGGACGCCTACGCCCGCGACCACGGCTACATGAAGCGCCCGCTTCGCGAGATGCTCGACGAGCTGGCGGCGCACCGCGCGAAGACCGTCTTCCTGCTGACGACGCTCGTCAACTGGAACTGGGCGCGCACCGGCCAGCACGTCGAGCGCGGCCGCACGAGCATCCGCCAGATGGTGGAGCACATGGTGCAGCACGAGGGCGAGCACCTCGCCGACATCCGCGCCCTGCGCCGCCCGGAGTAAACACCGCTCTCCATCGCGCCCGTCCCGGCGGACGCGTACATCGGCAGCGGCGCGGCAACGTGCTCTACACGTCCATGCCCCGCGATATCCCAATCGGCAACGGCCAGCTGCTGGTCAACTTCGACAGCCGGTAGCACCTCCGCGACATCGTCCAGGTGAACCCGTACGACAACAGCCCGCTCTCCGCCTCGCCGCTGACCTGGAGCCACGCCGAGCTGGTGCGCACCGTCCTGCAGCACACGCACAAGCGCTCGACGTTCCACACCTGCCCGACCTGCGGCCAACCCCTGCCCGAGCAGACGTCCGGCGGATCCGTCTGAAGTCGGATCGGTCGCACGATTCGACGGCCGGGAGGGGTGAGACGTCGGACGTGAGGCGCGGGGAGCGAGCGGCGCGCGCGAGGACGAGATGCCACGTCTGACGTGGGACCGGCCGCACCGCGCTGGCGCGCCCGTCGCGCGCGTTGCTGGCGTCAGAGCAGCGTCGCGACGCGGCGGGCGATGGCGAGGCTCGCCGTCATGCCGGGAGATTCGATGCCGCCCAGGTGGACGTAGCTCCGGTCGTGCCAGATCAGGAAGTCGGCGATCGGGCCGCCGGGCCGCTGCAGCTTCGGACGGTAGCCGACCTGGCCGGGGGCGATGTCGTCGGTCTCGAGCGCCGGCAAGTAGCGCTGCGCGGCGGCGAGGAAGTCAGCCCGCCGCAGGTCATCGGCGCGATAGTCGAGCGGCGCGCCGTCGTCCAGCCATTCGGTGTCCGGGCCGAGGTGCACGAGGCCGCCGACATCGATCGTGACGTGGACGCCGAGCCCACCCTTCGCGTGCTCCGGCACCGGGTAGACGAGATGGCGGAGCGCGCGCGCCTTCCGCGTGTCGACGATGTCGTAGTAGCGGCCCTTGTTCACGGTCTGGCGCAGCGGCGGCACGCCTTCGCCTCCATCGAGCGGGTAGCCGAGCATCGCCGCCACGTCCGGGGCGCGGAGGCCGGCGCTGTTCAGCACGGCCTGCGCCTCGACGGCCGTCTCGCGTCCGTCCGGCCCGCGCATCCGCACGGCGAATCCGGCGCCCTCCGGCAGCCGGTCGACCGCCGTGACCTCGTGCTTGAGCGCGAGCCAGCCGCCGCGCGCCTCGATCTCGCGCGCGAACGATGCCATCAGCTGCGTCTGGTCGATGACGCCCGTGCTGGCGGAGTAGAGCGCGGCGACGCAGCGCACGCTCGGCTCGAGCTCCCGCAGCTCGCCGCGGTCCTCAATGAGGCGCATGCCGGGGACGCCGTTGGCGTCGGCCTGGCGGCGCACTTCAGCGAGCGACGCGCGGTCGTCGTCGTCGACGGCGATGATCAGCTTGCCGAGCCGCACCGAGGGCACGCCGTGCGCATCGGCCCAGGCGTAGAGCAGCGGGTTGCCTTCGAGGCACAGCGTGTGCTTGAGGGAGCCCGTTGGATAGTAGATACCGGCATGGATGACACCACTGTTGTGCGAGCTGGTCTCCAGCCCGAAGCGCTCGCGCCGTTCGATGACGGCGAGCTGCCGCGTGCGCGACAGCTCGACGGCGCAGGCGAGGCCGACGACACCGCCGCCGACGATCGCGATATCGAGCTCCGGGCTGGCGCTCACGGGCCGGGAGTGCAGTGCAGCCGACCCGTGACGTCGGCGACGGACAGCTGACGGGATGCCGTCTCGATCGCGAGCTCGCCGGGCATCGCGACCGGCGGACGCCAAGCGCCCGGGGTGGCGCGGCGTCCGTCGAGGAACAGTCTGACCGCGAACGTCGCCGTCCGTTTCTTGCCGTCCACAAACGCCTGATTGCCGGTGATGCCGTGAACCAGCGCGGCAGCCTGTTCCATGTCTGTTCGATCGATCTCTTCACCGAACATCGTCCGGAACACTCGTCCGCACGACGCGAAACGGCGGTCGGCGTGCTCACCACGAGCACCACCGCCCGCCCTCAAGGCTTGCCGCGCGCGGATCGCGCCCTCGAGCGCGGCGAGCCTTCCTACTTCCTCGCCATCTCCTTCAGCCAACCCTGCGTGTCCCGTGCGAGCTCCTTCGCGACGCGAGCGGTGCTTTGGAAGTCACAGTCCGCCATGGGGTTGCTCGCCTTCGCCGCGCGCGGATTTCCGGTGTGTCGCGGCGAGAGCGTGCTCCGCGCTGGTTGCCTGGGGGCGAAACCATGATCACGCTCCATCCACGCAGATCACAGGCCGCCATCATAGAATGATCGGCGCAAAATCTCCAGCGCCGGAGACGCGCCGCCGCCGGATCCAACGACGCATTTGGATGATCACCGAGGACGTGTCAGCCGACGACACCCTGTCAGCCCGTGTCGCGTCAGATGCCTTTGCGCGCTACGCTGCACGCATGCCGAAGACCGAATCGTTCGACGTGACGACCGGCGTCGACCTCCAGGAGGTCGACAACGCCGTCAACCAGGCGAAGAAGGAGATCGCGCAACGCTACGACTTCAAGGGACAGAAGGCGGAGATCGAGTACGACCGCCCGCACGCGAAGCTGCGCCTGACGGCATCGGATGAGTTCTACCTCAACGCGCTCTGGAACGTCCTCCGTGAGCGGATGATCAGCCGCAAGGTTCCCGTCAAGAACCTCCACCGCGAGAAGGTCGAGCCGGCCTCCGGTGGCAGCCTGCGCCAGGAGGTGCAGCTGACGCAGGGCATCTCGCCGGAGACCGCACGGGCGATCGTCAAGCTGATCAAGGACCAGAAGTTCAAGAAAGTGCAGTCGCAGATCCAGGGCGATGCCGTGCGCGTCTCGGCGCCTTCGCGCGACGAGCTGCAAGAGGTGATCGCGTTGCTGCGTCAGCAGGACTACGACGTCGAGCTCCAGTTCGGGAATTATCGGTAGGCTCGCGGTTACCCCTCGCCCGGCCCGCGCACTGAGGTGGAGACGCGGGATCGCATGGCAGCGCGCGGCGACGCATCGTGAAATTGCACGAGATCATCAATCTCGCACTGCGGTAGAGACGCGAGATCGCGTGGCAACTCAGTGCCACGGCCTGCGCGATCGACGTGACGCGACAACGTCCCGGTACCGCGCCGCGGCGGACGGCCGCAGCTCAGGCGCCGCTTTCGTCCTCGCGTTGCTTCCGCAGGAAATTCTCGAGGTCGGCGATGATCGCGCCGGTCGGCGGAAACTCCGGCGCCGGCGCCCGCTGCTGCTCGCCGCGCTCGTCGTAGCGCTCTTCGAGGACGCGGATCTGCTCCTGGATCTCGGCGTTCTCGCGCACCGCCCGCGATACCTGCTCGGTGAACTCTCCTGCCACGGCGCGCATCTCCTCCAGGTTGAGCCCGAGCGTCAGCGCGTCGTCGAGCGCATCGAGCAGGCCGAGCGCGGTCTTCGGGTTGGGCGTCGCGCCGAGGTAGTACGGCGACGAGCCCCAGAGGCTCACGGCCGGCATCTCCGCCTTGCGGCAGGCGTCGTGGAGGACGCCGACGATGCCCGTCGGGCCCTCGTAGCTGCTGCGGGTGATCTGGCGCGCGGCGAACTTCTGTTGCACTGCGTCGTCTGTGGCGAAGCCCGTGAGCGGCACCGGCCGCGTGTGGACGGCATCGGTGACGAGCGCGCCGAGCGTGACGATGCGGCGGGCGCCGAGTGAGCGCGCCAGCTCGATCACCTCGCCGCAGAACGTGCGCCACTTGAGGTTCGGCTCGGGCGCCGGCATCAGGATCGCATCGGCGACGGGGTCGGCGTTCTTGCGCCAGTAGAACTCGATGCGCGGCCAGCGCACCTCGCGGCTCTGGCCGTCGACGATGCGCACCGTCGGGCGCGTGTCCGTGAAACTGAAGTACTCTTCCGGGTCGAGGCGCGCGAACGCCTTCGCGTGCCACGTGTCGATCAGGTAGCGCACGGCCGTCGTCGCCGCCTGGCCGGCGTCGTTCCACCCCTCGAACGCCGCGATCAGGTTCGGCGCGTCGAGGTCCGGTGCGCGGTCGATCTCCATGCGTTCAGCCTAGAACGCTCTCGGCGCGCTGTCCACCGCGCGGCGCCCTGACGCGCATCGCTGCACGCGGCGACGCGCGGCGCGGTCCCGGAGGCCTGCGCGGTCGCGTCTACTCGCCCGTCGCGAATTTGCCGGGCGTGTAACCGCCGGCCGGGCGCGGCTGCCGCGCGCGCCGCGGCCGCGGCGGACGCCTCAGCGTGGCGGCAGTGTTGCCGCGCATCCACTCCGGCAGGAACTTCTGGTAGCGGTCATTCGCGGGAGCCGACGCCGGCTGGGCCGGGCGAGCGCCATCGCGGGCGGGACCACGCCGCTTGCGTCGGTTGGATTTCTGGGACATTGCACCTCGTGCTGGACGGCGCGACGCCAGAGGCGCGGCCGCGCTACCTACACTATCGGCCTGAAAGGCATACGCAAGAGAGGGGAGAATCTTGCGGGACAACGGGATTCTGCCGTACCTGCTTACACTCTAGACGTACGCACGCATCAATGTAAAGCCTTCCGGGCACGAATTCGTTGCGAGAGGATGAAGCCTCGGCGGCCCCAGCCGCGCACTTGGACCGCGCAGCCCGAGCAAGACGCGGGCGAGCGAAGGTCGGCCGGCGCCGTTCGATCCTCGAACCGGCGCCGCACTGGTGCGGCCCGGTGTTCCTTACGACCGAGTCCGATCCGAACCCGCGCTTTTCAGGATCGAGGCGACCACCTCGCGCATCGCCGCCCGCGCGCGCGTCCGCATGCGCCGCCACGGGGGAGGCGGTACGCTGGCGATGATGAGCACCGATGTCCAACGGCGGCTGGCGCAGGAGATCGAGCGCATGGCGCCCGCGCATCGGCTCCAACGCGACCCCGAGTATCGCGCGCTGCGCAAGCTCGCCAGTCGCAACCGGAAGGCGCCGCCCCGAAACCCGACGCAGGCGCTCCAGCACGTCGTCGACGTGGCGCGCGAGATGACGCACGCGACCTACAGCGCGCTCGCCGTCACCGACGACGAGGACTACGTCGAGGGCTTCGTCGTCAGCGGCTTCGACGACGCGGCGCTGCGGGCGCTCAAGGTGCCGCCGCAGGGGCATGGCCCGCTCGGCAGCATGCGTCAGGACGGGCTGGCGGTGCGCCTCGACGACGTCTCGCAGCACGCGAAGGCCTTCGGCTTCCCGCCCAGGCACCCGGAGATGCGCGCGCTGCTCGGCCTGCCGATCTTCTGCCGGGGCGATGTGCGCGGTGCGCTCTACGTCACCGACCGTCGCGACGGCCGGCCCTTCGATGACCGCGACCAACTCGCGCTCGGCGTCCTCGCGCGGCACGCCGGCCTGATCATCGAAGCGTCCTGGTACTGATGCGCCTCGCGACCTACATCGAGCGGGGCGAGACGCAACCGGGCGCGCCGGCGCCGGCGTCGCAGCACGTCGGCCTGATCGTCGACGGCGACGTGGTCGACATCGCCGCCGCCGCCCGCGCGCTCGACCTCGGCGACCTGCCCGGCGACATGCTGGCGTTCATCGCCGAGGGCGATCGCGCGCTCGCCAGCGCCCGCGAAGTCGCACGCCGCTTCCCCGAGCTACTGGCAGCAACCTCCGACCTCCAACCTCCACCGCCGCCGGCGATCCGCCCGCTGGCGTCGGTCCGCCTCATCGCGCCCATCCCGGCTCCGCGCCGGAACGTCGTCTGCGTCGGGCTGAATTACGCCGAGCATGTCGCCGAGTCACAGTCCGTCGCAGGCGCGGCGCTGCCCGAATACCCCGTCTTCTTCTCGAAGCCGCCTTCGTGCGTCATCGGCCCTGACGACGTCATCCCGTGGCACCCGCACGTCAGTACGGCGATCGACTGGGAGGTCGAGCTGGCAGTGGTGATCGGCCGCGGCGGCCGCGACATCACCGAGGAGCAGGCGCTCGAGCACGTCTTCGGCTACACGGTGGCCAACGACGTGACGGCGCGCGACCTGCAGGCGCGCCACGGCCAGTGGTACAAGGGCAAGGGCCTCGACGGCTTCTGCCCGCTCGGCCCGCTGATCGTCACCGCCGACGAGATCCCCGACCCGCAGCGGCTCGATCTGTGCCTGCGCGTGAACGGCATCGAGAAGCAGCGCTCGAACACGCGCTTCCACATCTTCCCGGTAGCCCGGCTGATCGCCGCATGGTCGGCCGGCATGACGCTGACTCCCGGCGACGTCCTGCTCACCGGCACGCCATCCGGCACCGGCATCGGCCGCACGCCGCCGGAGTTCCTGCGCCCCGGCGACGTCGTCGAGGCGGAGGTCTCCGGCATCGGCGTCCTGCGGAACGTCGCCGGCGGTGCGGCCGCGTGACGGCCGCGCCAGCCCCGGGTGTGGAGGGGTGGCCGGATCTGCGCCATCTGCGGTCCCCCGTCGACTCGCCCGCCGCCCTCCGCCCTCCGACACCCTCCATCTGTGCGAATCTGCGGCACACACGGTGCATCTGCCGTTCCCCAGATCCGTGGCGTCTATAGTGAGCCCATGACGACGATCGGCACGGTCCGCGAGATCAAGAACGAAGAGTTTCGCGTCGGCTTGACGCCGGAAGGCGTACACGCGCTCGCCGACGCCGGACATCGCGTGCTCGTCGAGACGCGCGCCGGCGCCGGCATCGGCTGCGACGATGCCGCCTACCGCGCCGCCGGCGCCACAATCGCCGATGCGGCGACGGTCTGGGGGACGAGCGACCTGCTGGTGAAGGTCAAGGAGCCGCTCGACGAGGAGTGCGCCCTCCTGCGCGATCACCAGACGCTGTTCACCTACCTCCACCTTGCCGCTCTGCCGGCGCTCACGCACGCGCTCATCGCATCGAAGGTGACCGCCATCGCCTACGAGACGGTGCAGCTGCCGGACGGCTCGTTGCCCCTGCTCATCCCGATGAGCCAGATCGCCGGCCGCATGGCGACGGAAGTCGGCGCCCAGTGGCTGCGCAAGCCCGGGCCCGGCCGCGGCAAGCTGCTCTCCGGCATCCCCGGCGCCAGCCCGGCGCACGTCGTCGTGCTGGGCGCCGGCATCGTCGCCGAGAATGCGATCGAGACGGCGGTGAACCTCGGCGCGCGCGTCTCGGTGTTCGATACGCGGCTGGAGAAGCTCCGCCTGGTGCAGCAGCGCTGGGGCGGCCGCGCGACGACGCTGATGTCGAGCCCGCTGGCGATCGGCAACGTCCTCCGCGACGCCGATATCCTGGTCTGCGCCGTCCTCGTGCCGGGCGCTTCGGCGCCCAGGCTCGTCACGCGCGAGATGGTGCGCGGCATGGGCGCCGGCGCCGTCATCGTCGACGTCTCGATCGACCAGGGCGGCACCTGCGAGACGTCGCGCCCAACGACCCACGATGACCCGGTGTACGTCGAGGAGGGCGTCGTACACTACTGCGTCGCCAACATGCCGGGCGCTGTGCCGCAGACGTCGACGGCGGCGCTGTCGGCGGCGACGCTGCCGTACATCCTCGAGCTCGCGCGGTACGGCACGCGCGCCGCCCTCGAACGCGACCCGGCGCTGGCGCAGGGCGTGCTGGTCAGCGAAGGCAACGTCACGTATGAGGCGCTGGCGTCCTCGCTCGAGTTGCCGTACGTGCCGCTGTCGGCGGCGCTGCCCCCGGCGGCAAGGTAGGCGTCGGCGCGTCGGTCCAGCCGGCGAGGCAGCGAGGCCGCCCGCGGGCGCGCGTCGCCGTACCGGCCAGCAGCCCGAATGGTGTATAACTAACGGCGGCGAGGTGAAGCCGGATTCTGTCCTCACAGTTCAGGTGTTCTCCGCGCCCGGGCCGGCACCGGGGAAGTGTCGGAACTGGCAGACGAGCGTGACTTAGGATCACGTGCCGCAAGGCGTAGGAGTTCGAATCTCCTCTTCCCCACCAGCACGCCGGGTTGGCGCGGGACGCCCGGAGGGCAGCCGAAACGCCGCCGCGCGAGACCCCGACAGGTACAGAGGGAGCCGGACGACACGATGGTCGTCGGCGTTGATTCGGACGGCGAGACGCGCGGCCCTCGCCGGGTCCGATGGAGGTGAGATGGGCACGCTACTCCAGGTGCACGACCTGAAGACACAGTTCTTCACCGAGGACGGCATCGTCCACGCGGTTGACGGCGTCTCCTACGACGTCGAAGAGGGGGAGACCCTCGGCCTCGTCGGCGAATCCGGCTGCGGCAAGAGCGTCAGCGCGCTCTCCATCCTGCGCCTCATCCCCAACCCGCCCGGCAAGATCGTCGGCGGCGAGATCATCTTCGAGGGCGAGGACCTGCTCAAGCTCGACGAAGACGAGATCCGCCACGTCCGCGGCAACCGCATCGCCATGGTCTTCCAGGAGCCGATGACCTCGCTGAACCCCGTGCTGACGATCGGCCGGCAGCTGACCGAGGCGCTCGAACTCCACCTGAAGATGGACCACGGCGCCGCGAACCGCCGCGCGGCGGAGCTGCTGGAGATGGTCGGCATCCCGGAGGCGGCGAACCGCCTCGGCGACTACCCGCACCAGTTCTCCGGCGGCATGCGCCAGCGCGTGATGATCGCCATGGCGCTCTCCTGCAACCCCAAGCTGCTCCTCGCCGACGAGCCCACGACCGCCCTCGACGTCACGATCCAGGCGCAGATCCTCGAGATCATGGCGCGCCTGAGCCGCGAGCTGGGGACCGCCGTCGTCATCATCACCCATAACCTCGGCGTCGTCGCGCGCTACGCCGACCGCGTCAACGTCATGTACGCCGGCAAGATCGTCGAGACGGCGAGCGCCCGCGAGCTGTACGCGAACCCGCGCCACCCGTACACGATCGGCCTGCTGAAGTCGGTGCCCCGTCTCGACCAGGGGCGCAAGGACCGGCTGGTGCCGATCGAGGGCGCGCCGCCGGACCTCGTCAACCCGCCGCAGGGCTGCAACTTCTCGCCCCGCTGCGCCTACAAGATCGACAAATGCCTGGTCGAAGAGCCGCCGCTGATGTCGGCCGGCGACCACCACCGGTCCGCCTGCTGGGTGATGCCGACGACGGAGACGCCGCCCGGCGACAGCCTGACGAACGGGGCGCCCGTGCCCGCCTCGCCGCTCAACCCGGACGCGCCCGCGATGAAGGAAGGATCGGTGAGCTGATGACGACCGAGACGGCGCCGATGCGCGAGGTGCAGAGCGCCTCCGACATTCTCGTCAACGTCCAGAACCTGAAGATGTACTTCCCCGTCACCGCCGGGCTGATCATCCAGCGCAAGATCGCCGACGTGAAAGCGGTCGATGGGGTCAGCTTCAGCGTCAAGAAGGGCGAGACGCTGGGGCTCGTCGGCGAGTCCGGCTGCGGCAAGTCGACGACGGGCCGCGCGATGCTGCAGCTCTACAAGCCGACGGCCGGCAGCGTCAACTTCGAAGGGACGGAGCTGACGAAGATCACCGGCGGCGCGCTGCGCCACATGCGCCGCAAGATGCAGATGATCTTCCAGGATCCCTACGCGTCGCTGAACCCGCGCATGTCGATCGGCTCGATCATCGGCGAGCCGCTCGCCATCCACGGACTGGCGAAGGGGAACCGCGCCCGCAAGGAGCGCATCCAGGACCTGATGCGCGTCGTCGGCCTCAATCCCTACTACGCGAACCGCTACCCGCACGAGTTCTCCGGCGGCCAGCGCCAGCGCATCGGCATCGCCCGCGCGCTCGCCGTCGAGCCGGACTTCATCGTCGCCGATGAGCCGGTGTCCGCGCTCGACGTCTCGATCCAGGCGCAGATCATCAACCTGCTCGAAGACCTGCAGCAGCAGTTCGGGCTGACCTACCTGTTCATCGCCCACGACCTCTCCGTCGTGCGGCACATCAGCGACCGCGTCGGCGTCATGTACCTGGGCAAGATGATGGAGCTGGCCGACCGCAACGAGCTCTACGAGAACGCGCTCCATCCCTACACCAAGGCGCTGCTCTCCGCCGTGCCGGTGCCCGACCCGCGCGTCGAGAAGCAGCGCGAGCGCATCATCCTGACCGGCGACGTGCCGAGCCCGCTGCGCCCGCCCTCCGGCTGCGTCTTCCACACCCGCTGCCCTATCGCGATCGAGGAGTGCCGGCAGGTGATCCCGGAGTGGCGCGACGTCGGCGGCGGCCACATGGTCGCCTGCCACCGGGTGTAGCGCGGCGGGCCGATGGCCAGTGCTCCGGGCAAGCCGGCCGGTTGGGCCGGGGCCCGTGCGCCCGCGCCCGGCGAGCGCCGCAGAGACGCCGGTTCAGCCCCCGTCGTCGCCATGACGCCGCTTCCCTGCACCGCCGACCTTCGCCATCGCTGCTGCAGTGCCTCGCCCGCCGTCATCGGCGGACGACGCCGGAACGAATCGCCCTGTCGGGGCGTCCAGAATGCATGAAAGTCGGCGATGCAGCCCCTCTTCGCCCCGGCGTGCCGGCGCTGGCGCTCGCCTTCGCCTTGCTGGCGGCCGCCTGCGGAAGCGGCGGTTCGCGCATCTCGCGCGACTGCGTCAACCCCCGCTCCGCCGCGACGGCGGCCTGCGTCGTGCTCATGCCGAGCGCGACCGCGGATGGGTCGCCGGGCGCAGGTCCTTCGCCGACGGCAACGTCGACGGCGACGCCGCTCGCGGTCATCATCCAGTGCGTCCCGGGGTACGTGCAGGGCGGCGAGCGCTGCGTGCCCGACGGCACCGGCACGCCGGCGCGCCCGACCGCGTCGCCGCAGCCCGGCGCGATGCAGACGCCGACGCCCGGCGGCGGGAGCGGCATCGAGGGGCAGGTGCTCGTCGGGCCGACGTGCCCCGTCGAACGCGCCGACAGCCCGTGCGCCGACCGCCCCGCGCAGCTCTACGTCTGGGCGATCGCGCAGCCGACGCCGGCGGGGGGAGCCATCGCCGCGTCGGTGCGCAGCGACGCCGACGGGCGCTTCCGGCTGGCGCTGCCGCCCGGCACATACACGCTGGACGGCGGCGCCTGCCCGCCCGGGACGACATGCGCCGGCGGCTTTCCGCGGGTGACGCGCCTGACCGTCGTCGTCACAGGCGGCGCGTTCACGGAGGTGAGGCTGCGCGGCGACACCGGCATCCGCTAACCGTGCATTGACTGTGGAAGCGACCGCCCGGCCTCTCCCGCGCGCGGGCGTCCGTCGCCGTCAGCCTCGCTGCCGAACGGAGCCGGTACAGGCGCACGTGCGGCAGTGGCGGACAACCGATTACGGCGTCACGTTGAGGATCATCGTCAGGCCGCCGCCGCCCGCTTCCTCGCGATTGTCGTTCTTCGTGTGATGGTTGATGTGGCAGTGCAGCAGCCACTGGCCCGGCTGAAGCGCCGTCCAGATCACGTCATAGCGCTCGCCCGGTCCGACGAGCACGGTGTCCTTCTTGATCTGGGCCGCCGGCGGCACCGGGTTGCCGTCGGTCGCGACGATCTGGAATGGGCCGCCGTGGATGTGCATCGGGTGGATCATGGCGCTGCTGGAGCCGATAAAGCGGACGAGGAGTCGCTGGCCGACGCGGAGGTTGACGGTCTGGGTCTGCGGGTACGACTTGCCGTTGATCGTGAAGTAATTGGGGTTCGCTCCATCCATCGGCATGGCGGGGAACGTGTAGCCGTCGCGGAAGAGCCACTCCTGCAGCTGGACGATCACCTCCTTGTCGTACGCCGGCGTCGGCGGCGGCTGCGCCGGGTCGACGATCAGCGCGCCGTAGAGGCCGAGCGCCTGCTGGCGGTCGGCATCGTCGTGCGAGTGATAGAAGAAGGTGCCGGCCTGCTGCACGGTGAACTCGTACGTGAACGTCCCGCCGGGCGGGATCGGCTTCTGTGTCACGTTGGCGACGCCGTCCATTCCGTTGGGAAGGACGAGGCCGTGCCAGTGGATCGTCGTCGACTCGGGCAAGTTGTTCTTGACGTTGAACCGCACGCGGTCTCCCTGCGTGACGCGGATCAGCGGTCCCGGCACCTGGCGGTTGTAGGCGTAGGCCATCACCTGGACGTCGTGCAGGATGTTCCACTTGATCACCGACGTCTCGAGGTCGTAGACCTTGACGCCGTTCTCGATCCGCGCCTGCAGCGGTTGGCTGCCCTGGGCGCCGGCCGGCGCGGTGTATCGCACGGAGGCCGCGTCCACCGCCGCCATGTCGCGCATCGCTTCCGCGCTGCTGCCACGCGTGCCCACCATGCCCGGCGGCATGACCAGGCCGCCGACGCCGCGGGAGCCCAGCGTCAGGTTGTAGCGCGACGCGGAGTACAACACCGCCGCGACGAGCGCGAGCACCGTCAGCATCGACATGGCGACGACCTGCGTCCGCGTCGCCGTCATGCGCATGCCGCCGCCGGAGCCCGCCTGCTCGCCGCCGCCCATGGGCGCGTGCTGGCCGCCGCCCATGCCGGCGCCGCCCGACGCGCCTTCGCCGCCGTGCTTCATCCCCTGCATCAGGCGCCCTCCGTCCCCGCCGCCTGCCGCAGCGCAGCTTCTCGCTCGGCGCGCTGCTCCTTCGTCTTCCGTTCGGTCGCGAGCCCGTGCTTGAGGCCGACGGCGACCATCCAGATGTTCACCGGCAGCGAGGTGAGGAAGCCGACGCTGATCCCGAACGACATCACGCCCCAGAACAGAAAGGACGCCGGTTCCATCGCCCGCATGTCGCGGCCCATCATGCCGATCACCATCACCGGGATCATGCCGGCCATCACCATGTTCATCGAGAGCCACTCCGGCAGGAGGGTGGCGCGCAGGGCGCGGCGATACGAGCCGTTGTACATGCTGCGCATGAACAGCGCCTGGAAGACCAGCCAGCCGAAGAGGAATCCCAGCGCGTACTCGGAGATCAGGTCGATCCCCATCGGCAGGCCGAGCGTCGCCGTGATCACGGCGGCAACGACGATGCCCGTCGCGTCGCCGGCGACGCAGTGCAACGTCGAGCCAGCGCCCTGCCGCCAGAGCGGGGCAACGTACTCCTCGTGCGTACCCGGCTTCGGCTCCTTATCGGTGAAGATGTAGATCGCCGCCGCCACCGGCCCAAAGTAGACGGTGACGAGCGTCCACGCCCACTTCACCACCGTCGCCTCAGGCGTGTTGCGCCAGACATCCCAGGCGACGTACGCCACCGAGATCGCGACGAGTGCGAACCAACCGAGCAGCAGCAGGTCGACCCATGCGAGCTGGCCGATGCCCGCTATACCGGAGTTCGTGAGCATCCTGGCTCCCTCGACCGGCGCCGCCGCGCCCGCGCGACGCGACCACCCGGCCGCGCGATACTGTATCACACGCGGCCGGCACGATCGCGTACGGGCGCCGCTACGCCCGCGCCCCGTCGCACGGAAGGCGCGCCCTGCGCCGCCGCAGCGCGTCTCCGGCGCCCGACAACCACGCCCATCGATCCGGCGACACAATCACGGACGAATTGAGGAGCGCCCCGCCAACGACACAGCGACCGGCGTACTTGAGTCCGCGCGGCGAAAGTCGTACGGTCGATCCCACGGACGAGGCACAGGACAGGAGGAGCCCCGATGCGCGTACCCCTGCTGGTCAACGACTTCCTCCGCCGCGCGGCGAAGCTCTACGCCACGAAGACGGCGATCGTCGATGGCGACCGGCGCTTCACCTATGCCGACTTCGAGCGCCGGACCAACCAGCTCGGCCACGCACTGCTCGCGCTCGGCGTGCAGAAGGGCGACCGTGTCTGCATCCTCAGCCCCAACTCACACTTCTTCCTCGAAAGCTACTTCGGCGTCACCCAGGTCGGCGCCGCGCTGGTGCCGCTGAACTACCGCCTGACCGCCGCCGACCACCAGTACATCATCGACCACGCCGGCGTCAGCGTCATGCTCGTCGACTACGAGTACACCGCGATGATCGACCAGATCCGCAGCAAGCTGCCGGCCGTTCGCCACTGGATCGTCGCCCAGGACGAAGGCGCGGCGCCAGACGGCTGGACCGCCTGGGAGGAGCTCATCGCCCAGCATCCGGGCACAGCGACACCAGCTGTCGACGTCGACGAAGACGACATCGCGACGATCAATTACACCTCGGGCACGACGGCGCGGCCAAAGGGCGTGATGATGACGCACCGCAACTGCTACATCAACGCCTACAACTTCATCGCGCACCTCCGCGTCACGCACGACGACGTCGAGCTGTGGACGCTGCCGATGTTCCACGCCAACGGCTGGGGCGGCCCCTTCGCCATCACCGCGATGGGCGCGACGCACGTCGTCCTCCGCGCCGTGCAGGATGCCGCGATCTATCGCCTCATCGAGCAGGAGCGCGTCACCTTCGCCTGCATGGCGCCCGCCGTGCTCAGCACGATCCTCAACTACCCGGACAGGGCCGGGCACGCGATCACCACCCGGCCGCGCTTCTGCGTCGCCGGCGCGCCGCCGCCCGCTGCGTTCGTCGAGCGGCTCGAGCGCGAGTTGGGCTGGGAGTTCATCCAGATCTACGGCCTGACGGAGACGGCGCCGCTGATCACCGTCAGCCATGCGGACCACAACTGCCCCGGCGACGACTGGCAGGCGCGCTCCCGCGCCGGCGTCGAGGTGATCGGTACCGACATCCAGGTGTTCGATGAAGCCGGCCATCCTGTTCCAAAGGACGGCGTCTCGATCGGCGAAGTCTGCGCGCGCTCCAACGTCGTCCTCAAGGGCTACTGGCGCCAGCCCGACGAGACCGCCGCCGCCATCCACGACGGCTACTTCCATACGGGCGACCTCGCCGTCTGGGACGAGCACGCGAACATCCACATCGTCGACCGCAAGAAGGATGTGATCATCTCCGGCGGCGAGAACATCAGCTCGCCGGAGGTCGAGGGCGCGCTCTACACGCATCCGGCAGTCCTCGAATGCGCCGTCATCGGCGTGCCGAGCGAACGCTGGGGCGAGACGCCGAAGGCGCTCATCGTTCTGCGCGCCGGCATGACCGCGACCGAGGCCGAGATCATCGAGTTCAGCCGCGGCCAGCTGGCGCACTTCAAGTGCCCGACGTCGGTGGAGTTCGTCGAGGCGCTGCCGCGCACGGCGACCGGCAAGCTGCAGAAGTTCGTCCTGCGCAATCAGTACTGGGGCGAAGGCCGCCGCGTCGGGTGACAGCGGCGCCGTCGGCGCGGGCCTCAGGCGCCGGCGAATGCGGTGATCCCGCGGCGTGTCCCCGAGCGGCGCGGCCGATCGCGAGCGTGACCATCACCGCCGACGGCGCGGCTACGGCGCTGCCCGGACCTCGACCAGCGCCCCGGCGACGGCGATCGCCGGCTCCCAGCCCGCACCGTGATCCTCGGCCGACCATACGGCCGAGAGCACGGCCTGCGCGATCCCCCAGTCGATGATGCGTTGCCGGTCGAAGCGCAGCGCATCGGCGAGGACGTCGATGCGGCGCGCGAGCACGCGCGGCAGGTCCGGCCAGCCGGCGACCTGCGGCAGCGGGTTGCGCAGCAGCGCGCCGCACTCGTACGCCGGCTCTCCCAGCACGCCCTTCGGGTCGATGCACAGCCAGCCGTCGCCGGCGCGCAGGATGTTCTCGTGATGCAGGTCGCCGTGCAGCACGATCGGCGCCGCAGACGACGCGACGAGCTCGCCGTAGAGCCGCTGCGCGCGCCCGACGAGCGCCGGCGGCAGCGGCGCGAGCGCTTGCGCATCGGCGTCGAGCAGATGCGCCGCCCACTCGCGGACGCGCGGGAAGGCGTGGTCCGCCGGCGGCGGCCGCCAGAGCGCGCGCATCACGTGTGCCGCGGCCACCGTCGCCGCGTCGTCGTCGGCGAGCGAGACGAGCCGCGTGCCCGGCTCGACGCGCTCGAGCAGCAGGGCGCCCAGCGCCGCATCTGCGTCGAGCAGCCTCACGGCGCCGCGGCCGTCGTAGTGGCGCAGCGCCGTCGCTTCGCGCTCCTGCTCCGGATCCGGCACGCCGAGCTTCAGCACGACACGCGAGCCGTCGTCGCGCAGGCCCGGCACCACGTAATTGTAGGACAGCGCGAACGGCGCCTCGAGGCGCAGGCGCCAGCGCTCCGCGCACACCGCAAGCGTCCGCGGCAGCGCGTCGAGCCAGTTCCAGCCGCGCTCGCCGAAGACTTCGGTGATCCGGCGGCGGAAGGCCGCGTCCAGCTCCATGCGGGCCTCTGTGCGATGTGGTATCGGGGGGAGCCGCTACCCGTCGTCGTCCAGGCGCGGGCCGTCGAGCGCTTCCGGCGCGTTGTACGGCTCGAAGCCGAGGAGCTCGTCGATCGACTCCTCGTCGAACCCAACGACGACCTCACCATCGATGACGGTGACGGGCGTGCCGCCAGCGCCGAGCTTCAGCAGCTCCGCGCGCGCCGCCGGGTCGAGGTCGACGTCGCGCTCGGTGTACGGCTGTCCGCGCGACTCCAGGTGCAGGCGCACCATCTCCGAGAACTCGCACGGTCCAGCGGCGTAGAGCACGACCTCGTGCTGCCCGGCGGTCGTGGCAGGCGCACGCCCGTCCATCCCGGCCCCGCTCAGCCGGCGGCGTCCGTCGCCTTCCGCGCGAGCGCCGCGAACGACGACGGCTCGCGGACGGCGAGGTCGGCCAGCATCTTGCGGTCGACGGCGACGCCGGCCTTCGTCAGCCCGTCGATCAGCCGCGAATACGTCGTGCCGTTGAGCCGCGCCGCCGCGTTGATGCGGGCGATCCAGAGCCGGCGGAAGTCGCCCTTCCGCTCGCGGCGATGCTCGTACGCATAGTCGAGCGCGTGCAGCACCGACTCGTTCGCGCGCCGGAAGACGCGGTGCCGCTGGCCCTTGTGGCCCTGCGCCAGGCCGATGATCTTCTTGTGCCGGGCGCGGGCGGTGACGCCTCGTTTCACGCGGGCCATGGCTCGTCTCCTGGTACTGGTGACTGCGGATCGCCGTCAGCAGTCGTCGCTTGTCTTCTATAGCGTGACCGACCGGCGGGCAGCCGCCGCACGCTCGTCAGGCCGCTGTCGCTGCGTGCGGCGCCGGTCTCGTCCATTAGCGGGCGTAGGGCATGAGCCGCTTGAGCAGGCGCTGGCCCGGCTTGCTGACGACGAGCATCTCGTCGATCTGCCCGCGCGCCGCCTTCGACATCCGCGTCTTGTTGTGGCTGATGTTCCCCTTGCGGCGCGTGTACTTGCCGGTGCCGGTGATTTTGAACCGGCGCGCGGCGCCCCTGTGCGTCTTCATCTTTGGCATCGTCGACTCGTGGCTCTCACTCCCGGCCGCCGATCCCGGTTCGCCGGCGGCCGCTCAGTGTAGCAGGCGGCGCGCGACCAGCGACAGCGCCCGCACGGGCCGTCCCGGGCGACGGCGTCATACACGATCTCGCCGGCCCCTCGCGCCGGCGGCCGAGGGTCGTCGGGACGACGCCTCAGCTCGCAGGCTGACACGAGGCGGCTCTCTCCGCCACTGCGGAGAGGGCCGGACAAGGAGAGATCGTCGCCGCCCACCGGGCGTCATCCTCGGCGATATCCGGCTACGCGATCACGCCGCGCTCGCGCAGGAACGGGATCGCCGCCGCGACGTCCTCCGCCGTCTGCGACTGGTTGATCTCGAACACGCGCAGCGCCTCCTCCGGCAGCCCCGCGGCGATGTAGCCCCAGTCGACGTCGCCGTTCCCCGGCGCGCGGTGGTCGGCCAGGCCCGTCACGTCGTGCAGGTGAGCGCCGATGCAGCGCGCGCCGTTGCGCTCGAGCCACACGCGCTTGTCGACGAGCCCCAGCCGCCACTGCACCTCCGCGTGGCCGACGTCGTGCCAGTAGCCGGCGCGCTCCGGCGGAACACCGGCGAGCAGGCTCACCGCTTCGTCCGGCTGCGGGATCTCGTGGTAGTGGAGGCGATTCTCGATGCCGATCGCGACATCGCCCGCCGCCGCGTGCCGCACGAGCTCCGCCAGCGCCTCGCGCGCGCGCTCGAGCCACGGCGCCGCCTGCTCGGCGCGCTGCCGGAGGCACGTCGCGCGCAGCTCCTCAACGCGCTGCCCGTCGCGCGTGCCGCTGTCGTACAGCCGCCGCAGCTCGCGCTCCGCCTCGAACATCGCGTTGCCGACGCCGCCGAGGTGCACGACGACGTAGCGTCCGCCCGCCGCCCGCGTGTGGTCGATACTCCGCTTGGCGTAGTCGATCGCCGTCCCGCGTTCGCCGTCATCGAGCGCGGCGATGTTGAGGGCGCTGTTCGCCCTGCCGTCGTACCGCACCAGCGGCGCCGGCGCGTGGATCGACGAGATGCGCGCGTCGGGGGCGGTCAGAAGGCGCTCGAACGGCGCCTCCGGCAGCGAGTGCGCGGCCTCGATCGCGTCGTAGCCGAGCGCGCGCGACTCGCGCACGAAGACGTGCATGTCGTCGAGGAAGCGCTCCTGCTGCGCCCACATGGTGCTGAGGGAAAGGGTCATGGGAGAAGTGTAGATGCGGGAGACGTGAGGCGCGAAACACGCGTGTGTGGCGGGCATCAGACTGCCGATGTCCGGAGAAGGAACCTCCGCGGACGCCGCGGGCGATTCGTCCAGGCGCGCATTGCTTCTCGCACTCGCCGCAGTGATCGGCCTTCGCGAGCGGAGCATGGCTCATGAAGGCAGCGGTTTCGTGGTGGCACGAAAGGCCTTGATGCCCGAATGCTCCCCGAAGTCAAGGGTGACGATGATGCCGGCCTGTTGAATCTCCCATAACTACGCGGGTTTTCGGTGCGGATCACCGCATCTGGCGCACAGCGCTGGGGCGGGGAGGTTGCGCCGACATGGTGCCGAGGGCGAGGATCATACGTTGGTTCACGCTCGGCCGGAGGCTGGCGGCAGTGCGGGAAACGCCGGAATGGCGGAGGGGGAGGGATTCGAACCCTCGATCCCGATTTCTCGAGATAAGCGCTTAGCAGGCGCCCGCACTAGGCCACTATGCGACCCCTCCCGAGACGTGACAGGCCATTGTATCAGCGCCCGGCGATCCCCCGATAGTACGCTTGCCCCTCCCGGAACAGTGCCAGCACCTCGTCCCGCTGCGCGGCCGACGCGAAGCGCCCCTCGCCCGCCGTCAGCGCGATCAGCCGTTCGATCCAGTCGACGAAGTACGCCGCGTCCTCCGCCCGCGCGATCGGCTCGTCGTCGACGATCACGTACACCGGACTCGTGTGCGCGAACAGCGCGTCGCCGAGCACGAGCTCGTCGCGAGCGCCGCGCGCCCGCAGGGCGATCCAGCAGCTCGTGCCCGCGACGAACTGGTGCGAGAACTCCGCGAACCGCCCGTCGAGCGTCGCCTCGCACGTCGCCGCCACCGCGCCGTCGACGACCAGCTCGATGCTCTCCATCGCCACGTGCGAGCCGGCCGCCGCGCGCACCCGCACGGCATCGCCGCGACGCAGCCGCAACTCCGCGCCGATGCCGCTGCCGTTGACCGAGAGGTCGAGCATCGGCCCGTTCGTCACGAACGTCTCGCCGCGCCCCACGCCGTCGCACCAGCCCGCCATCGAGAACGCGCCGTCGATGCGGACGAAGGCGCGGGCGCCGGCCGGCGGGCTGCTGAAGTCGGCGCCATTCGGGACCGCCAGCAGCTCGCTCGCGTCGTCCGTGTTCATGAAGGTGTCCGTCCCGGCCGTCGCCGCCAGCCGCAGGCCGCAGTTCAGCAGCCGGTACCAGAGCGCCGCCGCGTCGAGGTCCTTCCCCGGGTACGACATCACGTCGACCGCGTCGATGTGGCCGAGCGCGGCGTCCACCGGCAGCTCCTTCGCCTCGACGTTGCGTCCACCGGCGAAGATCCGGTCCAGCTCGATGCCGTCGTACAACACCGGGTGCGCATAGCTCACCGTGCCCCGCGCCGCGCGCGCGTCCGAAGCGAGCACGGCGTTCGCCGGCGCATCGTGCGGATGCGACGTGAACGGCACGCCGCTGCAGATCGGCTCGACGAGGCTGGCGATGCCGCTCAGGCAGAGGTGTCCGTAGAGGTTGTTCCGGTATTCCTCCCCCCACGTCAGGATGTGCTCGGCGTCGCTGAGCTCGTGCGGCCGGCCCTCGAAGAACGCGCGGTCGAGGATGCGGCCGCCGTCGAGGCAATTCGCCACCATCATCTGCAGCACGTGCACGTCCTCTGCGCGCTGCGCCAGCCCTGCGTCCGCGGCCGTCAGCGCCAGCTCGCCACCGTAGTGCAGGTGCGTGTGCACGTCGCCGCTGCGCCAGCCGTCGGCCGCCATGTGCGACCAGCGACGCAGCCGCAGCTCGACGCTCGCCTCGCCGTCGGCGGGCACGGCGACCGTCGCCTCCGCCGGCTCATATTCGATGCCGCGCACGACGCGGACGCGCGCCTGGCCGGCGATCGTCGCAGCGAAGCCGCCGTCGACGTGGCGCCAGGCGTTGCCGTGGCGATCGCGTCGCAGCACGCCGCCGTCCGGCGCCACCGCGCCGCGGTCGTCGCTGCAGTAGACCCGCGCGGCGATGCGCTCCCCGCTCTCGTCGTCGACGATCCGCACCGAGAGCCGGCCGGCCGGGGCGCAGGCGACGGGCACGTCGAGGGTGGTCACGCGGCCGCCGGCGCCGAGCATCACCGGCAGCAGGTAGGAGCCCGCCGGCATCGCGCCGGCATCGAGCAGCATCGCCGCCGTGCGCGCGGCCGGCAGCATCCGCGAGCAGCCGTCGCCGCGCGCTTCCGCCCAGAGCTCGCCGTCGCCCGCTGCATTCGTGGCGACAACGAGCAGCGCCAGTCGCTCACCCTCGCGCAGCGCGATCGTGCCGGCGTCGCGCGCCGCCGTCATCTCGCCGGAGCGGCCGATCCGCAGCCGGACGACGCGGTCGCCGCGCAGCGAGCCGTACACGGCATCGAGCAGCGCCGCCAGCGCGCCGTCACCCTGCGGCTCGCCGAAGTCCGGCAGCGCCGCCTCGGTCGCCGGCCAGGCGCCGCCGAGGTCGAGCCCGAAGCCGAGCGCCCGCCGCATCTCGTCGAGCGTCGGCTGCCGGCCTTCGAGCGCCAGCAGGCGCGCGCCGATCGCATCGGGCATCGGCACCGTGGCATGCAGCCACGTCGCGAACGTGTTCGGGCGCGCGAGCGAATCGTCGGCCATCGCCGCAGGCTAGCCCACCCGCCGATCGCACGGAAGCGCCGCCGGTTACCCCCGGCGGGCCTCCCCGCTCCGTCGACCGGCAGGAGCCGGACGGAGGGCGGTATCGGCGCCGACAAGCGCGCCGGGCGCAGCGGCGGAGGCCCGTACGCGGAACGCTTCCGCCCGCGGGATACGGTGAGACGCGTTGAGCGCTGCCGGACGCGACGATGCCGCACGTTGACGCATCGCCCGCGTCATGCACGGTACGCCAGCACCTCCGCGTACACATCGACCGTCGCGCCGGCGGTGCGCTGCCAGGTGAAGTTCGCGCGGATGTGCTCCGATGCCGCGGCGCCCATCGTCGCGCAGCGGTCCGGGTCGAGCAGCAGCGACTTGATCGCCGCGGCCAGCGCGCCGGCATCGGCCGGCGGCACGAGGATGCCGGTGCGGCCGTCATCGATGAACTCCGGGAAGGCGCCCGCCGTCGTCGCGATCACCGGCGTCCCGCAGGCCATCGCCTCGGCCGCCGGCAGGCCGAAGCCTTCGTAGAGCGACGGCGACACGACGAGCTGGGCGCTGTTGTAGAGGCGCACCAGCTCGTCGGTGGTCAGGCGCGGGATGTACTCGACGAAGCGCTTGAGGGCGTGCTTCCAGACGAGCGGCGGCACGACCTTCATGTCCTTCTCCCGCTTGTCCTTGAAGAGCAGCGTGAAGTCCAGCTCGTGCTGCAGCCGCGCGCACGCTTCGATGAGGTAGCGCGCGCCCTTGTTGCGATCCTCGGAATCGCCGACGAAGAGAACCGTGCGAGGCACGCGCTGCACATCGGCAAGCGGCCGCATCACCTCGTGGTCGACGCCGTACGGGGTCTGCCGGATGTGCGCGCGCGGGATCTGCATCGAACGGCTGACGGAGTCGGCGGAGTTGCGCGACCCCGTCAGCACGAGGTCGATGCCGTTGGCGACGACGGATTGCATGCGCCACGGGAACCAGAGCTCCTTGGCGACGCGCGCCGGCAGCGAGCGCGCCTCGCGCAGGTTGTTGGCCTTGTCGATCGCCAGCGGGTGGTGCAGGCTGGCGACGACGCGCTTCCCGAGCAGCCGCTTCATCGCCAGGATGCCATAGCCGAGCGTCTGGTTGTCGTGGACGAGGTCGAACGGCCCGGACGCGCGTTCGAGCTCGGCGAGCTTGCGGTAGGCGCGCACGCTGAAGGTGAAGAAGAGCGAGGCGAGAGACGCGCGCGTGGCGGCGAACTCGTAGAAGTTCCACGGATGAAAGAAGGCGAGCGGGTGCGACTCGTGGTCGTAGGCGTGCGCGTCGCGGCCGTCGAGGAACGCCCAGAAGCTGTAGGAGTGGAGCCTGTGGTGGACGACGCCCTCGGCGACGCGCGGATACGGGCGGCCGGAGATGACGTGCACCTCGTGGCCGAGCTTCACGAGCTCGCGCGTCAGGTAGTGCAGGTAGACGCCCTGCCCGCCCGAGTACATGTTCCCCTGGTACATGATGAAACAGATCTTCATGCGGAGAGCGCCGGGCGATGCAGCGCGGATGGCAGCAGGGCGAGCCTCGGGCTGAGACCAGTGAGCACAGCCGACGGACAGCGGACGACAGAGCGTGGGGCAGAGACGACGCGATCGCACCGAGTGCGACAGCAGGAGAGGGCTCGGCGGCGAAGCGGCGCGATCGCTGCGCGCGGCTGCTCGGCGCCCTCGTCTGTCGTCTGATGTCCGTTGTCGATGCTAGTCGACATCGGACCATTCGTCCGGCGTGAGGTCGAGCGGTGACCGCGTCGCCGGGGCGGCGTCCGGGGGCGACGCGTCGCCCGGCGCCGGCGCGGCCGGCTCCGCGGCCGCCGCCTCCCGCGAGCCGGCGTCCTCGTCCGCTGCGGCGGAGCGGCCGGCGATCAGCGGCGGCGTCGCCGGCGACCCCGGCGGTCGGCTGAAGGCCGGCCGTGCGGGCCAGCGGTCGTCGTGCGCCGTGCGGCCATCCGGCGGCGACGGCGGGGCCGCCGGCTCGACGAGCTGGATGCTGAGGCCGTGCGTCGCCGACATCGCGACGAAGGCCGTGCGGCTGTCGGGCCGTGTCTCCACCGCGTCGCTGACCCGCACGCCACGGCCGCGCAGCTCGGCGACGGCGGCGTCGAGGTCGTCGACTTCGAGCGCCAGCGTGTAGAAGCCCTCGCCGCGTCGCTCGATGAAGCGCATCACGGCGTTGTCCGCGTCCATCGGCGCGACGAGCTGGAGCGTGTCCTCGCCGAGCGGCACAACCGTCGACCGCACGACGAACGGCGCGACGACATCGACCGGCCCGGCGGGCGCGCCGAAGAGCGCCGCGAGTTCAGCGCGCGCGGCTTCGAGGTCCTGCACGGCCATGGTGACGTGGTGGATGCGGCGGATCTTCATCGCTGCTCATGCTAGCGACTGCGCGCCTGGAGCCTCCAGGCTCATGGCGTCGTCTCGCGACAGATGCCCGGCCTGTCGTCGACGTTGCCGAAGATCGTGTTCCCCGCGGTGGCGACGTTGCCGGCGTTGAAGACGCAGATCGCCGAGCCCCGGTTCTCATCGATGACGTTGCCGCTGACCGTGCCGAGCGAGGTGTTGACGTAGGAGACGCCGATGCCGCGGTTGTTGTAGATGCGCGAGTTCGTGACGTCGAGGTTCGCACCCTGCGCCAGCACGCCGCCGCCGAGCCGCCCCGTCTCGGCGAGCACGACACTGTCATGAATGTTGGCGTTGTTGATGCGGCCCACCGCCCGCACCGGGAAGATCGGCCCGACCTGGCCGTACTTGAGCGGGTCCGGGTAGGCGCGGAACTCGATGGCGTGCTCTTCGTTCCCGCTGAACTCGTCGCCGTCCGACGTGACGTTCGCCCCCCAGGCGAAGAGGCCGGTGAGCTCGTTGCGCCAGATGCGGTTGTTGCGCATGGTCGCGCGGGTGCCGGGGAACATGACGATGCCCGTGCTGCCGCTCGCCTGGATGATGTTCGCGTCAAGGATGATGTTGGCGTCGCCGACGAACGACTGCAGGTTCATGAGATAGCACGCGGGCACTTCGACGAAGCCCGGCGGCAGCAGCGCGCACGGCGTCTGGCCGGCGAAGACGCCCGGCCCGCGGTTGTCCGAGATGATGTTGCGGGTGATCGTCGTCGTCGCCGTGTCGCCCACCGTCGAGACGCCGACGCCGCCGTTGACGAAGACCCAGTTGCGCTCGACCGTGACGTTCGAGCCGCGACGCACGAGCACGCCGTCGCCCTCCATCGCGTAGATCATGGAATCGCTGATGCGGCCGATGCTGCCGGCGTCGAAGTGAATGCCGATGCCGCCGCCGCCGGCATCGATCTGCTGGAAGGTGATGTTCTGGCTGTTGAAGACGTAGGCATCGGACGGGTGGCCGAAGTAGATGAGGAAATTCTCGAACGTCAGGTTCTGGCTGTTGAAGATGAGCATGCCGTCGCGCGCGCCGCCGGCGATGATGGTCGCCTGGCGACCGGCGCCGCGCAGCGTGACCCCGTTCTTGCTTTGGAACGTGATCGGCCCGATGTAGACACCCGGCGCCATGCAGATGACGCTGCCGGCGCCGGCGGCGTTGATCGCCGGCTGCAGCGTCGAGGGCCCGACGGTCGTCGTGCAGGCGGCCTGCCCGGCGGCCGTGCGTGCGCGCGCAGCGCCGAACGTCAGCGTGGCGACAGCGAGCGCCGCCAGCGAGACAAGTAGATACAGTCGCGTCCGCGTCATCGATCCCCTCCCAGCTTGCGACCGTGGGTGCGTGGCCCCGCGCGGGCCGAAGGGCATGGTAGCGCATCGCCGCGGTGGCACGACAGGCCGGCGCCGTGCCCGCCCGTTGCCGGGAGCACGCTACCGCCTCTCGAGGCGCCGCAGACGGGGCGGGTCATCCCCGGGCGTGCCGCTCGCTCACCGCGCACCACGCCTCACGACGCACCTCCTCCGGCCCTGCATCGCGTCTGGCTGCAGACGTGACATCTACGCGCGTGCCACTCGCTCGCCCTGCACCACGCCTCGCGTCGCACCTCCCTCGACCCCCGCATCGTGTATGATCGACCGGCATGAGCACCGACGTCCCGGCCACCTCCGCGGCGCCCGCCCGGCGGGGCGTCACGCGCCCTGGCTGGCTGACGAATGCCATCGCGCTCGATCTCGCGTTCGTCGCGGCCATCGCTGCCGTTGCGCTCGTCCTGCGCGTCGTCGGCCTCGGCGGCCTGCCGGCCGGCCTCCATGGCGATGAGGCGTCGACGGGCCTCGACGCCCGCAAGATCCTCGCCGGGCAGAGCGTCTGGCCCTACACCCCGAGCGCCCTCGGCCAGCCGTCGGCGCCGATGTACTGGGCGGCGGTTTGGGTGAAGCTGCTCGGCTCGACAGCCGTCGCCGTCCGGCTGCCGATGGCGCTCATCGGCGTCGGCACGGTGGTGCTCGGCTTCTTCGCCCTGCGTGAGCTCTTCGGACGCCCGGCGGCGTATGCCGGCGCGATCCTGCTGGCCTTCTCTTCGTGGCTGATCTTCTACAACCGCACGGGCTTCACGGCATCGGCGATGCCGTTCACCGAACTGGCGTCGGTCCTGGCGCTGGCGGTGGCGCTGCGCAAGGGGACATGGCCCTGGTTCCTCCTCGCCGGCGCCGTCGTCGGCGCCGGCATCTACGGCTACTTCGCCTACCCGCTGTTCGTCGTCGGGCTCGCGGCGTGGGTCGTCGTTTACGCCGCCGTCCAGCGTCCGCGCCCGTGGTGGCCCTTCGTGCGCAACGTTCTGGTGACGGGGCTGACGGCGTTGCTTGTCATCCAGCCGATGTGGCCGTATGCGACGTCGAGAGACGCCGGGTACCGGCACGACCGCAGGGACTTCGCCGTGAACGCGCTGCCGGCGTACAAGGCGGCGAGCACGTCGGGGAAGATCGACCTCTACTGGAAGAATGCGAAGCGGGTGTTCAACGCGCTGCGGGAAGGCGGCCATCCGGACGCCTCCGACGGCTCCGGCGGCACGGCGGCGCTCGACCCGCTGCTGATCACGCTCGCCGCCGCCGGCGTTCTCGTGTCGGTAGTACTCGCCATCGCGCGCCGCCGCGCCGCCTACCTCCTGCCGCTGGTCGTCGCGCCGTTCGTGCTCATCGGCCCCGTGTGGAGCGTCGGCAGCCCGCACCGACGCGCGCTCGGCATCCTGCCGTTCGTCGTCATGCCGGCCGCTGTTGCGCTGGGCGCCGGTTGGGAGTGGTTCGCCAGCCGCGGGCGGATGGCCGCGGCATCGGCAGTGGTCGCCCTCACCCTCGTCGCGTACGGCGGGCTGAACGTCTACCGGTACTTCGTCCAGACGCCCGGCACGGACGTGATGGTCTTCACCTTCGCGCCGCAGCTGAGCAACACGGTGGCGTTCATGCGGGCGCAGCCGCCCGGCACCCGCATCTACTTCGTATCGGAGCGCTGGTCGGCGAACTACGAGACGGTGCAGTACCTGTTACCCGGCCGGCGCATCGGCGATGGCACGATCGAGGATCGGTCGACGCGCTTCGCGCGGCCAGGCGCGGTGACCGGATACGGCAACATCGACCGCACGAAGCCGGCGCTGATCGTGCTCGTCGACCGCTACGAAGCCGACGCCGCCACCGTCGCGAGCAGGTACCCGGACGCCAACCGAACCAATGGCCCCGCGGTCAACGGCGCCCGGTCCTTCATCGCCTTCTCACTGCCGCCGACGCGCTGATCGGCGGCATGCCGCCGCCCGGCTGGCGCGCGGACGGCCACATTGCGGGCAACAATACGGGGCTCCGTCTCCGAAGCCCCGTGCTGTTCTCGTGGACCCGTGCCGGGAGCTAGCAGCAGCTCTTCGCCTGACCGCCGCCCTCAGCAGTCTGGAAGCTCGAGCCGCAGGCGCAGCTCTTGACGGCATTCGGGTTGAAGATCGTGAAGCCGGACTTCATCAGGTCGTCGACGTAGTCGATCTCGGCGCCGCGCATCAGCGGCGCGCTCTCCGGGTCGACGAGCACCGTGACGCCGGCCCGCTCGATGACGATGTCGTCTTCCTCGCGCCCCTGGGCGATCGCCATACCGTACTGGTAGCCGGAGCAACCGCCGCCGACGACGAATACCCGCAGCGCGCCGTCCTCGACTCCCCGGTCCTTCAGCAACGCGACTGCCTTCTCGGCCGCCTTGTCCGTGATCGAGACGACTTCCTGCGTTTCCTGGACCATCTGTACGCCTCCTCAGGCCGCCCCGCGGCCGCTCTCCGTGTAGTCTACCCGAAAGTATATCGGCTGTCCGCACGCCCAACAACGCACCTCCAACGGCGCCAGGAGGGGTGGCGGTACAGCGTCCGCCCCGGCTCGCGCCCGGGAGTCCGTCAGACCGCCGGCCCGCCCGGCCGCCCACGACGCCAGCGCCTCGCGCAACGCATGGAAGCGACGCAGGAACGTCGAGATCCGGGCCGGCGTCACCGGCTTGAGGTCGGGCGCGAAGACGATGTAGGGCGAGCCGTTGCCCAGCCACTGCCCCTCCGTTACGTGCTCAACCACGCGCGTCCCGAACGCCGGATCATCGGCGGTCGATTCGCCGGCATGCCGCCGCATGAAGCGCCGGTAGGCGCGGATGGCGTCCGGCGTCACGCTCAGCGCCTCCTCGGTCGTTCGGCCAGTCGCGACGCAGCCCAGCAGCGAGGGCACATGCACCATCGTCGTCCGCCGCTTCGGCCCGGATTCGAGGTACAGGTCGTACGTCTTCATGCGTTCGTCCCCTGCCGGCTCTGGCAAGCGCCGCCGATCATCCCTGCCGCTTCAGCTTCCCCACGGGGCACAGGTGTTCTCTTATGGGGAACAGAAGTCTGGCAAGCGCCGCCGATCATCCCTGCCGCTTCAGCTTCCCCGTCTTCTTCGCCCAGTGCTCGGCCGCCATGAAGGTGAGGATGCCGAGCGGGATCAGCAGCGCGCCGAAGATGCCGAGCGCCAGCAGCGTCGGCCAGACATCGGCGAGGCTCTGGCCATCGATGATGCCGCCGCGGATGCCGCGCAGGATGTACGTCGCCGGCGAGACGTGCGAGAAGACGCGCAGCCAGCCGGGCAGCACGCTCACCTGGTAGTACACGCCGGACACCAGCAGGACGAGCGCCTGCACCATGAACGACATCTGCGTGCCGCGCTCCGGATAGAGCAGCGGCAGCACGCCGGCGAGGATCGCCAGGCCGGCGATGCTGAAGCTGCCGGCGAACAGCACGACCGCGGCCGTCAGCCAGTTGGCGCTGCCGAAGTCGATGTTAAAGAACGGGATGGCAATGGCGAAGATCAGCAGCGTCCGTACGACCGCGTGCAGGACGCCGAACACCGACATCCCCAGCAGGTGCAGCGCCCGCGGCACCGGCGCCATCAGCGTGTGCTCGATCGTCCCCTCCCAGCGCTCCCAGGTGACGACCAGGCTGATGTCGTCGAGCACGGCCGACAGGTAGGCCCAGACGAGCGTGCCGATGAGCAGGAAGAGCACCAGCTTCGACGTATCGAAGCTGGCGCCGGTACCTTCGTTGCCGACCTGCTTGGCGATGAACGTGATCGCCAGCGTGTTGACGACGCCGTACACCAGCCAGACGATCTCCCACGCCCAGTAGCGCTTCCACAGGTTCGTCTGACGCTCGACGAACGCCCAGGCGAGCCGGCCGCCGCCGGCCCGCGTCCGGACGTCCATCGCCTCAACTCCGGTTGTCATGCGTCCCTCCTCTCCTGAAGCCGAGCGGCCGCGCCGACCGGCCGGCGAACTGCCGCCCCTCGGCGGCGGCGAAGAGCTCGGCGAGCGTCATCGCGCCCGACGGCGTCAGATCGCAGTTGCGGGCGGCGAGCCACGCGGCGCTCTCCTCGCGGCCGAGCGGCGCGCACTCGATCTCCGCCGCCATGTGGCCGGGCCGCGAGACCGCCTCGTTCTTCAGCCGCCCCACGCGGTCATTGGTGCTGAACGTCATCACGCGCAGACCCTGGCCGATAGCCCCTCGCTCATTTTTGAGCATCATCGCGCCGCTACCCCCGCTTCCGCCTCCTCGTCCTCCTCGACGCTGCGTCCGGTGAGCTCCATGAAGACCGTCTCCATCGTGATCTCTTCGAGCGGCCGGCCGTCTGCGACCTGGCGCCGGAGGTCGAGCGGCGTGCCTTCGGCGACGATGCGCCCGCCGGAGAGGAAGGCGATGCGGTCGCAGAGCAGTTCCGCCTCCTCCATGTCATGCGTCGTCAGCAGGATCGTCGCATCGTGCTCCTGGCGCACCTCGCTGACGAACGACTGCACGTCGCGCTTGCTGCGCGGGTCGAGGCCGGTCGTCGGCTCGTCGAGCAGCATCAGCACGGGTGACGTGAGCAGCGCGCGGGCGACGGCAATCTTCTGCTGCTGGCCGCGTGAGAGGTTGCTCATCGGCTCGAGCGCCCGCTCCCATTCCAGGCCGAGGCGGGCGAGGATCTGCGGCGCCCGCCGGCGCACCTCCTGCTTCGAGACGCCGTACACCTTGCCGAAGAACAGCAGGTTCTCGAGCGCGCTCATGTTGCGGAAGAACGACGGGTCGGCGGAGACGCGGTTCAGCAGCGACCGCACCTTCATCGTCTCCCGCACGACGTCCATGCCGAAAATGTGCACGTCGCCGGCGTCGGGCAGCAGCAGCGTGCTGATGATCCGGATCAGCGTCGACTTGCCGGAGCCGTTGGCGCCGATGACGCCGAAGATCTCGCGCCTGCGGATCTCGAACGACACGTCGTCGACGACGCGGCGCGCCGGGTCGCTGCGGGCGTGGCCGTTGCGCCGCCACGGCAGGCTGTGCGTCGGGTTCCAGCCGCCGCCGAACGATTTGGCGACGTGCCGCGCCCGCAATGGCAGTTGGTCATCCATCTCTCTCGTCTCCGTGCTTCTGCCGATGGCGGCAGGGATCAAAAAACCCACTACGGTGCGTTCGCAGTGGGTGGACCTCGGCTGGCGCATCGGAAGCTAACTCAATGGCGAAGCCCCACGACGAACACACTCATCCCACCCACGCGCACCCCGGCGACCGGGGCGGTGCGCACCCCGGCGAGGACGTTGCTGGCGTAGATATCGTTGCGCATGAGTGTCCTGCCGAATCTCATAGACGTGCTCGGATCATACGGGCCGGCAGAACGGCTGTCAATGGCGAGTGTGGGTATCTGTTGGTGTTCCGAGATTCTGTCCTCACTAACTGTTCTGTGATTTTGTCCTCTC
>JADMII010000058.1 GCA_015478665.1 Dehalococcoidia bacterium
GCGTCGGCCAGCACCAGATGTGGGCGGCGCAGTACTTCTGGAACGACAACCCGTACTCGTTCGTGACGTCGGGCGGGCTGGGGACGATGGGGTTCGAGGTGCCGGCGGCGATCGGCGTGCAGTTCGCGCGGCCGCGCGACACGGTGTGGGCGATCTGCGGCGACGGCGGCTTCCAGATGACGATGGAGGAGCTGGCTCTCTGCACCGAGTACGAGCTCCCCGTCAAGTTCGCCATCATCAACAATAACTACCTGGGCATGGTGCGGCAGTGGCAGGACGCCTTCTACGCCGGCAACAAGCAATCGGTGCGGATGTTCCAGCCGGACTTCGTCAAGCTGGCGGAGGCGATGGGAATCACGGGCATGCGCGTGAGCGACAAGGCGCAGGTGGCGTCGTCGATCGAGGCGGCGCTGCGGCACCCCGGCGCCGTGCTGCTGGACTTCCAGGTCGAGGACGTCGAGGACTGCTACCCGATGATGCCGCCCGGCGTCAGCCTCTCGGACACGATCGACCAGCCGAAGGTCGAGCGGCCGGAGCCGGAACGGGAGCTGGCGCGATGAGCGGACGACTGCACACGATCGTCGCGCTGGTGGAGAACCGCCCGGGCGTGCTCAACAAGATCGCCAGCAAGTGGCGGCAGCGCGCGTTCAACATCGAGAGCCTGACCGTGGGACCGAGCGAGGTGGCGGGGTTGTCGCGGATGACGTTCACCGTCGATGGCGCGGCCCACGACATCGAGCAAGTGACGAAGCAGCTGTACAAGGTGATCGAGGTGGTGAAGATCACCGACGTCACGGACGAAGGGACGATCGCCCGCGAGCTGGCGCTGCTGAAGGTGTCGGCGACGAAGGAGAGCCGGAGTGCGATCATCGAGATCGTCGATGTCTTCCGCGCCAAGGTCGTCGACGTCTCGCCGGACTCGCTCGTCGTGGAGACGACGGGGACGGAGGAGAAGATCGACGCGATCGTCGCGATGCTGGCGCCGTTCGGACTGAAGGAGCTCGTGCGCACCGGCCGCGTCGCCATGGTGCGCGGCGCGACGACGACGGTCGCGGCGCCGTCGTCCAACGGCGCCGGCCGACACCATCGGTCGGCGGGCGAGGGGAAGCCGAAGCTGGGCAGCCTGATCTAGAGGTGAGATGTCGGGTGTTGGAGGCCTTCGGCCCGGCGGGAGGCGGTCGAGCGGAAACATAGGGACGAGGCGTGGGCTGCGTCCCGGAATGGGCGGAATCCTGTCGAGGCGATGACGTCGCGCGGGGACGCCGGTAGCGAGCAGGGGACGACTGAATGACGAAGATGTACTACGACGAGGACGCCGACCTCGGGTTGCTGAAGGGCAAGACGATCGGCGTCATCGGCTTCGGGAGCCAGGGGCACGCGCACGCGCTCAACCTGAAGGACAGCGGCTGCGATGTGATCGTCGGTCTCTACCCGGGCTCGAAGTCCTGGAAGGCCGTCGAGGAGTCGGGGCTGCGCGTCGGCAATGTGCGCGAGGTGGCCGAGCTGGCCGACGTGATCATGATCCTGACGCCGGACCAGGTCGCGAAGCAGGTGTACGAGCAGCACATCGC
>JADMII010000059.1 GCA_015478665.1 Dehalococcoidia bacterium
TGGTGGGGGCTGTTCGACCAGGAGCTGTTCGTCGAGTTCGAGGGCAAGCGCTTCGGGCCATACCAGCCCTCGCGCGGCGCGGTCCCCCTCTATCGCTACCGCAAGTACCAGAAGAGCCGAGCCGAGGAGCGTCTCGATAAGGTCGTGCAGCTCGCTGACCAGCTCGGGCTGCCACGGGCGGCGGTGACCGGCGCAGACCGGCCCTTGCCGTCCCTGCCTCCTGCCGCCGCCTTCATGCCGGTGCCTCGCACGCCCTTTCCCGAGCCGGCAGCCGACGTCACGTTCCCGACGCCGCTGGCGGCCCGGCTCGCGATCTCCGTCCAGCTCTCGAAGCCCCTCGGCAGCCTGCCCGAACCGGACCGCGTCTTCATCGACGCGCTGCTGGCGGAGACGCTAGATCGAGACACCGTTGCTGCGCGCGTGCGCGAGCACTTCAGGACGGCAGGGAGGGGCTGATGCTCGCCGACGTGCAGGCGCATTTCGGGCTGACAAGGCCCTTTCACGGGGTCGGCAACTATGAAACCGAGCACCAGCGCACGCTGATCCGCGAGGTGTGCGCGGTCGTGCAAACCGGCAGGCTGGTCGTCGTCGCGGGCCTGGTCGGCTCGGGCAAGACGCACCTGCTGACCCGCATCGAGGAAGAGCTCGCCCGCTCCGGCAAAATCGCGGTCGCGAAGTCGCTGGCGGTCGACAAGCGCCGTACGTCGCTGCCGTCGCTCATCGAGGCCATGTTCTACGACCTCACGCCCGGCGATCGCAGCAAGGTCAAGATCCCCAAGCAGCCCGAACGGCGCGAGCGCGAGCTCCGCGACCTCATGCGCAAGAACAAGCATCCCGTCGTGCTGATCGTCGACGGTTGAGCGCCGGAGGCGATCAACCACGAGCTGCACCACAAGACGCTGACCGGGTTCAAGCGGCTGATGGAGGTGGCGGCGGGCGCCGGGGTGATCCTGTCGGTGCTGCTGATCGGGCACCCAAAACTGCGCAACGATCTGCGCCGGCCGCAGATGGAAGAGATCGGCTATCGGACCACCACCTTCGAGTTCGAGGGCGTGTCCGGCCATCGCCGCGAGTTCATCGGCTGGCTGGTGAAGACCTGCGCGCAGGACGGCGTCAAGCCGGCGGACATCATGGATGTGGACGCGATCGAGCTGCTGGCCGAGCGGCTGCGCACGGCGCTGCAGATCGAGATGCACCTCACCTTGGCCTTCGAGCACGCCTTCCGCCTTGGCGAGAAGCGCGTGTCCGCCGAGGTTGTCGAACAGGTGCTGTCGCGGGCGATCGACGAACTTGAGCCGACGCTGACCCGCAACGGCTACGACGCGCCGGCTCTGGCCGTGCTGCTCCGGGCCAAGCCCGCCGAAGTGCGCGATTTTCTGGCCGGCACGCTCGCCGCAGACCGCACACGCGAGTTCACCGAGCAGCTCCGTGTGGCAGGCGTTCCGGTGTGAACCGGACAGCTTCGCTCATTGGCAGCCAATGTGAGCACGATCGTCCGTTGGCGAGCACGGCGCGATGATGGCGAGCACAGTGGCAGATAATGTGAGCACGAG
>JADMII010000010.1 GCA_015478665.1 Dehalococcoidia bacterium
CTTCGGCCTCGCGCGCGAGCTCGACTGGCTGAAGAACATGGACGACTGGATGATCTCGAAGAAGCGCTACTACGGCCTGGCGCTGCCGATCTTCGACTGCGCGGCGTGCGGCGCATTCGACGTCATCGGCAGCGAGACGGAGCTGCGCGAGCGGGCGGTCGAGGGCTGGGACGTATTCGAAGGCCACTCGCCGCACAAGCCCTTCATCGACGCCGTGAAGATCCGCTGCCGATCCTGCGGCGCCGTCGTCTCGCGCATCCCGGACGTCGGCAACCCGTGGCTCGACGCCGGCATCGTGCCCTACTCGACCCTGCGCTATCGCGACGACCGCGCCTACTGGGAGGAGTGGTTCCCGGCGCAGTTCATCACCGAAGCCTTCCCCGGGCAGTTCCGCAACTGGTTCTACTCGCTCCTCACGATGTCCACCGCGCTCACCGGCCGGCCGCCGTTCGAGGTCGTGCTCGGCCACGCGATGGTGCGCGACGAGCACGGCGAGGAGATGCACAAGAGCAAGGGCAACGCCATCTGGTTCGAGGATGCGGCGGAGACGATCGGCGTCGACGTCATGCGCTGGCTCTTCATGCGCAACAACCCGGCGGCGAACGTCAACTTCGGGCCAGCGCCGGCGGACGAGGTGCGCCGCAGTATGTTCCTCACGCTGTGGAACACCTACGCCTTCTTCGTCACCTACGCCACGCTCGACGCGTGGACACCCGGGATGGCGCAGGCGGCGGAACGCCCGCCGATGCCGGACCTCGATCGCTGGGTGCTCTCCGAGCTGCACCAGCTCATCGAGGGCGTCAGCGAGCACCTGCACGACTTCGACGCGTTCGCCGCCACGCGGCTGATCGAGGCATTCGTCGAAGGGCTCTCGAACTGGTACGTGCGGCGCAGCCGGCGCCGCTTCTGGAAGTCAGAGAGCGACGCCGACAAGCAGGCCGCCTACGCGACGCTCTACGCGTGCCTGACGACGCTGGCCCGCCTCATCGCGCCGTTCACGCCGTTCCTCGCCGAGGATCTGTATCAGAACCTCGTGCGGTCGTTCGACGACAGCGCGCCCGAGAGCGTGCACCTCACCGACTGGCCGCGCGCCGATGCGTCGAAGATCGACCGCGCGCTCTCCGACGAGACGCAGCTCGTCATGCGGGTGGCATCGCTGGGCCGTGCCGCGCGGGCGAAGGCGCAGCTGAAGGTGCGGCAGCCCGTCGCCGCGCTCTTCGTGAAGCTGACGGCGGCCGCCGACGAGCAGGCGCTCGAGCGGTTGGCGCCGCAGCTGCTCGACGAGCTCAACGTGAAGGCGCTGCGCATCGTCCGTGACGAGAGCGACTTCCTGCGCTTCGAGGTGAAGCCCAACCTGAAGCTGCTCGGCCAGAAGTACGGCCGCGCGGTGCCGGAGATCGCGGCGTCGCTCGCCGCGCTGCCCGAAGCCGCACTGGCGCAGCTCGCGCGGCGCGTCGCGGCAGGCGAGAGCGTCGACGTGACGGGCAGGTCGCTGCTGCCCGAGGAGTTGCTCGTGAACGGACGCGAGCGCGAAGGCTTCGCCTCGGCCGCGGAGGCCGGCGTCGTCGTCATCGTCTCCGCCGAGCTGACGCCGGAGTTGTTGCAGGAGGGGCTCGCCCGCGAGCTGGTGCACCGCATCCAGAACCTGCGCCGCGACGCCGGGTTCGAGATCGCCGACCGCATCAAGACCTACTATCGCAGCGACGATGACGACGGGGAGCTGGACGCCGTGATGCGGCGCTACGGCGACTATATTCGGCAGGAGACGCTGTCGACGGAGCTGTCCGCCGATGCCCCGCCGCAGGCCTGCCACGCCGAAACGGCGCAAGTCGACGGCCGCGAGATCACCCTCGCCGTCGTGCGGGTGTAGGCGGCCACGATCTGCAACGGGAACGTAAGGCGTCCGGCGCCCCTCGCGGCTGCGTCATCGGCTGCCGCATCTGCGCGCATCTGCGTCATCGAAGGTTCGTCTATCCCATGTTCATCCGTGCCCATCTGCGGGTGTCCCGTCGCGCGCGGCGCCGGCTGCCGGAGAGGTCCTTCGCTTGGCGCAAGATGACGTACGTCCAGATCCCTCATCCGCGTCCATCTGCCTCGGCGGCGTTCCCGAGCGGCGCGCAGCCTACCACCTCCGACCTCCATCACCGCGCGTCTGCGTCCATCCGCGTCATCCGCGGTTCCGCCACGCATGCATCCGCCGTACGCTGTCCGGGCGATGGACGGACGTGAGCTGCGCGGCAGGGCTGCCATCAGCGGCCTCGGCATGAGCGAGATGGGGCGGGTGTACACGCGCGACGCCCGCGACTTCGCGGCCGAGGCGATCCGCCGCGCCGTCGAGGACGCCGGCCTGCGCAAGGAGCAGATCGATGGCCTGCTCGTCAATCCCGGCGTCACGCCGCTCGGGGCGATGGGCGGCGTCGGCCTGCAGAACGACCTCGGCCTCGCCAACCTGCGCCTGCTGGCGAGCATGAACGTCGGCGGCGCGACCGCGAACGTCATGGTGCAATACGCCGCGATGTCCGTCATCCACGGCCTCGCCAACCACGTCGTCTGCGTCTTCGCCGACGCGCCGCTGCGCACGAGCGCCGGCGGCGGAGGCGGCGCCGCGTACGCGGGCATGGGTCGCAGCGTGCGGCCCTCGGGCATGGCCGGGCTCTACACGACGTTCGGCGTGTTCGGCGTCAACGCCCATTATGCGCTGGCGACGCGCCGCCACATGGCCATGTACGGCACGACGAGCGACCAACTGGGCGTCATCGCCGTCGCCGAGCGGGCCTGGGCGCAGAAGAGCCCGCTCGCCGAACACCGGGAGGCGATGACGCTCGGTGATTACCGCGCGTCGCGCTGGGTCGTCGAGCCGCTGCACCTGCTCGACTGCTGCCTCGTCTCAAACGGCGGCGTCGCCGTCGTCGTTTCGCGCGCGGAAGAAGCGGCGGACCTCGCGCAGCCGCCGGCCTACATCCTCGGCATGGGCCAGGGGCACCCCGGCGACTTCCGGCGCAAGGGCTGGGACGTCGAGACGGAGACCGGCGCGCCGATCGCCCGGGAGCGCGCGTTCTCGATGGCCGGTGCCACGCTCGCCGACATCGACGTGCTGCAGCTGTACGACTGCTACACGTACACGGTGCTGGTGACGCTCGAGGACTACGGCTTCTGCAAGAAGGGCGAGGGCGGGCCCTTCGTCGCGGACGGCAAGCTCGGTCCGGGCGGCAGCCTGCCGACGAACACCGGCGGCGGCCAGCTGAGCGGGTACTACATGTGGGGCATGACGCCGCTGTCCGAGGGCGTGATCCAGGTGCGCGGCCAGGGCGGCGAGCGGCAGGTCGCGAAGCACGACGTCGTGCTCGTCACCGGCAACGGCGGCATCCTCGACCACCATTCGGCGCTGATCCTGGGGCGCGAGGCGTAGCGCGTGATGCGCCGATCACCACCGGAGCGCGAAGGGAGGATGGGAACGATGACCACTACGCCCCTGCCGGTCCCGGAGGCCGACGACGAGTCGCGCGAGTTCTACGACGGCGCGCGGCGTCATCAGCTGATGCTGATGCGCTGCCGATCCTGCGGCGCCTGGCGCCTGCCGTCGCGTCCCCGCTGCCCCGACTGCTGGTCGACCGAAACCGAATGGGTGCGCGCCAGCGGCCGCGGCGTCCTGCACAGCTTCGGCATCATGCATCAGAAGCTGCATCCGGCGTTCGCCGACCGAACGCCGTACCAGTTCGCCGTCGTCGAGCTCGCGGAGGGCCCGCGCATCGTCTCGCAGGTCGTCGGCGTCGCGGAGGACGAGCTGCGGCTCGAGATGCCGCTCCAGGCGGTATTCGACGACGTCAGCGACGATGCGACGGTCGTGCGCTTCGGGCCGCGCCGCTCGTGAGCGGGAAGTTCGTCCGCGGCGGCCAGCGTCCGCCGGCGAAGCCTGCCACCGTGCTGCAGGCGCGCGCGTTCGAGCTGCACGGCACCCGCTACTACGCCGTGATCTACCGGCTCGACGCTGAGCCGGGCCAAGTGCGCGAGGCGCGGCTCTCGTTCGACATGATCTACGACGACCCGCAGCCCGGCGACCGCGTGCTCGTCGAATCGGTCCTCGGCGTCGTCGACCGGATGGCGCGGGCAGAAGGGCGCTAACCTCGGTCGCCCACTGCGCATGCAGGCTCATCCGCGCGTCAGCGGCGTCTGCCTACGCCGCGAGCGCGCGGCGCGGCAACGCGCGCTACTGCGCCCGATACGGCTGCGCGCCGGCGAGACGCGCACCATACTGCCGCTCGTAGTATCCGCGAAACGCTCCCGCCCGCACCGTCGGCTCCCACCAGGCGCGGTTCCCGGCGTACCAGCGTACAGTCGCTTCGATGGCGCGGTCGAAGTCGTACGTCGGCGCCCAGCCGAGCGCGCGCAGCTTCGACCAGTCCATCCAGTAGCAGCGGTCGTGGCCCTCGCGGTCGTCGACGTACCGGATCAGGTCATGCGGCCGATCGAGCGCGTCGAGGATCGCGCGCGCGACGTCGATGTTCGTGTGGTGGTTGTCCGCCTGGATGTTGTACGCCTCGCCGGCCTCGCCGCGTTCCAGCAGCAGCAGCAGCGCCCGCACGTTGTCATCGACGTGCAGGCGATCGCGCACCTGCAGGCCGTCGCCGTACACCGGCAGCGGCTCGCCTGCGATCGCCCGCGTGATGAAGAGCGGCACGGCCTTCTCCGGGTGCTGATACGGGCCGACGTTGTTCGCCGGCCGCGCGACGACCACGCCCATGCCGTGCGTCTCGGCGAAGGCGTGACAGAGCATGTCTCCGGCGGCCTTGCTCGCGGCATAGGGGCTGCGCGGACGAAACGCATCGTCCTCGCTCCGGGCGTCGTCGTGCGTGGCGGGGCCGTAGACCTCATCGGTGGAGACGTGCAGCACGCGCGCGACGCCGGCCTCGCGCGCGGCGGTGAGCACGCTGTGGACGCCGCGCACGTTCGTGTCGATGAAGTCCGTCGCGTCGTGGATCGAGCGGTCGACGTGCGACTCGGCGGCGAAGTTGACCACCGCGTCGCAGCCAGCCAGCGCCGCCGCGACCGCCGCCGCGTCGGTGACGCTTCCACGCACGAATCGATACCGCCGGTCCGCACTCACATCGGCGAGGTTGGCGAGATTGCCGGCGTACGTCAGCGCGTCGAAGTTCACCACTTCGGCGTCACGACGCTCGCGCAGCACATGGCGGATGAACGCGCTGCCGATGAAGCCGGCGCCGCCGGCGACGAAGACCCGCCGCATCACGGCAGCCTCGCGCGGCTGTAGTCGCCCAGCACCAGCTCGTAGCCGTGCGGCTTGCGGCCGTCGCTGCGCAGCTCGACGTTCCGGCCGATCAGGCTGTTCTCGATGCGCGCCGGCAGCTGGGCAATCGTCGTGCCGTCCATCACGACGCTGCCGGCGATCTCGCTCTCGACGATCGTGCAGGCGGCGCCGATCGATGTGAACGGGCCGATGTAGGCGTCCCGCACCACGGTGCCCTCACCGATGATCGCCGGGCCGCTGATCACGCTGTTCGTGACCTCGCAGCCCGGCTGCAGCACGACGCGGCCGTGCAGCGTCGAGGCGCCCGATACGACGCCGCCCGAGCGGTCATCGGCGATCGTCTCGAGGATCGCGCGGTTGGCCGCCAGCAGGTCGTCGTGCTTGCCCGTGTCGATCCACTCACCCTCGACGACCTCGGCGCGCACCTCGCAGCCGTCGTCGATCAGCCGCTGGATCGTGTCGGTGATCTCGAGCTCGCCTCGCGCGGAGGGCACGAGCCGGTCGATCGCCTCGAAGACGCGCGTCGTGAACAGGTAGATGCCGATGACCGCGAGGTCGCTCGCCGGATGCTGCGGCTTCTCGACGACGCGCACCAGGCGCTCACCCTCGAACTGCGCGACGCCGAACGCGCGCGCGTCCGCCACATGTTTCATCAGGATCGCCGCCTGCGCGTCCGAAGCGACGAAGGCCTGCACCTGCGCGACGATCCCCTGCGTGAGGAAGTTGTCGCCGAGGAAGACGACGAACGGCGCCTCGCCGATCGCGTCGCGCGCGAGGCCGATCGCCTGCGCGATCCCTCCAGGCTGCGGCTGCTCAACGTAGCCGATGCGCGCTCCCCAGAGCGAGCCGTCGCCAACCGCGGCGCGCACCTGCTCGCCCGTCTCCGGCGACACGACGATCGTGATGTCGTCGATGCCGCACTCGCGCAGGTTGTCGATGGCGTGGAAGAGGATCGGCCGGTTGGCGATCGGTACGAGCTGCTTCGCGCCGGTGTAGGTGAGCGGCCGCAGGCGGCTGCCCTTGCCGCCGCTGATCACGAGCCCCTTCATCGCCGCCTTCATCGCGCCGATTCTAGCATCTGGCGCTGTGGTGGAGTGAAGGGCTCTGGAGCGACGTCTCGGCGGGAGGCGGCACGGCTCTCGCGTATCGGCGGGCCGGCGGCAGTCGAACGAGCTCGAACCTCTGGCGGCCGAGGATGGCGCCGACTTGCTCGCACGGACATCGAGTCGCCCGACCGCCGGAGATCGCCGAGGGCTGCCCATGCGATGATCCCCCGATCCCCCGCGTCGCCGGGAGGCATTTCGAAGCGCGCGACTAACGAGCCGCCGCCGCCTGCGCGAGCTGCGCCTGCGGCACGACGTGCCAGATCTGCATCCCCGGGTTCTGGTACGAGAGTTCCAGCGCGCCATCGAGGCCGCTCTGGAACTTTGCCATGCCACCGGGATAGTAGTTGCGCTCGACGGCGCCGACGATCACGTACTGCACGTTGTACTCGCGCAGGATCGCCCGCGCCTGGCCGACGTCCGACGTGTTGTAGAAGGTGTCGACATCCTGCTTGCGCTCGGCGACTCCGGCGGCGAAGCGCTGCCGCTGCTGCGTCTGGTGCCAGTCCCAGCCGAGCACGTCCGGCAGGCCGGTATAGATCGACACACGGCTCCCGTACCGGTAGATCGGCGTGATGCCCTCGATGATCGTCGGCGTCCCCTTCACCTGCGAGCGCATCCAGTTGATGCCGTCGCGGTCGTATTTGAGCACGTCTTCGCCGCCGAGGCCCGTACTCGGGTCGGCGTCGCGGTAGATCGTCTGATCCATGTACGCCATGCCGTTGTTGCCCGTGCCCTGCGCGGGGTTGAAGCGGTCGTGGACGCGCGCGCGGGTACCGAAGTACGGGAAGGCCAAGGCCAGCACCAGCAACCCTGCCGCCGCGGCGCCGAAGGCGTAGCGCGGCGTCCGCACGAGCCAGCCGTTGAGCTCGCCAGCGCGCCGAAGGAACGCCTCCTGCGGCTGCATGACGCCGACGACGTACCAGAGCGAGAATGCGCCGACGACGCCCCACAGCAGCCAGACATGCTCGTAAAACTTGAACACGGTGTTCATGCGACCGACGTCGCCGTCGAGGGTCAGCACCTCGACGCCGCCCGAGAGCCCGAGGCCGAGCGCGACCATGCCGTAGACGTACAGCATCGCCGGCGCCGTCGGCGTCGGGCTGCGCAGCTCGCGCCAGACGCAGAGCAGCACGGCGACGAGGCCGGCCGCGGCGAGCAGCGTGACGCCCCAGCGCTCGAGCGTCCCCGCCCAGATGATCGCCGCGCCGCCGGCGAGCAGCGCCAGCATCACCGGCCGGCTGTCCGCCCTCCTGCGCCCGTGCCCGAAGAAGACGAGCCGGAGGCCGCGGCTGCGCGTGATCGCGCGGTTCAGTTGGAACAGCACGAGTCCGGCGACGAGGAAGAGCAGGATGCCGAACTGGCTCAGGTAATCGCCGAGCGCCGTCGTCTGGTCAGACTGATGGAAGCCGCTGTAGAACATGTTGTAGTTCTTGATCAGCGGCGCGAAGAAGACGTACGTCAGCATCGCCATCACCAGCGCCTTGAAGCCGCCGATGACGAGGACGCGCAGGCTCATCCGCCCTTCCTTCGCCCGCTCGCCGATGACCAGCGCGGCGGCGGCGAGCAGCAGGAACGGCGGGAAGTCCCACGAGTTGATCCAGCGCAGCGCGCCGACGATCAGCGCCAGCAACAGCACCATCAGCCAGCTCGTGACTTCACGCGCGCGCGGCCCGTCGCGGTTCAGGCGCGAGAAGTTCAGTACGGCGCCCAGCCCGACTGCCGCCGAGGTCAGCGCGAACGGGATCGCCATCAGGTGCGCGTGCAGGTCGGCGAAGAGGAAGGTCCAGAACGGGAACTCCGTGATCGGCTGCACTTCCTTCGTCGGGTCGACGACGCCGAGCGCGCGGCTCGGCGCCCACCAGTCGTAGCTGTAGACGAGCTGCCGGAACGAGGCATCGCCGAAGACCAGCGCCTTGAAGCCGCCTACGAACGCCACGATGCCGCCGAGCAGCGGCACGTTGGCGTGCCAGGGGCTGACGCGCGAGAAGTTCTGCTCGAGGATGCCCACCGCCCTCAGGTTGCCGGCGATCAGCACGAGGAACACCGCCAGCACGCCGCACACGAGCGGCCCGCGGATGCTGATCGGCAGGCGCCCCGGCCGCCGACGCAGCAGCCGGCGTGTCGATTCGGCGAGGTTGTACGCGAGCGAGAACGTCGCCGCGCCGGCCAGCGCGAAGAACATCGGGATGATCAGGTTGTACGCGACTTCCGGCACGATGCCCGTGAGCTTCGTCACCGTCGCGGCGATGAACTGCCCGAAGTAGTAGTAGTTGAGATAGCCGCCCGCCTGCCACGGGTCGATCGGCCCTTGCGAGAGATCCGTCGTGCGGATGACGCCGTTCAGGTAGGCGAAGTCCATCGGCTTCTCGCCGCCGCGCGCGGGATGCCAGAGGTCCGGGTTCTGGAGCCGGATCCAGTAGGAGCCGATGAAGAGCAGCAGGAAGAGCGCCTCACAGAAGAGCAGGAAACGCCACCGCTCCCGCACGAACGCCACGACCTCGCGCCGCCAGAACCAGCCCGTCGCGATGCCGACGAGCACCAGGAAGCCCAGCACGCCCGCGATCTCGCCGCGCGTGTAGTCGACGGCGCCGCGGCTCGCCGGCGCGTACGCCAGGTACGCGAGCGCCAGCACGCCGAGCGGCTTCGTCAGCAGGAAGCCGCGGTCCGGCAGGCCGCGGAAGACGACGATCGTCAGCGGCAGCAGCGAGAACGCCGCGACCTCGATCGCCAGCAGCCAGAAGATCAACGGGTGGTCGTTGATCACGTTGCCGGGCTGGAAGATCGATGACCAGGTGCCTCCCGCGGCCTGCTTCGCCGCCACCGCCGGCGTGAACTGCATCGCGTTCTGGCCGAGCTGACCGGGCAGCGCGGTGACGCCCGGCACGAAGGCGTCGGCGCCGAGCACCTGACGCGCCTTCGCTGCCGAGTAAGCGCTCGTCTTCTTGTAGATGATCACCTTCGGATGGTCGTACACCGTGTACGACTCCTCCGCGCCCGTGTCGTTCAGCTTGATGCCGAAGAGCTCCGGGTACGAGTTGAACTCGGCGACCTTCCGGAAGCCGAGGGAGCCATCGGCGAGCGCCGCGTAGTAGCGCGAGGTGACGGGCCAGGCCGCCGGCACGCGCGTCACCGTCTCCGACACGCGCCCGCTGGCGAGCGCGATGTAGTCGACCTGGTCGATGTTGCTCAACAGCTGCTGCACGCGCTGCGGCGTGTCCGGGCTGAAGTTGTCGAAGGTGACGGACCCGTAGTTCCTCGGCGTTGCGCCGCCGACCTCGTACGGGACGACGTCGTCCCACGACTCGTGGCCGATCACGCTGCCTGCGGGCACGTTCTGGTAGATCCAGCGCGACGCGTCGGCGCGCGTCACCGGCTGGCTGTAGATGTGATAGAAGGCGAGCCCCATGAACAGCGTCATCAGCACGACGACGCTGACGCCGGCGCCCACGGCGTACGGCAGAGCCGGCCGGAGCGGCGCCAGCCTCGACCGCAGGCGCCCGATTGCGGCGAACGGCTCCCGGCTGTTCGACCACTGCCACGCGCTCCACAGCAGCACGGCGGCGAGCACGGTCAGCGTCGGGTAGAGCGGCAGGAAGTAGCGCATGTAGAGCGAGAACTGCGCCCCCATGAAGCCGAAGTACCCCAGCACCCAGGCCAGCGGCACCAGCCAGACGCCCTGCCGCGTGCGGAACGCCAGGGCGATGGCGAACAGCACACCGAGCCACGCCGTGATGCCCAGCGCCGGCCCCATCCCCCAGCTCACCATCTGCTGCAGCGGCCAGACCCACTTCGAGCGGCCGATCCACTGCACGTCCGGCGGGAAGGCGGCGTTACCGCTCAGCAGCCGCTGCTGGTCGACCTCGTCCTTCAACCACTGCTGGTTCATGATGTCCGGGTAGGGCACCGGCAGCGGCCCGATGCTCCCCAGATGCCAGGCGAACAGCTGGCCGATCGCCGGCGTATTGAAGGCGTACGGCATCGCGATGCGGAAGGCGACGAACGCCGATACGAGCGCGATGAGCGAGCCGAGCACGAAGGTACCGACCGACGCGTCGAGCCGCCGGCCGTCCTGCTGCCGGGCGTACGCCGACGAGCGGCCGTACCACCACGGCGCGACGTACGGCTTCACGCCCGGCCAGGCGTAGACGCCGATCGCCAGCACGATCACCGGCAGCAGCGACACGGCGGTGATCTTGGTCGCCGCCGCCAGACCGGCGCTGACGCCGGCCAGCGCGAAGTCGCGCTTCCGCCCACGTTTCGCCGATCTGACCGCGAAGAGGATCGCCGCTGTGGCGAAGAACGTCACGTAGGGGTCGACGACGAAGAAGTGCGCGTTCTGTATGGGAAAGGCGGAGGCGGCGTAGAGGAAGGCGGCGAGGAGGCCGGCGTTCCGGCTCAGCAGCTCGCGGCCGAGAAGGAAGACGAGCAAGGTCGTCGCCAGGTCGAAGAGGGCCGACAGCGCGCGGCCGCTGAGGTTGTAGCCGTCGTAGTTGTCCTTGTTGTCGACCATGCCGAGCGTCAGCGTCTGCAGGTGCGACGCGAAGAACTTGTTCATGAACAGCGGCAGCGTGCCGTAGACGAACGTCGGCTGCTTCGAGCCGTCGGCGTTGCGGATGTTGTAGGGGTTCAGCGCGGACGTCTTCGTATCGAAGTAGTTGGCGACGCTGCTGGGGGCGCGGGTGCTGGCGCTGATCTGCGTCAGGAAGCGCTCGTCCGGATGGAGATGGCCGCTGACGCCGTTGCCGTTGTTGTCCCAGTTGATGCCGTTCAGCCGCAGGAAGCCGGCGAACACCAGGATGCCCACCAGCGCGGCCAGGGCGAGCCAGCGCGCCCGGTCGCCGCTCAGCGCGTCGAGCCTGGGCCGGGCGAATGGGCGCCGCGACGCTGCCGCACGGGTCGCGCCGGAAGGATCGTGCAGCGGGGAGGTCTGTTCACTCATACCGAATGTTCGTCGGGGGAGTGGGCTCTGGATTGGGTGCGGGGCATGATAACAGACCGGGGAAGGGATGATCTTATGCATCCTACCGGCCTCCCCGCGTCCGCTTGCCTCGGCTGCGGACCGTCGGCCGGCGGACGCTTGTTCCGATGGCGGCTCGCCAGGCACAGGCCGAGCACGCGGGGCGACACGCCCACGGGGCGGCGGCGCGATCCCCCTTGAAGAAGAGCTCCCCACCCGCCCTCCACCGCAGTGGGAGGGCCGGGGAGGCGTAACCTCAGGCGAAGCTCCGACGAGGTGGGGGAGCACCGCGCTGTGCGGCGAATCACCGCCTGCTATCATCCTGAGTCGTCGTCTGGACGGGCGGGGAGGATTCGAGGGAGACTCGTGAGCAACAAGCTCGTGCTCGCCGCCGGCGCCGTCGCCGCGGCGCTGATCATCGCACTCGCCGTCGTCATCGTGCTCGTCGTCGGCGGCGGCGGCGACAAAAACAGCCAGGCGTCGGCGAGCGGCAGCAAGGCGCCGACGGCATCGAGCTCCAGCAAGGCGTCGTCCGGCGGGCTGCGGGTGCGCAGCACCGACCCGCTCGTCCTCGATCCGGCCATCGCCCAGGATGCCGACTCGGCGCAGTACATCGTCGAGATCTACTCCGGCCTGGTGCGGCTCGGCAGCGACCTGAAGGTGCAGCCGGACTTGGCCCAGGGTTGGGACATCAGCGCCGACGGCAAGACGTACACCTTCCGCCTCAATCCCAACGCCGCGTTCCAGGACGGCCGGCCCGTCACCGCCGGCGACGTCAAGTACTCATGGGAGCGCGCGCTCAACCCCGATACCGGCTCCGTAACCGCCGAGAACTTCCTCGGCGATATCGTCGGCGCGAAGGACGTCTCGCGCGGCAACGCCAGGACGATCAGCGGCGTCAAGGTGATCGATGACGCGACGCTGCAGGTGACGATCGACGCGCCGAAGTCGTACTTCCTGTACAAGATGACCTACCCGAACGCGTTCGTCGTCGACCAGAAGCAGATCACCGCCAATCCGAAGAAGTGGACGCTGAAGCCGAACGGCAGCGGGCCCTACAAGCTCGACTCGTGGAGGCTGGGCGACCAGTTGACACTCGTCGCCAACGACAACTTCTATCTCGGCGCGCCGAAGCTCAAGACCATCACCTTCCAGCTCTCCGGCGGCTCGTCGCTCTCGACGTACAAGGACGGCAGCATCGACGTGTCCGGCATCGGCGTCGACGATCTGGCGAGCGTCCAGGACCCGTCGAGCTCCCTGAACAAGGAGTACCGCACAGCCAGCAACGCATCCGTCGACTACATCGGCTTCAACACGAACGTGCCCCCGTTCGACGATCCGAAGGTGCGGCAGGCGTTCGCGATGTCCGTCGACCGCAAGAAGATCGGTTCCGTCGTGCTGAAGGGCGCTGTGCCCGTCGCGACGGGCCTGCTGCCGCCCGGCATCCCCGGTTACACGCCGGACGACAAGACGTACGCCTTCGACCCGGCGAGGGCGAAGCAGCTGCTGGGCCAGTCCAGGTACGCCGGCAACATGCCGAAGATCACCCTCGCCGAGACGGGCGCCGGCGGCACCGTCGGTGACTACACGCAGGCGATCGTGCAGTCATGGAAGGAGAATCTCGGCATCGACGTGCAGGTGCAGCAGGCGGAGTCCGGCACCTTCTTCCAGGACATCGACCAGGGCCGCTACCAGATGTTCCACCTCGGCTGGATCATGGACTACCCCGACCCCGAGGACATCCTCGACGTGCTCTTCTACAGCAAGAGCAAGCAGAACAGCACGCAGTACAACAACCCGGCGATCGATGCGCAGCTCGCCGCCGCGCGCGTCGAGCAGGATGCGAACAAGCGCACCCAGGAGTACCAGGCGATCGAGAAGGCGATCCTCCAGGACGCCCCGTGGATGCCGATGTACTTCTCCACCCAGTACGCGCTCGTGAAGCCGTACGTGCAGGGCTACGAGCTGCCGCCGATGGTCATCGAGCGCTACCGTAACGTCACGGTGAACCGGCCCTAGCGACGAGAGCAGGCGCGCGTTATGCAGGGACTCGCCGGCTACGTCGTCCGCAGGCTGCTGTTCCTGCCCTTGGTGCTGCTCGTCGTCTCGTTCGCAGCGTTTTACATCACCCGTTGGGGCCCGGGCGACCCGATCAGCGTCTACTCCGGCCAGTACCGCGACCCGGAGGCGTTCGCCCGCGTCCGACACCGCTACGGCCTCGACCAGCCGATCATCGAGCAGTACGGCATCTGGCTGAAGAACATCACCCTGCACGGTGACTTCGGCGTCAGCTTCCAGTACCGCGACCGCACGATCCCGGAGATCATCGGCCCGAAGATCTGGGTCTCGGCGCGGCTTGGCGTGTACGCCTTCATCCTGACATTCCTGATCGGCATCCCCGTTGGCATCTTCGCCGCGGTCAAGCAGGGGACGTGGCTCGACCCGTTCCTGATCAGCGTCTTCCTCTTCTTCCAGTCGATCCCCGTGCTGGTCTCCGTGCCCGTGCTGGTCCTGCTCCTGACGGTGAAGCTCCAACTGCTGCCGCCCGGCGGCTTCGACGGCCTCTTCTCGCTCTCGATGGTCATTCCCACGCTGGCGCTCGGCCTGCCCGGGATCGCCGGCGTCGCACGCCTGGCGCGCGCGATGACGCTCGGCGCGCTGCACGAGGACTTCGTGCGGACGGCGCGTGCCAAGGGCCTCGACGAGTACACCGTGATCACGCGCCACGTCGCGCGCAACGCCGTCGCGCCGGTGATGACGACGGTCATCGGGCTCTCGCTCGTCGGGCTCATTGAAGGCGCGCTGATCACCGAGACCCTGCTCGGCATCCCGGGCATCGGCGCCTTCATCTACCAGTCCGTGACCGCGCGCGACTACAACGTGATCCTGACGGTCGTCCTGCTGCTCGCCTTCGCCTTCGTGCTCGCGAACCTCGCCGTCGACCTCGTGCTCGTCGCCATCGACCCGCGCGTGCGCCTCGTCGACGACGGCCGGGGTGGTCGATGACCCTCGAGGCCACGTACGCGGGCAAAACCGTGCTGCCGCCGGAGACGAGAACGGGGGGCGAGAGCCCGACGCGCCGGGCGCTGCGCCGGCTGCTGCGCAAGAAGCTCGCCGTCATCTGCCTCGTCGTCATCGCGATCTTCTATGCAGCCGGCATCCTGGCGCCGCTCATCGCGCCGTACGGCTATAACGACCAGAACCTCGACCTGTCGTTCCAGGGCCCGTCGCGGCAGCACGTCTTCGGCACCGACCGGCTCGGGCGGGACACCCTGAGCCGCAACATCTTCGCCGCCCGCACGACCGTCATCGTCACGCTGGCGACGCTGGCGACGGGGTTCATCGCGCTGCCGGTGCTGCTCGGCCTCGTCGCCGGCTACCGGCGCGGCTTCGTCGACGCCGCCATCAACCGCAGCGGCGAGATCCTGGCGTCGCTCCCCGGCCTGCCGATGCTGCTGCTGATCAGCGCGACGATGCGCCCGCGCTTCAACGGCTGGCTGCAGGACATCGGAGGCTGGCTGCACTGGCAGGGCCTGACGACGTCCGGATTCTCCGACTACTTCCTGGTCTTCGGTGTGCTGTCGCTGTTCGGCTGGGTCGGCGGCATGCGCCTGATCCGCGCCCAGGTGCTGACGCTGCGCCGCTCCGAATACGTGCTCGCGGCCGAGGCCAGCGGCGCCTCGACGTGGCGCGTGCTGCGCCGCCATCTGCTGCCGAACCTGATGCCGCTGATCATCGTCAGCGCGTCGTCGTCGCTGGGCGCCATCGCCGGATCGGAGATCGCACTCACGTTCCTCGGTGTCGGCGTGCAGCCGCCGCACGCCAGCTTCGGCGTGCTGATCACCGATGGCGCCAGCCGCATCGCGCTCGAGCGTCACCCGGAACTGCTGCTCGTGCCGGGGGCGATCATCGCGGCGCTGATCTTCGCGTTCAACCTCCTCGGCGATGCCCTCAACGACGTCTTCACCCCCGGCGCCGTGTGAGGGCGGGCCGGTCGCCAGTCCCCAGTCCCCGCGGTCACCCAACTGCTATACTTTCGATACGACGATCCCCACGCGCACGCTCGTTTTCGCGGTCGCTCAGCGGCCGCCCCTGTTGTCCGGGCATGCACGAATCGGCGTCGGAAGGTGACGGCGCTTGAAGGTTTCGACAGAGAAGATCCCCGAGTCGCAGGTGTTGATGACCATCGAGGTCGAGCCGGAACGCCTCGAGGACGCGCGCGGCAAGGCGCTCCGCAAGCTGGCGCCCCGCGCGAAGGTGCCCGGTTTCCGCCCCGGCAAGGCGCCGCCGGCGATGCTCCGCCGCTACCTCGGCGAAGACCGCATCCTCGACGAGGCGCTCGATACGCTCGTGCCCGTCGTCTACCGCGAGGCCGTCGAAGCCGACGAGAGCATCGACCCCATCGCCCGGCCGCGGCTCGTCATCGAGACGACGGAGCCGCTCGTCGTCAAGGCGACGATCCCCGTGCGGCCGAGCATCGAGCTCGGCGAGTACCAGGCCGTGCGCATCGCCACGCAGCCCGTGACCGTCGACGAGGAGCGGGTCGAGGAGGCGCTGAAGACGCTGCGGCATCGCGCTTCGACGCTCGAGCCCAGCGACCACGAGCTGCGCTGGCAGGACGTCGTCACCATCGATCTCAAGGGCACCGTCGATGACGACGTGATCGTCGACCAGCAGGACGCGCAGGTGCAGTTGATCGAAGAGCGCGACATCCTCTTCCCCGGCTTCGAGGAGGCGATGCTCGGCCATCGGAAGGCTGACATCGTCGAGTTCGACCTGCAGATCCCGGAGGACGCGACGAGCGAGAAGTTCAGGGGCAAGCAGGCGCACTTCACCGTCAGCGTGAAGGAGACGAAGGTAGAGGTGCTGCCCGAGCTCGACGACGCGTTCGCCCAGCAGGTCGGCGAGGGCTTCGACACGCTCGACGCGCTCCGCACGCGCATCCGCGACGACATCCGGAAGGCGGAGGAAGAGCAGCGAGACAACCGCTACCACGACGAGATCATGAGCGAGCTCGTCGACCGGGCGAGAGTCGAGTATCCGCCCGTGATGCTCGAGGCAGAGGTCGACCGCATGGTCCACGAGCAGGCGGAGCACATCGAGGAGGGGCGCGCGACCGAGCAGTACCTCGCCGCGCTCGGCAAGACCGAGGACGAGGTGCGCGCCGAGTTCCGGCCGATCGCCGACACCCGCCTCCGCCGCTCCCTGATACTGACCGAGGTCGCGGATGCCGAAAAGATCGAGGTGGGCGACAAGGACGTCGAGGCCGAGATCGACCGGCTGGCGCAGGCGGCCGGCGCGCAGGCGCCGCGCTTCCGCGAACTGTTCGCCGCCGAAGCGGGGAAGGACACGATCCGGCGCAACCTGCTCACCCGCAAGACGCTCGCCCGCCTCGTAGAGATCGCGACGCAGGGCGGCGGCGAGCCGACGGCCGAGCAGGAGCAGCCGGCTGCGAAGAAGCCGCGGGCGAAGCGCGCGAAGGCCGGCGCCGGGACGGCCGTTGAGTCGGCGCACGAAGCACCGGCGTCGGAACCGGCCGTAACGGCGGAGGCGCCAGCGGAAGCAGAGAGCTAACCAGCGAAGGCCACGAGCGACGGGCTCACAGCGAGACGAAAGGCAACAATCGTGATCATCCCCTCCGTGATCGAGACGAGCGCCCGCGGCGAGCGGGCCTTCGACATCTACTCACTGCTCCTCAGGGAGCGCATCGTCTTCCTCGGCACGCCGATCGACGACCAGATCGCGAACCTGATCATCGCCCAGCTCCTCTACCTCGACCGGGAGGATCCGGAGAAAGACATCAACCTCTACATCCACTCCCCCGGAGGCCAGATCACGGCCGGCCTGGCGATCTACGACACGATGCAGCTCGCCCACGCCGACGTCGCCACCTACGCCGTCGGCATGACGGCGAGCATGGGGACCGTGCTGCTCTGCTCCGGCGCGCCCGGCAAGCGCTACTGCATGCCCAACTCGACGATCCACATGCACCAGGCACTGGGCGGCGCCCGCGGCCAGGCGGCGGACATCGAGATCCAGGCGCGCGAGATCCTGCGCGAGAACGACATCATCCGCGGCATCCTGGTGAAGCACACGGGCCAGACGGACGAGCGCATCCGCAAGGACTTCGACCGCGACTTCTACCTGAACCCTGAGCAAGCCAAAGGCTACGGGATGATCGATGAGATCCTCGGCAACAAAGCGCCCTGAAGGCGGCGAGACGGTTACATCGCGCCGGGGAGAGCGTTTAGGGCTTCAGAAGCTGCCGCAGATTCCCGAAAACCCTGTACGGGGGCGGCAATTCCGTTGATGCGCCGTGCGTCAAGCTGACAAACGCGCGGCGCGTGGCGTACAATCGGCACACTGGGTAGCGAAGGGGCCGGCCGCAGCCGCCCGCATGGGGAAACACGAAACGCATGGCTAACAGTCGCACGACCCGCGTCCAGTACCACTGCTCGTTCTGCGGCAAGAACCAGGATCAGGTCAAGCGGCTGATCGCCGGGCCGGGAGCCGTGTACATCTGCGACGAGTGCGTCGAGTTGTGCCGCGAGATCATCGACGAGGAGGCCGCGGGGCCGGCGAAGACGAAGGTCGCCGGACAGCGGACGCCGCCGCCGAAGCAGCTCTTCGACCACCTCAGCGAGTACGTCGTCGGCCAGGAGCAGGCGAAGAAGGTGCTCTCCGTCGCCGTCTACAACCACTACAAGCGGATCAACGCCGGCAGCGCCAGCAACCCGGACGTCGAGCTGGAGAAGAGCAACATCCTCCTCCTCGGGCCGACGGGCTCCGGCAAGACGCTCCTCGCACGCACGCTCGCCAAGATCCTCGACGTGCCGTTCACCATCGCCGATGCCACGGCGCTGACCGAGGCCGGCTACGTCGGCGAGGACGTCGAGAACATCCTCCTGCACCTGATCCAGGCGGCGGACTTCGACGTCCAGCGCGCCGAGCGCGGCATCGTCTACATCGACGAGATCGACAAGATCGCCCGCAAGTCGGACAACCCCTCGATCACCCGCGATGTCTCCGGCGAGGGCGTCCAGCAGGCGCTGCTGAAGATCATCGAGGGCACGACGGCGAACGTGCCGCCCCAGGGCGGGCGCAAGCACCCGCACCAGGACTTCATCCAGATCAATACCGCGAACATCCTCTTCATCTGCGGCGGCGCGTTCGAGGGGCTCGACAAGGTGGCGGAGAAGCGCCTCGGCCGCGACAAGCGTTCGCTCGGCTTCGGAGCGGAGTACCGCCTGATGGACGCCCAGAAGCGCTCCGACGAGCTGCTGCGCCACGTCACGCACGACGACCTGCTCCAGTACGGCCTCATCCCCGAGTTCGTCGGCCGCCTGCCGATGGTCGTCAGCCTCGAGTCCCTCGACGCGGACGCGCTGGTGCGCATCCTCACGGAGCCGAAGAACGCGCTCGCGAAGCAGTTCCAGCGCTTCTTCGGGCTGGACAGCGTCGAGCTCGCCTTCACCGACGACGGCCTGAAGGCGTGCGCCGAAGAGGCGATCCGCCACAAGACCGGCGCCCGCGGCCTGCGCACCGTGCTCGAAGACACGCTGATGGAAGTCATGTACGAGATCCCGTCCCGCAGCGACATCAAGAAGTGCGTCGTCAGTGGCGACACGATCCGCGGCCGCAAGCGCCCGCTGCTCCTCACGCGCTCCGGTCAGAGCGCCGATGAGGACGTCGCGTCCGACGAGGGCGAAGACGTGAAGGACGTGTCCGCGTAAGCGGCGCAGCTCTCGTACCCTCGAACCAACGAAGGTGAGCCCGCCGATGCGGGCTCTTCGCTTCTCGCTGCCGGAAACCGCCCGCCGGCTCGCCGCGGCGTACCGCCTCGCCCTACGGCCGACGCCGCATGCGCGTGAGGGCGATCAGCCCGATGCCCGCGGCCATCGCCGTGACGACGACGGCGCGGCGCTTGCCGCCCCGTCCCTTCCGGTCGGGCGGCGCCTCCTGCGGCGTGTAGTAGAGATCGCCGGTGGTCTCCTTCGGCATCGCCGTGCCGCCGCGCCACTCGAACGTGCGGTCCGCGCTCGGGAACTCCGCCTGGCTGTCCGCGATGAGCTGCTTCTCGTCGCGGATCGCCGTGTCCTCGCCCGGTTGGGCGCCCTCGATGCCGCCGGCGTCGTTCGACGCCTGACCGTGCTGCGGCTGCGGCCCTTCGCCCGTTGTCATGCGCTCCTCCTCCGCCTCGCCCGACGCAGGCGCCGCGGGCTCGTGCCCCGCGTGCGGCGCCTCGACCGTCGGCTCGCGGCTGGCCGTCGGGTCGACGTCGCGCCCGCCCGTGCGGTGCGCCATGTCGGGCCGGTCCTCCGGCCGGTGCTGCAGGTTGAAGGCGCCGGTCTCCGCCGTCTCCGGCGTGTTCGCCCGCTTGGCCGCCGGGTCCTCGGTCGCCGGCGCCGACGGATGCCGCCGCCCGCTCTCCGTCGGATACGTCTGGTCGGCGCGTTCGCGCCCGGATGTTCGTCCGTTCATCGCTCAGCCTCTCTGTCCCACATGGCTACAGTCGTGCCGTCGTTCGACTGCGTGCCCGAGTCTAGGCCGAGCGGCGTGACAGCAGCGTAACAGCCGGCAGGCGCGCGTTGCGTCAGGTCGGCAAGCAGGGCGCCGCATGCTGCTTCATCCTGACCCGGCGACGCGCGGAAGAACCGTGGCGACGGCGATGGAGAGAGATGATCATCGTCGCTACGGGGCGGCAACAGCCGCCGTTCGGAGCGGCCTGGCGTCGAACCCCCGGCCGTCGCGCCGGTAGCCGACAGACCAGCGCCAGCTACTTCCCCCAAACCTCGCCCGATACACTCCCCCCATGCCCGAGTACATCCTGGCGCTCGACCAGGGCACGTCGTCGTCGCGCGCGGTCCTCTTCGGCCACGACGGCCGGCCGGCCGGCATGGCGGCACACGGCTTCCCGCAGATCTACCCGCAGCCCGGATGGGTCTCGCACGACCCGGAGGCGATCTGGTCCTCGCAGCTCGCCGCCGCCCACGACGTGATCGCCGAAGGCGGCGCCTCCGTCGATGACATCGCCGCCATCGGCATCACGAACCAGCGCGAAACGACGGTCGTCTGGGACCGGTCAACCGGTCGCGCGATCAACGACGCCGTCGTCTGGCAGTGCCGCCGCACGGCCGGGATCTGCGACGACCTGAAGGCGCGCGGCCTCGAGCCCGAGGTGCGCGCGCGCACCGGCCTCGTCATCGACGCCTACTTCTCCGCCACGAAGGTGCGCTGGCTGCTCGACAACTCCGGCGACGCTTCGGAGCTGCAGACGCGCGCCGAGGCCGGCGAGCTCGCCTTCGGCACGGTCGATTCGTGGCTGATCCACAAACTCAGCGCCAGCCGCGAGCACGTGACCGATGCGACGAACGCATCACGCACGATGCTCTACAACATCAGCGAGGGGCGCTGGGACGAGTGCCTGCTGCGCGAGCTGCGCCTGCCGCAGGCGCTGCTGCCGCGCGTCGTCGACAGCAGCGGCGTCGTCGCCGAGACCGACCCGGCGATCTTCGGCCGGCCGATCGCGATCGCCGGTATCGCGGGCGACCAGCAGGCGGCGCTCTTCGGGCAGGCGTGCTTCCAGGCCGGAGCGGCGAAGAACACCTATGGCACGGGCTGCTTCCTGCTCCAGCATACCGGCGCAACGCCGATGCCCTCGCCCGGCGGCCTGCTCAGCACCGTCGCCGCGCGCATCGCTGGCCGCCAGACGTTCGCGCTCGAAGGCAGCGTCTTCATCGCCGGCGCGGCGGTGCAGTGGCTGCGCGACGGGCTCGGCGTGATCAAGACGGCGGCCGAGAGCGAAGCGCTCGCGGCATCGGCGCCATCGAGCGACGGAGTCTACGTCGTGCCCGCGTTCGGCGGCCTCGGCGCGCCCCACTGGGACATGTACGCGCGCGGTACGATCGTCGGCATCACGCGCGGCACGAGCGCGGCACACATCACGCGCGCGACGCTCGAGTCGATCGCGCTGCAGACACTCGACGTCGTCGACCTGATGGAGCGCGAAAGCGGCAGGCCGATCGCGGAGCTGCGCGTCGACGGTGGCGCCGCCACGAACGACCTGCTGATGCAGATGCAGGCCGATGTGCTCCAGCGCCCGGTCGTCCGCGCCGCGGTGAGCGAGACGACCGCGCTGGGCGCCGCGTACCTCGCCGGGCTCGCCACCGGGTTCTGGAGCGACGAGCGCGAGCTGGCGCAGCTGAGCGCGGCGGGCAGCCGCTTCGAGCCGCGCATGCGCGCGTCTGAACGCGAGGCCCTGGTCGCCGGCTGGCGCCGCGCCGTCGACCGCGCGAAGGGCTGGGCGCGCACGTGAGCTCGACGATCGGCGATGTCGCCGGGCAGACGTTCGATGTCATCGTGATCGGCGGCGGCATCAACGGGGCAGGCATCGCCCGCGAGGCGCAGCGCGCCGGCTATCGCACGCTGCTCGTCGAGCGCCTGGACTTCGGCGCCGGCACGACGTCGCGCGCCACCCGCCTGATCCACGGCGGCCTGCGCTACCTGGAGCATCGCGAGTTGGGGCTGGTGTACGAGTCGCTGGCCGAGCGCGAGGCGCTGGTGCGCGACGTGCCGTACCTGGTGCGGCCGCTCTCGCTGCTGCTGCCCGTCTACGCCGGCGACCGGCGTCCGGCGTGGCAGGTGCGCGCCGGCCTCGCGCTGTACGATCTGCTCTCGTTTCGCACGTCGCTGCCGCGCCATCACGCGCTGGGGCGGCGCGCCCTCGACGCCTCTGAACCCGGCCTCCGCCGCGACGGCCTGCGGGCCGCCTTCACCTTCTCCGACGCGCAGGTCGAGTTCCCCGAGCGCCTCGTCATCGAGTCCGTGCGCGACCTCATCGAGGCAGGCGGCGTGGCGCTGAATCATGTGGCGGCCGAAACGCTCCTCGCGCCGGGCGGCGTGCTGCGCGGCCTGCGCCTGCGCGAGGCCTGCAGCGGGCGGACGGCGGAGGTGCGCGCGCCTGTCGTCGTGAACGCGGCGGGACCATGGGTGGACCAGGTGCTCGCGGACAGCGACGCCGAGCGCCACGACCGGCTGATCGGCGGCACGAAGGGCAGTCATCTCGTCGTGGACTGGCGCGGCGGCCCGCGCCATGCGATCTTCGCCACGGCGAAGGCCGATGGCCGTCCGTTCTTCATCCTGCCGTGGTACCGCTACACGCTGGTCGGCACGACGGACCTGCGATATGACGGCGACCCGTCGGCCTGCCGCGCCACGACGTCCGAGGTGCGGTACCTGCTCGACGAAGCGTCACGGCTCTTCCCCGCGACGCCGCTGCGCGGCGACGACGTGCTGTACACCTACTCCGGCGTGCGGCCGCTGCCCGCGGACAAGCACGGCGTCGAAGCGGCGATCACCCGCCGGCACATCGTCATCGACCACGCCAAGCGCGGCGGGCCGGACGGACTGCTGAGCGTCATCGGCGGCAAGCTGACGACGTATCGCAGCCTCGCGCGCATCGCCCTCAAGTCGATCGCCCGCCACGGGCGGCCGTCCGCCGCACCGGCGCCGCAGCCTCGCGTCGCGGCCGCCGCGCCGGAGCACACCTACGTGCCGCTCGAGGAGGACCCGCTCGTCATCTACGGCAGGCGCGCTGGCGACGTGCGCGCGCTCGCGGCGGCCGACGCCTCGCTCGCGGCGCCGGTCTGCGCGCACAACCCGGAAACGCTCGCGCAGGTCGCCTACGCCGTCGACCGCGAGGAGGCGGCCACGCTCGCCGACGTGCTGCTGCGCCGCCTGCCCGCCGGCTGGAGCGCCTGCCATGCGCTCGACGGCGCCGCGCGCTGTGCGGACGTGATGGCGGCGCGCTTCGGCTGGGACGACGCCCGCGCGGCCGCGGAGGTCGCGTCATATCGGCGCGAGCTCGACGACACGCTCGTCCCACTCGACCTCGTGCGGTAGGGTGCCGTCGGCGCCGGCACGCTCGCACGCGCTGCTGTGGCGCTCCAGCGCAATGCCGCACGCCGGGCGTCGCCCGCACCTCACGAGACGACGCGCCCGCCGCGAAAGGGACGCCCGATGACGAACACCTACTGGGACGCCGAGACCTACGACCGCATCGGCACGCCGATGCGCGGCTGGGCGCAGCAGGTGATCGACGACCTCGCGCTCGACGGCCACGAGACCGTGCTCGACGCCGGCTGCGGCTCCGGCTCGGTGACGCTCGACCTGCTGGCGAAGCTGCAGCGCGGCCGCATCTACGCCGTCGACGCCTCGGCCGAGATGATCGCGTCGCTCACCCGCACGCTCGACGAGCGCGGGATCACGAGCGTGACGCCACTGCAGGCGAGCCTCACCGACTTCACGCTGCCGGAGCCAGTCGATGCCGTCTTCTCGAACGCCGTCTTCCACTGGATCCCCGACGACGACGCTCTCTTCGGCGCGCTCTTTCGCGCCGCCAGACCCGGCGCCCGCATGCGCGCGCAGTGCGGCGGCGCCGGCAACAACGCCCACGTGCTCGAAGCCGTCGCCGCCGTCCGGCAGCGCGCGCCGTTCGCCGAACATCTCATCGACTTCAGCGACTCGAAGACGTACCGCACGCCGGAGCGCGCGCAGGCGTCACTCGAGCGCGCCGGCTGGCGCGAGGTGCGGGCGTCGCTCTTCACCGCGCCGATCCCGTTCGAGCGCGAGGACGATGCCACGCTCTACATCCGCACCATCCTGCTGCGCGACCACATCGCCCGCCTGCCGGAGGACCAGCGCGACGCGTACGCGCGCGCCGTCGTGCAGGAGACGATCGCCCGCCACGGTGCGCCGTACGTCGCCGACTACGTGCGCCTCAACATCTGGGCCCGCCGGCCGGCGTAGCGCTCACTCCTCCCGGACGTCGCGCGTCGCGCGGGCGATCTGCGCCCGAATCCGCGCCGTGCGCTCGGCCTCGATGCCCGCGGCGATCGCCGCGCCGGTCGCCGTGTCATGCGGCTCGTAGGTGAACGGGTCCGAAGCACGCTTCACGAGCTGCGCCGACACCGCCTCTTCGAGCACCTCCGTCATCGTCTCTTCGCTCACCCGCAGCAGGTGGCGCAGCGCCTCGTAGCGCACCGGCGCCTCCGCGACGGCGACGATCTCGCCGATGCGGCGCGCGGCGCTCGAGAGCGTCAGCAACTGTTCGGCGCGCAGGCGGTGCGGGTCCACGACGTGAGTGTACACGTCGCATCGCATACCATGCGCGCCATGAGCGAGCCGGTCGAAGGCCGCGTCTGCGGCGTCATCCTCGCGGCGGGCAAGAGCGAGCGCATGCGCGGCATCGACAAGATGTTCGCGCCGCTGCTCGGGCGCCCGCTCGTCGTCTGGACGCTCGCCGCGTTCCAGCAGTGCGACGCCGTCGATGAAGTCGTCATCGTCGCGCCGTCGCGCTCACGGGCGCGGCTCGAGGCACTGGCGCGCGAGTGGCGCGCGTCGAAGGTGCGGGACGTCGTCGCCGGCGGCGCGCGGCGCCAGGACTCCGTGCGCGCCGGCATCGCTGCGGCGCCGGATGCGGCGCTCGTCGCCGTCCACGACGGCGCCCGGATGATGGTGACGCCGGAGCTGATCGGTCGCGGCGTGGATCTGGCACGGCGGAGGCGCGCCGCCGTCTGCGCCATCCCGGCGCGCGACACGCTCAAGCACGTCGAAGGCGAACCGCCCGTCGTGCGCGCCACGCTCGACCGCACGCAGACGTGGCTCGCGCAGACGCCGCAGGTCTTCGAGCGGGCGTTGCTGCTCGAGGCCCACGAGCGCGCCGGGGCCGCGGCCACCGACGACGCCGCGCTCGTCGAAGCGCTCGGCGAGCCGGTATACCTCTACGAGGGCGCGGCGTGGAACCTCAAGGTGACGACGCCCGACGACCTGATCATCGCCGAGGCGCTGCTGCGCGCCCGCCTCGACGCGGCCCTCTAGTCGCCGCTGCGGCCCGCAGGCAGGGCCGTGGCACGGCGACGCGCAGGCCGGAAGCGCCGTGGCGGCGCGTTCGTCGGCCGCGCTGCACGGCCCGCGCATCAGCCGCCGGCGGCGGGGATGTTGATCACGTCGCCCACTTGCATGTTGCGCGGATTGAGGCCCGGGTTCGCCGCGAGCAGCGCCGCCACCGTGACGCCGAACTTCTGGGCGATGGTCTCCGGGATGTCGCCCGCCTGCACCGTGTACGTGCGCCCGGTCGCGGGAGCGGACGTGCTCGTCGGCGGCGGAGGCTGTGGCGTGGGCGTATCGGCGGCCGCGACGGGCACCGGCGTATAGGTGGCAGGCGGCGGCGGAGGCGGCGTGCCGGTTGCCACCGGCGTCTGCGGCGTGCCGCCGGGCAGCTTGACCGTCGCGCCGACTGTGAGCGCGCCCGGGTTGATGCCGGGGTTCGCCGCCCGCAGGTCGGTGAGGCTGACGCCGAAACGCGTGGCGATCGCCGCCAGCGTATCGCCGGACTTGATGATGTACGTCGCCGCGCCCGACGACTGCGCGACGCCGTTGCCGAGCAGGAGCGGCGCCGGCAGCGTCGCCGGCAGCGTCGCCGTCGGCACGCTGGCGTCCTGCGCCTTGTTCGGCGAGCCGCCGCCGCACGCCGCCAGCAGCAGCGGCGCGGCGAGGCACGCCACGAGCACGCAGACGTGTCTGCGAATCCTCACGCGTCCTCCGCTGCGGGTGTGAAGCCCGGAGGATCGTACAGCAGCCGTCGCGGCGACGCTAGCCGCTCCCTGCCCCGTGAAGGAGACGGGCTGGCGTGCCGGACACGCCTGCCGGACGCGGGCGGCGGACCCGTCACGGAGCATTCAGCGCGGCCAGGGTGGCGTAGGCGGCGGTCGCCACATCGCTGAGGGACGATAACTGGATCCGGTCCATCGCGTCTTGCGGCGTGTGGATCAGGCCGTCCTCGCGCGTGAACATCACGACCGGCACGCCGGCGTCCGCGAAGCTCACGTGGTCGCTGGCTGCGCCCGGCGGCAGCGTCGCCACGTCCACCTGCACACCGGCACGCTGCGCCTGCACGCGCGCCTGCGCGACGAGCCGACTATCGCCGAGGACCCCCAACGGCGTGCTGACGCCCACCACATCCAGGTTCAGCATCGCCTTCAGGCCGGCGCGTGCTTCCGGCGTCAGCGCCCGCACGAACTGCTTGCTGCCGAAGAGGCCGAACTCCTCGGCGCCGAACAGCACGAAGCAGTTGGCGCGGAGGAGCCTGCGCGCCGCCGCCAGCCGCGCCACCTCGATCACGGCGGCCGTCCCCGCCGCGTTGTCGTCCGCCCCGCCTGTGACCGGGACGCTGTCGTAGTGCCCGCCGGTGACCGTCGCGCACGTCGTCGTGCCGTTGGGCTTCGCGAGGACGTTGTACGCCGTGCCCCGCGGCATACTGACAACCACTGTCGCCTGCACCGGCCCGGCGGACGCCTTCGCGACGAGCGCCTGGCCGTCCCGCTGCGTCAGCGTCACCGCCGGAATGGCCACCGCGCCAACTTCCGCGCTCAGCCGCCCGGGGACGTTGTTGTAGACGATCGCCGCCGTCGCCCCCGCCGCGGCCGCGTTCCCCACCATGTCGTTGAACGGCACGCCGCCGCGCCGCATCAGCGCGATCTTCCCGCGCAGGTCCGCGGGCATGTCGGCCGCCCTGCCGATGCCGGCCGGCGCCAGCGTCCCGCTGACGGCGGCCGGCGGCGAGCCGGTGAAGGCGAGCGCCGGCAGCGCTTCGGCGCCGACGTTCACGCGCGCTGGCAGAAAGGCGCTCGCGTCGAATCCGAAGCTCTGCTCCGTAACGGTGTAGCCGTACGACCGGAGCAACGTTTCGATGTAGTCCCGCGCCGCCGCCTCCGCCGGCGTGCCGGCGACGCGCGGACCGATGTCCACGGCGAGGCGCCGCGTTACGGCGAACATCGCGGCGCCGTCCGCGGCGGGGTTCCGCAGCGGATCCGCCGTCGGTGTGGCCGCCGGCGTCGCCGATACCGCCGGGCTGGCGGAGGCGACCGGCGAAGCCGCGCTCCGCGTCGATGCCGGGCTCGCCGCGGAACTGCAGGCGGCGGCCACTGCGCCGAGCATCAGCAGCCCGGCGACGAGGCACGGCCGCCGGAGACGGATCGCCGTTCGCTGCCGGGTGTGTCGTCGATGCGCGATCAGCCGCGCCGCCTGTTACGGAACCAGTTGCGCACACGGTCGGCCGCAGAGGGGCCGGTCGAGTAGCGGATCACCTGGCCGCGCCAGCGCTTCTCGACGCTGCCGCCGCCGATCGTGCCGCCGCGGCCGCCGCGTACCAGCGCCAGCACAAAGCCGACGCCGGCGGCGATCAGGCCGCCGATGATCAGCCATCCCGACGCTGGCCCGAGCGGCGCGCGGAAGAAGTACGCGAAGAGGATCAGCCCGAGGCCGCCGAGCATCAGCTGGCCCGTCGATACCCGGCGCAGGCGCACCGTCGCACGCTCGAGCGCGCCCGGCTGATCGGAGCGCCGCCGGCGGCCGCGGTTGCGAAGCTTCTCGGTGAAGCGCTCCTCAGGCACGAAGGCATCCAGCTTGTCGAGGACTTCCTCGATCTCGCGCTGGATGCGATCCTGGCCGTTCTCTTGCTTGCTCATAGGGACTCCGGGCGATGCCCCATTGTATCGACGCCTTCGCCCGCCCGTCCAGAATCGTACAGGTGGCGAGCTCTGGCCGTGGCACAGGACGGCCGCCCTGCGTGAGGCGGCGCCGGTTCTTTTTCCCGAGCGTTTACGCAGGCTTGCACGAAAGATGCGGCGAGCGGCGCCAGGCTGTCGTTATCTGATAGGGGGAGAACGGGCGACACTGAGACGAAGGAGAGAAGTCATGAACATCCCAGCAAAAGCACTCGCGATCGGCGCCGCCGTGATCGTCGTCGCGGGCGCCACGTTCGGCGCATTCCGCTACGCCTCAGCGCAGGAGGGCTCGCCGACGCCATCGACCACAGCGACGGCGAACGCGACGCCGGGAGCGAACGCCGGCAAGCGCCAGCAGGCGGTCGACGCGTTCCTCGCCAAGGTGGCCGCGAACCTCAACATCTCGCCGGACACGCTCAAGGCGGCGATGAAGAACGCCGGCCTGCAGACGGTCGATGATCTGGTCGGGAGCGGAAAGCTGACGCCGGACCAGGCCACAAAGCTCAAGGCCGCCATCAACAGCGGCAAGTACCCCGAGCTGTCGCGGCTGTTCAAGCGCCGTGCGGCCGGCTGGCTGGGCGTCGAGAAGGGGATCATCGCCTCCTCGGCGAAGGCGATGAACATTGCGCCGAAGGACCTCGTCGCCGAGCTGAAGGCCGGCAAGTCGGTCGCCCAGGTCGCCGCCGAGCGTAACGCGTCGCTCGACACGGTGAAGTCCCAGATCACAACCGACGCACAGGCGAAGCTGAACACGGCCGTGCAGGACAAGCGGATCAGCCAGGCCCAGGCCGACGCGGCGATGCAGAAGCTGACCGCGAACCTCGATACGATCCTCAACCGCCAGAAGGGCGACAAGCAGGCGCCGGTCGCCTCGGCGACGCCGGGCGCGTAACTCCGCCGTCCACCGCAGCGAGCGACGGGCGGCACATCATGTGCCGCCCGTCTTCATTTCTCCGGCGGTTCCCTGATCCCGCGTCACCGCCGTCGCTGCTACGCTGCCCGGCGAGGAGGCCCGCCGTGACCGCACCAGCGATGCGTCAGTTCTCCGTCCGCAACGCCGACCGCGACGCTGTGCTCGCCCCGCGGGCGCGCCTCGCGTCGTCGTACATCGACCGCTTCCTGGGGCTCATGGGGCGCAAGGGCATCGAGCACGGCGGCGGCCTGCTGCTGACACGGAGCGCCTCGATCCATTCGTTCTTCATGCGATTCCGCTTCGATGCCGTGTTCGTCGACCGCGAGAACCGCGTCACGAAGACGGTCTCGGCGATGCGTCCGTGGTGGGTCGCGTTCGGCGGACGCGGCGCCAGGGACACAATCGAACTTCCCGCCGGCACCGTCGCCGCGACGGGCACGCAGCCGGGCGACCGCATCGAATACGGCGACCCGGCCTGAGACTGGCGCGCGCGCGAGGCGTCCGGCGTCGGCGCGGGACGATGGTTATAGCCGATGCGTATAGGAGGTGACCGTTGGCATCGATCAGCGACTGATTCTTGACAGACAGCAACTATTCTTCGACCGCTGAACCGCTACGCTCACCACAACGCGACACCGGGCGGGATGGATCGCTGTCGCGACCCCGGCCGTGTGAAGGGAGAAGTACCATGGCTCTGCTGCTGATCGTGCTGGCGCTGCTGATCGTGCTGTTCATCGGCCTCGCGGCCTTCGTCGCGAAGCTGTTCTTCATCGGCTTCATCCTCGTCATCGCGCTCGCCATCTACGGCGCCTTCACGCTGGTCCGGCGCGCCTGATCGTCGATACCGTGACGCGGTGCCTGGAGTCGACAGGCGCCGCATACGAAGCTCTCCGATGCCGGGCGCTCAGCGCTTCGTCTCGTCGCCCATTGCGCTCCCAAACGAGGATACGCGGCGCTACATCGCAAGATGGTTGCAGGCGGCCGCTCTACGTCAGCGTGATCAGTCGCCGTGCCCGAACAATGCACAGCCGGCCGGGACCGCGAGCCGCCGCGACCGATGCTGCTCCACCGGCCAGGCGCGGCAGCGAACGACTACGCCCGCTCGTCGTTTGTGAGGATCAGCGTGCCGGCGGCGTGGAACATGCCACCGACGCCGTGCGCGATGCTCGTCCGCACGCCGGGCAGCTGGTTCGCCGCTTCGCCGCGCAGCTGCCGCACGGACTCCTGAATGGCAAACATCCCGTACATGCCCGTGTGCGTGTAGCTGAGGCCGCCGCCGTTCGTGTTCAGCGGGAAGTCGCCGCCCGGCGCCGTCCGCATCTCCTCGAAGAACGGACCGCTCTCACCCTTGCCGACGAAGCCGAGCGCCTCGAGCGCGAACATCGGCGTGTGGGCGAAGGCGTCATAGAACATCGCGTGGTCGATGTCGCTGCGCTCGATGCCGGCTTCAGCGAAGGCGGAAGCGCCGGAGACCTTGAAGGCGCGCGACTCCGTGAAGTCGTGCATCTGGCTGATCATCGAGTGCTCCGACGACTCTCCCGTCCCGAGCACGTACACGGGCTTCTTCGGGAAGTCCTTGGCCCGCTCCGCCGAGACCACCACGAGGGCGCCGCCGCCGTCGGTGACGAGGCAGCATTCCAGCAGATGGAACGGGTAGGCGATGATCCGCGAGTTCAGCACGTCGTCGACCGTGATCGGCTCGCGCATCATCGCCCGCGGGTTGGTCTCCGCCCAGCGTCGCGTCGCGACGGCGACGGACGCCAGCTGTTCGTGCGTCGTGCCGTACTCGTGCATGTGCCGCAGGAAGGGGAGCGTGAAGCGCGTCGGCGGCCCGGCGACGCCGTACGGCGACTCGAACTGCGAGCCCAGCATCTGCGGCGACTGCCCGAAGCCGCCCATGCCGACGCGCGAGCGGCCGCTCTCGCCGTGCGTCACCAGCGCGGTCGTGCAGAGCCCGGCGGCGATGGCCGCGGCGGCGTGCCGCACGTGGATCATGAATGAGCAGCCGCCCACCGACGTGCCGTCGATGTAGGTCGGGGTGATGCCGAGGTACTCGGCCACCGCCACCGGCGACTGGCCGGCGCAGAGGACGCCGTCGATGTCGTCCTTCGTCAGGCCGGCATCCGCGAGCGCCGCCCGCGCCGCCTCCGCGTGCAACTCGATCGCCGACTTGTCCGGGATGACCCCGACCATCTCCGTCTCGCGCGCGCCGACGATCGCGGCGCTCATGCGCAGGCTCACGGCGCACCCCCGCTCGGCTCGAAGAGCGGCAGCGTGATCTCGTCGCTCTGCCGCTCCCAGGTCACCTGCAGCGGCAAGTCGATCGGCAGGTTCTCGGGCTTCGGCTCGACGCCGACGATGTTCGTCATCATCCGCGGTCCCTCTTCCAGCTCGACGACGGCGATGACGTAGGGCACGTCGTCCTTGAAGCCGGGCGCCGGACGGTGGCTGATCACGTACGAGTAGAGGCGCGCCTTGCCGCTCGCCGTGAACCAGCCGACGTCGTCGCTGGCGCAGCGGGGGCAGAAGGGGCGGGGGAAGAAGTACGCGCGGCCGCAGGCGTTGCAGCGCTGGAGGCGCAGCTCGTGGCGCCGGGCGCCGTCCCAGAACTCCTGCGTCTCAGGCGTCGGCTGCGGCAACGGTCGCTTGGGCATCGCCTTGAGTATCGCAAGGCGATCTCGTTAGGGGAAGGCTGCGCGACGTCAGCGCAACCAGGCGGATCCGCACGGTCTCGACATAGTCCCAGCCTTGCAGTGATGTACTCCCGGAAGGTCGTCGTATTCCACCAGAGGTAGTACCCGCCGCCTAACCCAACGAAAGAATCGGTGTCATACGGAAACGACAGTCGCGACCAAATCTCCGTGACCGTAATCCACGTCTTCCCACCATACGTCGTACACGTCGTACCGCCCGCTCGTCGTGACGTTCACGGCAGCGCTCACGCGCCCGGCTGCAGCCGCTGCGGCCGATCAAGGGGACGAAGGCGCGACGCGAGATGCGCCTTCGAGGAATGCGCCACCCGGCGGCGCTTGGCTGACGACCGTTACCGGCTCGCCGATCTGCAACGTACGCGTGCACGTCTGCCGGTCGGCTGCCAGCTCTCGGACGGCCTTCGCGCGTGCTCGCGGCAGCGTCACCGCAGAATCGGCGACTGAGCAGCCGCCGGACGCCAGACGCGTCCCCTGTTGCTGGACGATCGCCATGTCAAGAGTCCAGGTGGCTCCAGCGCCCCGCTGCGATGACATGTATCTTCGCAGAGAGTAAGGTCAGGCGGCTCACCGGTGGCGTCACCGGTCGGCAATCGCTCGCAGGAGGATCGTCGCGCCGGACTGCACCCGTCCGCGCTCAGCCGGTGGCGTCACCCGCTCGACCCGTCGCTCGCCTCAGTCCTGCCTACGGACCTTCCCCTTCACCTTCTACTCCCCGCCGCCTTGGCTCATACTCTTGATACACTGTCTCCGCGCATCGACGTCGGTACGCCGCCCCCTATCCACACACCTGCAGGCGCGCTACGGTTACAGCGTGCCTCCGCGTCCTCTCGCGCAGGCGCGCTCGACTCCGCAGACATTCGCCGAAGGAGCTGGCTCATGCTGAATGGCGCGATCAACGGCAAGATGCTCAACGTCCGGCTCAACGCCGGCACCATCGAGCCGGAGCAGATCCCCGAAGACCTCTACCGCACCTACCTCGGCGGCTACGGCATCGGCTCGCGGCTGATGTTCGACCGCATCCCGGCGGGCGCCGACCCGCTCGGCCCGGAGAACGTCCTCGGCCTCTTCCCCGGCCTGCTCACCGGCACGCCCTTCTTCGGCATCCGCTACCAGGCCGTCTCGAAGTCGCCGAAGACCGGCGGCTGGGGCGATGCCAACTGCGGCGGCGACTTCGGGCCGTTCCTGAAGAACGCCGGCTGGGACGGCGTCATGCTCTATGAGAAGGCGCCGAAGCCCGTCTACATCCACATCGACGACGAGAAGGTCGAGATCAACGACGCCTCCGACCTCTGGGGCATGCAGGCCATCGATGTGGAGATGGCGCTGAAGGACCGGCACGGCAAGAAGGCCAGCGTCGCCTGCATCGGCCCCGCCGGTGAGAAGCTGTCGCTGATGGCGGGCATCTGCAACGAGCGCGGCCGGCTCGCCGCGCGCAGCGGCCTCGGCGCCGTCATGGGCTCGAAGAACGTCAAGGCGATCGTCGTCAACGCGTCGAAGAACATCATCGGCTCCAGCCCCGACGTGATGAAGCACGTCCGCACCTCGCTCGATGAGTTCTCGAAGCCGCTCGCCAACTTCTTCCGCACGTACGGGACGACCGGCATCACCAACGCCTCCGCGATGTCCGGCGACGCGCCGGTGAAGAACTGGGGCGGCGTCGGCATGGTCGACTTCCAGGCCGGCATGGTGCTCAGCGGCGACAACTTCAACCGCAAGATGGACAAGAAGTACGCCTGCTGGCACTGCCCCGTCGCCTGCGGCGGCGAGTCCTACGCCTGGGACGAGATGGAGAACGAGGCACAGAAGCGCATCGCGAGGCGCAACGAAGAGGCGGCGCAGCTCACGGCCCAGCTCGCCTCCACGGCGGAAGACCAGCGCCAGCCGATCGAGGCGAAGCTGAAGAAGATCGAAAACGACAATGCCGCCGACGCCCAGGTGAAGAACGACCCCCGCTTCCCCTACCCGCATCACACGCACCGCGCGGAGTACGAGACGGCGACCGCCTTCGGGACGATGATGCTCAACGACGACATCAACTCCCTGCAGTACGCCAACCACCTCTGCAACCAGTACGGCCTCGACACCATCGCCGCCGGCTCGACGCTCGCCTTCGCGATGGAGTGCTTCGAGAACGGCCTGATCACCAAGGAAGACACGGACGGCATCGAGCTCCGCTGGGGCAACACCGACGCCATCATCGATGCTCTGCACAAGATCGGCACCAAGGACGGCGCCTTCGGCGAGCTCTTCGGCGATGGCGTGCGAGCGGCGTCGAAGAAGATCGGGCCGAAGTCGGTCGAGTTCGCGATGGAGGTCGGCGGTGAGGAGCTGCCGATGCACGACGCGAAGCTGCAGCCGGAGTACTACACGACGTACAAGCTCGACGCCACGCCGGCGCGCCACACCCAGTACGAGGGAGCCGGGCGCCCGGGCTGGGGCCTGCTCAAGGCGCCACAAGATCGCACGCAGGCGACCGACCGCGGCGCCGCCCACAAGGACGCGTCCGAGTACATGCACATCGTCAACGCCGCCGGCATGTGCCAGTTCATCATGATGGCCGCCCCGAACGACCGCATCCCGGAGTGGATCAACATGGAGACCGGCTGGGACATGTCGATCGACGAGACACGCGAGGTCGGCGAGCGTATCGCCAACATGCGCATGGCATTCAACGTGCGCGAGGGCGACATCGTCACGAAGCGGCGCATCCCGCAGCGCCTCTCCGGCGTCGAGACGAAAGAGGCGGGCCCGCACAAGGACATCTCGCTCGACACGCACACGCTCGAGCAGGACTTCCTCGCGGCCTGCGACTGGGACGCCGAAACGGCGACCCCCAGCAAGCGCAAGCTCGACGCACTGGGCCTCGCTGACGTCGCGGAGACGATCCAGGCGCGTTAGCGTACGCGCGGCCGGCTGCTGCTGGACGAGCCGCGGAGGCCAAAGCAGAACATCGGCACGGGCGGGCCTCTGTGCCCGCCCCTCACTACCGGATGGCAGGGGCGGGCCTCACGCGGGCCCGCCCCTTTCCTTCGCCCGGCCCGCATCATGCGGCTACTGGAGCGCGAAGACCGCACGCGCGCGGTAGCTCGCGCCGCCACGGCCGGGCGTCGACTGCATCAGGCTCACGGCGTCCGCGCGGAACGGTGGCAGCGGCGACGGCGTGAAGCGCTCGACGATCGCGGCCAGCCGCTCGCGCTCCGACGCCGGCGTACCGTCGCGCACGCGGCCGAGCGTCAGGTGGGCGTCGAACGGTCGCTGCTCGCTCGCGAATCCCAGCGGCGACAGCCCCGCTTCAACGCGCGCGGCGAGCGCGGACAGCGCGGGCGTGTCGCCACGAACGCCGACCCAGATCACGCGCAGACTGCGGCGGCCGCCGAACGAACCGACGCCCTCCGGCCGCAGCCCGAGCGCCCGAACGCCGGCGAGCGCTCCCGCGAGCGCCGAGCGGAGCGCCGGCACGCGCGCTTCGTCGGTGGCGCCGAGGAACTTCAGCGTGATGTGGACGCCCTCCGGCCGCACCCAGCGCACCGCCTCGCCGGCGCCCGCGCGTCGCAGTGCCGCGGCCGTATCGACGAGCGCCGCCCGCACGGCCTCGGGCAGCTCGATGGCGACGAACAGGCGGAGGGCCGGCGATGCTCCAGCTTTCAGCGTCCCGCCTCCGCTTCCGCCGTCAGAGCCCCAGCAACTCGACGGCGTTACCGCCCAGCACCGCCGTCAGCTCGTCCTCCCGCAGGCCGGCGTCACGCGTGCGCGCGAGCGCCTTCGCCTGCGTCACGAGCGGGAAGTCGCTGCCCCAGAGGATGCGTTGGACGCCGACGAGGTCGATCGCCCGCCGGTAGATCGTAGGGTCGTACAGCAGGTGCTCTGCCGACGTGTCGAAGTACGTCGTTTCGAGCGCGGCGCGGACTTCGGGCATCAGGGTGTAAAACGGCAGGCCGCCGCCCAAGTGGGCGGCGATGATCGTGACGCCGGACGCCGCCCCGGCGAAGGCCGCCAGCGCCTCGATGCGCAGTCCGCGCTTGCCGCCGTACGGGTGGCCGACGGGCTCACTGGCATGAAAGAGCAGCGGCAGGTCGTATGCCGCGGCCGCCCACGCCAGCACGTCCGCCTCGTCGCTGTCCGCCAGGTCGTAGCCCAGGTCGTCCGGCCGCAGCTCGCCGATCCCCCGCGCGCCCTGTGCCGCCAGCGCGCGGATCTTCGCGCGCGGGTCGCCGGGTCGCACCGTCGGCGCCTCATCGCCGGCGGTATGACCGACGCCCGTCAGCGACACCGAGACGAAGGGGATCAGCCGGCCGCCGGAGCGTGACGCCGCGTCGAGGATGTAGGCGTTCGTCTCGTCGATCAGCGCTTCGTCGCGCCAGGCGAAGTTGGCGATGACGGCGTGGCCGACGCCGGCATCGTCCATCGACGCCAGCAGCTCGTCGGCGGTTGCCATCACCGCGCGCGGCTCGGCGTAGATCGCCGAGAATGCCGGCTCCGTCGCGAGGATGGCCGCGCGCCGCTCGCGGACGGATGGTGGGAAGACGTGCGTGTGCGCGTCGACGATCACTGCTGTGCCCGCGCCCGGCGCACGAAGCTGCCGACGAACGATTCGAGCTGGTCGCGCTGCGGCGCCGCACCGAAGGCCGTCGCCAGCACACTGCCATCAATGCGGCCGACGCGCACGAAGACGGCATCGGCGACGAAGTTCGCGCTGAAGCCGTTCGTGAAGGTGGCCCTGCCGCTGATCCGCCAGGCGAACGACTCGTCGCCCACGGCCGGGAAGTCCAGCTGCTTGACGACCTGTGTGTCGCTGATCTTCGCGCCCGCAGCGTCGTTCATCAGGAAGCCGGCGACCGACGCCGACGGCAGGTCACGGATGTACGCCAACGCGCTCGTCGCCCCGGAGGCGGCGCTGAAGAGCGTGGCGCTGTTCGTGACGCGCGCCGTCGTCGCGTTGAAGACGAGCCCCGGCGCCGGCGCGGCGGAGTACGCGACGTTGTAGGTGAGCAGCTGCCCCCACTCGCGGTACTGTCGCAGCGCCTGCGCCGCATCGGGCCGCGCCTGCGCCGCCTCGGCGTCCGTGATCGCGCGCGAGGCATCCTGACGGAATGCGCTCGGGAGGTCGGACGGCTGCAGCACCACCTGCGCGAGGCGCTGCTGCGCCTGCGCGGCGGTCATCGTCGGCGTGGCGGTCGGTGTCTTCGGCGCGCCGCCGCCACAGGCGCTGGCCGCGAGCAGGAGCAGCGCGAACCCGATGGCCAGCGCCGCGAGCCGCGCGTCGGTTGGCGCGAACGGACGCGCGCGGCGCCCGCCCGCGCCCTGCCTGCCGAGTCCCGCTCCCCGCATGCCGCCTCGCCTACGCCACGGCCCGCTCGAGTGCGCGGCCGAAGCGCATGACCGCCTCCGGGATATCGGCCTCCGCAACATTGCTGTAGCACAGCCGGGCGAAGTGGCCGCCGCTGCCGTCGTCGAAGAACGGCTTGCCGCCGACGAACTGCACCGCCTCTTCGTTCGCGGTCTCGGCGAGCCGCTGCGGGTCGATGCCCTCCGACAGCTCCAGCCAGAGGAAGAAGCCGCCCTTCGGCACGCTCCAGCGCACGAACTTCGGGCAGCGCTCGTCCAGCGCCGCCAGCATCGCGTCGCGCTTCCGGCGGTAGATCTCGATGACGCGCTCGACGTGCGCGTCGAAGCCGCCGCTCTCGCAGAACTCGGCGATGACGCGGGAGGTCCACGGCGAGACCCCCATGTCGAAGCGCATCCGCGTGATCGCGCTCACGACAGGCTCCTCGCCCATCACCCAGCCGATGCGCAGCCCTGTCGCCAGGGTCTTGCTGAACGTCCCCAGCAGCAGCGCGCCGCTGCCGCCGGCCAGCGCATAGAGCGACGGCGGCGCCGTCTCGTCGAAGCCGATGCGGCCGTAGGCATCGTCCTGGATGATCAGGATGTCGTGAGCGCGGCACACCTCGACGATCCGCTTCCGGCGTTCGAGCGACAGCGTGGCGGCCGCCGGATTGTGGAAGTTCGAGATCGTGTACAGCAGCTTCGCGCGCTTGCCCTCGGCGCGCACGCGCTCAATAGCCCGCTCGAGCGCGTCGACGTCGATGCCGTCATCATCGACCGGCACGCCGACGAGCTCCGGCAGGCAGGACATGATCGTCCGCACGCTGCCCGGGAAGCTTGGCCGCTCGATCAGCGCGACGTCGCCGGGGTCGAGGAAGGCCTCGCAGATGTTCTCCAGGCCGCCGGCGGAGCCGCAGGTCAGGACGAAGTTCTTCGGCCCGGTGTCCAGCGCCTCGCGGCGGTTGATGTCCTTCGCCAGCCATTCCCGCAGTCCGGAGTAGCCCTGCGGGCCGCCGTACATCAGCGCGAAGGTGCCCTCGCGGCGCAGCACGCGCTCGTTGCAGGCGATCAGCTCATCGGTTGGCAGCGAGCCTGGGTCGGGGATGCCGCCCGTCAACTGGATCGGCGGCACCGGCGGCGGCGGCAGGTCGCGCCCGGCCCACGGGCTCCACGCCATCGCGGCGCCGCGGGTCGAGATGGCGGCTTCCCAGTCGTACTTCTGCGTCATCAGTCGCGCGTTCCCAACTCTCTCCTGACGCCGAGTCGCGGCGCCGCCACCAGCTCGTCCGTCGCGTGATTGTAGCGAACGGCCGAGGCGGTCGTCGCCGCACTCACGCGCCATCCGGTGAACGAGCCGGTGTTACTCCGCCCCTCGTCCGCGCTCGGCGACGCGCGCCGCCGCCGCCCGGAAGCGTTCGTGGTGCTCCGGCGAGCCGCGCAGGTTGCGGTTCCACTCGCCCTCGGCCTTCAGCCCTGCGTCGATCTCCGTCGCGCGCTCGACAACCTCCTTCGTCGCCATCAGCGCGAGCGGCGAGTTCCGCGCGATCTCGTGCGCCATCGCGAGCGCCGCGGACTCGACCTCCGCGCGCGGCACCACGTGGTTCACCAGACCGATGCGCAGCGCCTCTTCGGCGCGCACGACGCGGCCGGTGAACAGCAGCTCCTTCGCATACGCCGGCCCGATGATCCGCGGCAGCTGCGAGCCGCCGACGACGAGGCCGTACACCGCGCCGGGAAAGCGGAAGGCGCAGTCGTCCGAGGCGATGCGGATATCGCACGTCGCCGCCAGCAGCGCACCGCCGCCGTAGGCGATGCCGTTGATGCAGCCGATGAGCGGCTTCGGGAAGCGTGCGAGGTGGCCGATCGCGCGCGCCATGCCATCGTTGCGCCCGTTCTCGTCGATCGCCGCGACGGCTTCGTTCATGTCCGCGCCAGCGCAGAACGCAGCGCCGCTGCCGACGAGCACGGCGCAGATGACCTCCTCGTCGGCCTCGAGCGCCTCGAACGCCGTCACCACCCGCGTCGACAGCTCGCGGTTGAAGGCGTTGTGCTTCTCCGGCCGCTGCATCCGCACGATGCCGACGCCCGCGTCGCGGCCGATCTCGATGAGCTCCATGGGGGGAAGTGTACGTTGGGCGCCGGGAAGTGGGAAGTGAGAGGCGCTGGTCGCACCCCGCACGTCTCACTCCCCACAGCCATCTGCCAGCTTCGGTAGCCCCTCACTACCGGGTATCGACGCACCGCGCTGCCCACCGTACCCTGACGATATGCGCACTCCCCCGACGCCCGAGGGCACGGTCGACGTGCTCGTCGAGATCCCGCGCGGCAGCCGCAACAAGTACGAGTACGACTCCGGTCGCGGCATCCTGCGGCTCGACCGCACGCTCTACTCGTCGGTGCACTATCCGACGGACTATGGCTTCATCCCGGAGACGCTCGCCGACGACGGCGACGAGCTCGATGCGATGGTGATCATCGAAGAACCGACGCTCCCCGGTTGCCATCTGCTCGCGCGGCCGATCGGCGTCCTGCGCATGGAGGACGACAAGGGCGTCGACGACAAGATCATCTGCGTGCCGCTCGCCGACCCGCGGTTGGCGGAGGTCCATGAGTTCTCCGACATCGCCCGTCACTGGCAGCGCGAGATCGAGCACTTCTTCCGCGTGTACAAGGAGCTGCAGGAGCTGCGCGTCGAGATCCGGGGCTGGGGCGACAGCCGCCTCGCCTGGCAGATCATCGATGCGGCGCGCGCCGCGCACGGTGGCCGCGCGTGAGCCGGCGCCTGGTCATCGGCACGAACAATCCGGGCAAGCTGCGCGAGTTCCGCGAGTTGCTCGCCGGCTGCGGCCTGGGCTTCGAGCTGGTGACGCCGGCGGAGCTCGGCGTCGCCTTCGCGCCGGACGAAACGGGCACGACCTTCGCCGAGAATGCTACAATCAAGGCAGTCGCCGCATCGCGGGCGACCGGCCTGCCCGCGCTGGCCGATGACTCGGGGCTGGAGATCGATCACCTGGGCGGACGCCCAGGAATTTTTTCCGCGCGTTATGCTGGAGGGAACCGGACGGATCCGGCGCTCAGCGACGAGGAACGTGTGCAGATGGTGCTCGATGAGATGCGTGGGGTGCCGGAGGAACGGCGGGCGGCGCGCTTTCGCTGCGTCATCGCCATCGCGACGCCGGACGGCGGCGTGCAGACGATGGACGGCGTCTTCGAGGGGCGCATCGGCGATGCGCCGCGCGGCGAGAACGGCTTCGGCTACGACCCGATCTTCGTCGTGCCGGAGCGGCGGATGACGAGCGCCGAGCTGGCGCCGGCCGAGAAGAACGCGATCAGCCATCGCGGGCAGGCAGCGCTCAAGGCGTGCGAGATCTTGCGAGGGATGGCGAATGGCAGTCCTACGTCCTGACGCCGTCCGCCGCGTCGACGACCCGCTCGCGTCGTCGCACCGGGGCGTCGTCGACCGGCGCGGCCGGCCGGTGCGCGACCTGCGCATCAGCGTCACGGATCGCTGCAACTTCCGCTGCCGCTACTGCATGCCGCGCGAGGTCTTCGGGCCGGACTTCGCCTTCCTCCCCCGCGCGGAGATCCTCACGTTCGAGGAGATCAGCCGCGTCGCCCGCGCCTTCGTCGCCCACGGCGTGCGCAAGCTGCGCCTGACCGGCGGCGAACCGACGCTGCGCGCCGGCCTGCCCGATCTCGTCCGCATGCTCGCCGCGATCCCGGAGGTGGAGATCGCCCTGACGACGAACGGCTCGCTGCTCGCCCGGCAGGCGGCGCCGCTCGCCGAAGCCGGGCTCTCGCGCCTCACCGTCAGCCTCGACTCGCTCGACGACGCGGTCTTCCGTCGCATGAACGACGCCGACTTCGCCGTCGCCGATGTCCTGGCAGGCATCGACGCGGCGGCCGCCGCCGGCCTGCCGGTCAAGGTGAACGCCGTCGTCCGCCGCGGCGTCAACGACCAGAGCGTCATCGACCTCGCGCAGCACTTCCGTCGCAGCGGGCATGTCGTGCGCTTCATCGAGTACATGGACGTCGGCACGAGCAACGGCTGGCGTCTCGACGACGTCGTACCGGGAGCGGAGATCATCGCCCGGATCAACGCCGAGATGCCGCTCGAGCCCGTCGAGGCGCGCTACTCCGGCGAGGTCGCGCGGCGTTGGCGCTACGCCGACGGCGGCGGCGAGGTCGGCGTCATCACCTCCGTCTCGCAGCCGTTTTGCGCTGCCTGTACGCGCGCCCGCATCGGCGCCGACGGCATGCTGTACACGTGCCTCTTCTCGACGACCGGCACGGATCTGCGGGCCGTCCTCCGCGCCGATGACGGCGACGCGCGGCTGCGTGAGGTCATCGCCGGCGTCTGGGCGGGCCGCGACGACCGCTACTCGGAGCTGCGCGCGCGGGCGACGGACGGTCTGGCGTCCGGCGAGCGCCGCGTCGAAATGTCGTACATCGGTGGCTGACGCGCAGGGCGAAGACCGCTCGCCGGCCGGCGGCCTGAGCCACATCGACGCCGCCGGTCGCGCGCGCATGGTCGACGTCTCTGCGAAGGCGGACACGAGGCGCGAGGCGACGGCGCGGGGGCGCATCGACATGGGGACGGAGACGCTGGCGCTGATCGCGACCGGCGGCATGCCGAAGGGCGATGTGCTCGCCGTCGCGCAGATCGCCGGCATCATGGCGGCGAAGCGCACGCACGAGCTGATCCCGATGTGTCATCCCCTCGCGCTCACCGGCATCGACGTCGCGCTGCGGCCCGATGCCGGCGCGTCCTGCGTCGAGATCGAGGCGACGGTGCGCACGGCTGGCAAGACGGGCGTCGAGATGGAAGCCCTGACCGCCGTCAGCGTCGCCGCGCTCACCGTCTATGACATGTGCAAGGCCGTCGACCGCGGAATGCGGATCGATGCCGTGCGCCTGGTGCGCAAGAGCGGCGGGAAGTCAGGGGAGTTCGTGCGGGAGTAGGGCGCCGGTCAGCCGCCTCCATACAACCACATCAGCCCGTCCGCGACGGTGCCCCGCCAGCAGGCGTAGTCGTGGCCGCCGGCGAACTCCTGGTACCGCACGTCGTAGCCCTTCACCGCGAGGACGTCACGCAGCCGGCGATTCGCTGCCAGCATGTCCGGGTGCTCCGACCGATCCGGCACTTCGAGCGCGCCGACGTCCGCATACACCCGGAGCGGCAGGCGCTCGGACGCATCGAGCTGATGCGTCAGCCACTGCCACTCGACCTGCTGCGCGCGGACATCGACCGGCAGCTGCGCCCTTGGCCCCCACCAGTAGGAGCCGGACTGCGACAGCACGTTGCCGAAGACATCGGGATGACGAAACCCGGCGAACATTGCGCCGAGGCCGCCGGCGCTGACACCGCCGATGCCCGTTTGCGACCGGTCGCCGGTGATGTGGTAGCGCGCGGAAAGCCATTCGTGCACGAGCTCGTGCGCGACGCACGCGGCGAAGCGCTCATCGCCGAGCAGCTCGGCGATGCGGTCGAGCTGGTGCACCATCGCGACGACGAGCGGGCGGATGCGCCCGGCGGCGATGAGATTGTCGAGCGTCGTGGGCAGCTGCGTCTTCAGGTAGGCGAAGCCGTCGTACAGGACGAGCAGCGGGTAGGCTGCGCCGCCCCTGTCGTAGCCGGGCGGCAGGTAAGTCCAGATCAGACGCTCGTTCCCGAGCGCCCGGCTCTCGAACGTCTCGCGCTCGATGCGCCCCGCCGGCACGTCCGGGTCGCACGCGATCCACGGCTGCGGCGGCGCCTGCGGCAGTTCGAGCGTCGAGATCGCCGGGAGCTGCGGCCGGTTGAAGTCGATGCGCCGTGGATTGAGCGGGTCGGGCAGCAGCCCACCGCTCATCGCGAGCCGGTCGAGCGCGGCGTAACGCGCCTGGCCTTCTTCCGGCAGCCCGGCGTCGACAGCGAACTGGTAGCCTGAGCGGATGTCGTTGGCGACGCGGAACGAGGCGTGCCAGACCGCGGTGCCGGGGAGCGTCGCGAGCGCCGCGAGCGGCACGCCGGTGACCGCGCCGAACAGCAGCACCTCGCGCGTCTGCTCGTCGCCACGCCAGACGAACGTCACGAGCGAGTGTCCGGCGTCACCGGCGATCGGCTCGAGCAGCGGCGCGCCGCTTGTTGCGACGCCGGCCCAGAACGCCGCTTCCGCATCGCCTTCGCCGGCAAGGACGCGGGCGGACAACGCCTCGATGGTCGGGCTCGTCGCGCTTGCGGCTGTCATCGGACGGTCTCCTTCCCGGGACAGCGGCTGCGCCCGCTCGATCGCGCACCACTGTCGCCGCGGCCACGCCCGTCGCTGCAGGCTACCACCAGATCTTGTCTTCGATGTCCTGCGGCAGGTCGGCGTACTCCGTCGTCCAGAGCTGCGTGCTCAGGTACTTCCAGCCGCCGTCGGCGAAGAGGCAGACGATGTTCCCCGCGTCGAGCCGCTCGGCGACCCGCTGCGCCGTCTTCAGCACGGCGCCGGCCGAGATGCCCGCGAAGATGCCTTCCCGCTGCGTCAGCTCCTTCGACGCCGCAAAGGAGGTGCGTGAGTCGACGACGATCTTGCCGTCGAGCACCGACTCATCCAGCACCGGCGGGATAAAGCCTTCCTCCAGGCTGCGCAGCCCCTGCACGAGGTCGCCCGGATGCGGCACCGCTGCCACCACCTTTACCGATGGCTTCATCTCCTTCAGGAAGCGGCCGGTGCCGGTGAGCGAGCCACCGGTCCCCATGCCGGCGACGAAGACATCGACCTCCGGCAGATCGCGCAGGATCTCCGGTCCGGTCGTCTCGTAGTGAGCGCGCGGGTTCATCTCGTTGCCGTACTGGTACGGCATGAAGTACGCCGGGTCTTCGGCAGCGATCTGCTTCGCCACTTCGATCGACCCGTTCGTGCCGCGCGCGCCGTCGGAGTAGACGATCTCGGCACCGAACGCCGTCAGCAGCTCCGTCCGCTCGGCGCTGACGCTCTCCGGTATCACGACCTTGAGGCGGTAGCCCTTGATGCGACAGATCATCGCCAACGAGATACCCGTATTGCCCGACGTCGGCTCGAGCACGACGCGGTCCTTCGTCAGGACGCCCGTGCGCTCCGCCTCGTCGATCATGTACCGGGCGATGCGGTCCTTGACGCTGCCGCTCGGGTTCTGCCCCTCGAGCTTCGCGTAGAGCTTCACCGACGGCTTCGGCGACATACGCGGCATCTCGACGAGCGGCGTGTTGCCGATGGCGTCGATGAGGTTGGAATAGATCATCGTTTCAATTCAGTTGCCATATGCGCGTACGGAACCGCCGTGCCTCCTCCGGATCCCTGTCATCGGAACTGCCAGATGCCCAGCATGTTTCCGGCCGGATCGCGGAATTCGGTCACCCAGAGATCGCCCTGCTCGTACACCGGCCGCGCCAGCACGCCACCATGCCGGCCGATCGCGTCGGCGACGCCGTGAATGGCGGCGACGTAGACGTACGGCAAGATGCCCGGCGTCGATGAGATAGCGCGCCCGGTGACCCATGCTCCGATGATCTGCCCGCTCGCATCTTCGAAGCTCCGCCGCTGCTCGTCGGCGTGCCCACCGGTCGTCGTCCAGCCGAAGACATCAGCGTAAAACGCCGCCGAGCGGTCCACGTCAAGCGCCGGGATCTCCATGTACGAGACCTTCCCGTGTACCGCGAGCGGGTTCGCGGACGCGCTCCTTGCCGCTGGCGAATCGTCGCCCGTGGTCATCGTCGCCGCTGCTCCCACGCGATGCCCGAGCCGCCGGCGAGGGCGGGGAGGATCGAGACCGTGTCGCCGTCCTTGAGGCGCGTGTTGAGCTGCTCGAGGTACCGGATGTCTTCGTCATTCAGATAGATGTTGACGAAGCGATGCAGGCTTCCGTCCTGCATGATCTGCTGCTTGAAGCCCGGGTAGCGACCGTCGAGGTCGCTCAGCAGCTCGCCGACCGTGCCTCCCCGGCCCTCGACGACCTTCGCGCCCGTCACCTTCTGCAGCACGGAAGTCACTTTTACTTCTACTGCCATGGTTTCTCGTCGTCCTTTCGAATCGCGGCCTGCCGGTCCGCGTTCGGGTATCTCTCTGCGCCGTGCCGGCTCTCCCGACCCCTCTCCGCGGCGGTGAAGAGGGCGCCCGTTGCCTCTCCGTCAACCGGAAACGCCGGTTCTCTCGCCCGACTGACCCACCCGCTCCGCTCGCCACCGCAGCGCGTGAGTCCGGCGGCGGCCATCACACCTTCGACTGCTCCCGGAGCGCCGAGGTGGCGTCCGCGGCCTTCTGCTCCTCCTCGTTCGTGTGGCCGAAGGCGCCACCGCAGAAGGCGTCGTAGTCGATCAGCTCCGTCACCTTCGCCGACGGATCGTCGGGCTCGCCGCAGAGCACGCACTTCGGGTCCTTGCGGATGCGCACCTGGCGGAACTCCATCGCCAGCGCGTCATAAAGCAGCAGCCGCCCGTGCAGCGTCTCGCCGACGCCAAGGATCAGCTTCAGCGCCTCCGTCGCCTGGATCGTGCCGACGGTGCCGCAGAGCGCGCCGAGCACGCCGGCCTCGGCGCAGCTCGGCACCATGCCTGGGGGCGGCGGCGACGGGTAGAGACAGCGGTAGCAGCCCTTGTCCGGCAGGTACACCGTCACCTGACCATCGAACAGCAGGATCGAGCCGTCGATGAGCGGCTTCTTCAGGAAGTAGCAGGCGTCGTTCACCAGGTACCGGGCCGCGAAGTTGTCCGCGCCGTTAATCACGTAGTCGTAGCCGCCGATGATCGCGAGCGCGTTCTCCGACGTGATCGGCACCTGGTGCGTCGTGACCTCGACGTCCGGGTTGTAGGCGTTGATTGTCTCCTTCGCCGAAAGCGCCTTCGGCTTGCCGATGTCGTCGTTCTGGTGCAGGATCTGCCGCTGCAGGTTCGAGATGTCGACCGTGTCGAAGTCGACGATGCCGATCCTGCCGATGCCGGCGAGCGCCAGGTACACGGCGATCGGCGAGCCGAGGCCGCCGGCGCCGATGATCAGCACGCTCGATTCCATGATCTTGCGCTGCCCGCTCGGCCCCACCTGCGGCATGATGATGTGGCGCGAGTAGCGGTCGACCTGCTCCGGCGTCAGCGCGCCGATGCGTCGCCGCGGCTGATCGCCGGCGCCGCCCGCCATCGCCGGGATCACCGCCACCTCGTCGCCGTCCCGCACTTTCGTCGCGATGCCGTCGAGCGAGGTGATCTCCTGCTTGTTGACGTAGATGTTGATGTGCGCCGGGACGGCGTCGCCGGTGCCGAAGACCAGGCTGTGGAAGCCGGGGAACTGCTTGTCGACGTCCGCCAGCACCTCACGCACGTCGGCGCCCTCCGCCTCGACGTGCTGGCGGTTGCCGGTCATCTTGCGGAACGGCGTCGGGATGTAGACGGAGACGGGCATGCGTCCTCCCTTCGACGGGCGGCGCTCGCCCTGCCTCGCGGCACGCAAGGCGGCGCGCGACGCCGGGTCGATGTCTCCCGTGCTGCGGTCGATGTGCAGGTGTCCGTGGTCCATGCTCGTGCTCCAGCTTCCTTCTTCGTTCTTCGTTGTCCGTCTCGTCGTTCTGTCAGCGCCAGGTCGGACAGGCGCCGCCCGATGCACCTCTCCGCCATCGCATCGTCCCGCTTCCCGCTAAAGGCTAACACTCAGGTACCGCTCGCCGGTATCGGCGAGCACGGTCACCACGCGCTTGCCGCCCCCGAGCTGCGTCGCCACCTGCAGCGCCGCCCAGACGTTCGCACCCGACGAGATGCCGACGAGCAGGCCCTCCTCCCGCGTCAGCCGCCCGGTCATCGCCGTCGCGTCCTCGTCCTTCACGGCGATGACGTCGTCGTAGGCGTCGCGATTCAACACCCCCGGCACGAAGCTTGCGCCGATGCCCTGGATCGCGTGCACGCCCGCCTTGCCGCCGGCGAGCACAGGCGAGCGCGCGGGCTCGACGGCGACCACCTGCACATCCGGGCACTCGGCCTTCAGCACCTCGCCGACGCCCGTGATCGTGCCGCCCGTGCCGACCCCGGCGACGAAGGCATCGATGCGGCCGGCCGTCGCGCGCAGGATCTCGCGCGCCGTCGTGCGGCGGTGGATCTCCGGGTTGGCGGCGTTGTTGAACTGCTGCGGCATGAAGAAGGCGCCCTTCTTCTCGCTCATCTCCTGCGCGGCGAAGACGGCGCCGCTCATCCCCTCGATCGCCGGCGTCAGGATCAGCTGGGCGCCGAAGCGCGTCAGCAGCCGCCGGCGCTCGACGCTCATATCCTCCGGCATCGTCAGCACGAGCTTGTAGCCCTTCACCGCCGCCACCATCGCCAGCCCGATGCCCGTGTTGCCGGACGTCGGCTCGACGATCGTGTCGCCCGGCTTCAGTTGGCCTGCCTGCTCGGCAGCCTCGATCATCGACAGGGCGATCCGGTCCTTCACGCTGCCGCCCGGGTTCAGCGACTCCATCTTCCCCAGCACCTCGGCCGCGCCCGGCGGCACGACGCGGTTCAGCCGCACGAGCGGCGTCTGCCCGATCAGGTCGAGCACGCTGTCGGCGATGCCGGCCTCGCGCACCGGCGCGCTCTTCGCTTCAGATGACATAGCGGCCTCCCGCCCGGTCGTACTCCATCTCGCGCTGCGCGAGGTCGGCGATCGTCACGCCGTCGAGGATGTGCTGCGTCGCTGTCTCGACCTGGTGCCACACCTCGTGCGCAGCCCGGCACTGGTACCCCTCGTCGTGCAGGTGCGAGACCGGCGAGAGCGAGCCCTCCAGGGCGCGGATGACATCGCTCAGGCGGACCTCCTCGGGCGGCAGGACGAGTGCATGGCCGCCCTGCGGGCCGCGGACGCTGCGGATGAAGCCGGCCTTGCGCAGCGTCGTCAGCAGCTGGTCCAGGTACGGCTCCGGGACGCGCTGACGGGCCGCGATCTCGGCGCTCTGCAGCGGCCCCTCGCCGTAGTGGTGCGAGAGCTCGATGAGCGCGCGGACGCCGTAATCGCCCTTCGTCGAGATGCGCATGGTCAACCTGCGGAGATGGTTCCGGCTAAAGTCTACCGATTACATCAACAATATAGATCAGCGGTGCCGGCGGGTGCAACGGGAACCTGCAGCCCGGCTTCTCGCGCCACCGTCCCCGACCGCCGATCCGTGGTCGGCGCGCACCCGGCGTATCGGCGGACGTCGCGACAGGAGGCGGACATCGCGCGGACCGCGGCGGCGGGGCGCACGCTACGCCCAGCCCATCTCCCGCTCGATCGCCTCGAACTCCGCCGGCACGCGATGGATCGCCGGCTCCGCACGCAGCGCCGTCTCCGGGTCTTTCAGGCCGCTGCCCGTGATGACGCAGACGACGACCTGGCCGGCGAAGGACTCGCCCGCCGCCGCGCGCTTGAGCATCCCCGCCACACAGGCCGCGGACGCCGGCTCGCAGAAGATGCCCTCTTCGCGCGCCAGCCTGTCGTACGCCGACAGGATCTCGTCGTCCGTGACGGCGCCGATGCCGCCGCCGGACGCGTCGCGCGCTTCGACGGCGCTGGTCCACGACGCGGGGTTGCCGATGCGGATCGCCGACGCGACGGTCTGCGGGTCGGCGACCGGCTCGCCGGAGACGAGCGGCGCCGCACCCGCCGCCTGGAACCCGAGCATCCGCGGCCGCCGTGTCGTACGCTCCAGTCGCTGGTACTCGATAAAGCCGCGCCAGTAGGCCGTGATGTTGCCGGCGTTGCCGACGGGGATCGCCAGCACATCCGGCGCCTCACCGAGCGCGTCGGCGATCTCGAACGCCGCCGTCTTCTGTCCTTCGATGCGGAACGGGTTCACCGAGTTGACGAGGGCGATCGGATGCCGCGACGTGATCGCGCGCGCCATGCCGAGCGCCACATCGAAGTTCCCGTCGACGGCGATGATCTCGGCGCCGTGCACGCTCCCCTGCGCCAGCTTCCCGCGCGCGATCTTGCCGTCGGGGACGATCACGTACACGCCGAGCCCGTAGCGCGCGCCGTACGCGGCGGCCGATGCGCTCGTGTTCCCGGTCGATGCGCACATCAGCGCCGTGGCGCCGTCTCCGATCGCCTTCGCGACGGCCACCACCATGCCGCGGTCCTTGAACGAGCCCGTCGGGTTGCAGCTCTCGAGCTTGAAGTAGAGCTCGGCGCAGCCGACGTCGCGCTCGATCGAGGTCGACCGGACGAGCGGCGTGTCGCCCTCGCCGAGCGAGATCAGCGGCATGTCCGGCGTCAGCGGCAGATGCTCGCCGTAGCGGCGCAGCACGCCGCGCGCCAGCGCGTCGCCGTGCACCCGGGCGGCGATGTCGACGTTCATTCTTCGCTGTTCTTCAGGAAGTTCGACTGCGTCCGCAGCTCTTTCACGTCGCGGTCCAACTCTTCGATGCGCCGCCGCTTCATCCGCTCCAGCATGACGTTGAGCTTCAGCACCTGCTCCGTCAGTGTCCGCCGATAGTCGAGCGTCGTGGCGTGGACGTGGTCCAGGCGCGCCTCCATCGCCTTCAGCCGGGCATCGATGTGCTGCGTGCTCTCCTCCTGCCGCTCGAGGCGTGTCCGCGTGTCCTGCAGCGACTCCTCGGCGTGCGACGTGCGGTCTTCGAGCCGCTGCCGTTCCGCCCGCAGTAACTCCACGCGCTCGGAGAGCAGCGGCAGCGCGCGATACTCCTCCTGCTGGGCGTGAACCTCGGTCTCCAGCCGCGCGGCCACGTCCTGGGCCAGGCGCACGCGCTCGGCGAGCACGTCGTCCTCGCGGCGCAAGCCGCGGATCGCCGCCTCCAGCTCGCTGTGCACTTGATCCAGCCGCACCATCGCCTCGAGGCTGCGCGCCGCCTTGCTCTCCGCGCCCTCGAGGCGCTGGTTCAGCGACTGGTACTGCACGTGCGTCCGCGAGATGTCCTCGTGCGTGCGGCGGCTCGCCTCGTCGACGCCCACCTGCCGTTCGAGCATCCCCTCCGCGCGCCGTTCGAGATCCTGCACGCGCTTGAACAGGTCGTTCTTCTCGCTCTGGTCGCGGCCACGCTCCTCGCCGCCCTGCCGCTCGAGCATCTCGAACTTCGTGTCGATCAGCACCTCGGCGTCCTGGATGCGGTCGAGCAGCCCGGAGACCTGACGCAGCTGGTCCTGCATCGTCGGCAGCGACAGCGTCTTCGACGCCATCTCGCGCAGCTTGTTCTCCGCCACGCGCACCGTCTCGTTGACGTCGCCGACCGCCGCCTGGAGCTGGTCGTTCTGCTGCTGCAGGCGGCTCAGTTGCGTCTTCAGCTGCACCACCTGGTCGTGCAGCCAGCTCATCGCATCGACGCCCGCCCGCGGCTCCGCCGGCTGCTCCTGCATCGTCATCCGTGCACCCTCACGATCTGCGCAACTCCGCCGACGCCGGGGAGCGCCGCGATCGCATCGAGCGCCATCCGCATCGATGACTCGCGCGCCTCGTGCGTCATGATCACGATCTCGGCGCCGCCGTCCTCGCCCGCTTCCTTCTGGATCAGCGAAGCGATGCTGATCCCGGCCTCCGCCAGCGCGCCGGCGATCGTCGCCAGCACGCCCGGCCGGTCGGCGACGCCGATGCGCAGGTAGTAGCGTGAGGTGATCTCGCCGGCCGGCATCAGGGCGACGCCGGCTTCACGCCGGAAGGAGTGCGGCCAGTACACCTGGTTGCTGATGCTCACCGCCGCGTCGAGCGCGTCGGCGACGACGGCGGACGTCGTCGGCAGCGAGCCGGCGCCCGGGCCCTGGAAGAGCACACGACTCATCAGGTCGCCCTCGATCTGCACGGCGTTCAGCACGCCGTCGACGTTCGCCAGCAGCTCGCCTTCGGCGACGAACGCCGGGTGCACCCGCAGCTGCACGCAGCCGTCCTGCTTCCGGGAGATCGCCAGCAGCTTGATCGCGTACCCCAGCTCGCGCGCGTACGCGAAGTCGCGCGGATCCAGCCGCGTGATCCCCTCGCGATACACGTCCTCCGGGCGCGCGTCGATGTGAAACGCGAGCGCCGCCAGGATCGCCAGCTTGTACGCCGCGTCGATGCCCTCGACGTCGTTCGTCGGGTCCGGCTCGGCGTACCCGAGCCGCTGGGCTTCGGCGAGCGCGTCAGCGAAGGCAACCGTGCCATCGCGCATCGCCGTCAGGATGTAGTTCGTCGTACCGTTGATGATCGCCGTCACCGAGACGATGTCGTTCGCCAGCAGGTCGCGCTTGAGTGGCGCGATGATCGGGATGCCACCGCCGACGCTCGCCTCGTAGAGCAGGTCGACGTCGTGCTCGCGGGCCAGCGCCAGCAGCTCACCGCCGTGCTTCGCCATCACTTCCTTGTTGCCGGTAACGACGAACTTCCCCGCCCGCAGCGCCTCGCGCAGATAGCCGTACGCCGGCTGCTCGCCGCCGATGACTTCAATCACGAGCTCGATCTCCGGGTCCGCAAGCAGCGCCGAAGCGTCCGTCGTGAGCAGCGATGGGTCGATCTCGCACGCGCGCGGTTTGGCGACGTCGCGAACCAGCACGCGCCGCAGTTCCAGTGGGTAGCCGATCTGGCGCGCGTAGACGTCGGCCTTCTCCTGGAGGATGCGGGCGACGCCGCTGCCGACGACGCCGAGGCCCATCAGGCCGATGCCGATCGCCCGCCGGTCACGGCGCATTGCCGCCACCCGGCGCCACCGGCGCGCTGGGCGCGACCGGGCTCGTGACGCCCGCGGTCGGCTGACCGTTTGGCGTCGGCTGCCCCGCCGCTGCCGGCGTACCCGCCGCCGGCGTGCCCGAAGCGCCCGGTGTCGTCGCCGGCGCCACGGGCGCCACCACGGTCGGCACGGCCGTCGGCGGTGGCAGCGAGTTGAGTACGGAGATGATCGCCTTGGTCTGCGACGTCTGGTCGTTCGTCCAGCGGTCGGTGATCGTCATCTTCGCGCGCATGTCATCGAGCCACTGGTTGTAGCGGCGCTGCGCAGCGGCCGGCTTCTGCTGGGCCGTGAACGGCTTGTCCGCGCGGTCAGCGACGCGCACGACGTAGTACGTCTCACTGCCGCTTGGTCCGGATGTGATGACGTCGCTCGTCTGACCGACGGGCGCCGAGAACGCGAAGCCGCTGTAGGCCGTGCTCACGTCGCCCTCGGGCGCGTAGTCGTGGGTGCCGCCGTCCGTGGCCTTGTCTGGATCCGTCGAGAGGTCCTTCGCGACCGTCGCCCAGGCCTCGCCGCCCTTTACCCGCGCCAGCGCCTTGTCGGCGGCGTCCTTCGTGTTCAGTTGGATCACGTCGAGCTTCGCCTGTGGCACCGTCGCCGGCAACTCGTTCTGGAACTTCGCCTGCAGCTTCGTCTTGATCACGTCGGCCAGCACGATGCGGCGGTATGCCGACTCGCTCAGCCCGGACCTCTGCAGGGCGCCGCGGAACGCCGCGGCGAAGGCCTCCTTGCCGGCGTTCGTCGCGACGCCGATCTTGGCATCGAGCGCCGTATTCAGCTCCTGGTCGCTGACCTTGATCCCCTGGTCGCTCGGCCCGCGCGAGACGAGCGTGATCTCCGTCAGCAGTTCTTCGTACGCCGTCAACGGCACCGTCTGCACCGCGGACGAAGACTGGATCACGGTCGGGTTCTGCTGGATGTCGTACGCCATGCGCTGCTTCATCGCCGTGTAGCTGACGGTGATGCCGTCGGCGCCGAGCACCGTGCGATACCGAGGCTTGATGACGGTGTCGTAGTAGCCGAAGGCAATGAAGCCAAGCGCGACCAGCAGCACCAGGACGGCGGCGCCGACGAGCAGCAGCCGCGACGAGCGCTCGCCGTCCATGGCGAGCAGGTCGTTCAGCCCCGGCCGCCTGTGAGCTGCCGGCGCCCGGTGCGACCCGGCCCGCGGCTTGGCATCGCCAGAGCGGCCGCGCTTACTTTCGCCGGTCATCGTTCACCACCCCGCCAAGGCCCGGCCGGCCGTGGCCACCCTCGTCCAGCCCGTTGCACCCGCTAGCCGCGCGCCGGGAAGACGCTGCTGACGCGAATGTGATCCGCCGTGTACGGCAGCAGCGCGAGGTGGCGCGCCCGCTTGATGGCGATCGTCAGGCGCCGCTGATGCCGTGCGCACGTACCGGTCTTGCGCCGCGGCTCGATCTTGCCGCGATCCGAGATGAAGCGTCGCAGCTTCATCGGCTCCTTGTAGTCGATGTGCTCGATCTTGTCGACGCAGAAGGCGCAGACCTTCTTGCGTGAGCCGAAGCGGCCACGGCCGCCGCCGCCCGGCCGACGCCCCGGTCCGCCCGCGGGTCGCTCCTCGGTCCGGCCTTCGGGCCGGGACGGCGCACCCCCGCTCGTGGGCGCCGCCGGAGCAGCTGAGTCGCCGCTCTCGCTCGTGTCAGTCGTCAACGTCGCGTGCTCCTTCTGTCATGCCGGCTTCGTCGGGCGCCGGCAACTCTCTTCACCTCTTACTCGAACGGCAGATCGTCGGGGTCGACGTGGCTCGCCGGCCCGCTCGCCGCCGGCGCCGCATCCTCGTAGGCCTCCATGCGCGCGGCACCGCCGCCGCGGCCGCCCGGCCCGCTGCCGAGGAAGAGCACGGTCTGCGCCACGACCTCGGTCTTGTAGTGCTTCTGGCCGTCCTGGCCCTCCCACGAGCGCGTCTGCAACCGCCCCTCGACGTAGGCCTGGCGGCCCTTCTGCAGAAACTGGCTGCAGAGCTCCGCGAGCTTCGTCCACGTGACGACATCGAACCAGTCCGTCTCCTCGCGCCGCTCGCCGTCGGCGCCGGTGAAGTTCCGGTTCACGGCGAGCGAGAACGTCGTCACCGCACTCCCGTTCGCGGTGTATCGCATCTCCGGATCCTTCCCCACGTTGCCGATGAGCATGACCTTGTTCAACCCCGCCATCTGAACTCCCTCTCGTTGATCTGCGGGTGCCCTGGTCTCGCCTACGCCTCGTCGGTGCGGATCAGCAGGTGTCGCACGATGTCGTCCGAAATCGCGAAGCCGCTCTCGAGCTCGTGCGCGCGCAGCGGGTCGAGGCGGATCTGCGTCAGCACGTAGTTGCCCTCGCTGTGCCGGCTGATCGGGTACGCGAGCTTGCGGCGGCCCCATGGCGTCACCTCGACGACCTCGCCGCCGCGCCCCGTCACCGCCGCCGTCACCCGTTCGATCGCCGCCGGCACGTCCTCCTCGGCGATGTCCGCGTTCATGACGACGACAAGTTCGTACTCGTGCAATCTCACCTCCCGGCGCTGCATCCAAAAGAAACGGCCCGCGCTCTCCGCATGTCGAGCGGAGGCCGGGCTCTCGATCTCGATTGGGGCCATCGAACATTCGACAGCGGAACAAGTATAGGAACCGCCACCGGCGAAGTCAACGCGGGCGGGGGATAGGAGACAGACTCTCCACAATGTCCGCTACCGGGGCCGTGCAGCGCACGCGAGCTATCAACTGGGTCAATACCGCGCCCGCGAGCTCTTGGGTGCGGCGGCGAATGTCCGCTCTCCGGGCGCGTCTTGGTTCGAACGTCGATACAGAGCCGCCCATACCCTTGCGCTTCTTCGCCTTCGACTCGCATCGCTCCGAACAGTGGCGAGCGCGAACGCTGCGACCGCGGATGACATCGCGGCATCCGGCACAGCGGCGATCCGCTCGCGATACGCAGGCTTCGAGGTATGCCGCGAGGATGGCGCTGTGATCGCGCGGATCGGCGACGTTCCACACAGCGAGCTGTCCGCGCGCGTAGCTCACCGCAAAAGCGGTCAGCATCGCGCGCCGCGGTGCACGCGGCCGCACGCGCTGATTGAGCACGCGCCGAATCTCGCTTTCGCTCAGGCCCGAACCGGAAGCAAGCGCCTTGCACGACATGTCGCGCACGCGCCGACTCGTCGAAGGCAACCTCGAGCATGCGCTCGCGAAGGCGGCGCGGCCTCGCGCGGCGCAAGCTCTCTGGCCGGGAGGAGGCGTTGCTCATCGCGACCCTGCTCGGCGCCGCCGACCGGCCGCGCGCCTTGGACGCTCGAGCTCTTGGTGGGCGCGCTCGTCGAGCTCACAGAGCACAGCTCGCTGTCGCGGGAGACCGTACGACGACGGCTCGACCAGAACGAACTGAAGCCGTGGCGCAAGGACCAGCGCGCTCGACTTCGGCTGCGGCGCGACGCATCGCGCCCGGCCGAGCGCGCCGACGATGTGAGATGTGTTGCGACGCGCGAACTCCGCCGCGGTGTCGAGTCAGCGCTACTCACGGACAGCGGCGCCTCGACAAACGTCTGAGCGACCGAATCTACGTCGGGCATCGTCCGGTCCGGTGCGGTTCAACGTGATTCCATCCTTCATCGGCTGACAGAAACGCTGCCCACCTGGCGACTGACAACATCACTGCCCATCTCCACCCGCACGACGTGCCCTCGACCCTCGCACGCGCGTACGTTATGCTCGGCGGAGCATATCGGCCTGCGATGCCGCAGATGACGATGCGCGCCAGAGGTGAACGATGCAACCCTGCTTCCGGGTCAGCCTGGCCCTCGCCGCCGTGGCCGCCGCGCTGCTGTTGGCCGCCTGTAGCGGCGGCTCCGGCGGCGCAGCGACGCACGCCTCCGGCGCCGCCGCGCGTTCCCCGGCGCCGGTCGCCACGCCGACGCGGGCGAGCGGCAACCTCATCCTCGCCACGACGACGAGCACGCAGGATACGGGCGTGCTCGACGTCCTCGTGCCGGCGTTCGAGAAGGAGAGCGGCTACACCGTCAAGACCGTCGCCGTCGGCTCCGGGCAGGCGATCGCCATGGGCACGAGCGGCAACGCCGACGTCCTGCTCGTCCATTCGCCGGACGCCGAAAAGAAGATGGTCGACGCCGGCGAGGGCGTCGAGCGCGCATTGGTCATGCATAATGACTTCGTCATCGTCGGCCCCGCTTCCGACGCGGCGGGCGTGAAGTCGGCGAAGACGACCGCTGCGGCGATGACGGCGATCGCGGACAAGCGGGCGACGTTCATCAGCCGCGGGGATGACTCGGGGACGAACGCGCTGGAGCTCAAGCTCTGGAAGTCGCTGAACATCGACCCCTCAAACCAGTCGTGGTACCAGAAGACGGGCCAGGGCATGGGTGCGACCTTGCAGGTGACGGATCAGAAAAATGCGTACACCATCTCCGATCGCGGCACGTACTTGTCGCAGAAGAAGAACCTCGGCCTCCAGATCCTGTTCCAGGGCGATCCGGCGCTCCTCAACGTCTACCATGTCATCGTCGTCAATCCGGCGAAGCACGCGAACCTGAACGCCGTCGGGGCCCGCGCCTTCGCGGCGTTCATCGTACGCCCAGACATCCAGGCGCTGATCGCGAAGTTCGGCGTCGACAGGTTCGGCCAACCGCTCTTCTTCGCCGACGCCGGCAAGCCCGACCCGACGGGCCCCAGCGCCGCGACCGCAGGCACGACTACGCAGCCGGCGACGGCACGCGCGCTGACGCCGGCTGCGCCGCCGACCGCCGCTGCCGCCCGCTGAAACGCGGCCGTCGCGTTCGGACGCACCACCGGGATCGAGGCACGCGATGGACTTACTCTGGGACGGCCTGAAGAGCGCCATCCACCTGCTCGCGCACAACGACGGCGCGGTCTACTCGATCGCCCTGCGTTCCGTATACGTCTCCGGCGTCGCGACGCTGATCAGCCTCGTCGTCGGCGTCGGCATCGGCTCGGTGCTCGCGTTCCGCCGCTTCCCGGGCCGGCTGCTGGCGCTGACGCTCGTCAACACCGGCATGGGATTCCCACCCGTCGTCATCGGCCTCTTCGTGGCGATCCTCCTCTGGCGCAGCGGGCCGCTCGGTGAACTCGGCTGGATCTACACGACGAAGGCGATGGTCATCGCGCAGGTGATCATCGCCGCGCCCGTGATCACCGGCTTCACCGCCGCCTCGCTGGCCGCGCTCGACCCGCGGCTGCGGCTGCAGGTGTACGCGCTCGGCGCCTCGCGGCTGCAGATGCTGTGGATACTCCTGCGCGAAGTACGCCTGCCGCTGCTCGCCGCCGTGATGGCCGGCTTCGGCGCGGCGATCTCCGAAGTCGGCGCATCGGTGATGACCGGCGGCAACATCGCCGGCCAGACGCGTGTGCTGACGGGCGCGATCCTGCTCGAGCAGAGCCGCGGCGAGTTCGGCGCCGCCATCGCGCTCGGCATCATCCTGCTGGGGATGATGATCGCCGTGAACCTTCTCTTCACCTGGGTGCAACTGGGCATCCGGCGTGAGCGCCGGTCTGCGGCACCGGCTGCCGACCCGGAGCCGGCGATGCCCGCCACCGCGACTGTGTCGTGGAGACGCGACTGACGTCCGCGCCCAAGCTCAGCCTGCGCGGCGTCATCGTGCGGCGTGCCGGCCACGTCGTGCTCGACGTCCCGGCGCTCGACGTCGCGGCTGGCGAGGCGCTGGCGATCATCGGCCCCAACGGCGCCGGCAAGACGACGCTCCTGCTCCAGCTCGCGCTGCTCGAGCGAGCGGCGGCCGGGCAGGTGCTGTTCGAAGGCGGACCGGCCCACGGCCGCGAGCTGTCGCTGCGCCGGCGCATGGCCGTCGTCTTCCAGCAGCCGCTGCTGCTCGACCGCAGCGTCCGCTCGAACGTCGAGGCGGGCTTGCGGCTGCGCGGCGTGCGCAAGGGCGAGCGGCGTGCGCGCGCACGGCACTGGCTCGCCCGGTTCGGTGTCGAGCCTCTGGCCGACCGCGACGCGCACGCGCTCTCCGGCGGCGAGGCGCAGCGCGTCAGCCTCGCCCGCGCCTTCGCGCTCGATCCCGAGGTGCTGCTGCTCGACGAGCCCTTTAGCGCGCTCGACCAGCCGACGCGCGCAGCGCTGACCGAAGACCTGGCGGCCGTGCTCGCCGACACGCCGCTGACGTCCGTGCTGGTGACCCACGACCACGACGAGGCGGCGCGCCTCGGCGACCGCGTCGCCGTGCTCATCGGCGGCCGCATCCGCCAGGCCGGCACGCCCGCCGAGGTCTTCGGCGCACCGGCCGACGCGGCGGTCGCGGCATTCGTCGGCGTCCAGACGATGTTCGATGCCACCGTTGCCTCGCGCGCCGGCGGCATCGTCGTCCTCCAAGCCGGTCCGCATCGCATCGACGCGGTCGACGATGGCGGCGCCTTCGCGCGCGCGCTCGTCTGCCTGCGCCCGGAGGACGTGGGCGTCACACGCGTCGACGTGAGTGCCAGCAGCATGCGCAACCGCATTCCGGCGCGCGTGCGCCAGATCACGACGACGGGCGCGGCCGCGCGGGTCGAGCTGGACTGCGGATTCCCGCTCGTCGCGCAGATCACGCGTCGCTCGCTCGATGACCTCGGACTGGACGCCGGCATGGAGGTCGTGGCGTCGTTCAAGGCGACGGCGGTGCACCTGATCGCGAAGGCGTGACTTCGGCTGCCGAGACGCCGTTCGCGGAGCGACCAGCTTCGCCACCTCCGCGGGCGACGGCGTCACCCGGGCAGCGTTGCCGCGTCTGCGTCGATGGACGCCGCACCATGCGGGGATACTCCCCCGACACGCAGTGGAGAGGGCAACGGCGAGGCTACCGGGCGCGCTACGGCTCGCCGGCGACCGCCCGCGCCACCTTCAGCACGTCGAGATTGTCGGCGATGACGCCGTCGACGCCCCAGCCGATCAGCTCCTGCGCGCGGTGCGGGTTGTTCACCGTCCATGCATACACCTCGAGCCCGGCGTCGTGCAGCTCATCGACGACCGCCGCCGAGAGCAGCGTATGGCGGATCGACGTGCCGGCCGGCGGATACGCCTCGTGGACGCGGCGGCGGAGCGCGTCGAGCCCGGCGCGGTTCTTCACCGAGTAGAACATGCGCATGCTCGTGCTGGCCCGGCCGAGGCGGTCGAGCAGCGCCCACTCGTGCGACGACACGCTCGTCTCGGGCATCATCGACGCGTTCTCGCGATAGAGATCGAGCACGGCATCGGCGGCTCGCGGCGTGCGTGACTTGATGTCCAGGAAGAGGCGCGTCCGGCCGTCAATCGCGCGCAGCAACTCGCGCAGGCCGAGCACGCCCCACGACCAGCGGATGTACCAGCGGTCGTACAGGATCGGCAGCGCGGGCAGCTTGCGCTCGTGCCGCAGGGACAGCTTCCCGTGATAGTGCCAGAGGTCGCACTCAATGGCATCGGCGCCGATGGCGAGCGCGCCTTCGAGCGCGTGCAGGTTATTGCCCGCGCGGTGCGCGATGCTACACGGGCGTTGCTGCGTGGCGGGGCGAAACGCGGATTCCGGGACGGGCACGGGTGCGCCGTTACGCCATCCCCACGACGTTGATCAGCAGGCGTCGCGGCCGAGGGTGGTCGAGCTCGATCAAGAAGACGCGCTGCCAGCGGCCGAGCGAGATGCGCCCATCGACGATCGGGATCGTCTCGCTCGTTCCGAGGAAGAGGTGCTGGCAGTGGGAGTGGCCGTTCGCACACTCGTCCTCGTTCATGTTCACCGTACGGCGCGTGAAGTCGTTGTGCTCATAGTACGAGCCGGGCGGCGCGAACTGGCGCAGCAGGCGGCCGAGGTCACGCAGGAGCAGGGGCTCGTTCTCGTTGATCTTGATCGCGGCGGTCGTGTGCTGCGAGAAGACCGTCACCTGCCCGAACTGCACACCGGACTGGTCGACGACCCGCACCACGTCGTCGGTGACGTCGATGAACTCGGGCGCCGTCGTCGTCTCGAATTCGACCGACTCGCAGAGGACGCGCGCTGCCGGGGCGTCCGCCCGCGCGATCGTCTCACGGCGCGCTTCCAGAGTCCGTTCCATTTCACCGCCTTCATCGTCCGGATGGCCGCTCCCGTCATTCTCACGGACGGCCCAGCCGAGCGCAATTCGGGCCGCGCATAAGGAGTACGGGACGGCGGAGCCCGGGGATCAGGAGGCGGCCGGCATCGCTCCGACGCCGACGCGGACGACGTGCCGGCGCCGCGCAGCATCGATCGGCGCGCGAAGGACAGGCGCGCTACGTGGCCCGCGCCCGTCCGTTCAGCTGACGGTGATGGTGCCCTTCATCTGCCCCGGGTGGACGTCACACTCATAGAAGTACGTGCCCGGCATCAGCACCGCCTTCAGTTCCTGCGTCCCGGGGCCGATCGCGACGTCCGTCATGCCCAGCGATGCGCCGCTGGCATCGCTGCCCCTGTAGAGGTGGATGTTGTGCGCGACGCCGGTGTCCTGGTTGTTCAGCGCGATCGTCACCGCGCCGGCCGGCGCCGTGAGCGACGTCTTGTCGAAGCTGATGTTCTCCGCCCGCAGGGCGAGCAGCGTCGATCCATTGGCGCCAGCGCCCGTCGAGGCTGCGGTCGCGCCAGCCGAGGGAGAGGCGCCCGCCATCGCCGACGGGGCGGCGGCCGCGGCTTCGGTCGGCGCCGGCTGCGTCGACGTCGCGCCCGAGTAGCCGCCGCTGCCACAGGAGCTCAGCGCGAGCGCCATCACGACCGTGGCTGCGATCACGACACCGACGCCCGCGCGTCTTCGGTTCAGCATGCATCCTCCTCGGCGCTCCAACAATCCCCGGTATGCATACGGCGAGCGAAGGCGCACGGATCTCTCGCCAGCGAGCCAAACCGGCCGTCTGCAGCGCCCTGGCTCCGGCGAGCGATCGTGCCCTGTTATGTCGATGGAATGACGCTACAGCGGCTGCCGGCCGCCGAACCCGGCGTCGATCTCGTGCCACCACTCGATGCGCTCTTCACCGAGCCGCCAGCACAGGTAGACGACGCGCCCATCACGCTCCGCGGGGAAATCGACCAAGCCCTCGTCGAGCCCCTTGAGCTCGACGCCCCAATCGTTGATCCGCGCCAGGCGCTCGTTCAGCTGGCGGACCAGCTCCTCGGCGCGGCGGCGCTGGCGTTCGAGCTCGTCCTCGCTGCGCACGTGTCCGTTGCCTGTCGCCTTCTCGACGATCCGCGCGAGTCCGATGCGCAGGTCATCGATCGCGCGCTTCAAGCCCTGCATCGCCATGAGCTCGTCGCGCACCTTCGGGACCATCGCCTGCGCCTGTTCGAGCGTGAACATTCAGCTGTGCGCCGGGAGCCGCATCGGCGCGCTCACATCTCGCTGATGCCGGTGAAGTTCCACTCCCCCAGCTTGAGCGCCGGCATGCGGCGCACGCCGCCGCCGAGGTCGCCGAGCAGCAGCATCGCCTCGCGGCCGATGGCGTCAACGTGGTTGAGCGCCTCCAGGTAGCCCTGCGTGAAGCGCATGTTGCGCACCGGGCCGACGATCCTGCCGTCCTCGACGAGGAAGGTGCCATCGCGGGTCATGCCCGTGACGACGACGTTCAGCGGGTGCACGGTGCGCGTATACCAGAAGCGGGTGACGATGAGGCCGCGCCTGATATCGCGCACCATCTCCTCCGTCGTCGCGTCGCCCGTCGCCATGAACATGTTCATCGGGATCGGCCCGAACGTGACGCCTGCGGGGAGCGCGTGGCCCGTCGAGCGGGTGTCGCCGCCCTGCTTGCCGGCGAGGTAGCTGTCCCAGACGACGCCCTTCGCCACGCCGCGGTCGATGAGGTCGACGTGCTGTTTCGGGACGCCCTCGTAGTCGAACGGCTCGGCGATGCCGTCCGGCGACAGGCCGTCGTCCCAGATGCTCACGCTCTCTGCCATCACGCGCTCGCCGATGCGGCCGGAGAGGAAGCTCCGCTTCTCGATGAACGGCAGCGCGCTGAAGGAGAGGTACGAGAAGAAGTCCAGCAGGTCGACCGCCGCGTACGGCGTCAGCAGCACCTCGTACACGCCCGGCTCGACCGTGCGCGGGTTGACGCCTCGCAGCGTCACATCGACGGCCTCTTGCGCGATCGCCTCGCCGTCGATGTCGCCGGCGTCCTTGCTGGCGCGCGCGGCGTACCCGCTCGACGTCTCCGACATGATGACGGTGTTGATGTCGGCCTGCGTCTGCCGGTGGTAACCCCAGACGCCCAGCGAGTTGGCGACGGCGAACTCCTGCAGGCTCGTATGGTAGGCGCCCGCCGCCGTCAGCGCCGCGCGCAGGGAGGCATCGCAGATCTGCTGGACGACGCCCGCGCGCTCCTCCGGGCCGCAGCGGGCCGTCCGCTCGACGAACGCGTCCGCGGGCGCGATCGGCTGCGGCCGCGGCAGCGTGCGGAAGTCTTCGTTCTCCCGCTGGTGCTGCGCCAGATCGAGCGCGCGGGCGGCGACGCGGGCGAGCGCTTCAGCAGACAGTTCGTTTGTCGACGCCACGCCGATCTTCCGGCCGATGACGGCGCGCACCCGAACGTCGACGTCGCTCTGCTCGACGTTCTGATGAATGTAGTTGTTGGCGAAGCGCGTCAGGGCAGAGTCGTTCGCGAAGACTTCGACTTCCGTCTGGTCCGCGCGGCTCGCGCCCAGGACCGCCTCGGCGATGCGCTTGAGTTCGCCTTCACCGAGCATCGGCCCCGCGCTTCCGTACGCTGCCCCGCGGTGCGTCCGCGCCGCGCGGTCGTATGACTATCGCCCATTCCTTGCGGGTCATCAACCCCGACGTCAGTCGGCGCGCGCCCAGACGAGGCAGCGGACCGCAGCGACGCCGCAAGCACGGAGCGCTTCCGCGCAGGCATCGAGCGTGGCGCCGGTGGTGGCGACGTCGTCGACCAGCAGCAGCCGCCGTCCGTCGACGCGCTCGAGGTCCGCGGCGAAGGCGCCGCGCATGATCGCCAGACGCTCGTCGCGGTGCATCGTCGTCACCAGCGGCGCCGTGTTCCGGACACGACGTAGCGCCCGTCGGTCGAGGGGCAGCCCGGAGCGGCGCGCGAGCCAGCCGGCGAGCATCGCCGCCTGGTTGTAGCCGCGCGAGCGCTCGCGGCTGTGATGCAGCGGCACCGGCACGATGAGATCGGCATCGTCGTCCGCCGCATGGGCGGCCATCAACCGCGCCATCGGCTCGGCGAGCGCGGTCATGCCCTCGTACTTCAGTTCGTGCACGAGCCGGCGCGCCCCCGCCTCCATCACGTACGCCGCACGCAGCCCGTCGAACGCCGGCGGCGATGCGCGGCAGTGTCGGCAGGGCCGGCTGCGCGGCGATGCCATCCAGCAGCGCGGGCAGCGGCCGCCATCGGCGGCCGGCAAGGCACCGGCGCAGGCGTCGCAGAGCAACGTGCCGCCGCGCTGGCAGAGCGCGCACTGCGGCGGGAAGACGAGGTCGATCGCCCCGCGGGACAGGCGGCCGAGAAGCTGCATCATCGCTGCCGGCGAGTATACGGAGCGGTGACGGCCGACGCGAAGACCACCGTGCAGCGCCGGCGCTCCGGGAACGGGTGGGTAGTGTAATTCGGCGCTTCGGTGCGTAGACTGTCAGGGATGAGACGTGGCAGGCCGCCGCACCCCGATGTCCTGACTCCACGCCAGTGGGAAGTGCTCGAGCTCGTGCGCGAGGGGCGCTCGAACGGCGAGATCGGCCGCGCCCTCGGCATCAGCCGCGACGGCGCGAAGTTCCACGTATCGGAAATCCTCACGAAGCTCGGCGTGACCAGCCGCGACGAGGCGGCGGAGTGGCGGGGCGAGCCAGCTCCCGCGCGTACCGCCGGCTCGCTTCAGGCCCAGGCGCCGGTGTTGGCGACGTTCGCCGGCCGCGACCCAGGCGCTCGCCGCGCCACGACGCCGGCGCGCCGCTACGCACGCATCGCCCGAACGGCGCCGCGCGCGGTCGCCGGCACGCCGGACTGGAGGCAACGAGCCGCATGATCATCCCATCCGTCATCGAGACGAGCCCGCGCGGCGAGCGGGCGTTCGACATCTACTCGCTGCTGCTCCGGGAGCGCATCGTCTTCCTCGGCAGCGCCATCGACGACCAGATCGCCAACCTGATCATCGCCGAGATCCTCTATCTGGACCGCGAGGATCCGGAGAAGGACATCAACCTGTACATCCATTCGCCGGGCGGCAGCATCGAAGCCGGCCTCGCCATCTACGACACGATGGAGCTTGCGCACGCCGACGTGGCGACGTTCGCCGTCGGCGTCACGGCGAGCATGGGCAGCGTGCTGCTCTCGTCGGGTGCGAAGGGCAAGCGCTATGCGATGCCGCACGCGACGGTGCACATGCACCAGGCGCTGATCGCCGGTGGCGGCATCCAGGGACAGTCGTCGGATATCGAGATCCAGGCGCGCGAGATCCTGCGCCTGAACAGTCTGATCTGGGACATCGTCTCGAAGAATACGGGCCAGCCGGACGAGCGCATCCGCAAGGACTTCGACCGCGACTTCTTCATGACGCCGGAGCAGGCGAGGGACTACGGGATGATCGACGAGATCCTCACCGTCCCGGCGATCGAGCCGCGCCAGCCGGCCGGCCTGCGGCCGTAGGAGCGGCGCGCGGCGCGTCGTCGAGCGGCTATGGTCACGCGTGCCATTCGCCAGCAGATGGCGGACAACGCCCGGGCCGGCGGACTGCTCAGCCGAAGATCGGAAGCCCCTTCAGCTCGGCGAGCTGCCAGATCTCGAAGTCCGGCGTCACACCCTCGCCGCCGCCGAACTCGCCGAGCGCGCGGCCCGTCTCGGCGCGCGTCGCCGGCCGCAACCCGCCCGACGGCCCTTCGCCGACCTCCTCCGGCTCGTGCCGGCGGTCGGGCCGGCGGACGCGCCGCCAGATCGCTGTCATGCCGAGCGCCTGGGCCGCCTGCACGTCGGCCTTCAGTGAGTCGCCGACCATCGCCGTCTCGCGCGGTTCGATCCGCATGGCGTCGAAGACGTGCTCGAAGATGCGCGGGTGCGGCTTCATGTAGCCGACATCGCAGGAGACGGCCGTCGCCTCGAAGTAGGCGTCGAGCCCCAGCTCGCGCAGCTCTTCGTCGAACCGTGAGCCGCCGAAGACGCGGTTGGTGACGCAGCCCAGCCGCCAGCCGCGCTCGCGCAGCCAGTCGAGCGTGCTGAAGGCGTCGTCGAACATCGTGCGTCCGAGCGTCAGGCCGCCGAGGTTCCAGGCGTCCCACAGCCGGCACGCCTGCGCGTAGTCGATTTCGAGGCCGCTCGCCGCCGCGATCTCGCGCACCACCGCATTGAAGTCCGGGCTGACGCAGTCCGACTCGTATGCGGCGCGGTCGGCGCGCTCGACGCCGAGCCGGATCTCGCGGCCGAGGAAGCGCATCGGCCCCTCGAACGGCACGCCCCACTCTGCGAGCAGGCCGCTGATGCGGCGCATCGTCTCGCCGCGGATGACGTCGGTCGGCGGCAGCTCGGGGAAGTGCCAGAGCGTATCGCCGAGGTCGAAGAGGACGTTGCGGATGGGCATGCCGATCGAGGATAGCGGGCGGCCGGCGTCAGCGCACGGACGGCGTGAGCGTCCCGCGGCCGGCGGCCGAGCAGGAGCCGTGGCGCGGCACGCTCGAAGCACACCGTTCCTCGTGCGGCGGGGGCCGCGAGCATCCAGCGTTGGCGGCGATGCCTTCCGGCTGAACTGCCCTGGCGACCAGCGAGCGCCACCCCCGGAACGGACGTACAGAAGCCAGCGTCAGTGGCGGGGGGCGCTGGCTTCCGACTCAGGTTGGAGGGGACAGATCGCTTCGTTCCCCGGTTCCATCATCGGCCGCGCGGACGCGATCTGTCGCCGCGCCGCTCCGGCAGGCGAATCGCGCCGGCATGCGGAGGGGCGGCGACGCGTGCAGCGTCCGGCGGAATGGCGGCGACGCGAACCGCCGCCCCGGGTATGGGGAGGACAAATGTTCCATACGGGTGGCATCGCAGGACGACGCGGTCCTCCGAGAGCGCTGTGCTGGATTTTCATCTCGAGAGTATGGCGTCGGCCGGAGACGGCAATAACCGATACATCCATCGTAGCCGGTAGTCGGACGGAGACCCGCGATGAGGTCGGCGCCGTCGGTGAAGTGCCGGTACAGCGTGGCGGTCCCCGAATCGAGCAGCGTATCGAACATCGCGTGGGCGAGGGCGCGGCAGGCGTCGTGCGAACGCATTGAGTCCAGCGCCGCAGCCGCTTGCACCGTGATCCGTCGGCGGCACGTCCCCGGACGCCGCAGCGCCCCTCGCTGTCCGGCGCCGAAGGCGCTGTGCCGGCAGCCGCCGCAGCGCGACGCCCGCAGAGCAGCCCGCCCGCGACCAACTCCCGGCGAGGCCCATGCTATCCTGCATGCGTGAGCAGCCCCGATACCGCCTGGCCGCATCGACCCGCACTCACCGCCCGCATCAGCTCCCGCTGGCGCCGCGACCTCGTCTTCTTCTTCGTCGCCGCCGTCGTGATCGCGCTCGACCAGCTGACGAAGTGGCTGATCCGCTCGCATCTCGGCCTCTACGAGTCGTGGCCGGTGGGCAGCCAAGTTGGCTTCGTGCACGTCCTCAACAGCGGCGCCGCCTTCGGCATCCTGCAGGGACAGACGTCATTCCTCATCGTCACGAGCCTGCTCGGCCTCGGCGCCATCCTCCTGTATTACGTCTACCCACCGATGGATCACGGCATCATCCGCCTCGCCTTGGGCATGCAGCTGGGCGGCGCCATCGGCAACCTGTCCGACCGCATCCGCGTCGGCGCCGTGACGGACTTCATCCACGTCGGCCGCTTCCCCACCTTCAACATCGCCGATGCGAGCATCACGACGAGCGTCATCGTCGTGCTGCTCTTCTTCGCCTTCCAGGAGGACGTCGCGGCGAAGGAGCGCGCTGCTGCGACCTCCCCGCCGCCGCCCGATGCCGGCGCCGACGCCACCCCTGACGACTGAGTTCGTCGCCGATGCCAGCGCCGAGCGCCTCGACGTCTTCGTCGCCCGGCGCCTGCCCGAGCTGACGCGCTCGCGCGTGCGGCGCCTGATCGATGGCGGCCACGTGCGCGTCGACGGCGCCGGCGCGAAGCCCGGCCTGCGGCTCAACGCAGGGCAGCGTGTCACCGTCGAGCTGCCACCGCCCGTGCCCGCCGCAGCGCAGCCAGAGCCGATCCCGCTCGACGTCATCTTCGAGGACGCCGACCTGATCGTCATCAACAAGCCGGCTGGCATGACGGTGCATCCGGCGCCGGGCCACACCGCCGCGACGCTTGTGAACGCTGTCCTGGCGCACAGCGACGACCTCTCGGGCGTCGGCGGCGTCATCCGGCCGGGCATCGTGCATCGGCTCGACCGCGACACGTCAGGCATCATCGTCGTCGCGAAGAACGACGCCACGCACAACGCGCTCGCCGGCCAACTGAAGGAGCGCCAGGTCGAGAAGACCTACGTCGCGCTTGTCGAGGGCACACCGCAGCCGCCTGCAGGCACCATCGATGCGCCGATCGCGCGCGACCCGCGCAACCGTCAGCGCATGGCGATCGTCGAGGGCGGGCGTGAGGCGGTGACGGCGTACACGCTCATCGAGCGCTCCCGTGGCGTCTCGCTCGTCGAAGCGCGCCCGAAGACCGGCCGCACGCACCAGATCCGCGTCCATCTCGCCGCCATCGGCCACCCGATCGTCGGCGACCGGGTGTACGGCCACGCCTCAGCGCTCGTCGCGCGCCAGTTCCTGCACGCGCGGCGAATCGCCTTCACGCATCCACGCACGGGCGAGCGCGTCGAGTTCGAGGCGCCGCTGCCGGAAGACCTGCGGCGGACGCTGGAGGCGGCGCGCCGACTGTAGGGTGCCGTGGTTGGCTTTGGGGCACCGTGGCAGCATCCCGCCGCCCGCATCACCCACAGCGGGCGTTCACAACAGGTTTAGCGGGTCGACATCGACCGTCCACCCGGGCGGCAGGACGAAGTCACGGATCAGCGACGCCGGGTCGCGGCCACGCAGCAGCACGTGCCAGCGCCAGCGGCCACGCACGCGCTCGAAGAACGCCGGCGCCGCCGGCAGCACGTCGATCTCGCTGCCCAGCTCGCGCCGGCGCTCGTCGACCGCGCGATGCATGCGGGCCGCCTCTTCGCGCGCGAACCGCAGGTTCGTGTGCGAGAACAGCAGCCGCGTGAGCCGGCCGAACGGCGGATAGCCCAGACGCCCGCGCGCGTCGAGCTCCCTCGCGACGAAGCCGTCGTAGTCGTAGCGCGCCGCGGCGGCGACGGCGTCGTGGTCCGGCGTATACGTCTGGACGATGACACGCCCCGGCCGCTCGCCGCGACCCGCCCGGCCGGCGACCTGCGTGATCAGCTGGAACACGCGCTCGCCGGCGCGAAAGTCCGGCAGATGCAACCCGACATCGGCGCTGATCACGCCGACGACGGTGACGGCCGGCAGGTCCAGGCTCTTCGCCACCATCTGCGTGCCGATGAGGATGTCGGCATCGCGCGCGAGGAAGCGGGCGAGGATCCGCTCGTGCGCGCCGCGGCTGCGCGTCACGTCGCGATCCCAGCGGAGCAGGCGCGCGTGCGGGAAGGCGCGCGCCGCCTCCGCCTCCACCTTCTCGATGCCGGCGCCCAGCAGTCGCACGCGCGGGCTGCCGCACTGCCGGCAGGCGGCGGGCAGTGCCGCGCGACGATTGCACTGATGGCAGACGAGCCGGTCGTACTGGCGATGGAACGTCAGCGCCAGGCTGCACGAAGGACAGAACGGCACGTTGCCGCAGTCGCGGCACTGGACGTGATTGGCCAACCCGCGCCGGTTGAGGAAGAGCAGCACCTGCTCGTCGCGCGCCACCGCCTCCTCGACCGCCTCCCGCAACTCGCGGCTGAACATGCTCTTGTTGCCGGCGTGCAACTCCTCGCGCAGGTCGACGACGCGGATCGACGGCATCGCCGGCGACGCGACCGGCCGCCCCACGCCCGCTGCGTCGACCACCGGCCGCACCCGGTCCGGCAGCGTCAGCAACGTCGAGGCGCCGCGGTCCGCGCGTTCCATCGAGACCACGTCCGGCGTGGCGCTGCCGAGCACGACGACGGCCGATGTGAGGCGCGCCAGCTCGAGCGCCACGTCGCGCGCATGGTAGCGGGGCATCACCTCCGACTGCTTGTACGTCGGCTCGTGCTCTTCGTCGACGACGATCAGCCCGACGTCCGGCTGCGGCGCGAAGACCGCCGACCGCGCGCCGATCACCACGTCATACGCGCCGCGCGCGATGCCGTGCCACTGGTCGAACAGCTCACCGTCGCTGAGGCCGCTGTGCAGCACCGCCACGCGGTCGAAGCGCTCGCGGAAGCGGCGCAGCGTCTGCGGCGTCAGCGCGATCTCCGGCACGAGCACGATCGCCCGGCGGCCGTCGGCGATGCAGCGGGCGAGCGCTTCGAGATAGACCTCCGTCTTGCCGCTGCCCGTCACGCCGTGGAGCAGGAAGGTGCGATGCGCGTGCGCATCAAGCGCCGCCGCCACTGCGGCCGCCGCTGTCGCCTGCGCCGCGAGCAGCTCCGCCGGCGGCCGCTGCACGACAGCCTGATCCGCGAGCGGGTCGCGCTCGACCGCGCGCGCGTGCACCGTCGCCACGCCGAGGTCCGTGAGCCAGCGAACGGTGGCGGCGTCGACGCTCAGCTCAGCCCGCAACTCCGGCAACGGCCGCGCGCCGGCATCGAGCGCCGCGATGGCCGCATGCGCCTGCACCGAGCGGCGGCTGCGCCGGAGCCGTCGCACCTCCTCCGCCGCCTCGAGCGGCGCGGCGACAAGCGCGACGTTGTCGGCGTTGCGATCGTAACGGACGACGCCGGCGCGCACGAGGCGATCGAGGTTCGCGCGCCCGCCGGCGATGCGCGCCGCCGCCGCGACAGGGAGCGCGCCGTTCTGCAGCAGCTGCTCGACGACATCGCTGCGCCGCGAGCGCTTCGGCGGCTCCGTCGCATCGATGCGGCGGCGCGCCTCCGGCAGCGGCACGGCGAGCGCCACCACCTCCAGCGTCCGCGCCGCGATCCGCGGCCGCGCCAGCTCGTACGCGCGGGCGATCAGGCCGCGCTGTTCGAGCTGCGACAGCGGCGCCTCGATGGCGGCGAACGTGAGATCCGCCCGCAGATCGTCGATCTCAATCTCGCGGTGCGCGGCGACCGCCGCCAGCGCCTCCCGCTGCCTCGGCGTCAGGTCGAGGCCGTCGACCTGCGCGGCGTCAACGAGCGGCCGGACGATGGTGACCGGCTTGCGCTCGAAGCCGGGCGGCAGCATCAGCGCCACGGCATCAAACAGCGGCGCCAGGTAGCGCTCGCTGATCCAGATCGCGAGGGCGGTGCGCTCAGGGCTGACGAGCGCCGCCGTGCCGATGACCGACTTGATCGGCCGGATCTTCTCCGGCGGCGAGAACACCGGCGTCTCGTGCACTTCGACGACGACGCCCTGGACGACGCGGCGCCCGAACGGCACATACACCGCGCAGCCGACCCGCACGTCGAGGCCGTCCGGGACCAGGTAACTGAACGCCTGGCGATGCGGGAACGTCGTATGGACCGCAACTTCGGCGTAGAGCCGGACTGCCGACGCGACGCCGCCACCCGCAGCGCCTGCAGGCGCGCCGACGGAAGCATCGCTTGTGCCGGAGCCTGCGAACGGATCGAGCACGAGATCACCCGCAGCGCCTGCAGGCGCGCCGACGGAAGCATCGCGGTCGGACGTGGCCATCATGTCGTGATCGTAGCGCCACGGACACGCCGGCGGAGCGTCTCTCGTGTCATGCCCGACCCCGTCCCGACGACGCGCCCGCGCCCGCCTGCTGCGGTTCCGTGAAGGCGGCGATCGGCGGGCGGGGGCTCGTTGGGGCGGAACGCGCCGGGGCGGACGCCGTCCGCGGACGCGAAAACGGGAAGGCAGCATCCTGCCGGCCGGCTCAGGCGCGCGTGCGCTCCTTGATGCGCGCGGCCTTGCCGGTGAGACCGCGCAGGTAGTAGATGCGCGAGCGGCGCACCTTACCCTGTCGCATCACCTTCACGTTTTCCAGCCGCGGCGAGTGCAGGTTGAACGTGCGCTCGACGCCGACGCCGTGGGCGATGCGCCGCACGGTGAAATTCGCGCCGGCACCGCCGTTGTTGCGGCGGATCACCACGCCCTCGAACACCTGCGTGCGCTCACGCTCGCCTTCGACGACCTTCGCGCTCACGCGCACCGTATCGCCGGGGCCGAAGGCCTCGATGGCGCTGTTCTCGCTCAGTTCGATCAGATCGCTTACGTCCATAACCGAAGCAGGGTACCGGAACGTCGCCGACGCCGCAACGGCGTAGATGGGCTTGTCGACGGGCGGTGATTCTGCCACTCCGAACCTGGGCCGCGATGCTGTCACTCCGTGAGAGGCAGCATCACCTTGAACAACACCGAACGACGAACAGCACCGAACGACGATGCGTCGACTCCCTGCGTCGACCCCGCACGCGGTGTCCGGATAGCAGATCACCCGCACGTCGGCCCCCACGCGCGGGCCCGGCATGGCAGGCGCCGGCGACGCTGGGCTACACTGGTGGGTACCGGAACGGGCGATGACGACCTCCGCGTCGGCGCGGGGCGAGGCGGAGGAGGCATGCGGACCATCGGCCGTCGTTCGCCCCTCTCGGCATGTCCTCCGGCGTCGCCCGGATCGCCATCGCCTCGCTCACACGCCACTGACGGCGCCGGCGGCGGGCTGCGGTTGCCGTGGCCGGGCCACTGGCGCGCGCTCGCCGCGTTTACCGCCCTCGCCATGGTCACACTCCTCACCGCCGCGTGCGCTGGCGGCGATGGCCCGCGGCGCGGCGCGCGGCCCGCCCAGGCGGCGCAGCTGACGCCGTCGGCGACGGAGGTCGCCGCCACGCCGCAGTCGCAGGCGCTGCGCAGCATCGCCACGCCGCAGACGCTGCCGGTGACCCCCGTCACCCGGACCTACAGCGTCGCCGACCCGAAGTTCGAGCCGCTCCCCGGCGCGCGGGCGATGTACGGCGCGTACAGCGGCGGCTCGTACAAGATCGAAGTGCCGACGCGGTGGAACGGCGACGTCGTCTACTTCGCTCACGGATTCCGCGGCAGCTCGCCGTCCCTCACCGCCGACCCGCCGCCGATCCGGCAGTACCTCATCGACCGCGGATACGCCTGGGCAGCGTCGAGCTACTCGCAGAACGGCTACGAGCCCGGCGTCGGCGCGCGCGATACCTTCGCCCTGCGCGACGTCTTCGCACAGAAGGTCGGCACGCCGAAGCGTCAGTACCTGTACGGACAGTCGATGGGCGGGCAGGTCGTCACCTACTCGCTCGAGCGGTACCCGACCGCCTACGACGGCGCGCTGAGCGAGTGCGGCGTCGTCGCCGGACGCGAGATTCTCGACTACTTCCTCAGCTGGGGCACGCTTGCCGCGTATTTCAGCAACACTGACCTGCTCGGCGTGACGAGCAGCGCCAACGCGCTCGGCGCCCGCATCAAAGATGTCGTCGCGCCGGCGCTCGGCACGGCGGCGGACCCGACGACGCAGGGGCGCGCCTTCGCCGATGTGATCGAGAACCTGACCGGCGGCCCACGTCCGTTCTTCCGCCAGGGCTTCGCGGCGCAGTACGCGCTCAACTTCCTCGTCCTCGTCGACGCCGCGGGCAACGCCGGCCCGTCGAACGCGGCCGCCGACAACACGACGACGACGTACCGCATCGACGACGGCTACGGCGTCACCACGGCGCAGCTCAACCGCGACATCGCGCGGGTCGCCGCAAACCCCGCGTACCGTGACCCGAAGACCTATCCGGAATTCGGCCCCGAGACGGGGAAGATCGCGCGGCCGCTCCTGACGATCCACGGCACCGGCGACCTCTTCGTGCCGATCAGCCAGGAGCAGTCGTACCGTGCGCTCGTCGACGCCGCCGGCAGCGGCAATCTGCTCGTCCAGCGGGCGATCCGCAGTGCCGGCCACTGCACCTTCACCGAACAGGAGCGCGAGCGGTCGTTCGACGACCTCGTCGCCTGGGTGACGCAGGGGAAGAAGCCCGCCGGCGATGACCTGCGCGGCGAGCTGAGCAACGTCGGCCTCGCCTTCACGCAGCCGCTGCGCCCGGACGACCCTGCGGCCGCGGCCCCGTCGCCGTGACCGTCATGCAGCAGCGCCGCCGCATGACGTGCGGCGCCCTGATACGCCGACGGCGCCCTCCGCACGTCGCCGCAACACCGACACCGACCTCCCGCGCCTCCCCAGATCCAACCTCGAACGCCCACCACCCGACACCGCCGCCAATCGCCCGCACGTCCCCGCGCCCCTCTCGTACCTACACCGCACCTCTCACCGCCTGTCCATACAGCGCCTCCATCGCCGCGGCGTTGTCCTGCCAGCGATAGTGCTCCGCCACGAACGCGCGTCCCGCGGCCCCCATCGCACGCCGCAGCGACGCATCGCGCGCCAAGCGCTCGACCGCGGCGGCGAGCGCCGGCGGGGCCGCCGGCGGCACGAGGATGCCCGTCACGCCGTCGACGACGACGTCCGGGATGCCGTGAATGTCCGACGCCACCACCGGCAGCTCCATCGCGCTCGCCTCGATCGCCGAGACGCCGAAGCCCTCCCACGTCGACGGCATCGCGAAGATGTCCATCCGCTGCAGCGCCTGCGGCACGCGCTCGTGCGGCAGATCGCCGGCGAACTCCACACGATCGGAGATGCCGAGGCGCGCCGCGAGCCGCTGGAGCGCCGGGCGCGACGGCCCGTCGCCCACGAGCAGGAGCGCCACGTCGACCCCGCGCGTACAGAGCATGGCGACGGCGCGCAGCAGATGCTCGATGCCCTTTTCCGGCGACAGGCGCGCGACTGCGCCGACGGTGATCCGATCGTCGGCCTCGTGGGGAAGCGGGCGGAAGCGCGCGAGGTCGACGCCGTACGGCACGACGACCACGCGCCGGCCTGCGGGCATGTACGGCGCCGTCGCCGTCGCCAGCCGCGCGCCGGTCGCCGTCACGATGTCCGCGCGCCGGAGCGCGAAGCGTGTGATCCAGGCGTGCAGCGGCGAGAGGCGCGGCGCTTCGAGGATGTCCGTCCCCCAGACGGAGACGATGGACGGCCGGGCGCCAGAGAGCCCGGCGAGGAAGCCGTAACTCGTCAGGTGCAGCGCGTGCACAAGGTCAGGACGAAGCTCGCGTATCAGGCTCGTGACGCGCGGTGCGTGGAGCAGGTAGCGCGGCTTGCCCAGGCACTCGAAGCCGTCGACGTAGTGCACCGTCGCGCCCGCGATCTCCGCCGGCCGAAACGAGATCACGTGCGCATCCCAGCCCGCGGCGACGAAGTGCTCGACCCAGCGTCGGGTGTGGATGTACGGCGCGTCGGCGAGGTAGACGACGTTCACGCCGACGTGCGGGGTCGCCGGCGGCGCACGGCGGGCGCGCGGAACATCGCGGACGATGGCCGTCGGCGAGCGGCGTTCGACATGCGGCTATTGTAGACGCAGACGCGGCTCTTCCTCCGCTGCGAATAGCGGATCGCCCTGCCAGCCGCCGCCGGGAGCTGTCCCCAAGGGGGTGACGCCCGTACCCGCAGGGTGCCCGCCGATGCGCCCCGCGCGCGGGCGCGGCCTCCGGCACGCGCGCAGCGGTGCGGCTCACCGGGCCGGCGGTCGTGGCTCGATCAGCGCAACGGGATGCCGTTGTACAACAGGTCGTCGTCGCCGGTGAAGACGTCCGTCGTGAGGTTCGCCAGCGCCACGATCGGCCGGTCCGACTCGAGGATCGCCGTGCCGGCGAAGCCATCGGGCAGAATGCCCTCCTGGTTCTGGAAGACGGTGAACTCGCGGAACGCCCGCACCGTGTACGACTGCTCGCCGCCGGGCAGGTCGAGCCCCAGGTAGCGGATGCGCACGTTCGCCTGGCCGCCGTCGGCGACGAGCACCCGGAACCACGAGTTCCAGCCGTTCTTGCCCTGGTACGGCCCGTAGTTCTTGTTCAGCACCGGCAGCAGCACGCGCGTCGCGCCGTCCTGCGGCGTGAAGCCGGCATAGTTCGTGAACGTGTCGGCGAAGGCCGTGTTGCGGCTGACGATGACGCCGATCGGCTGCGTCGACGTGATGCGTCCGGTGCCGACGAAGTTCCGCGGCAGCGCGTCGCCGGGCGCCAGGCAGTTGGCGTAGTCGTCGCGCTCCTGGAAGCACAGCCGCGCGCCAGCGACGGTCAGCGTGTTCTGCTTCGCCACGAACGCATTGCCGCGGTCCAGGTCGAAGCCCTCGAACCGGATCGTCACCTGCGCCGGCCGGCTCGGGTCCTTGTTCTCGATCTGGAAGTGTGTGCTGAAGCCGTTGAACGGCCCCACCTGCCGGTCGACGAGCGGCAGCAACACCGTCGTACTCATCTGGCTGTCGTCGAGCGCGCGATACGAGCTGAACGGATTGTAGATGCTGTTCCACGTGTCGGCCGTCGCCGTCAACAGCTGCTTGTCAGCGGGAACGCCGGCGGCGTTGGTCGACGTCTCGATGCGGACGGAGCCGGTGAAGCCGGCCGGCACGCCGAAGCTGTCGGGGTCGCGGAAGAGCGTCGCTCGCGGCGCCAGCGGCCGGCCGCCGTTCGGGCAGCCGGGCTGCCTCGCGCCGCTCGTGCCGAGGCGATACGGATCCCAGGCGATCTCGCCGTCGGTGTAGTTGCTGAGATAGGTGATGGTGACGCAGGCCGTTACGCTGTCGCTCAGATTCTGCACCGCGAAGCGGCCGTTCCAGTCGCGCTGGGCGCCGTCCTTGTTGGCGATGAGCGGCAGGTACATCTTCGCCGAGCCGGCGTTCAGCGTCGTCGTGTTGCCATCGACCATGAAGGCGCCGTTTCGGCGGACGTCTTTCGCCTGCAACGCGACGATCGGCTGGTCGCTCTCGATCACCGCGGAGCCGCGATATCCCTGCGGCAGCTGCGGCTGGTTCGCCTGGAAGAACGTCCAACCCTGCCCGGGGCCGATCGGCGGACAGCCGGCCGATGGGCAGGCGTCCTGCGCCAGCTGCGCGCCGGACTCGCTGTAGTAGGTCACAGTCACCGTCGCGTCGCTCGCGCCAATGTTCTGCACCCGCACCCACGAGTTCTCGGCGCCGAACGTGAACGCCATCATCGTACTGGCGTCGGCCGGCGGGGGCTGCGTCCTGCGGAACGACGAGACGCCGCCGGAGGCCAGCGCCGAAAGCGAAAGAACCGCGACGGCCAGCATCGGAAGCCGGAGGTCGCGCAGTCCTCGCCACGCCGGTATTCGGATGTGCCGCATCACCGGATCCTTCCGTCCACCGCCACCCGCGGCATTCTACGGGCGCCGGATCGAAGCGGTCAACCGGATGTTGGATGTTCGATGCCGGACGTGGCGATGCGAAGTTGAGGCCCGGAGACCAACGCGGCCCGCAACGCACGGTCTGGCACCCCCGGCAGGATTCGAACCTGCGACCGTCGGATTAGAAGTCCGGTGCTCTGTCCACTGAGCTACGGGGGCGTTTCAGGCTCTCAATCAGCCTACTAAGTCTCTAGTTTCCGCTTTCTTGCTGCCGCTCAAGGAGCATGAAGGTGAATCTGGCACAAGCGATAGAACGTTATCCGGCGCATCTCGGTGGGCGTGGCATTAGCGTAGAAACGCAGAGCAAGTACCTCTACGAACTTCGTCAGCTTTCTCGGCTGATGGTCAACACGGATTGGCCGACTTACGCCGCGTTGGCCGACTGGCAGTCGAGCTTCCCTGCTCTCACGAAGACAACGGTGCATCATAAAGTGACCGCCATCAAGGCGTTCTTCCGGTGGGCCGTTGATATGGGCTACATCACGACTGACCCCGCCGAGAAGCTCGTCGTTCCGAAACGCCCCAAGACGCTGCCGGAGACTCTTACCGACAGCCAAGTGGACTACCTGCTTCACAAGTGGGAGCCGTACTACATGAAGCGCGACGGTTTTCTAATTGACCGCGACAAGGCGCTCGTGAAGGTGTTCATTATGACGGGCCTGAGGCGAGCGGAACTGACGGCATTGAACGTCGGAGATGTGAGCCTCGAAGGTCGAGCGGTGGCAGTGAGGTCTGGCAAAGGCGACCGCGATAGGACGGTAATCATCCCCAAGAACGTCATTCCCGAACTGCGTGCGCTGACGCAACGACGTGAGTACGATGAGCCGCTATTTGTCGGCAAAGGTGGTGAGCGGCTGGCTCCGAACGCCATCAACGAGATGTTCCATCGGAAGATTTCCAACGCACTCGGACGCCGCGTGACACCGCACATGTGCCGACATGCTTACGCGACTTACCTCGTGAACCGTGGCGTCCCGTTGCACCAGATTCAGACACAGCTTGGGCATTCGAGCCTGACGACGACGCAGATTTACCTCCACGCCACACAGCGCGAGGTGAGGGATTCGATGGATGTCTTGGATGACCTAGCGTAAACTGACGGCTGGTTGAGGCGTAGAAGCCCCGGCATCCGACCGGGGCTTCTCTACGTCTGAGAGCGGTGACCTCTCACGCAGCCTCGGAGCGACTCGGCACACCAACTAGCCGGTACTCCCACAGGGTGCCACCGAGGTGGCGCTTCTCAATGTCGAACCCCTTCTTTCTGAGCGTGTGGATAATCGCGCCGAACCGGAAGCTGGTAGCGTCAACCATGTCCTGCTGACTGTGCCACTGGCCGTCACCTAGCATGGTGACCATCGACCGTTCGTAGTTGGGCAAGACCTCTAGCCAAGCTCGGTAGGATTCCCGTTCCTCGCGTGTCATGGGCTTTCTCCTTCTCTCTCTTATATGTTCGGATTGAAGCCACCGAGATTGAACGGCTCACCGGCCCGCCGTAACCCACGACCATAGCGCCGGACTCAAAAGGAGGTGTTGGCACGTCGCCCGGTCGCCACCTGCCGGAGTATCACGCGTCTACGCCTATCCGCGTCAGCCGACAGAGCGTTTGCTTTCCACGCTGACCCGACGATTTCGTGCGCTGCTCGGCCTTTGGTTGAATCTGACGCGAGACCTCGGCGAGGTGACCTCAGCGTAGAAAGCCCCGTCCGAGCCGGTTTTGACATCGAACACACGTCACGCGCTCGCAGGTTCCGCCGCGCGGAGGCGCGCGCATAGCCGGAGATGCCCATTCTCGGCGCTACGACGCGATTGTGGGCGTGTTAGCGCGGAAGTAGAGTATCTGGTCAATTAGGTACCTTAGGTCTCTGATGCCATAGCGTTTCTTCTGCCGACCGCGTTTCCCGGAGCCGTCAAGCAGACGATAGGAAATCGGCGCGCGAGCCGATACTATGAGGGACAACTGAATAGCATCCAGAGTAGGCGCGAGGGGGATTGACCCACCTCGACTCCTCGGCAACCGACCGGCCACGGCACGGTGCCAAGAATGATGCGGCTCCCGGCGGAGCAAATCGTGGCGTGACGGCCTCAATGGCCGTTTGTCGTTCCTCCGGGTTCCGCACGTCGATGACCGGCGCGAATCTAGGAGGACACATGCAGAACTCAACCGGCGCTCTTCCAAGACCCTCCTTCGGGACGCCGCGCTATCGCGCGCGACTGAATGGATGGGCGATTGACCCGCAGGAAGTTGCGCCCCCGCCCCACGCTTGGCGGCAGTGTCCGTGCCAACAAGACCTCAGCTTGAACGGCTGTGCGTGCGAATGCCACGGACACAAGCCGCTGCCGATACCACTCCGCCGCCGTTGGAACGGCCAGTGTACGGCGCGCATCATCGACATCGTGACCCGCGACAAGAGAACGCCCGGTGAGTTGAACCGAGAGCGACGTGAGCGTGTTGCCTCAACGCGACAGCCGAAGCTGTTCGAGTCAACCGGGAGGGGTGACAAGTGGTAAGCGAAAACGTTGAGACCGGCATCATCACTGGCATCATCGACTGTGGCAGCATCGTGCAGGTACTCATCCACACAGAGGATGGACTGTCCGTTCTCGCGGCGGACGGCAATATGTTCCGGCGTGCCGAGGCGGAGTGCGGTCGGCTCGGCGGGGTGCATGTGGAGTTCATGCAGAATGGATGGGGCGGACTTGAATGGTTCGCGCCGCTTGAAACGGAGGAGTACTGATGAACGAACCGCCGGTCACGAACGCGGGCGGCGATGTCCTCTGTCCGAATTGCCGCCGGTTCATCCCGGTGGAGTATGACGCCGACTTCTGTGTGTTCGGGCGGCACAAGAGGAAAGAGGCCGTCGAAGAGCAGGACTCGCAGCACAAGGTTTAACCCCTTCGGCGGTGGCCCCAAACGACTTCACCCAAGTGAGTAGTTAAGGCTGTCTGTTGTCGCCGAGAAAAAATCCGCAGAAAAATGGAACGCCCCTAACGGCGCTCAGAGTCGCAAAGGGTGTGGGAGGTGCGGTCACATGGTGCGACGTATTCACGGTATGACGACAGGCCAGACGAACCGCGTTTGCGAGAAAGTCTTGGCTCTCACGCGGGAATGGCTGCTCGAACACGCTGCTACTGATGACCTCCTCGTCGGCGCGGCGGCGATGGCTGATTTGAATCGCGACTGCTACGTCGGGTTGGCAGAGTGCTCCTACACGTCGGCGGACGGACAATCGGTCAGCCAGCAACTCGTATGGCGGCTCGACCACACGTTCGCGGCCATAGGCGAGCCAGAAGTCAGGCCCACTCTGGGCAGTTAGACCGCATAGCCGCCTGACAGCGCCTCTAGCGAGATGTTCCCACCGTTGAGGGACAGGATGAGGTGACAGACGACAGTAAGATGTAGGGCCGGAGGTCTTCGTCTTGGAACCTATGTTTACGCTTCCCTACTCGGAATACGCAGTCGCGCAGCAACTTCAAGAGGTGCTCCCGAAGAAGGACGGCTACGCGATAAGCATCCCACTAGGCCGCCAGAACAAAGGGTGGGACTTGATAGCGCATTCGTCAGAGTCCCATCGTGCTGCGACCATCCAAGTGAAGAGTTCTCGCTCGTACAGTGGAGTCCCCGCGAAGACATCGCGGGCGCGGAAGCGATTCACGCACTACTTCTGGTTCAATAACTTCGAGTGGCAGACGAACGCAGCGGACTTCTACGTGCTCTTCGGGCTGTACCCGCTTCCCGATGGCAAAGCCTTAGACAAATCAACGCCGTCGAAGTGGTGGGTTCACCGCTCGCTGTTGTTCACGTCGCAAGAGATGAAGGAGTTCCTCGACCCTATCGAAGGAAAGTTCTTCGACTTCGGATTCGACATCGACAACCGGCACTGTCTTCGCCGAGTCCGAGGGGCACAGCATCCGGGCGAAGAGTGCTTTGAGGACTTCATATTTGCTAACCGCGCCACCGACCTAAGAACCTTCCTCGCTGCCGGGAAGGTAAGTCATCAAGTGCTCAAGCGACATTGAGGGCACGCCGCAGTTGTTCGAACGGGTACCTGCGTCACGAACGGCGCACCTTGCCGCCACGGATGCGGTGCAATCGACGTACGAAGTTCGCAGGGTCAATGCTGAGAGCCGCCGTGATGTCGAGTAGTTCTATGACATCAATCCGGCGCTCCCCTCGCTCGTACTTCGACACGTAGCTCTGCGGACGGGCGAGCACCACGGCGAGTTCCGCTTGAGTCATGCCCGCCCGCTTTCGGGTCTCGACGAGAAGGTCTCGGAACCTCCGGTAGTCCTCGGTGAATACCGAGCGGGTCAACGTTCCATCTCTCGTGCCGCTTCGCAACGCATGGCACATGGATAGAACCTGAGACAGGTTTAGCCCAAAACGGGTTCAGCATCAGAGGCACACAGCCGACACTGATTTGAGCGGCTCACGCGGCTGTGGCTTTGTCCGACCGACATGAAGACTCTGGGACTTGAAGGGAGAACGCGAGTGAGTCTGGCGAAAGTTGTCTTCCCTTCCGCGACTGTGACGCGCGCCTGTCTCCACTGCGGCGCAGAACTTCCTGCCAACGTCGTGAATTGCGGCGGTTGTGGGGAGTGGTACGAGGCAAACGAACTACAGATACTACTTGCATCGGCGCGAGAGTTGGGCCTTCTTTCTTCATCGCCGAAGATGAAGAAGACGTTCCATTTTCGGGTGCCTAGGGTCATGCGCCTAGGCGGCAACCCGTTAGGCGCACTGGTTGGTTCGTTGGTGTTGTCAACACCTGCGTTCGTTATCAACTCGATACTCGACGGGCGCGCCAACACGGAGTTCCAAAGCAGGTTGAAGAGCACCGAGCACACATGGAAGCTGCTCGTCTACACGCATCGTGGATTGCATTTGCCATCAGGTGTGACGATACGCGCGTTCTCCACCGTCTTTGAGCAAAGGTTCATTCCAGAAGTTCGTGAGGACAAGAGAGATGCGTGCAGAAGTTGGGCACGTTCGCTTGAACTGGAAGCCTACAACTATGCCGCGAACGTAATCCACAGCCCTGTTCCAGCCGCCCTCATCTCTGACTAGAACGATAGGTACGACCATCGCCGTGGAGATACGGGCGGTCAACGAGTCGTACTACACGGTCGATGTGCCGGTGAAGGCGAACACGGATGACCCGAAGATAGAGGTCGGTGGCCGCTGGCCGCTCACGAATTGAGAGCCGACCGTTGTGAGGGGCGGGGCCGTCGTGCGGTCGGCGAGGCGCGTATGGGCCTATCAGGTGTGAGGCGTCAACGGCGTCGTGTGACGCGCGGAAGCCACGCCACGACGGCACCCCTACGGCCCGCGTGCGCGAGGGATACCGAATCTGACGAACCGCATAATGTGACGCCCGGAAGCCACCCACGATGAACGCCCCTACACGCCCACGGAGACCTTAACGGCGCGTTCCCGTCCGTTACCGGCGGTTGTCGTCGCGGAGTTAGTCCGTCTGCCCCGGCTCTCCCGGTCGCCGCGCGTGGCTTCCACTACTCCCTTACAACCGCCACATAGCTCCGTGTGCGCCGGATGGCTCGTGCGTGGGGGTGTTCGCCGCGCGGTCTAAGGGAACGGGCGCTTCGCCGGGTACGGGTTTGTGCCGAGACTCTTACCGTACGCGGTTCTCGTTTACACAGTGGCCGGTCGCGACCTAGGCGAGGTCAGGCCGATGGGTGCACCGCCGGTCACGCCCCGGCAGTCTCACCGGGAGAGGCTCAGGAGGCCGAACGATGTCCTACGGCAAACTCAGCAAGGAAAAAGTCCGAAGAGCGGCGGCGGAAGACTTCTTCGATGAACTGTTCTTCCACCTCGATGACCTAGAGCTAATCGAGTTGCGCTACAAACCGGTAGACGGAAAGCGGTTCGACCAGAAATGGGTGCGAGCCAGCAAGGTTGTCGAGATAGCCAGCAAGCTCCAAGACAAGAACGATGTCTACTTTGGCGTCGTGCCGCGTGTTGGCCGCTTCGGTGACGCGGAGCACACCGGTCAGATTACGACACTGTGGGCAGACGTGGATGCGAAGTGCTTCCGGGGTGGCAAGGCGGAGGCACTCCTCTCGCTCAACAGTATGCCAGTACGTCCTTCCATCGTTGTCGATAGCGGCAACGGCTATCACGCGTACTGGCTCCTCAAGTTCAGCGAGACGATTTCACGTGAAGACGCAAAAGCCTCGATGGATGGCATCAGAGGATGGCTTGATGGGCGGGCGACTAAGCCTCTCGATTCGGTCGGTGATATGGCGCGAATCCTTCGAGTCCCATACACCCTCAACCACAAAGACGTGAAGAACCCACAACCCGTTAGGACGGTGCTGTTCAAGCCATCGCGTCGATACACGGTCGAGGAGTTCAAATCGAGCGGTCTGTATCACACGGTGGGTGTGAGGCCCACGACGCGGACGAATGGCACTACGCCGCACACAAGCGGACTCGCTGATGAGAAGCTCATTCACAAGGCTACCGACGCGGCGAACGGCGAATGGTTCACCGGCCTCTATGAAGGCAATTGGGAGGCTGCCTATCCATCCCAGTCGGAGGCTGACTTAGCTTTAGTTGGCTCTCTGGCGTTCTGGACTGGCGGAGATGCGGAACAGATTGACAGGTTGTTTCGCGCGTCTGGGTTGTTTCGTGACAAGTGGGACGAGCGACACAACAGTGCGGGCATGACCTACGGCGAGATTCAGATTGACAAGGTGCTGTCCACCGCGACCGAGTTCTACCGCAATGGTTCCGGCCACTCCAGCGAGCCATCCGCTTCTAGCCATAGGTTGGAAGAGGTAATCGCAAAGGCGAGGACGGCGAAAGAGCTATGCGAAGCCACACCGGAGAAGGTGGACTGGCTGTTGCCCGGTTATGTGGCTGTGGGTGCGCTCACGGAAATCGTCGGAAAAGCGAAGTTCGCCGGAAAGTCCACATTCATCGGCTACATGCTAGATGCCGTACTGGGCGGGAAGCCATTTCTAGGTCACGACACCCAACGCACGCCTGTTGTCTACATCACGGAAGAATACGACAGTACGTTCCGCCAACTTCTGACGCGAACCAACCTAACGAACAGGGAGGACTTGATTTCGATAGGACGCGCTGCGGGACTCGGCATGACGTGGCGCGACTGGGTGGAGGTCGGACGTGAACTCTGCGTCCGCAACTCGGCTCGGTTGCTCGTGGTCGATACAGTGGGCGGTCTGGCGGGGTTACGTGGTGATGACTCCAATTCGGCTGGCGAAGTGACGAACGCCTGTAACCTTCTGCGTGATGTAGCTGCACAGGGAATCGCGGTAGTCGCCGTCATTCACGAGCGCAAAGCGGGCGGCAACCTTGTTGATGCCGCTGTCGGCAGTCTGGCGTACGCCGCGTCGGCGGACATCATCGCTCGCATCAAGCGCGTGCCAGAGAAGGAGGCCGACGATAGTACGAGGGTGCGAATCATCGAGGCAATCGGACGCTACGGGGAGCAAACCCCGGAGCAACTGACCATTGAGTTGACGGACGGGAAGTATCGAGTGCTAGGAGCCTGTCCCTTTAGTGGAACATGCCGCGCGGGATGCGAAGTGGTCTGGCTTGACGCGCGAGCTGCGTGATCGTTCGGATGAGGCAGCTCGCGGCAGCCTCAGGCGGCCGCCCAGACCTTGCCGAGCTTGAGCAGGTTGCTGGCGGTACACACCAGACTCCACTCGGCGCTCACCGCGTCTCCGCCACGCCTTAGGAACTGACGGAAGCCGCGCGCAAACTTCGCCTGACCGATGACGGGCTCCACTGTCTGCTTCCTGAGCTTGTACTTCTCCTTGCCCTCCCGGCTGCGCAGGCGCTCCCGCATCCGGTTGCGATGCGGCCAGCGGTTGCTGGAGCGGGCGGGCGCAGGGTCGGCGTCAGGAGGCTCATCACGACGGTAGCGTCTGAGTGCGATCACGGCGTAGACACCCGCCTCGTCCAGCGCCGCAAAGTTGCCCTCGGAAGCATAGCCGGCGTCGGCGCTCAGTTCCTTCGGCGCGCGGCCATGGCGATCGATGATCTGCTGCAGCATTGGCCGCAGGCGCTGGACGTCCGGCGGTGCGTGCGAGACTTCGCACGCGACGATGATCTGGCTCTCAGCGTCCACCGCGATCTGCGCGTTGTAGCACTGCTGGAAGCCGTCCGGCGTGTGCATGATGCGTGATTCCGCGTCCGTGAAGTTGGTCTGCGCTTTGGGATGCACCGTCGCCGCGGCGGGATCCTGCCCGGCACGCGTCACCTTCTCCCTCGCCTCCTCTTCCAGCCGCGCCTGCGCGGTCTCCACCTTGTGCAGCCGCTTCAGCGTCTCCTCCCAGCCCTCCGGCAGGCTGAAGCCGTCGTCGTCCGGGCCGTGTTCCTCGTCCTCCTCGGCGTCTTCCTCATCGGCGCGCTGAAACCAGCCCGCGACCTGCTCCTCCAGCGATGTGCGCTTCGCCAGGAGCCGCCCGTAGCTCATCGCCTTGTGCTTGGAGGCGTTGGCGCGCACCTTCGTCCCATCCAGTGCGACATGGCCGAGCCGTACCAGCCCCGCCTCGCGGCAGAGCTCCAGAACCTGGCTGAACAGCCCCTGCAACTCGTCCTGGAAGCGCTTGCGGAAGGTGGAGATGGTGCGGAAGTCGGGGCGGGCCCAGTCCGTGAGGTAGAGGAAACTGACGTTGTCGCAGCAGGCGGCCTGCAGCCGGCGCGAGGAGTAGATCCCGCGGCAGGCGCCGTAGAGCAGCAGGCCGACCATCGCTTCCGGGTGAAACGGCGGCCGCCCCCGCTCCGCGCGGTAGGACGCGTGGATGCGGCTGAGATCCAGCTGAGTCACCACGCGCCGCACGACGTACACGGGGTCCTGGGGGCTGATGACCTCCGTCAGCGAGGCGGGTAACAGAAAGGCTTGGTCGGGTGTGTGTCGATGGTAAGGTCGCATGTCCAAATGATCATGCGCTTACCTGTTCCTGTCAATAAATGGACAGGCTCCTAGGCGAAGGCGCGTCATGGGCGGTTCTACAGGCGAGAGAGGCAATCATCGAGGGGTTCGAGGACAGAGGTGAGATTACACTCGATGAAGTCGCAAGCGGGAGCATCCGTCGTGGTTCGGCACAGACCGCCTTCAAGCAACTTGAAGACGAGGACATTGCGGAGAAACTGGGTGAGGGAAAGCGGGGAGACCCCTTCCGGTATCGACGGCGGATGTAGATGTTTCCGCCAGCCTACTGTATCGCCCGTTGGCAGAAACAATGGGGCACCGTTTGTTTTCTACCGCCCCGTAGTTGAACTGGCAGAAGAACCGTAAGGTTCTGCCAACCCGTGATTTATATAGTTGGCAGAAAGCATCCAATCACGTGCAGCCTTGCAACTCGATTCCACAGAACCACGGAGGTGACCACGATGCACAACCTTGAGCTGTATCCCGAATGCCCGACACACGGTGGGCGCATCGTCACGCGGTTTGAGACTGAACGCGCCCTGCGGGAACGGCGTGGAGACGCAAACTTCAACACATTGCCCGATGATGTCCCCGCGCTCTTTGCAGCGAAGCATCACCCGTTCGCCAACGTTGATAGCGGGCGACTCCTGTGCGATGAGTGCGGAGACGTTGCGGACACAATCCACCTTCTGCCAACCGTCGTTGGAGTCTCATGCATCCAAGCCTCTTGCCGTGAACACGACTTTGGCGGGTACGCCATCCCAATGGATACCGGCGATGGTCTGACTGCGGAGCCGTTCCGATGGCTCCATCATTTGAGCACCAAGGTTCAATTCGAGGCGACGTTGGTAACCCTCGTGGCATGGCTTGACTTCGAAGGCGCGGTGGCGCTCGACAGGCACCGCGCGGCCTAACTTTCCTCGTGGCTGTCCTTCTAGAGTTCTTCGGATGGGGTTGCGTTTCACACCTTAGGTTGTTTATGTTGTTGTAACGACCAGAGGAAGGAGGCGCACTTGGCATTCTCGAAGCCGGATGGCAATACGCCCAAGCTCATTCAAGTGGAGCCGCACGCTCATCGGAAGGCTAAGGTCGCCGCGACACTCGCGGGCAAAGACATGAAGACGTGGGTGTCAGAGGTCATCGAGGCAGCAGCCCACGATGTTCATCGACAGATGGGCATTCCGGCCTCAGCGGAAGCACGCACCTTGGGGAATCGACCCAAGAAAGGAGGCGTAAGCGGCAAGAAGAAGAGCCAGTAAGCACGGATGGACTTCTACGCTGACGAAGGACGCATCAGTCGAGGAAGTCCAACGCACGAAGCAATTGACCGAACAAGCAAGTTAGCTTCAAGAACGCGGTTTAGAGACAAAGGTGTTGTGGCACCCCCGGCAGGATTCGAACCTGCGACCGTCGGATTAGAAGTCCGGTGCTCTGTCCACTGAGCTACGGGGGCTCGCACATCCCGCGCGCCGGCGCGGAATCCTGCGCACCATTGTACGGCTGTACGGTGTACGGCTGTACAACCACCGACGCGCCCGACGACGCGCCGCGCATCAACCCGCAGATCCGCGCTGTACGGTGTGCGGCTGCACGGCCACCGATGCGCCGCCGCGCAACGCCCGCAACGCATCGCCGATGCTATGATGGCCGCACAGGAGGCCAGTATGAACGAGGCGCACCTCAAGCTCTGCAGCAGCGACGAATGGGCCGACGGCCTGCGGAAGTGGCTCATCCCCGCCGCCACCGACAGCATCATCCTCGGCGATCACGCCCTCGAGGTCGGGCCGGGCCCCGGCCGCACCACCGACATCCTCATGCACCTCGTTCCCCGGCTCACCGCTGTCGAAGTCGACCCCCTGCTTGCGGCGCGGCTGAAGCAGCGCATGGCCGGCACCAACGTCACCGTCGTCGAGGCCGATGCCACCGCGCTGCCCTTCCCCGATGACCATTTCGACTCCGCGCTGTCGTTCGTCATGCTCCATCACGTGCCCACGCCCCAACTGCAGGACCAACTCTTCGGCGAAGTGCGCCGCGTCCTGCGCCCCGGCGGCGTCTTCGCCGGCGTCGATAGCTTCGACACTCCCCCGTGGCGCGAGCTGCACGCCGACGACATCTGCGTGGCCGTGCCGCCCGAGACGGTCGAACAACGGTTGCGCGCCGCAGGATTCTCGAAGGTCGCGGTCGTGCCAAACGAGCGCGTCCTGCAATTCCACGCCACCGTCTGATGCGTTGAGCCACCGGCGAGGCGAGCCGTGATCGCTGTGCGGAGCAGCCCACGCGCAGGATTTCGCTGAGCATGGCAGCGACGTGTAGTAGTCGACGAAGCGCGCCGGCCGCCCGGCGCCCGGGCCTCACCGGGACGCCCGCCGCAGTTGTTACCTGCCGCGCGCCGTCTGCACCTTGTAGAACCGGCTGCCGCCCCGGCCGCCATGCTTGATGCCGACGATCGTCGTGTCATCGAGGTCCGCGCTCGTGGTCAGATACTTCTGCACGGCACGGCCCAGCGGCTGCGCGGCGATGATCGACACCATCGCCGCCAGAATCACGTTCGGCAGGTTCTCCATCTTCCGCGACCGCCCCATCGTCGCCACCGACATCACCCCCGCAAGCGCGCCGGCCACCGCGATGTTCGTGCCGCACAGCGACGACACCGCCAGGTAGCCCTCGCCCGACTTCAGCCGCGCCAGCGCCTCGTGCGTCGACGCGTCGAGCAACTCTTGCGGGATGTCCGCGTACAGGTAGTAGCCGTCGCGCGTCGCCCGGCCGACCACGCGGATGTCGTGCCCGATTTTCGCCAGCAGCACCGAGATCGTCGCGTGCTCCAGCGCATGGTTGCGCCGCACCGACCCGACCAGCGCGCTCAACATACCACCGCCTCCGCTCGTGTCTCTGCATCAGTATACGGACGCCCCTCGCACACGCGACCCGGCAAGAGGTAGGCGGCGGATGCCGGAAGCGGGGCCTGCGAGGACGGCTTCGGCGCCGACGCTCCGCGCTGAGACGTGACGCAGGTCGGAAGCCAGAGGCCGCGGGGAGACGCGGGAACCGAATCTGCCGTTCACGCGACCTCCGGCGGCCGACCGCCATCACCGCGCGCTTCGTGCGGGCTGGCGATCTTCACCTTGTTCAGCACCGTCCCCCACAGATGTCGCAGCAACGTCGCATCGTCCGCATCGAAGGCGCCCGCCCGAATGCGCTCGACGAGCCGCTCGTTGCGTTCGCCCAGCGCCGCCGCGAACGCGCCCTGCCCTTCCGGCATCGGCTCGGCGCCGAGCAGACCGTCGAGCCCACGCCACTCCTCGCGCCGGAAGCCGTCCTCCATCGCCAGCTCGCGGCTGACGATGCCGAGCGAGTTCGCCGCAACCTGGAACTGAAAGCGCTCCCAACGGTCTCGCGCATGCGCCTGCCGGTCGCGCATGAACGCCGCCAGCGCGTCGAGCAGCTCAATCGCCGTCGGCCTATCCTGCACCTGGCACCCGCTCCGCGACACCGCACAGTCGCAGCACCTCGAGCTCCGTCTCCGCCGTCCGCCGGCCGATCGCCGCCAGCTCGTGGCTCTCCGTCTGCCCGTCGAGATGCGCCCGCGCTTGCATCATCGTGATCTGGCACCAGCGGATGTTCTGCAGCACCTCCCATACGGCCACCCGCCGCCGGTCGAGCGCGCGACCACTCGCCCGCTCGTACGCCTGCAGCCACGCCTCGCGCGAGGCGATGCCGCCCGCCTCCAGCGCGTTCGCCCCGAAGCGCCATACCCGCGTGCAGAGCCACGACACGTCCTCCTCAGGCTCACCGACGTGCGTCCCTTCCCAGTCCAGCACCGACGTCAGGCCTTCCGTGTCGTACAGCATGTTGCCGATGCGGAAGTCGCCATGCACGACGCACGGCCGATACACCGACCGTGCGATGGCGGCGATCTCCCGGTCGATCCAGCGGAACGCCCATTCGAGCGCCGGATGCGGGTCGAGCAGGAACGCCCGGTACATCTCCTCCGTCGCGCGGCGCATGTACACGAGCGGGTCGGCGTCGCCCTCAGGGCCGCGCATGTTCGGCGCCGCCGCCACGTCGCCGGGCGCGATCGCGTGGATCCGCGCGAGATCCTCGGCGAGCTGCGCGATCATCCGGACGCGCGCGGTCGCGAACTCAGGTGACGTCACCAACCGCCGCGGGTTCGTATCGCCGGCGACGAGCGCCATCACGAGATAGTCCTCGCCGCCCTCGCAGGCGCCGACGGCGATCGGCTCCGGGCACCGCACGCCGCGCGCGAAGGCCACCCGCAGCACCTCGAACTCCCGCCGCGTCTTCTCGTGGTCGGCGCGGCCCGCGGGACTCACCCGGACGACGACCTCGCGCCCGCCGCCCGCGCCCGTCACGCCGAGCGCCCAGGAGTCGTGCATCGCCCCACCTGCAAGCTTGCGTGGCTCGCCGGCCGCCGCCCCGGCGCCGAACACGCGGCGCGCCGCTTCGACCGCGACGCCCGCGGTCCCGCCCACGCTCGCTGCTTCGGACATCATCAGCTCTCGTCGCCCGTGGGCGCCGCGCCCGGCCGGAAGCCGCCGCCCTGCGCCTCCGCCTGCGCCTGCTGCATCGTCACCGCCATCGCCGCGGCGGCCCGCGGGTCGGCCGTGATCTTCGCCAGCACCGCCGCCGATGCGCCGGCCATCAGCTCCTTCTTGTTCTCGGCGACATACGCCGCCGAGCGCTGCTGGCCGTGGGAGTAGCCGTTGACCTCCGGCACGACGAAGCGCGCGAGCAACTCCCACGAGCGTAGCGTCGCCGCCCGGTCCGCCCAGTCGTGCGCGAAGCCCAGGACCACGCCGAAGCCGCCCGTCACCTCCTGCAGGTTGCGGATCGCCGTCACCAGCTCGTCCGGCGTGCCGATCACCGCCGCACCGGCGCCCGTCGCGCCGCGGCCCGCCGTCTGCGCCAGCAACTCGTCGGCGTCCTCGACGCGCGTCGCGCCTGGCCGGCCGAGCACGTCGACGTTGTACTCGTTGTGCCAACGCTGCAGCCCGTCTTTCGCCTCCGCCTCGGCCTGCTTCCGCGACTCCGCCAGATGCCAGCTCATCAGTACCCGCCAGTGCTTCCGGTCGACGCTCGTGCCGTGCTGCGCAGCCGCCCCCTCGGCGAACGACCACTGCGTCGGCAGCGCCTGCAGGCCCTCGGCCGACGTCGACGCGATCGAGAGCACGCCGATGCCGTACTTGCCGGCGATCTTCATGCCCGAAGGACTGATCGATGACGCCGTCGCCATCGGCAGCTCTTCCTGCAGCGGCAGGATCTGCAACTGGGCGTCGCGCAGCGTGAACCAGTCGCTGTCGTAGCTGAAGCGCTCTTCGCCCCGCAACAGCCGGATGATCACCCCCAGCGCCTCGTCCTGACGGTCGCGCTGCACCATCGGGTCGATGCCCAGCGTGTGTGCGTCCGACGGCAGCGCCCCCGGCCCGGAGCCGAACATCGCGCGTCCGCCCGTCATCTGGTCGAGCTGCGCGATGCGCTGTGCGACATTGAACGGGTGATGGTACGGCAGCGAAACGACCCCCGTGCCGAGCATGATCCGGTGCGTGCGCTGGCCCGCCGCTGCCAGGAACATCTCCGGCGAGGCGATCATCTCCCATCCCGACGAATGGTGCTCGCCGCACCAAAACTCATCGAGCCCGAGCCGGTCGAGGTGCGCCGCGAAGTCCAGGTCCCGCTGGAACTGCAGCGCCGGATGCTCACCCAGCGGGTGGTGGGGCGCCAGGAAGGTACCGAACTTGATTCTGCTCATCATCGCTCTCCGCTCGCTCGACAGCGCCGCGAACGACGCTCGGCCATCGCCCGCCGCCGGTGGTACGGAGAATGGTATGCAATGCTCGCGCAAGGGGATACGCCGCCCGGCGTGGATTGTTGGTGTTCCGAGATTCTGTCCTCACTAACTGTTCTGTGATTTTGTCCTCTCA